>JAQGMG010000017.1 GCA_028292485.1 Rhodocyclales bacterium | reverse complement strand
GTAGATACCGTCTCCAAGCTCAAGATTTTTTTATAGCGAAAGTGGGGCTATAGGGCTTGCCGGAATGCACGACGCCAAAGCAAAGATGAGCGAGCTTGCGCATGGCCGCTCCGATAGCGGCCATCTTGGGTTTGCCGCGCGCGATGAGCCGCAGGTAGAGCGCGCGGATATGCGGATTGTGTTTCACCGCCACGATGGCTGGCATGTAGAGCAGCTTGCGCAAATGCGCGGGTCCAGCCTTCGACATATGCGGGCGGCCTTTGATGGAAGAGCCCGACTGCCATTCGACAGGCACCAAACCCAGATAGGCGGCCAGTTGCTCGGCCGAGCCAAAGCTGCGAGAAGCGAGCAATGCCGTCATGTTCTGCGCGACGCGCTCACCCACTGCTGGAATGCTCAACAACAGCTCGCGCTTGTCTCGCAGATCCGGATCGTTATCGATGTGCTGATCAATCTCACGCTGCAAGCGTGCGAGCTGGTTCTCCAGAAAGGCAATGGCCTCTACCAAGGATTGACGCACCGATTCTGGCACCTCCGTCACCTCCAGCTTCTCCGCCCGGTTGCGCTCCCGCTGCAAGTCTTCAGCGACCGCATCACGGCGTGCCAGCAAGGCACGCAGGGCACGTACCGAAGAAGAGGGCGGCGTCCAGATCTGAGGTTTCTCTGCCGCACCGTAGCGGGCCAACAAGGCCGAGTCCGCTGCATCGCTCTTGCTGCGCACGCCCACAGCCTGCGCATAACGGCGCAGATGCGCCGGATTGATCAGCGAGACGATACAACCGGCATCACTCAGCGCAAGCGCTGCGAGCTCGTGGTAGCTGGCTGTGGGCTCCATCACCACATGGACCTCTCCGGCTGCAAGGCCCCAGGTCTGCAAAGCCTTCAGCAAGGCTGTAACGCCCTCGCCGGAATTAGGAACAGTCTTGTTCTTGCGTTTCTGATTCTCAGGATTGAGCAACACGCAATCGAGTTTGGCTTTGGCGACATCGATGCCGAGGTAGTGCATAAAGGATCTCCCAACAAAGAAGCTCCACCTACGCAACCGACAGCCCACTTGCCTTGTGCATGCAGGGTCAAGGTAGAACCAAGCCCTTGGCTACCGTCCAGTGTCTTACAGTGGCGTGAAGGTGAGGCGAAGGGCTTGATCTACGTCACAAGGTCAAGGCCTTCAGGGCGGAGAGAAGCTATCCTTCGCCTCGTGTAGCGGGAGCTATTCGCTACACTCCTTAAGATACAAGGGCGGAACGCGCAGCGGTACCGCCAATGCTCATTCTCGCAGACTGATTACCGCCTTGCGGCGGCTGGCGGAACCTCCTGCGGAGTTCCGCCCTACGCCACCAGATCACTTCGCTCAAGGGTGAGCGCTTACGAACCGAGCCACGCGATCGATGACCTCGGCATGGCGTAACAACCTCGCATGCCCGAGCCCTTCAACCACCATGTGCTGCGCACCACGCCAGGCGCTCGCTGTCAGCAGGCTGTCCGCAACCGGCACGACGCGGTCGTTATCCGAGTGCACGAACAGCGCGGGCTGTGGCAGGGTCGCGGCCTGTGCGGGCATGGAGATGGCGCGCACGTCCACGCCGAAGCGCGAATGCATGAGGTCGAGCATCTCTTCCGTCTCGGCAGCATCGAGGCCATCGCGCTCGCAGTAGTCGCGCGCGTAGTCCACGGCATGCGCCGGTGCGGCGATCAGGGCCACGCGTTCCACGCGAAAACCCGTTGTCATGGCGTGCACGAGGATGGCCGCACCAAGCGAATGGCCGATGCCGGCGTGGAAGATGTGTTGCGGGCCCAGGCTGCTTTGCACTTCCAGCAATGCTTGCGCGGCCAGCGGGATGGAGACGCGCTCGCCTTCGGATGCGCCGTGCGCGGGCAGGTCAAGCGCAAGCACGCTGAGGCCGGCTGCGAGCAGCGGAGGCACGAAGCCGGCAAGGTCGGTAGGCGAGCCTTCCCAACCGTGCAGCAGGATGACGCAAGGGCCTTCGCCGAGCAGGCGCCCGGCAACTTTGCCGATGGGGCCGTCTGCCTCGAAGTGGCGTGCCTCTGCAAGCCAGGTCGGCAGCGCCGGGCGCTCGGGACTGCGTGGGGTGAGGAAGGCCTGGGCGACTTGTTCGGGTGTGCGGCGCGACAACGTTGACATGCAATATCCAGATCCAGATCAGATGGGCACGGCGGAGGCGGGCACGGCGCGTGCGGCAGGGCTGTCGCGACGGCCGAGGTACTGAACCAACCATCACTGAACCAGCCATTGAACCAAGCATTGAACCAAAGGTCTCGTGCTGTGTCCGTCCATGCAACTGTAGTTTTACATTCAAGAGCGAACATTCACATGAAATCACTGTTTATCACGCGGTTTGTCAGTCTGGTAGCGCTTGTGTTGCTGAGCGCCTGTTCGACCACCGGACCGATGGCGCCAGTTGAAAACCCTCTCCAGACTGGCGCCAATGGCCGCAACGGCACCAGTGGCGGCCCGGGGTCGGGCAATGCAATCGGCAGTAACGGTATCGGCGCGCGCGACACGACGCGGGCGACGATCACAGAGGCACCGACAACCAACGCGGCAACAGCCGGCAATGCAGCCGACGTGGTGCGGGGCAATGAGACACAGGTGGGGAAGAGTATTTATTTCGACTACAACGAGTTCTCGGTCAAGGCCGAGTACCAGGACATGCTCAGGCAGAATTTCAGCGCCCAGAGGACACGCGATGCAGCGCCCGTGAGGCTTGAGGGCAACGCTGACGAGCGTGGCAGCTCGGAGTACAACCTAGCGCTGGGGCAGAAGCGCGCGGAAGCGGTGAAGAAGCAACTGGAATTGCTGGGCGTGCCCGAGGCGCAGCTTGAAGCGGTGAGCTTTGGCAGCGAGAAGCCACGCGAGAGTTGCCATGAGGAACGTTGCTGGGCGACCAACCGCCGCGTCGATCTGATCCGTCAGGGGCGCCAGCCGGGCAAGTAGTCAGGTCATGGGGTTTGCTGCGGAGAGAGGAGGCCCTGGCCTCCTCTTTTTGCTTGCATGGCTTGCGACCAGCGACGCATGGGGTCAGTTACGCAGCAGCCCACAGGGCGTTCATTTGCCCGGTTTCACCGGGTTTACGGCGGCTACACCTAGTGCCTTGGCTGCACGTAGCAGTACTTTGTCATAGCTGACAAGCGTTGCGTCGTGGCGTTGTACAACGGCCAGATGCAAGGCGTCTCCCGCGCGCAGACCAAGCTGGAAATCGGCGAGCCAACGGGTCGCCTGGAGATAATCTTCTTGCTGCACCGGCAAGAGGATGCAGCTTTCATCGATGAGTTGACGAATGCTGTCGAGCAGCGTCGTAGCGAGCTCTGCGGGAATATCGCCGCGGCGTACGCGAATCCCGCTGGCACTGGCGCATTCGGTGAGTGTCCAGGCGCTGGTGGCAAGCGGTTCAGGACGTTTCTTGAGCCAGCTACTGACAGGTTTGGAAGTGCTCTCGGCGTAATGTGTGCTGAGAAAGACGGCCGTATCGAGGTAGTACATCAGTAGCGTTCTTCGCGCAGGGTACGCACGATATCTGCCGAGTTGGTTTTCATATGCGGCGTACTTTCGCGCAAGGCATCGATGCGACTCCAGTCGGCGGGTTTGCGTTCTGCCTGCAAGGGAGCGAGCCTGACCACAGCCTCACCACGACGCGTGATGACAACCTCCTCGCCCGCTTCGGCGCGTTTGAGAAGTTCTGACAAGTGGGCCTTTGCTTCGGCAATGCTGTAGGCTGACATGGATATACCTTGATGACCATCTGGATGGTCATCAGTGTAGAACGGCAAGTGCTGCCGCGCAACCAGGGTTGGTTAAGAGGCAGGCGGGAAAGACTCGGGATGCTGTGCAACGAACTCACCACGCTGATGGTCACCGATGCGGGCGCCCCGTCGCAGTTCAGACATTCAATGGGCTTCGACGGAATGCGGGTTGCGCCATTGCTGCACGCCCCAGCTCTCAGCCAGCGAGTCACGACACGCGTGCGCCAGTTCGAGCGACAGGCCCTGTATCTGGCTGCCAGTCTGCCCCGCCTTGATGGCACTACCGAGCTGCACCATGGCGGCTTCGACACGTTTGTCTTCGACCAGCGCCAGCTCGCCCCAGTAGAGCGACCAGAACCGCGCCGTCGCTGCCGCCACATCCGTTTTCGAGGACGAGGTCGCCAGGGTGGCAACGGCCTGCGTGGCCTCGGTGTAGAGCTTGAGTTGTCGGTCGAGGAATGGGCGCGTGGCCTCGATGCGCCGAGTATCGGCCTGGCCGCGCTGTGTCAGCAGGAATTGATAGGCGCCCCAGAGGAAGGCAATCATCGCGCCGACCAGCGTAAGTATCTTGATACTGGATTCGAGAGATGCTGATTGCATGACAGCTCCTTGGGGCTGGTTCATCGACTCTTCATCGTAGTGCGAGTCGGCGTTTCGTCCAAGTGTTTCGTCCAAGTGCATCTTGCAGCCATGCACATGCATTGATGCGGAATGCATTCGCGCCGGGCACACTGATGGCGCGATGTCATTCAGTCAGGTACCACAGCACGAAGGTAGAATCGGCGAGATCGGCAGCAAGGCCGCGTATTCGATTGGGGCAGACAGATGAAAGTATTGATCCTGGGCGGGACGGGCGTGATCAGCCGCGCCATCGTGGACCGGCTGCTGGTGCAGGGCCATGAAGTGGTTGCCTACAACCGTGGCAGCAAGCGGCTGAAGTTTGCCGGCCCGGTCGCACACATCACCGGCGATCGCGCCGATCGCGCGACGTTCAAGTCTGTCATGCAGAGCCAGCGCTTCGACGTGGTCATCGACATGATCTGCTTCACCGAAGCAGACGCCACATCGACGGTAGAAACCTTCCGTGGCCGCGTCGAGCAGATCATCATCTGTTCGAGCTCGTCGGCCTATCGGCGGCCCTATGTGACCACACCGGTGCAGGAAGATGCGGAGCTGCTGTGCGAGGATCCCGTCTTCCCCTACTCCTTCAACAAGGCACAGATCGAACGCTATCTGCAGCGGCAGATTCGTGATGCCAGCCTGCCGATCACGATCATTCGCCCGTCATTTACCATAGGGCCGGGTCATACCGGCCTCGGCGTGCTGCGCCAAGCCTATGGCATCGTCGATCGTATCCGCAAGGGCAAGCCGCTGCTGATGTTCGGCGATGGCAATAACCCGTGGAGCTTTACCTTCGCGCCCGACCTCGCCAAGGCTTTCGCTGGCGCGGTGGGCAACCGCAAGACCTACGGCCAGCACTATCACGCCACGAGCGAATGGCGCACGGTGTGGAATGACGTGTACCTGGAGTTCGGCAAGATTCTCGGCCGTGAAGTGAAGCTGTTCCACTTGCCTGCGGAAGTTCTCTATCGTGCGGCGCCCAAACTCTGCGCACATCTGTACTACGAGAAGTCTTTCGCCGGCCTCTTCGACAACAGCAAGATCAAACGCGATGTTCCGGAATTCGAAGCGACCATCACGCTCAATGAAGGGCTAAGAAATCTGCTGGCCTGGTACGAGGCGGAGTTCAACGTGGTCGATCCCGAGAAGGATGCGCTCGAAGACCGGCTGTACGAGATTCATACCGACCTGATGCGCAACGTGGCGAATCTCTACATCAAGTAGGGCGCCGGCCCACCGCTGCTGCGAGCGGCATGTCGATATTGCTCGTCAATAATCCGCAAGAAAAATTAATGTCGGGCCGCGCCTGCCACAAAGGGTGTTGATATTCTGTTGCGCAGTTTCTGACAGGGCACACGCATGCCCTGCGCATACAAACGGTCATATGCCGCGGGGCTTTGCATCCTGAAGCTCGACGATGGCGTCGACAATGACATTCAATCAAGAGAGGGTCATGATGAATTCCGAAAACAAGTATTGCCCGGTTTGTGATCAAACATCCGCCGACTTTCTCCCCTACGGCGTCGCATCGCGGCCCGGTGCGTTCTGCCCGCAGTGCGAGTCTCTCGAACGCGATCGTTTCTCCTGGCTATACATGCAGGAGAAAACGGATCTGTTCGACGGCAGGGACAAGAAGGTGCTGCATATCGCGCCGGAGCCCTGCTTTGAGCCAAGGCTCAGGGATCGCCTGGGTGATGGATATCTGGGTGTCGGTTTTCCTGATGCGGGCGCCGGGGAAAAGATCGATCTCATGAATATCAACTATCCCGACCAGAGCTTCGACGTCATTTACTGCAACCGCGTGTTGGGGCGTGTCGCGGATGACAAGAAGGCCCTGAGGGAATTCCGCCGCGTGCTGAAAACCGACGGCTGGGCCATTTTGCTGGTGCCGATCACCAGCAAGGCAACCTATGAAGACCCGACGATTACCGATGAAGAAGGACGGCTAAAGGCGTACGGCAAGAAAGACCGTTTCAGGAGATATGGCCCGGACTATGTGGACAGGCTGGTCGAAGCGGGATTTCAGGTGGAAGTCTCCGACGTCGAACAGATCGTTCCTCCCCAGGGGATACGCAAGTTTGGTCTGGTGGAAGAAAGCGGCAGGATTTTCTACTGCACGAAGTAGGCGCTGAACTGGCTGCCTGATGCGCGCCTCGCAACGCGCGCATCAGCCGAGAAATAGCCGGTATGCCGGGTTCTCGGTCTCTTCCACGCAGTCGTATCCCACACGCTGCAGGAATGCCTCGAAGTCGCCTCGCTCTTCCGGCGGCACCTGCATGCCGACGAGCACACGGCCGAAATCGGCACCGTGATTGCGGTAGTGAAACAGGCTGATATTCCAGTTGGATTGCAGGTTCTCGAGGAACTTGAGCAGTGCGCCCGGCCGCTCGGGGAACATGAAGCGATAGATGTGTTCGTTGTCGGCTGTTTGCGCGCGCCCACCCACCATGTAGCGCACGTGCGACTTGGCCATTTCATCGTCGGTGAGGTCGATGGCAGGCAGCCCTTGTGACGCCAGTTGCAGGACGAGCTGCGTGGCATCGGCACGCGTCTGGATTGCGACCCCGACAAAAATGTGCGCCTGTTGCTGATCCGAGAGGCGGTAGTTGAACTCGGTGATATTGCGGCCGCCGAGTTGCGCACAGAAGGTCTTGAAGCTGCCGGGTTGTTCGGGGATGGTGACGGCAAGTACGGCTTCGCGTTGCTCGCCCGTCTCGGCGCGCTCTGCGACAAAGCGCAGGCGATCGAAATTCATGTTGGCGCCGCTGGCAACTGCCACCACTGTTTTGTCTTGCACGCCTTCGCGAGCAAGCCAGGCTTTGGCACCGGCGATGGCCAGCGCGCCCGCCGGTTCAAGGATGGAGCGTGTGTCTTCGAACACATCCTTGATCGCTGCGCAGATGGCATCGTTGTCGACGCAGATTATCTCGTCGACATATTTCTGACAGAGACGGAAAGTCTCTTCGCCCACCAGCTTCACCGCAGCGCCATCGGCAAACAGGCCAACGTGTGCCAGCCGCACGCGCTCGCCCTTGGCCAGCGATTGCGTCATGGCATTGGCATCGATGGCTTCGACACCGATCAGCCTGGTTTGTGGACGCACACGTCGGATGTATGCCGCTACGCCCGCAAGTAGCCCCCCGCCACCGACGCAGCAAAAGACAGCGTCGATGTGGCCAGGATGTTGCCGCAGGATTTCCATGCCGATGGTGCCCTGCCCGGCAATGACATCGGGATCATCGTAGGGATGCACGAAGGTCAGGCCTTCGTGTGCTTCGAGTTCCAGCGCGTGGGTGTAGGCCTCGTCGTAGGATTCACCAAACAGCACGATCTCGCCGCCGCGCGCACGCACCGCGTCGATCTTGATGGCCGGTGTGGTGGTCGGCATGACGATGACGGCGCGCACCCCCATCTTGTGTGCAGACAGCGCTACGCCTTGCGCATGATTGCCCGCCGACGCGCAGATCACGCCGCGCGCGAGTTGCTCGGACGTGAGCTTGGCCATCTTGTTGTATGCGCCGCGCAGCTTGAAGGAGAACACCGGCTGCATGTCTTCGCGCTTGAGATAGATGCGGTTACCGAACCGGCGCGACAGGTTGCCTGCGAAATCGAGCGGGGATTCTATGGCGACGTCATAGACGCGCGCATTGAGGATACGCACGAGATAGTCGTCATCGGGCAGAGCGGGCGTTGCAGAAGAGGAAGGATGCACGGGCTGTCGTTTGCAAAGATAAGGGCCGATTATCCAGCCGTAGCACCGTGGCAGGCAAATGACGAAATAGAAAAGGGAATTGCATACTTGACTTGCCGAACGGCAAAACACATTTGGAATTCGTTTTCTGCCAGAGAAGCGTCATTCCCGCGAAAGCGGGAATCCACTTCTACGTGAGACGGTGCCACCGGGTGGATTCCCGCTTTCGCGGGAATGACGGATTCGAACGCCGGGACCAAGCCTCATGAAAAAGGGCGCCCCGTGGGGCGCCCTTGAGGGATCCGCCTTGAGGCGGACCCTGACCATATCAACGATATCAGTCTCAGTAGTGGTAAGCCGACTCGCCGTGGCTGGAGATATCCAGACCTTCGCGCTCTTCGTCTTCTGGCACACGCAGACCGATGAACATGTCTACCAGCTTGAAGGCGATGATTGCGACGACGCCCGATACGAGGATCGTCACGCCCACACCGGTTGCCTGGATGATGACTTGATCAACGATCGAGTAGCCATCAGCGACCTTGTTGGCCACGTAGTCCCAGACACCAGAACCACCCAGGGATGGGGAAGCGAACACACCGGTCAGCAAGGCACCGAGGATACCGCCCACGCCGTGGACACCGAAGACGTCGAGTGCATCATCTGCACCGAGCAGCTTCTTGAGGCCATTGACACCCCACAGGCAGACCACACCAGCCAGCAGGCCAATTACGAGGCCGCCAACGACGCCGACGAAACCGGCAGCAGGCGTAATCGCAACCAGACCGGCAACGGCGCCAGACGCGGCACCCAGCATGGAAGGCTTGCCCTTGATGAGCCATTCAGCCAGCAACCAGGACAGTGCCGCAGCAGCGGTAGCGATCCAGGTATTGACGAAGGCCAGTGCGGCAACGCCATTGGCTTCGAGTGCCGAACCGGCATTGAAACCGAACCAACCCACCCACAGCAGCGATGCGCCGATCATGGTCAGGGTCAGGCTGTGCGGAGCAAACGATTCCTTGCCCAGACCAACGCGCTTGCCAACCATGAAGGCACCGACCAGGCCAGCGACAGCGGCGTTGATGTGCACCACAGTGCCGCCTGCGAAGTCGAGAGCGCCCTTCTGGAACATGTAACCAGCCGTTGCGTTGAGCTTGGCTGCAGCGTCAGCACTGGTGTAACCATCAGGACCGGCCCAGAACCAAACGATGTGCGCAATCGGGCAGTAAGCGAAGGTGAACCAGATCACGGAGAACACCAGCACAGCCGAGAACTTGATGCGTTCTGCGAATGCGCCGAGAACCAGTGCAACGGTGATGGCTGCAAACGCGCCCTGGAAGGCCACGTAGATCAGTTCCGACACGCCGATGCCCTTGGAGAAGGTTGCAGCAATCGAATCCGGCGTGACGCCCTTGAGGAAGAGTTTGTCGAAGCTGCCGATGAAAGCATTACCTTCCGTGAAGGCCAGCGAGTAACCGTAGATGACCCACAGCACACTGATCAGGGCGAAGACCACAAACACCTGGATCAACACAGACAGTGCGTTCTTGGTGCGAACCAGGCCACCGTAGAACAATGCCAGGCCGGGAACAGACATCAGGATAACGAACGCAGTTGCCACGATCAGCCAGGCGTTGTCGCCCTTGTTGACCGCGTCAGCCGGTGCGGCGGCTGGCGCGGAAGCGTCGGCAGCAGCTGGTGCTGCAGCGGCGGGCGCAGCAGCCGGAGCCTCAGCAGCGGCAGAAGACGACTCGGCCGAGGCTGCAGGGGCACTCGCATCCTGGGCGAAGACACCGCCAGACAGCGTGACAGCAAGCGCCGTCAGCACAATGGCGAAGAGTTTTTTCATGTTATCAACTCCCTCAAATGATCAGAGTGCGTCCGAACCGGTTTCACCGGTACGAATGCGGATGGCTTGTTGCAGATCGAAGACGAAAATCTTCCCGTCGCCGATCTTGCCCGTGTTGGCGGCTTTCTCGATGGCTTCGATGACCTGATCAAGCAGGTCATCGGCGATCGCCACTTCGATCTTCACCTTAGGCAGAAAGTCGACCACATATTCGGCGCCACGATACAGCTCGGTATGGCCCTTCTGACGACCGAAGCCTTTGACTTCGGTCACGGTCACACCCTGAACACCGATGGCCGAGAGCGCTTCGCGCACTTCGTCCAGCTTGAAGGGCTTGATGATTGCAGTCACAAATTTCATGGCAGCTCCTTTGTCGGCACGGCTCCGCTGGAGCCGTGCCTGATTGCTTGTTTAGAAAGTCTTGGTGACATTCACAACGAAACGTCCCTTGCCCGTGTCGCTATTGACCGAGTTGGTATAGAACTCCTTATGCGCAGTGGTAAAGGAATAAGCCAGACCAACTGTTGCAAAGCCTACGTCCTTGGTTACGCCGAGCTTGTAGTCGGAATAAGCCGCGTTGTAGTTCTTCTTGACTTGCTGATGGCCCGCGTGAGCAATCAAATTGAAGCCGCCGCCCACGTCAACCGTGGCATTGGCTTCGTAATAGCCAGAGCCCTTGCTGCCCTGGTTGCCGAACAGGTTCTGCATGGCACGCGAATACTTCAGCGAAATCCACTTGTAGCCAACCGAGCCGTACACTTCGAGTGTGCTCGGGTTGTCATAAACGTCTTTCCAGCCAGCGGGGTAGTTGCCGGGGTAGTAGTAGTACAAGGTACCGACATCGAAGCTGAAATCACCGAAGCTCTGCTTGTAGCCACCGTAAAAGTCCATTTCGAGGCCGCTGCTGGCACCCAGGCCCGCATCCCCGATCCAGGAGATGCTGGAGTTCCAGTTGCCGATGTAGAAACCGGCCGGCAGAGCGTAGTCAAACCCACCTTGCAGGGCAGGGCGATTGTTTGACTGGGCGATACCGCGGTACAGGTATTCGCTGGTCAATGTCATATTGCCAGTCAAGGCAGCCGGTTCAGCTGCCGGTGCATCTTCAGCAAACGCCGGGGCGATGCTCAGTACGGACAACAAGCTTGCGGCGATCAGGGTCAAACGCATTGTGGGCTCCTCGAAAAAGGGAAACAAAAAAGGCATGGGCTCTAAGCGGGTTTCGTGCCAATGTGTGAGGCACGACCTACAACGCCTGTTCACGGCCTCTAATGAGCACGGGCGCGAATGTGGTGCATTAAAAAAGCGCTGCGCACCAAAGAAATGCACGCTTGTGGTGCATCACCTCGGGGCATGATTTAAGGCCGATGCACCATGCTGTGCTAAATTTGAAACAGATAAATTCCGGGCCGGCGTAGCCGCCCCAAGCATGAAAAAGGAAACATCATGATCAACACCAAAATGCTCGACGAGTTGGGTGCAAAGTTCTCTGAAATGCTTGCCCACAGCCCGGCAAAAGATTTTGAGAAGAACGCCAAAGCCGTGTTCGCTGGCGTTTTTTCGCGACTGGATCTAGTGACAAGAGAAGAATTCGAAGTACAGCGTGAGGTGCTCACGCGCACGCGCGAGCGCCTGGCCCAGCTCGAGGCGCGGGTGACGGAGCTCGAAGCCCGCAAGGCGCCCTGACCACCAGCAGCACATCTTTCTTCTTCACCGTCCGGAAGGGCGTGGTATGCCAAACGGGCGAGGGCCGCTGCTAGACTGCGGCGCATGTCACTCGCCCTGATCAAGAGCCGCGCACTGGCCGGCATGGATGCGCCGGAAGTCACCGTTGAAGTCCACCTCGGCAACGGCCTGCCCGGCGTTTCCCTTGTCGGTCTACCCGATACCGAGGTCAAGGAAGCGCGCGATCGGGTACGCGCCGCGCTGGCCACCAGTCAATTCGATTTCCCCAACAAGCGCATTACCGTCAATCTCGCACCGGCCGATTTGCCGAAAGAGAGCGGCCGTTTCGATCTGCCGATAGCGCTTGGCATCCTCGCCGCCAGCGGCCAGATCCGTTCTGGCGAACTCGATCAATACGAAATGGCCGGCGAGCTCTCCCTCAACGGTGAGTTGCGCCCGGTGCGCGGAGCGCTCGCCATGGCCTGGTGCGCGGCGCGTGCTGGCCGCACCTTGATCCTTCCTGCCGAGAATGCGGCGGAAGCTGCCTTGGTCAAGAACGTTCGTGTGCTGCCCGCTCGCACGCTGCTGGAGGTGGCGGCGCATTTCAACGGGCATTCGCAGATTGAGACATTTGTCGGTGCGCCGCTACTCAACGATCCGACCTATCCCGATATGGCCGACGTCAAAGGCCAACAGCAAGCCAAGCGCATGCTCGAAGTCGCAGCCGCCGGTATGCATTCGCTGCTGTTCTATGGGCCACCCGGCACCGGAAAATCCATGCTCGCCTGCCGGCTGCCGGGTTTGCTGCCCGGCTGCCCATCACCAAAGTTACGTACATTTATCACCACAGTTAGAGTCTGACTTCGATGATGAGAAGTACGCTCTTGTCATTTTTCATTGTGCGGGGCTATCAGCACACTGGCGCACGGCATTTCAGGTTGCAGGCCCACGGCCCGTGGGCCATGCTGCGCAGATTATGTTCATCCGAAGTCACCGAGCTGCACGCCCATCCTTTGCAGCACGTACTGCGCGATGCGCTCCACGTTTCCAGCGGTGACTGCTTTCACCGGCGGCCGCTCTGACAAAATCTCGTAGGGCTCGACAAGGGCGTGGTAAATCGTCCAGCCATCGAGACCGACGGGCGCCGCCTTCGACAATACGGCCTGGGTCAATGCGCGGGGCGCTGCCTGGAGTTGCCAGTCAGGCAAAACGCTGACCACGTTTTCCTACATCCAGAGCAAGTAATCGAGGAGGGCTGGCAGCGATGTCTTTGTATATCTGCTGGCGCGATTTGTCGGCCAATTTCGCATAGTCATGCACCGGCAGCATCTCGTCCTGTTCGAAGAGTTGGAGCAAGTGTTTGCGGCCGCGTTGAATATCGGTCGTCGAGGGCTTCCACGCGGTAGGTGCTTCGAAATTCATCGGTTTGAACGCGGGGTCTTCTTCCACAAGGAAGGGTTCGCCATGTGTCTTGGCCTGCTCACAGATAATCTTTTTTAATTCAACTGCGGTTGCCTCTGGGTCCTTAATAGGCCCGACTGTGCGAAGACGAGCAATATCTGCGGCCGTAAACATGGGAAGAAAAAAAGCGGGCTTGACCATGACTGGCATCCCTAAGCATATGTCGTCGTAACCGGACGATAGTCGCATTTGTAAACTTGCTACGCCCTCGACCACCGTGATTCGATGGGAGTTATGGGTCTCCCCTAGCGCCGCAATTTCAACGCATTCGATGAGCGACGAAGTCTGTCCGGCTCTACGCGATGCGTTATCAAGACCGACCATGAGTTCGCCATCCGCAGCAGGCGTTTGTGACGCCAATTGCAGACATAGCATGCATCCTCGAAATGCCGTTGAACTTCACTCCAAGCTTGTCATTTCGACCACATGGTGATCGTGTGGTGCAATCTAGCAATGTGTGTCTCGAGAGGTTCCAGACTCTTGGCGCAATTATTCCACGAGGAATGCGTCTTCATATAATTCGCTGCGACGTGCACTTTAGTTCCCGATTTAAGATTAAATCTGTTATTTAAATTATTAAAATATTTTTCCGAAAATTTCGCCGGGAGATACGATTCCATCGTGTATTCGTCGGTAACCCAGACAAAGCTATTGCGTGCGCCCATTCCATTAACTGCGCCCATGATTTTTGCTTTAGCAGAGTTCGGGGTTGTGCAAACAATGTGACTAGACTCATCCGTGACGAGATCCAAATCTCGATCCATTACAATACCAAAATTACGATTGATTTTAAGCATGTCAATGAAACCCTCGGCTTCTTGGGCGGTGAAATGAGATAAAGAAGAGCCGCCGTAGAATGCAAAAGAATAATCAACGTTCTCCGTCGGCTCAGTCCGTTGCCGCGTTTTACACCAGAGAGATAGCCAATGCTTAATGTACAAGCGGTCTGAAGGCCCTTCAACCCAAATCACGCCATTGCTTTGGGAAATATCCGCTCCTCTTATGCCTAATGAGTCGAGTACTTTCCATGCAGAGTCTAATCTTCGGAGGTTTTCTGTCCCTGCCTCAAACACGCTTACGTCTGAATGCCATGCCCCCGATTGCTGAAAAACTGGCGAGTGTGTGGCCACGAACAGCTGCAAACTCTTATCTTTAGCCAACTGAGCCATTTCTCGAGCCAAGTATCGTTGCAGTCTCGGATGCATGTGCGTTTCGGGTTCCTCAATCAGACACACTCCTCCGTCTTGGCAATCTTCGAGCCAGCACAAAATGGAGGCTAGGCGTTTCCATCCTGACGGAAGCGTGCTGAAGTGGATATTGTTGACTTGCCGTGAATCGTCTGACAGGTAAATGGCAATTCTTCCATCCTCTAAAACAGAGAAGGGGTGTTTGATTTTGTAGGCAATTGCGCCATCAATGAAGCCGGCTGCGCGATCACTAGCCGCTTGGAGATTAGCCTCTTCGGACAGAACGCCGTGAAGGTGCGGGGCGGCCACGTTCAATTTGGCGACGAGTTTCGCTACGTCTTGCTTAGCCTCACTATCCCAAGAGAACACTTCGCAACATAATTTTTTTAAAGACGTTCGGATTTCGACTTCTGATTCAGGGCTTATTGCAAGCTTGCTAATGTTTTTGTTAAACACAACGGACTCTTCTTTGTCAGTCCCGACTCGCAATCCGAGGTATTGAGAATCTAGGGCGTCTTCTGGCGCGCACCTTACATTGGAATCGTTCAAGGCGCCTTCTAGGGGATTTGAAACAGACATCCCAAAAAGATTAAATCCATTACTAAACTGCAATTCGAACGCTGTCAGAGCTTCGCTCTTTTTGTTCTCTCGTGGAAGCGTGGCGTAACCTTGAGGATTTGGAATTGCGTTGATCAAGTCTAGAACAGTAGATTTTCCGCCGCCATTTGCGCCAATGAATACATTGATGTTTTTAAATTGATGTGGCTCACGTATCCTGCTCCAATCCAGCAGAACGTCATTCGTTGAGCTAAATGGATTGAGGCGCCGCATTCCACAAAACGCCATTTTATTTATATGAGTCATTGCCGTGACTTAGGGTACTGAATTGCGCAACGAAAGGCTGTGCGCAGTTATTGGTAATTGTTGTGAAAGCCTGGGGGCTTGTGATCATCCCTTTGAATTCCAATAACCTGCGCGATTATGCTTCCAAGGGAGTTAGACGGAATATCCTGAATGAATAGTGTATTACGCTTTTTGTAGCGTCAGCGTTCGTAACTATCGTAGTATATTTTAGCCGATTCCAATGTAAGCCAAGGTTGGGAGCACTACGCGTGGATGTCGTTTGAACTCGCGCGCAATACCGCACATGTCAGTTGGGTGCCAGGCGGCACACTAACCTCACAGAGCACCTTCCAGCACCGTGGCAAGCCGAACACCGGCTTTCTGGAGTTGCTCTCTTGCTACGAGCAGCATGTCGTTGGCATATTGGCCGTCCAAGACTGTCACGTCGACGGGCATCAGCATAGGAGATCCATCCTCTCTCTTCCGTTTAACTGTGGCACTTCGATGTTCCATACGGGCCAAGTCATACGCCTTGGCTTTCGCAACGGCGAAAGTGTCTTTGGCCCAATCTTGCGGCGTGCCTTGCTCCCATCTCTGGGCATCGCTCGATTTCATGTCAAGGATGAGTGATTGAGCCACTGCATTCGGGTCCTTGCCCAACATGCTGACGAGCTGAGTATCCCAATACGCATGAAGATTGAGTTTGTCCTGAGCGACGTGATGGCGGCCGAACAACACGAGCACTTCATTGCCGCCTTTGTCGTGATTGTGCTCCGCTGCATGCAAGGGCTGATGCAGGTCACCCACGAAATGCATCAGAAACTTCAACGCGAGTAATCTTTCTGCGGGGCTTGCCGAGCGTTGCAGTTCCTGCTGGAACTGTTCGATCTTGGTAACGACGCAATCCCCTGCAGGGCCGTTACTGGCGAGCACGTTCTGCGGCAGCTTGGGAAATCCATGGCACGGCGTATCAAGGTCAGGTTTGGCGATCAGATCGTCGAGATTGATGTCAACAAAATGCCATTGTCGTGTCGACAGATATCTCGTTTTGCTGCCGTTTCGGTCAGAGTCGCGATACCTGTCTGCCCACGTGGCCCGGCTGGCGAAATCGGCGGGGGTAAGCGTGTCCTCGTCGTCTGCAAGTAGGGCGTCGACCTTGTGCCTGGCAGGTTCGGAAAGACGGCCATAAGCGATGAGGGCGATGATCTTGTGACCTTCGTCTCCCCATGCCCGAGCGTCACGCATGGCTGAAAGAGCGCAGACACCTACTAGCAGTGAGAGAAGGGACGCCGTGAGGTTTTGTTGGCAATGCATCGTGGGCTGCGAATCCAATTGGTTTTTGCGTATGCCATACGGTAGCTGACCCTGCCTGTTTCTGCACGGCCCGCTCTCCTCAACCTGCGTCAGCAGAGAGCACATACTCATTGTTCTGTCACGCTTTGGACGCTAATTTGTCTGGCCGCACCCAGGTCGGTGCAACGAAGATCACCTTGCGCAGTGACGATTGCGGGCCATAGGGCTGAAGTCGAAAGTGGCCTCGGCGCATATGCGGCGATAACTCGCCTTGATCTTGCCCAAGTGCCTCATGTGGTCCCAGCACCACTCGATCATAGAGCCGGGGGATTTGGCGCTGCAGCTTTGCCGCTTTCTTCGCGCCCAAGCGGGTGAGTTGATCCTGTGCGGCGGTGTAAGCGCCCTCCTCGACCCGCACAACCTGCGGTTGCTCCATGTAGAAAAACACCTTCGCAACGATTTGTACGATAGAAGCAAAATTCTGCCCCTCGCAGGTCTTTTCGAAGACGTCTTGAACGTGCGTGTTGAGCGAGTAGGTCGCATCGCTGATGATGAGGTCTGCCGAACTTGAGCCGAACTTATTGATGTCTGGAAACTCAAAAATTGGAATGAAGGCAAGCGTCCGGTGTTGCGGCCCTTGTGAGTCAAAGACGTAGACCCCCTGGAGTCGGTATTCCCCGAATCGGTCGCTATGGGGCGCTGGCACAATCGCCTTCTGAAAGGCTTTACCGAAGCGGATGAAGCACGCTGGCATAGGAGGCCGAAAGAGGCCAACCGGCAGATCGTCACCGAGGTCGGAGTTGACCAACAATTGCTCCAGCACGTCGGTCGCTTCGATGAGCACACGCGGTCGCGACCAGAACATGAGCGCGGCAGTGGGCAACACCAGCAACCCATCGTCGGGTACAGCGCCGGCACCGCGCTTCGCAATATCCAAACGCCATGCGGGATCATCGCTGATCGTGCCGCGCAGCAAGTCGACGTTCTGCTCGAAACTGCGATCAGTCGTTGCCATGAGCGATTCGGCCCAACTTGCTCGCGTCATACCTTCAACGTGGTGCCCCCGAGCCTGCCAAGCCGGCAGCAACTGAGCATTCCGCCCTTGCACAGGGTGCGCAAGGCTTCCCAACGTGATGCACGCGTTGAGGCTCCGGAACAGGGCTATGGATTCACGGTGAACGGCCTCCTTTGCAATGCTTGGCTCCGGAGATGGAACAGCTAGCTTGCCTTGCATTTTCTCATGGCTGTCGAACAGTCTCTGGCATGACCATGCAAAAGGAGACTTCGAGAGCATTTGAAGAATTTTTTTGATCTATATAGTCAACTACCGGCACGGTTTTTCCCGTAGTGAGCCCCACCATTCGAGGTTCACTTGATGAATCAAAAGCTATTATTCCATCCAGTCCTTTGGTGTCTCTGTCCGAGTAGTTATGCAGAATTTTATTCAATTTCTTTATTGCGCCGCCTTCACGCTTGACAAGTGCTTCGCGAGCCAAGTTATCGATCAATCCATCTGGGCGTTTTTTCATATAAATCAGTGACTCTTTCGCGTCCCAGCACATTGGGTTTGGGGCGTGAACAATTTTTTAAATTTGAATATCCACTTCGTGAGAATTTGCATTACCTAGATTAATCCAAACAATGTTTGGCCCCCTGCACCCTCAGCCAACGCGCCATTCATGCTGACGACCAACAATAATATCAAGACTGTTTTGTTAAATATTTTCAAATAAGATGTGATTGAAGCTGCTCATACTGCCTATTATTTTCCGCTACCAATTAAAATATGCTTTATGAATAGACTAGGGCTTTCTTACCACATCTGGCAATACGAGACAAAAAGCCTCTTCAACGCTTTTTACGTCGCTTGGGTTTTTTATCTTTGCATATTCGGGATGGCTTGCTCCCCTCGTATATCCAATTAGAGTCGGTTGGTCGTTGGATGTATAAGCCATTACACCGTCAAATTCCGAGACTTTCCTGTGTAAATTTTCTTGCAACAGTTCATTTAATCTTTTTAGCTCTTTTCTATTTTTTGAAACGAATGCCGCTCTAACCAGTTCTGTGGTTATCTCGGCGGGCCGACGTGTCATAAAAAAATCTTTATTCCCGGCCACCCAGCACATTGGTTTGTCCCCTAAAATTATTGTTCGGATGATGTCATCGATCGCTTGTATCGGAGGGCCGTCAAGATTGACCCATACTATTTTTTGTGGGCCTGGATCTCCGCAAAAAGCGAAGTATGGATAAACCAAAATCCAAAATCCAAAAACAAACCTTATAACAATTTTTGTCATAAAATGATGTCAGAATCGCCGTCGCTTTGAATTCCAAAGCTCTTGTTTAAGATTTTTGCTGTTGATATGTCCAAGGCCGTTGCTTTGCTGTCTTTTTTGGATTGTTCAAAATATTGGGCCGGAACAAAGAACGACAATTTATCGGACATTTTTTTAATTTTAACAACTTTGCCGTTCACCATTTTGTTTCTAACAATCAATTCCGAAGCAATGCTGAAAGACGAGAACTTAATAGTGTTGCTTTGATTTCCTCCCAAAAGCAATGTGTGATTTTCATCTTCCTTAGCATATACAAACCCCACATGATGCCCATGCCCGCTAGTTGAGGTCACCATAGCGATTGCGCCAAATATGGGCTGCTCAATCTCCACAAATAATGGATTCCTCACGATGGGTGCGCTCTTGTCCTTTTTGTCCAGCTTTTTGCCTTCAACCTCATAAAAGCCCTGAGCACGGCCCTTTGCTGCTACATGGTCGTAGAAGTCCGGATTTTCGATGGGATAGCCTGCCTTCATCAAACACCAGTTCACGAACGCTGCGCACCAAGGATGGCTATTGCCGACCAATGTGGTTTGCCCGGTTTTCACTTCCTTGGCGTAGTTGGTCGTCTTTTCTATTTCTGCCTCGTCTGCGCCTTTGAAGCGTTTGGCTTCCGATACGGCGTAGGCCATCCACGGCGCGCGCACGCCGTCGATTGGAAGAATGGCGAGCGGTGCGCCGCTGCCTTCGTCAGCGCGGACAGGAACGGTGGCCGTTGCAGCGGGTGGCGCTTTTTTCGCTGCAGGCGTGGATGTATCGCTCTCTGCTTTGGGTGTCGGTTTGGGTGCCGCTCTCTGCACGGGCTTCTGGGGCAAAGGCGCGCCGTTTTGGGGACTGGCGCCATTGATGCCCAGCACATCGCCCGGATGAATGAGGTCTCTCTTGATGTTGTTGTCTTGCTTTATGGCAGCAACCGTTGTCTTGAATTTCTTGGCGATCTTGTCGAGCGAGTCGCCCGGTTGCACTTGGTATTTAAATGGCTGGCGCCGGTCAGGGCTGCCACTCTCGGGCGCTTTTTCAGGTCTTGTTACGCCGAAAAAGCGTTTTAATTGTGTGGTGAGTGAAAAATTCTTGCCTTCATCTCCGCTGATTTCCCCCACTTTCTTGAGGTCGCCATCTGCCGTTATGTGCATGACCTCAATCGGCTTGTCACTGTGTGGGATGGGCGGAAATTGGCCTACTTCGTTGGAGCGAAGCGTCGTTTGCTTGCCGTCGATGATCAGCACGATTTCTTCATCCGCAATGGGCCGCGCGCCATCTGTCGCGCTGATACGACTCACAGGGACTTTGATTTCCTGACGGGATTCCTTCTCGTTGTTGTAGCCCTCGATTTCTTCGATACCGTCCATGACAGCGTTGAGTTCATCTTCCGACATGTTCTTGACGAGTTTGTCTGCGGGGATGCCCGTCTTGCTCAACAAGGTGCGCGTGTATGAGGCGGTATCGTTTTCTTTGGCCGGCGCATAGGTCCTGATGACTTCAGGCAGATTGTGTTCTGGGTGTTTGCGTTTGAGCGAGGCAAGCAATTCCGCTCGTCCGGTTTCGTAATCAGGGAAGATGAAGAAATGATGGTCTTCGCCGGATTTGCTCGGCACTTTGGCAAAGCCAACGTAGTTGCATGTCTTCTTGGGGGCGGGTTTGCCGTTCGCAACAGGCGAAATCAGGTCACCACAGTTATTGATTCGCCATGGAAGCGTGCCACCCTTTCGCAAGATGTGCTGCCCGTCGTCGGTCAGGAACTCAGCGACTTTTAGGGTGGTATGGTAAGTAGCCTGGACAATACGCGTCATTTATCTAAGACCTTTTAGCCGTCAGGATTTTGTGCCCGTTGCTTCGGAGAGCAACTGTTCGATAAGAGATTCCGGCAAGAATTGGCTGTATTGCTTGTCTGCCGCTGAATGAACCTCGCCGAAGTACCGACTCTTGTCGGCCTGTGGTGCGCTGCTCGCGGTGTCGTCATCGATATTGCCATCGTCATAGTCTTCGTCGGACTCTGGGCTGGCCGCGTCCGAACTTGTCGAGGGCGGAAGCTCTTCCAGTTTGCTTGCATTGGCATCGCCCACTTGCAGGACTAAGCGTTCCGGTTTGTCTGTTTTTATTTCAGGCAAGTGACCTGTCTTCGGGACCGTGCCTTGAGAGACGGTTATACCGTCAGCATCAAACACTTTGTAGGCAAGTTCATGCAGGCCCGCATCGGCCATCGATTCGTCCGATCCGAGCGCTGCAAATCGCAAGCTATGCGGCACTGGTTTTGAATCAGGTTGAGGTATGTCCAGATCCGCTGGAGCGGGCAGTGTTATTGCTGCACCGCTTGCGCTCTTGGCACTCGTTAAATTCCGCTGCGCGCCCTTGAGGTCAATAGTCCCCGATGCCGTCAGCGTGATATTTCCGCCAGCGATTTCGATACCCGCGCCGCCTGCCGCGACGGTGAGCTTGCTCTTGCCTTGCAGCAGAACGTCTGCCGTGGTGGAAGTGATGGTTACGGCTTTGTCGGCGTTGAAGTCAGCCTTGTCGCTTTGCGCCTGCACACTCACTTTGCCCTTGGCAGCATGCAGTTTCAGCCCGAGGTCTTTGACTGGCCGATTGGTGTCTGACTGCTTGCCGTAGGTGTAAAGCGCAATGCCATCTTTGACGGCCCACGCCTGTTTGCCTTGTGATGCGATATGGATATCGGCGGCGGCCAGTGTTAGCGTGCTGCCCGCAACGAGCACAGCATCCTTGGGTGTGACCGCAGCGATGCCTGCGGGACTTTCGGCAACGAGCATGGGTTCGCTCCATGCGGGAGCCGTGCCGCCACCACCTTGTACTTGCTCGCCAGCCGCAGTACCCGTGTCGGTGGCGGCGATGATCTCCTGACTCTTGGCAAGGGCTTCGACGCTGGGGTGCTTGTCCGGTGATGGGTCTCCCGTGATGTCGGCTTTCTGCTTCTGTGCCGAATCGGCCAAGGTGGTGACGAGATTCTGTGCTGCCTGCAACTGGTCGGGCGCAATGCGGCTATCGAGCTGCATGCCACTTGCATTGGTGCGGCCATCGGTAGAAATGAGTAGGCCGCTACCTGCGCGTACCGCACCGGATTCCCCTGTAACCAGCTCGGCGCCGTGGCCGCGATAGGCCGTGCGCTGGTTGTCGCTCTGATGCCTGTTAGCGCCGAGCGTCAGGGACGAAGCAAATTGGGTCGTCGCCAGTTGCGATCTGGGCTCGCCGGGCGTCAGATCGAAGACCATCTGGTTGTAGCCGCCAGCGCCTTGCTGGCTTTGCGTCATGGCCTGTGTCTTGATACCCGCCAGCGTCGCTACGTGAGCGTGCTTGGGGCCGCTGTTGTCCGTCGCCGCAGCGCCCGCTTTTGGGTTTTCTCCGGCAAACCATGCAGGGGCGTTGCCCGTCGCAGCGCCAGCACCCGCGCTGTTCTGGTTGTTCTGCGCGTTGGATGCACCTTGCCCGTTGTAGGCGGTGCCGGTGACGACAGGTCTGTCGACGTCGCCTTCAATAAAATCAACCAGCACTTCTTGTCCGACACGCGGGATGAAGCTGCTGCCCCAATTGTTGCCTGCCCACTGCGTCATGACACGCACCCAGGTCCAGGCTCCCGAGTCCGCAGGAGCGTTCTCGTCGCCAGAAGAATGTTCGAGGCGGCTATGGCTATTTTTTCCGCGCATCCAATGGAATTGGATTTTTATGCGGCCATCGCGGTCGGTGTGCACGGCGTCACCCGACTCACCGACGACGATGGCCGTTTGGGTATGCAGGACGGGCGCAGGAAACAGTTCGATGCCGTTATCATTTTTGAGTCGCGCCCTGTAGGACGTGTCTGCTGGCAAGACGATGAAGGTGTTTGTGTAGAGTGCACCACTATCTGCATCGGCTGTCGAGGCTTGCTTGGGCTTGAGTCCGAGCGTCTGCCCGAGCACCTGACCAAACTGCTCACTCAGACTGGCGCCGACGTTGTTACGCGCATGGTGTTCTACACGCAGGATGTTGAACGAGTTGGACGGTCTTTCCGCTTGCGTCGCCGCAGTAATATCGAAGTCAAAATGATCTTTTAAGGAAAAGCTGTTGCCCGTACCGAATGTCCGCATCGTGCTCTTGCCGAGAATCAAACACCCTGCAGCATTCTCGCTTTCAAGACGGCATTGCGCCAGCCGCTCTCCGGTCTCGCGGTCGGGCCACCCGTATGCACCTGGCGTGTCCCACGAGATCAGGCCCGTATCTCCATTGCCGCTGCCCTTGGCATCACTACCCCATGCTGCGACTGATCGGGTATCGAGGCTGCGGTAATCCCAGCTCGCCATTTCGAGCGATTGCGTGTTCCAGCTCGCCGAAGTGTTGAATTCCTGAACGCTGTCTTCGCTTTCCGTTGCGGCAGCACGGGTGAAGCGAACATTAGGCTGCGCGCCGGGTTTGAAGGCGCCAACGTGATCGGCAAACACGACGGTATGTTGACCCAGCGAGGGACTGTTGCTGTCGCCGCTATGTTCGATGAAGTAGGTGATGCCCTCTGCAGTCAGCAGTCGGTTGATGAACTGCAAATCACTTTCGTTGAATTGGGTGCAAGTGGAGCGCTTGCGATACACAGAAGTATCTTTGAGTTCCCAGCGCCATGTCGGTGCGAGCGTGCCTTGTCCAGCGTAGTCAGCGAAGAGGTTTTCGACGATTTCAATTATCGTCATGTCATGAAATACGAAGCTGTCGCGGCGATGACCGAGAAATGCCAGCCAAGGCTCGACGGTGAGGCGGTAGTAGCTGAAACCGCCATCGCTGTGCAACTGCTCAAAGGCGGTGATGTGCCCGTGGAAGGGACGTAGCTCGGTACGCGAGAGTGCGGTCAGCAACTCGATGAGGACGGGCTTGCCGAGGAAGTCGGCGGCGGTCAAATCGGCGCTGTCGGCCACGACAAGTAACTGGAAACGATAGCCAGCGACTTTCTGTGCCGTACCGCTCTCGCCGACATCGCCCGGTCCGATGGCTTCAACGCCTTCGAGGCGCTCGATCATCAGGGGGTGCAGTTGTTCCGATGTATGCAGCCGTAATAGCCGCGAGGCATCCGTGTGGCCGGCACGCAGCGCGTTGAAAATGTCTTGGATATTCATGAATGGTATCGAGCGTTCGCTGCGCGCAGGCGGGATGTGTCTGCGCAATATCGCTGGCAATTATTGCTAGCGAGCACGCATTCTAATGGGGCAAGGAACGCTTTGCCTACGTCCAGATGGACGGCGGTATGACTTTGGAATGCCCCGGATGGCGTTGCTGGTGAGTTTGCCAAATATGGCGTTTTTGCCGCCCTACGCACAGGACGGTTTGAACTTCAAAATATGCACGGCTGAACTTGATCACCCACGCCGAACCGACATTGGTCACTGTGCCCTGTCACCCTGATGGTTGTTGTGATAGGCAGCATCTGACTGAAGGCAGACAACCAAGCAAGCAAGAGGGAAAAAGCTGCCGTTCAGCTGGTTCTGATGCGT
The DNA here is from genome assembly GCA_028292485.1 of Rhodocyclales bacterium. Classification (GTDB taxonomy): domain Bacteria; phylum Pseudomonadota; class Gammaproteobacteria; order Burkholderiales; family Rhodocyclaceae; genus Viridibacterium. The sequence goes on along the minus strand of JAQGMG010000017.1, from coordinate 252,163 downwards.
GCTTTTGCGGCATCAACGAGGCATTTCCTGTTATGCCAATTTAGTAATGCACAATGCAAAACGGCTATCATGAATGCCCAAGCGGTAAGCTCATCTTTCGGGGTTTTAGCGCAATTAAATCGCGTGTCCGGCAGGACTGCTGTCCAGATTAACTGCCCGCGTTAAATCAATTTGGAATCGCCCAGGACTCGAATATGCCATCTGAAAAAGAATTTGAAATGCCAAAATCAAAACTGAAGCTTTGGATTGCAGTTGTCTCAGCAATCACCGCAGCAGTAGCAATTATTCCACCGGCCATCACGGTATTGCGCGCAACCCCATCTGTTTCTCAAACCGGAACTGGAAATTCTGCTGTGATCGGCAGCACTGTAGGATCGAACAATCAGACGACAAATACATATCTTTCAATGTGGGTTGAAGGCACAAGAGCGTTGGTCGGCATCAGCCCGACGTCTCAATTGACTATGGTTCCAGCGCCAGCTCCTGGCGCCCAAGCTGCCAGTCCAGCGGCTTCGGCTTCGCCGTCACCGGCGTTAGCGTCTGAGCCGAAAGACGCTGAACCAGGCGCACTGGGGCGCGTCGTCGACAACGCGTCGTTGATGAACGCGGCGACTTGGAGCCCTGAGCCTTCAAGAGTTGCGCGACTACTTACGTTCTATCTTCACGTAGAAGCCACAGGCACTGACGAGAAACAGGGAAGCATTGATGTCGCCCTCTCGCGCGAAGGCAGGGACGTCTGTACTCTATCCTTAAACAGCAGAACGTCGCCGATTTCAGGCGGAGTCCACTACGGCAATTCAACTTGCCACGACACTTTGCCAGCCAATGAAATGGCAACGTACAAAACAAAGGTAAGGTCGGTTGAAATGAGCCCGGTCGTAATTCGACTGGACTATGTCGATGCGGTAAGAAAATAACGCGCAGCGTCGCTTACCGGCGACGCCGATACCCAGCAAGCTGCATTGAATTGTCACCTAAGGCGGCGGGGGCGCGCCATTGGAATAGTCATGCCGCCTCCTCATAACGCCCACTCCGACAACGCGGAACACTTTTGAAGAATTTCGCGACGAAATGACTTGATTGTGAAACTACGCTGACTTAGTCTGGGACAACTTCGAATATTTCTGGAACGGCGGCGTCATGGAGTTCATGTCCGAAGTGCTCAAGATTCTTGAGGGGGCACTTAAAGCGAATGGCAGTTTGGCTGCGAATTATGGCGGCTTGCTCGCTGACAAGTTGGCATCGACAGGTGAGGTTCATCAAGCTCGTTTGATTCGAGAGCAGTTGGCGCGAGCGCCAAAGGCTTTGGCATTCGCACAGGATGCATCCCGAGGAGTAAGCCTTGGCCAGGTTCCTCTGGACGGAGATAGCCGACTGAACACTGTTGATGTCAGTCTCCCCAGCCTCGATGGTTTATCGCTGTTCCTCCCAAGCGCGATTCAGGTCAGAGTCGAAGAGTTTCTCCAAAGCATTCGTCATCACGATGAATTGGCCAAGGCCGGCGCTGCGCTGCCTGCCCGGCTGTTTGTGTATGGAGCTCCAGGGACCGGTAAGACGATGATGGCTCGCTGGATTGCCGCCAGCCTAAACCTCCCTCTGCTTACCGTTCGTTGCGACACCTTGGTGAGTAGCTTGCTCGGTCAGACAAGCCGGAATTTGCGTCGGGTTTTTGACTATGCACAGCAGGCCCCCTCGATACTGTTTCTCGATGAGTTCGATGCGTTGGCCGCAGCTCGAGGCAACGAGCGGGATGTTGGCGAGCTGCAACGGGTTGTAATCGCTTTACTCCAGAATATGGACGCTTTGCCGGACAACACTATTTTGATTGCGGCGAGCAATCATGAGCAATTGCTTGACCGGGCAGTCTGGCGTCGTTTCGGTTTCCGCATCCCAATGCCCCTGCCTGACAAAGAGCTCCGACTCAGACTATGGCAGGATATGCTAGGATCATTTGCACCGAAGAAACTCAATTGGAATGAACTTGCGGCGTTGTCTGAGGGAACCACGGGTGCTGTGATCCAGCAGGTTTGCCTCGACACGAAGCGTTCGACGATCTTGCAAGGAGACAAAGTGGTCGAAGACGCCGCCTTGTTTCGCCGTCTTGGATTAATGATGAGATTGGCCGAGGGGGTTTATTTTTCTGATCAAGACGATGAAATTCGTTGGCTTAGAGCTTGGATGCCAGAGCGATTCTCGTTGCGGGTGCTGGCGAGACTATATGGGAAGTCCGTCCGCCAAATCATGACCATGACCGGAGGGGTTACGGAAGATGGCAACGAAGAAGGGGAAGCAAACGCCAGCTCATAGCTGGGACGTCAAATCGGCTGGCTCACACAATCCGTTTCATCATGTCCCATTCGCTCAAGCGGATTTGAGCGGATACAAGGCAGGTGGCGGCGGGGCGAAGATCTTCACTGAAATTGACACGGCATATCGAGACAATCTCATAGATTCGCTCGTGTCTGCGCGCCAAGCTGTCGCCATATCTACCAATAGATATCCAAATGCACTTACTTGCTTAGTATTCAAGCTGCGTAGTGAGGCAATTGCCATGTCTCATCGTCCAATCACCCTTGTGGACGAGGCGGGGGTTATCCCAGCAGGGCATGCTGAACTAGATGAAATGATTGTGGGCGAAATCCCTAGCAGCAACTTGCTTGACCATATCATCCGTACAAGAAACACCAAGAAGATTCAAGCGAACCTGAGCTCAATTCTGCGCATCGAGCCATGGTCACGTGCTCGACGAAGCCCAGAAGGGGCACACGCATTGCGCGAGAGAGGGACCGCGCTGATTAGGATGTTTCGATACTTTTCAGACGATGCTACGACGAACAATTTCAATAGCGTTCGCGAAGCCCTACACGGCGTGGGTGCCAAGTTTGAAGAAATCTCACAACGCCGCTCCTTGCCTTTGCTGCACTTGACCGATGTGGACGCACTGAATGACGAAAGCTTGGATCTGGTGTTGGATCATCCAGGGATTCGTCTTGTGCTTGCAGAGCCGATGTATTTCGCTCCCGCACAGGCCCCCAATAATGTGGAACTCCCGCTGAACTTCTCTTTTCCGCCGCCCCCCCTTGGCCTGCCTGTCGTGGGCGTATTTGATTCGGGTTGCGACCCGAGCGATATGCTGGCGCCATGGATTGCCGATAGGGAAATTTTTATTCTTCCTCCCGATACCGACTTCGTTCACGGTACTGCGGTGTGCTCGCTTGTTACTGGGTCACGAGTGCTGAACGACGGGCACGATTGGTTCCCGGCAGTTGGGTGCAAAGTGCATGACGTCGCTGCATTAGAGACGGGTGGTAGCAGCTTTTCGCATCTTGAATTTCGCCTGCGCTCTGCGTTGGAAAGCTGTCCAGATGTAAGAGTTTGGGACCTTTCGTTGGGAGCTCCAAAACCTTGTGGCGAGCAATTCAGCGCTTTTGGCCAAAAGCTTGACGAGTTAAGTGATGAACATAATGTCTTGTTTGTCGTTGCCGCCGGAAATTATCTCGAAACACCGAGAAGAGGCTGGCCCGACTACGCGGTACTTCAGGACCAAGTGTGCGAGCCTGCTGACTCAATTCGCGCGTTAACAGTTGGGGCAATAACACATATCGCTGCGGAGGACACATTGGTGCCTGAGGGAGCAGCCGCGCCTTACTCTCGGCGTGGTCCCGGCCCGGTTTTTACGCCAAAGCCTGACATTGTCCATCTTGGTGGCGGAGTCCATCAGCCATGGAATGCCGGCGGTGCGAGTACAAAAGTCTTATTTCCAGGCGACCAGCTAGGTTATGGATTCGGAACAAGCTTTGCCGCGCCGATTGTTGCAAGCATGGCGGCACACGCTTGGCAATCTTTAGAAGGGCATCAATATCTTGAACCAAGCCCATCTATGGTGAAGGCGTTGATGATTCATGCAGCCCAACTATGCAGCCCCGACTATTCGCACATTGAGCGCCGGTATTTAGGCGCTGGTTTGCCCCTGGATGTCATATCAATTCTTTATGATCGCGATGACAGCTTCACTCTGATCTTCGAGGCACAGATCATTCAAGGAGCATACCGGTGGAGAAAGGCCCCTTACCCGGTTCCTGACTGCCTCATGAAAGAGGGCAAATTCGTTGGAGAGGTGATTATTACCGCGGCGTATGCACCACCTCTTATTCCGGACGCAGGCTCCGAATATGTTCGGGCAAACGTCGATATCAGTTTTGGCGTGCTCAAAGGCGACAATATTTCGGGCAAGGTGCCGATGGAGAAGGAGCCCGGGGCTGACACTATGGAAAAGGCCCAGATTCAAAATGGAGGAAAATGGGCTCCGGTCAAAGTCCACCGAAAGAGCTTTCCGAAGGGTGTCAAAGGCGATACATGGGCACTCCAGGCGGAGTGCTCCCTGCGGGCTTTTGAATTTATTCTTGCCGAACCGATCAAAGTCGTCATTGCCGTCACCCTTCGTTCGTTAGATGGTGATCCGACGGTCCATGCTAAAGGAATACAAGCGCTGACAACGACAAACTGGATTGCACACCAGCTACCAGTAAGCGTTCCGATTGTTGTGAAGACCTAAAACGTAGAAAAAATGATCCTTGTCTCTTGTGGTCCAAGATAGACGCCCAAGGTCAGACCATCGTAACGATTGAAAAACGTTTCAAATGAGAAACGGTGACGATCGCCGTTGTCATCGGCGAGGACAATCTCATCGAATCCTAAAGGGCCGCCGCGTTGGCTGCCGCAGTACCTAGCAACCAATGTAAACAAGTCGATTTCGGATAGCTTGCTGAAGCGATTTGCGAAGGCTTGCGAACGAACAAAATGTTTGCATGGTTTGGCAGGATTGAAGTCTGGACCTCGCCTATTGGCGTGCGGGTGACCTGTAATCATGCCGACAAATGGCACTTCTAGCCCTGCGCATTCGATGTAGCGATAGAGCGTCGTAGAAAATGTGTTTCCATAGGTCTTGTGCAGCGCCTGAACGGACTTAAGGTTGGCGGTAACTGAAAGAGCCTCTTCAACGAAACGATCACGAAGAAACAGTAGCCTGCCCGCCGCATAGTTAGCCTCGGCTTCAATATGGTCGGAGCAGTCCGCAGATATGGTATGAGTATTGTCACCATGCATGAACTCTTCATGCCAAGGGATGATGCTATGCCCAACTTCGTGAGCCTCATTCCAGCGATGCTTCAAGATAGGTAAGTCACTATCAAGAAGTATCCGCTTACTATCCGGCAGGTAAAGTGCTTTCAGAGACCACTTCTTGATTGCATCTTTCAAGAGAGATGGCCGCTTGAAAATCTGGAGCCCGGCAACGCGAATTCGGCTGATCGACTCGCTAATGATGCCGGGATCATCTGCCGTATAGAAAGCACGGTCTAACTTTAGCAGCTCGCGGACCTCTTCCAATCGCAATGGAGGTTCCGGATCGCCCAAGCCTTTCAGAATACGCTCTACGCGTCGGTCAATATCTTGGCTTGTCTTTAGCGACAAAATTAGATTTTTAGCCATATCCCTCGTACATATTATTTTGATTCTAATTTAGTCAGCGCAGAGATGAATGATTCTAAGGCCGCTTTTTCGTCTTTGGAGAGTTCAATCGATGTATCCGCGCTAGCTGCAAATCTAACTGCCGCGTTCATTAAATAAGCATCTTTCTGAATCGTGAGCCCTGAAAGCTGCATAAGCCTGCTTTTGGGAAGGTTAAAGAAACTCGCAAATTGATACACCGTCCGGGGCTCGGGTGAGTAGCCTACGCTTTCCTCTATCTCAATTAACTCAGAAATATCGATATCAACTTCCTCTGCTAGCTTTTCGCGTGAAAGCTTTCTGCTCCTTCGCATAAGGTTAACAAAGCGTCCGAAGACGATATTGGGATTTTCTGAGCTAGCGTTTGGGAGCGTTTCTAATACGCTAGCTGCATCTGGGTCCACTCCTAAAAGCCCAGCCCCAACCGACTCGCCGGTATCGAGCTGAGCCATTCGAATGCACCACTCTTTAGAGAATTCGAATTTCATGATTTATTTCCTTTCGCGAGGAATGCGCTGGCCTGCCCCGGCGTCATCTCGAAGTAGCGCAAACCGTCGTTGTCGCTGTCACCTCCAAGATCATGCATACCGCATTTGTTAGCGTAGAAGCTGTTCGCCAGTGGCAATGAATGGAGTCCGAGCCTTCCTTTAAAGCCCTCTTCTTGGCTTTTCTGAATGGCGGCAGCAATCAGCAAACCGCCGACACCACGATAGCGGGGCGTCTGATGAAATTCTTTACGATTCCATGGCGCAACCTCGACCAATTCGACATATAGCAAATCCTTGCTCCGTTGGTTTTCTATCCGGCATCGCCTCTCGGGGCGCCCCGAACTATCGAGGATGATGAGGCCTTGCGTCTGGCCGTCACACATCACGCAGAAGCTTGAGTGAGAAAATGTTGCGTCACGAACAGCCGCGATTTTCTCTCGCCAATCCCAAGTGCTGCTCGGTGGCCATTTGGAGTTATGAGTACGTGCCTTTTGTAACCGTTGCACGCCAAAAGCAAGTGCAGGCACCCATTGACTCTCCCAGTCGTGGAGCTGCTGGTCGGTGATCTTGTCCCATAACTCGCCTTCAGTTTCCGCCCCCGATTCAGTATGCAAAAGGAATATTCGGGACTTTTCAACACTCATAGCATCATGACCTCTGCCTTACTTTTCTTGTCGTCCTCGAAGTAAAGCTTCTCTCCTTTGTCAATGCGTAGCTCTATCAGTTGATACAACTTCAAAGCCTGTCGCACGACCTGGGTCTTGCTTAGATCCTTCTTGATACTTAGCTCTTCCAAAGCGGTCATTTCCGCGTCCGTCAAGTTCAGCGTCATCGTCTTTTTGGCTTGCGCCATCGTGCTCTCCTGCAAGTTGCGTATGAAAAAACTACGTCAAGTATGGATTGTATGCGCTGCATTTAGCTACGTCAAAGCCGTTGACTAGCTAAATTTTAGCTATATAATCCATACCAAGGTCGCAGAGGCGGCCGTTACCGACAAGGAGTAGTACCGATGCAAACCCAAACTGATGTTGACGTTTTCGATCTTCAAGGCTCTGTTTCAAAAGGACAACCTGTTCGTGACCACGGTCCTTACCGGGTGTCGTTCGGCAATGAGGTGCTCGAATACCATCCGGCTGTGATCGACGATCCGGTCCCGACAGGACGGCAGTTGCTCGAAGCCGCAGGCGTTCGCCCCGTGATCGACTTCACCGTGTTCCAGGTGCTGAACAACGGGATGCTTGAACAACTCCGCCAAGACGAGACGACAGATCTGCGCTCCAGCGGCGTGGAGAAGTTCTTGATCTTCCGCAGCGATGCGTCCTACCGCTTCGTTCTGGATGACCGCGAGTTCGAGTGGGGTGCGAAGTTCATCACTGGGCTGACCCTGAAAAAACTCGCGGGCGTTGATCTCACAACCTACGGGGTGTGGCAGGAGACACGGGGGGCCGGAGAGGATCGTCCCATCGGTGACGCCGAGCTTATTGATATGAGTAAACCAGGCGTTGAGCGCTTCTTCACAGGCCTCAAGTCAACTACCGAGGGCTAACCCATGGCGTTCCTTCCCAAGAAGTGCCAGCAGTACCTGGCCAAGCGTGGCTTTGCCTACGAACAGCTCGAGGAAGGGGCACAGAAGGCGATCATCCTGCGCGGCGTCAAATTGCCGGAAGGCAAATATGACTCCGCACAGGCGGACATCCTGATCATGCTTCCGCCTAGCTACCCGGACTGTGCGCCCGACATGTTCTACGCCATGCCGTGGCTGCGTCTGGCAACGACGAAGTCCTATCCACGCGCCGCTGACTATCCCATCGCGTTTACGGGCCTGCAGTGGCAGCGCTGGTCGCGGCACAACTCGGAATGGCGCTCGGGTGTAGATGGCATCTGGACGATGATCAAGCGTATAGAAGAAGCACTGGAGGTGGCAGCATGAGTCCCGATTTGATTATTCAAGAACGTCATCTCACCGAGCTGCGGGCATTGCTTGCTCGCGATCACGGCGTAGAGGCATCCGCTTACTTGCTGTTCGGCACGTCCGAAATCAAGCAGGACCCTTGGAGCAAGCGCCGTCGCCGGCGTTTTACGTCGTTCGAAGTGCTGCCTGTCCCGCCGGAAGATCACGTTTCGGCTGATGCCCAGCACATCACTTGGTCCACCTCGTCCTATGTTCGCCTGCTGAAGCGGGCGGAAGATGAGGGCTTGATCGTCGGTATCGTCCATACCCATCCGACTGGGCCGGCCTGTTTCTCCGAACAAGATGATCGTAACGAGGGGGAACTGGCACAGATGGCACGCAATCGGAACGGCAAATCTGCCGAGTTGATCAGCGTGCTATTGGCGGGTAAAGACCAAATTCTGGCGCGACTTTGGGTTGATGAGCGTGAGCCGATTCCGATGGCGCATCTGCGTGTTATTGGTCGGACGTATCGTATTCATGAACGTTTGCCCTCTACCTCAGGACTTGAGCATCTGCATCGTCAGGGGCTCGCATTCGGAGATCAGCTGAATACATGGCTTCGTACTCTCAGGATCGGTATTGTTGGTTGCGGTGGTACCGGCAGCGCCACAGCGATGCTGCTCGCCCGGCTCGGCGTGGGCTACCTGGCACTGTTTGACGAAGATACTGCCGACCTGACAAACCTGAACCGCCTGCATGGTTCAAAGCGCTCTGATGTTGATGCGATGCGCTCAAAGGTGGAAATCGTGGCCCGTGAAATCACCGAGGCCGGATTAGGGGTCAAGGCCCATGCAATGAAAGGCTGGGTCGGCGATCCGACATTTCGAGATGCTCTGAAGTCGTGCGATGTGATCTTCGGGTGCACCGACGATCATTCTGGGCGCCTGTTCTTGAATCGCTTGGCCCACTTCTATTTGATTCCGGTCATCGATATCGGTTTGGCGATCACGCCGAATGACGAAGGTGGAGGTGTAAAGGATCTTAGCGGCCGGACAACGGTTGTTTTTCCTGGGGCGCCTTGCCTGATGTGCCGCGGCATTGTTGATCCAGCCAAAGCCCGCGAGGAAGATTTAAGACGCGCGAGCCCCGAGGAATACGAACGCCAAAAGCGCGAGGCCTATGTACGCGGGGCGGGAAATCCGGCTCCGGCCGTAGTGACCTTCACTACATCGACGGCCTGCATGGCCATTGATGAATTGCTGCAAGCGCTCGTCGGCTTCCGCGGTCCCGAAGGCTGGGCTTGGAATCGCTTGAGGCGATTCGATCTGATGAAAGATCGGGTACCTGGCGCCTTGTCTGGTGATCATTGTCCCATTTGCGAGAGCCAAGACTATTGGGGCCGAGGCGACATAAACCCATTCATGGATCGGGTAGGTTAAGCATGATCCGAGATTGCGTACGGGAAGCGCTTGTATTGTTCGGTTTAATCAAACGACCGGAAATGACGGTGCGAATCGTAGACCGTCACCCCAGCCCAAAGGAATTGGTCGCCAGCGTATTGATAGTGGTCGAAGGAGGGGGCAAGCAGAAATGGGCGTGCTTCCAATGTCCAGGAGGATGCGGGAACCGATTTCAGCTTTCGCTGAATCCGTTGCAGCGACCTCACTGGATGGTGGAAAGCGACTGGCTAGGTCGACCGACGATTGCCCCGTCAATCCATCAGAAAAATTCATGTCGTGCGCATTTCTGGATCAAGGCAGGGGAAGTCGAGTGGTGTCCGGATAGCGGGCATCGCTCAAAGCAAGCCGAGACGGAGGCCAAGGCAAACAGGAGAAGGCCAACGCCGTAACATTTGTTAGCAACAATCAGCAGTCATTACCGAGATCCAAATATCTCCGCGTACGACCTCCGCTGCCACACCCGATTGACTGTGGCAAAAGACGCCTAAGGCAGAGTGACCTTTCCACCACAATGACAGGAGCATGATGTGCTTGATAACGTAAAACAACTATGTGATTTGCTTGGCAAGGCCGCATTCGAAATTCTGCACGATAGCTTTCAAGTAGTTAGCGGCCCCAAGGCTTTCTATCAAAATCGCAACTTTGGAACGAAGCAGTCGGTGACCCGCGCGCTCAAAAACCTCCTACTGATGGTATTGGTTCTGAGCACGCTCCAATGTTTTGCAATTTGGACCATTCACTCTGTTAGCCAACCATCATATCTGATAACAATGTCTTGCATTTGCTGCCTGGTTCGGCTTTTGCCTACGCGGCCATTCTTCGAATCGCGGCGTGGATAGCAGGCAGCCCCGCAGATCCGCGTGTCAGCATTGCCGTAATGGCGTACTCATTTTCGTTGATGCCATTCATTGCTTTTTTCATGCTGCCTGTCACCACTACGCGTGCAGCTGCCATGTTGGACAGCCCCACGCTGTTTTCTTCAGCCTACCTGATAACTTTCCGTCAGCACTTTAGTACATTGCCAATCGCCAAGACATCAAACTTGATTGGCGCGGCTCTGTATCTTTACTTTGCCTACCTCATCTTTGTTGGGCTTCGCACTGCTGGAAAAACCAGCTTAACGCGAAGTTTCTGCGCGACCGTGATCGCGCTTATGGGGATTCTCGTAATGCAGAATTATGTGGGCTTGCCCATTGAGCAGGCACTGGTGCGCGCAGCGACATGGTCCTGAGCTGCGGAGCAGCCAATCCTTTATTCATATAATCATCCTTCGGCTCTGATGAAAAGTTGAACACAAGCGCACACCATCACAAATACGCGCCGCTCTCCATGGACCCCAAGACACGCTCCAGACATGCACGCCCCTCGGCGTTCGCCAGGTAGTCAATCGCAGCAGCATCTCCAAGAGCACGCTGTGGCTCCTCTATCCATCTACCCAGCCATGTGCCAACGTCAAATCCGCGAGCCATTGCAGCTTCGTTGAGCACGAATGGCATCAAAGCGTCCTCAGCTCGGTATCGCGAAACAGGTATATGGATAACTTGTTTTCGATGGCTTTGGCATTGAGGGTGCCCATATAGATCGTGCGGTACTCCAGGTCTCGCACACCGAGTAGTGACGAGGCTTGATGCGCTCCCACGAGTGCCGAGACGACTCGACCGTTCCGGTCGAATTCGACAATGGCATTGTCCAGCCCGTACCATTCTTCGGTCTGGTCGCGGTGGGTAAATGGCGGCGGTAATACGCTATTCAGTAGCACGGAGAAAGACGGACTATAGAACTTGGCGATATGACCTCTTCGCTGTATTGCTTCGACATAAGCGATGCTGAACGACTCACGCTCTATCCGCGAGTGTTGACAACCATCCAGAATTGACCCACCTGTAGAAGTAATTTCCATCGAAACTTGACCCACTTGTGTTGATCTTCCCTGCTTGTGACTTGAGCGGGGGCAACAGGAGTGATCAATGTGAGCATGTTGGCCAAGATACGGCGGATGCATATCCGCGAGGGTTTGTCGCTGCGAGAGATTGCACGACAAACGGGTTTATCCAGAAACACGATCCGGCACTGGTTACGCCAAGATCAGGTGACCGAGCCGAAGTACCCGGCTAAGCAGGTCAAGAGCGTGGTCGATCCCTGGGCGGATCAACTACGGCAATGGCTGCAGGCCGATAGTCATCGCGCTAAACGAGAACGGCGCACCGCACGCGTACTCTTCCAGGCGATCCGTGCCCAAGGCTATGCAGGCAGTTACAACCGGGTCTGCCATTTCGTGCGGCGTTGGCGTGAAGAGCTGGCCGCTCATCCTAAGCGTAGCGCCTACGTCCCCTTGAGCTTTGCCTTGGGGGAAGCCTTCCAGTTCGACTGGAGTGTCGAGTACCAATTTGTCGGCGGCTTGCGCCGACGCCTGGAGGTGGCGCACACCAAGCTGTGTGCCAGCCGCGCCTTCTGGATGACGGCTTATCCGGCACAAAGCCACGAGATGTTATTCGATGCGCATGAGCGTGCCTTCGCCGCCTTCGGCGGTGTGCCGCGCCGGGGCATCTACGACAATATGAAGACGGCCGTCGACAAGGTCGGGCGTGGCAAGCAGCGTGACGTCAATCCGCGCTTCTATGCCCTGTGCAGTCACTACCTGTTTGACCCCGAGTTCTGCAACCGTGCGGCCGGTTGGGAGAAAGGCATCGTCGAGAAGAACGTGCAGGATCGACGACGGCAGATTTGGCAGGCCGCCGGGGAGCAACGCTGGGCTAGCCTGGATGAACTCAATGTCTGGGTCGGCGTGCAATGCCACATCGCATGGGAGCAGATGACGCATCCGGAGTGGCCGACGCTGACCCTTGCCGAGTTGCTGCAAGATGAGCAATTGCAAATGATGCCCAAGTCACAAGCCTTCGATGGCTACGTCGAGCGTGCCGCACGCGTTTCCAGTACCGCGCTGGTGCACTTGCAGCGCAACCGCTACAGCGTCCCCGCCGAGTATGCCCACCGTGTCATCAGCCTGCGTATCTATCCAAACACGCTGCTCATGGTGGCCGATGGCGTAGAGATTGCCCGTCATGTGCGCAGCTTCGAGCGCCATCAGACGTATTACGACTTCCGTCATTACATTGGCATCATCGAGCGCAAGCCCGGCGCACTGCGTAACGGCGCACCCTTTGCCGACATGCCCGAGGCCTTGCTGAAGCTGCAGCGCCACTTGCTCAAACAAACGGGGGGAGATCGGGTGATGGCCGATGTGCTGGCCGCCATCCCGCATCATGGCCTCGAAGCGGTGCTGGTGGCTGTCGAACTGGCACTGGAGGCCGGTCGTCCCAGTGGCGAACATGTGCTCAACGTGCTGGCACGACTTAAGCAGCCAGCGGCCTTGCCGCTCGATGTCTCGCCCATTGCGCTCAGCGAGGAGCCGATGGCTAACGTACATCGCTATGATCATCTGCGAGTGGAGGTGGGCGATGTCCGTTGAACTCATTGCACGCCTCAAGGCGCTCAAACTGCATGGCATGGCGCAGTGCTGGCCTGAATTGATCAGCCGCGCACGACACAGTGAGTTCTCGCCCGAGCACTGGATGAATGAACTGCTGGCAGCGGAAACTGGGGAGCGGGAAGTGCGCTCAATTGCCTACCAGATGGGGGTGGCACGCTTCCCCGCACATCGTGATCTGGCCGGCTTCGACTTGACGCAGTCACGCGTCGATGAGGCGCTGATACGCCGCCTGCATACCGGCGAATTCATCGAGGCGGCACACAACGTGGTGTTCATTGGCGGGCCAGGCACGGGCAAGACACATCTGGCGACCGCCATCGGCGTACAAGCCATCGCGCACCATAACCGGCGAGTGCGTTTCTTCTCAACGGTAGAGCTGGTCAATGCGCTTGAGCAGGAGAAGGTCCGTGGCAAGCAAGGGCAATTGGCGTACCGGCTGATGTATGTCGATCTGGTTGTTCTCGATGAGTTGGGCTATCTGCCCTTTAGCCAAGCCGGCGGTGCCTTGCTGTTTCATCTGCTCTCCAAACTCTATGAGCATACGAGTGTGGTGATCACGACCAATCTATCCTTTACCGAGTGGGCTAGCATCTTTGGCGACGTCAAGATGACCACCGCGCTGCTCGATCGGCTCACACATCATTGCCACATCGTTGAAACGGGCAATGAATCATGGCGCTTCAAAACGAGTTCGGCCAGGCTGCAGCCTGGCCGAACTCGTCACACCAAACCGAAAGGAGAGCAAACGCAGAACACCGAAAACGATCCAAGCACCGCTGCGTAGCTATACTATACGCATAAAACCGTGGGTCAGTTTTAGATGGAAACCCTGGGTCAAAATTAGATGGTTATCAACACTCGCAGCGACTTTGAGCGCGCCTTCACTTCGACTTACGGCCAGTCCATCGGCGTGCGGCTGACTGAGCAATATCGGATGGACAGCGCCATCTGCGACTTGGTCTCGGAGTGCTTCTACGAGGAGAATGGCATCCGGCTGGTGACCTCAGAGGCGCGACAGTCAGTACTACAGCCGACCGACTTTGGGGTGCCCTGGTTGCACAAGCCGCTCGTGTGGGTCGATGCCAGCAACGAGCACATGAACTCCGAAAATCGTCCCGAGGGTGAGACGACAGTCCATAACCGTAGCGAAGTCGAAGTAGTCATCGCGGTGCTGGAGAAGCTCGCGACGGACAGTGCCTTAGTCATGGCGCTGGCGAAGCTTGATGATGAGACGCCGATCGGTGTCATCTGCATGTATGCAGGGCAGAAACGTCAAATTGAGCTGGCATGGTCGCGCCGTCCGTTCGACCCGAAGTTCAAGCGCCTGGTGCGCATCGACACGGTCGACTCCTATCAAGGCAAGGAGAACGCCATCGTCATTCTCTCCCTGGTGCGCAGCAATCCGAAGGGGTCACCGGGACACGTGGGAATCCCGAACCGCTGTAATGTGGCTGTTTCGCGTGCCCAAGAGCGACTCATCGTAGTCGGCGATGCGGACATGTGGGGGCGACGGGTTGGTCCGAAGTCACCTATGCGCAGGGTCTTTGAGCACATGAAAAGCAACCCGGACCACGCCACCCTCCTTACGGCATCGGAAGTCTCATGAACATGGACGAGAACAACACCTTCGAGACGAACACGTTCGGGTTCAACCTTCCTTGCCGTCAGTTCGTCCTCGCGGCCGAGAGGACCAAGGAGCGTCGGCTGCCCATGGTGGATGAGTTCATCTTGAGAACTCTTCTCGTGGTGAAGTCCATCTCAGCGGACACGCTAGCGCGCTTCTTCGGCTTTGAAGGTCGAGACTTGGGCATCGCCGTTTCTGACCTCCAGTCACGCAGCTTGGTCACGGTGGATGGCAACAACATCAGCTTGCACCCCTCTGCGAAGGAGATGTTTCGAACATCCACCGAAGATGCGCCAACCATCACGGTTGCAGAACCGATGAACGCGGACGTCTGGTTCGATCTGGTGACCAAGCACATGGTAAGCGGCCGCGGACTGCGCAACGTCCAGCACCTCATTCCGCTTCCGCTGCGTCAGCAGATTGACGAGGCGGGCGCGCGCGCGGCGTTTCACGACAACTTCCGGGATTACCTACGCATCGCGCGCAACGATAGAAACGCGGACCAGTGGAGCCTTTACTCTATCCTTGACGTGCACGCTGGTCGCTACAGTTTTGTCCAGATTGGCGGTAGCGAGCGGCTGACTTTGCAAGGCGCACCTAAGCTAGAGTCACACATAAATCTGCGCGAGACAGACTCAAAGGGGCGAGGAAAGCAGCTAACAGAAGCAATGTCCATCGAGCTACGCAAGCTTGACCACGTCAACCCGAGCCAAGCTTCCTCCAACGAGTTCGGTCGGATGTTCAACCACCGAGACTGGTCGCAGTGGGTCCAGCCCGACGGGCACTTCGACTTGGCCCGCTGGCTTCAGCAGGAGATGAACAGCAGCTCGGCAGGCACGGTTCCTCTAGTGGGCTACCCCTATGTAGAACGAAACCGACGAGCCATTACCGAACTGCTTGAGGATGCGTCGCTGGACTTCAGCGGGGACCATCGTTGGCAGACTTGGTGGCTCAGGCCTGGCGGTTCGCGGTGGGGTGCAACGGAGGATGTACCGGCGACCCTCGAAGCACTGCGCGGTGTCATCCGAGCGAGGGCCAAAGGAGGGACGCTCTCGTCCGTAGTGATCTCGCCGGCCTCAGTGACCGACCCTCTGTCAAAGACGTTCACGCGAGTCTTCGATATGGGGGTCCGCGCACCAACAAAGAGAGTGCCAACAGCGCTTGAGGTGGTCCTCATCGCTGAGCGGGTTGCCGTTGTGTCGGTTATGGTTGCACTGAGCGAATCGGTGTGTGTGCCAATTGGCTATGCAACCAACGACGAGGCGCGGGTTCGGCGCATTGCGGAGCTGAGCGGCATTGGTGAGTTGGTTCGCGAAGGAACCCGCTTATGGCCACAAGCTGGTCGCTAGCCTGCCCCTTTTGAACATCAGTCACTTGTGCAGCCCAGTTCGCAGCGACGCGTGCATAGGGCCGAGCGCAAGACACATAGCGGGCACCAGGCGAACGTCCGGTTTACGCCAGCAATCGGCCGTTTTCGCACACGACCTCGAGTGGCAGCTTTGGCCGAACTGTGTGCGCTGGGCGCAAACGACAGCGTCATGCGCCAGGTTGTCGGCCTTTGCTGTCATTCGACGGACCTCGCGAGACCGGCCGCTCTAGAAAGTAAAGCGGCCCTCAAATGCGTCCACGAAATTCGGGGCGGCGATTCACATCAATGCGCAGCAACCCTGCACAAAGACTCTTGAGGCAGCGCATTCTGACTCTCGCGAACGATCCCCCACAATCGCCGAACATCCAGATCGATCGCGCTCTCCAAAATGCCTTGAGCAGCCGGCAGCTGGCTTGTGTAACGACTATGCAGCCGTGACTGCTTTAGCGCCCTCACAATAACATCATCGGCCGGAGCCAATACCCCAGCCAGATGAGGCAACTTGGCAGCGATCGCCAGACCAGCAGGATCGTAATCTGGAGCTGACCACACCGGGCGATTGAAGGCCTCCAGAAACCGTAAGGCGGCCCCCACCGAAGCACTCGATGTCCCCCCGCGCCAAAGGATCAACGGAGACTCAGACACCCGGGAAACGTCGACTTGTAGATCATCTACACGCTCGAAGGTCTCCCAGTTCTCAACCACGATCACATCGCGGTGCTGCAGACTGAACAGGGCCTGCCGGCAATCCCACTCCAGGTTCGCCCGCTCCGGCAGTTCGAGCGTCCGGTCACCCATGCGCAACAAGCAACCTCGCCACGTCTTGAATGCAATCCGCTCACCGCGGACAGCACCTCTGGCCCATTTCTCATCAGGACCGACCTCCAAGGCATCCGATCTGCCAATGCCGTTCCACGCAATAGCCGGGGTTTGCGGGTCAATGTTGTCGGCTTCCAGCCACTTCCGGACCCGCCCCTTGTGTGACTCGCTGAAGATGATCTTTTGGCCATGCACAACCCCGATGCCGCTTTCCGACACGAATTGTCGAAGTACGGCTGACGATCTGAACTCGCCTCTATCCTCCGGGCTTTGAACCACGCGCAGAAGACTGACGACAAGGGCTTTGCTATGCATGTTCAGGTTTTGAGAGTCGGATGTCGGCCAACAGGATGTTGCCCGATAGCCGGCTGGTCGGCAGGGTGATGTGCTCGAAGAGAATGCTTGCGTTCCTCGCCAGCCCGTTTGCTTCCTCGTGGAGCAGGCACAGTAGCCAGATATCATCTGCAATGCCCGCGCACGCTGCCTGCCCAGCTTTCCACGCCGTCGCCGACACAGCCTCCCGGCCGAGGCCTTCAAGCATCTGCCGCACTGCCCGCTCCCAGAACATCGCCTGAGCCTCATCCGCATCTTGTTCAATCGGCGAGTCTGGCAACAGCGTCCCCAGACGGGGCTGCGCTACCGTCAGCGCCTTGACGTCAGGAATGCTGCGTGCGATTTCCAACAGCAACTCATCATTGCCTGAATCCTGAACATCGGCATGGGCGATCAAGGGAAAATGAATTGCACGACCGGCCCAAGAAGGCGCCTCGGTTTCAATCTCGATATCCGGCGGGACATACCCGGGCGAACGACGCAGAAAAAGCTCAAAGGAGCGCATGCGCCGGGCAATCAGCTCGATCTGCCGGGTTCGGAACAGGTAGTCCCTGAGAATGGCCGTGATATCGAGCAAGTTCGCTCGCCACTGCGGCAGATGATCCGCAATCTGAAACCTGTAGGTATCGAGCATCCGACCGCCTTCCGGACTGGCCTCAAGAGACTGCACTAGATCCCCAGAATGGATGGCACCCAAAGCTAGGCTCAGGCTCTTCACCCGCTCCATGTAAAATTCGTTTTGCTTGCGCTTTTCTGCATAGCTGCTGACGTTGGCGAAATTGTTATCGGCCTGCACCCGTAACGATTGCAACGCCCCCGTGACGCTATCTGCGATCTCGAAGACCCGGCGATCGAACTCATCAATATAGCGGTCAACGTCATCAACATTGCCGTCGTATGCCGCATCGGAGACCATTGTCGAAATATCGGGCAGATGCTCGGCAAGCTCCGCGAGATTCGAGCCGGCGGCCGAATACAGGCGCTCGATCTGCAAGACCTCGTCCAAATGCCGCGTAAATGATGAAGCCAGCCGGTAGGAGCCCTCGCGGTACGGAACCAGAATCCTTGCCTGATTAAGCCTGGCCAGCCCTCGTCCACCATCAGGATCATCTGCCGTATCGGCAGAGCCGTTATGGTATGCAGCAGCCACCAACTCTCGGTGCTTGTACAGCACCTCAAGATGGTTGATGACGAGATCGGATTTTTCAGCCATGACTCAGAACAGCGCAACGTTGAGATCCTGATCCTCCACCAGATCATCAGGAATTTTTGCGGTACTCATCAGAAACTGCACAACCTCGGTCAGGTACTCTATCTTTCCGGTCACCTGATAAATCTCGCGTTCTTCATTGGCCGCTATCAGATAGCCATCGCCCACCAAATCCTTGAACTGGCGATCCAGCGTACTGCGTAGCCGGCCGTCCGCAGAGCCTCCGCTGGTCAACTTCCCCAGCGCCTGAAACTCAGCACGCAGCCCCGGATTCCCATCGATCAATGCCATCAGCGCATGGAATTCGATCTTGTCTCCCCGGGAATAGAACACCTCCATGTTCGACGCCCGCATGACTTTCACGAAAAACTCCACGAGAAAACGGATCCGATGCTTGATGCGGGAGAAATCATCCTTGATAGCCCGCTTCTCATTTTGACCAATCCGATCGTATGCGGCATACCACGCCCCTCCTTGCTCAGTGACAGCAAGCTTCCGGCCAATCCGGGCCAGATAGGCATTGGCATCTTTCTGGTTGGCCTCGTCAGCGAAAAAACGGAACGCCTCCGGGTAACGCACCTCGCACACGAACTCCCCGGACAACAGCAAGGACATGGCGTTTTCAAACATGAGGAACTCCGGTCTCATTTTGGGCTTCAGCCTGTCCGACGTCGATGGCGGCCGTCGGGTCATAAATGCGGCGGTCTTTGCTGATGGATCTGCGATTGCGGAAGCCGGCAAGCACATCCGGCTTCGGATCCGGGCAGGCTGTTACCAGCGTCAGGTTGTTCCGCTTGAGGATATCCACCAAGACAACCGTATTGCCCGTATCGAGCGAACCGATCTCATCGAGCGCCCAGACGATATTGACTGGCGCTGCACCACGAACCCGATTGATGAAGGCAAGAAACAGCAGCACCATCACGATGTAGGACAGGCCGTTAGATGAAATGTGCTCCAGATCTTCTGCCTTCTTGAACGGGCGCCGGTTTCCGTTCTCGATGACCTCGCCCTGAATTCGCACCAGCCCTGTCAGCTCGGCCTGAATCCCCTCCTTGAGCTGCCAGTGACTGAGCAACTCCCGCAGAGCAACGCTGAACTCGGGCGGCGGCAACTCCAGCGCATCGTCCCTTATCCAATCCACACGGGACTTGGCCACCTTGACCACCGTGTCCCAGTATTCAAGCTCATGGAGCGAAGAGACAATCTCGACCGTCAGTCCGCCAATGCTCTTGAAGCCCTGATTGGAGTCGATGTTTTGCTGCAGCTCCCGGTTGAACTGCCTGACCTTCAGGTGAAACGAGTCCATCCGGTCATGGAAGTCGGCGACCGCATCCGCAATGGTTCTGGCATCGACCCGCAGCAAGTTCAGGCACTGCAGATGCTCGCTCATGAACCAAGCCTTGAAAGCCGGGATCCATTCGCGGGGTTTGTCGGCACGGTCCGGACCAATGATCTGGCGCTGGGTCTCGTAATACTGATCCGCCGGTGAATGTCTGGTCGCCGTGAACACCCGCTTGAGTGCGCTGATTTGCTGCTTCAGCGACTCCTCGTTGACGCTCAAGGCCCGAAATTGCGTGGTCGACTGCTCCACCAGCGAAGCAACCTGCCAGGCCGGATTGTAATCGGGCTGCGCATTGACATTGGCCGGATAGTCCTCCAGCGCCTTGCGGTGCTGAGCCACCTTGGTACGTGTATCCCGAACCTCGCCGAGCTTCTTCGTGATCCTGGCGATTGCCTCCTTGCGGCGGCTAGAGTCCTCAAACCAAGCCTTGGTGGCCGCCTCCCTGATCGCCTCGTAGCCTTCTTTCTCACGACCGGCCTTGGCCAGGGCATCTTCATGGGCGGCCTTTTGCAGCCAATCCGAGTTGAGCCAGCGGCGCCAATCGACGATCAGGTTGCGCGAAGCATCGATCTTTTTCAGCGCGCCCGCAGCCTCGCCAATCTGCCCTTCCAGCAAGATTAAGGCCGTCGTGTCCACGCCATTGTCCTTCAGCTTAGTCAGTCGCTCCTGCGCGATCTGCTCACAGGTGTTGTTGTGCTGGCGCGTGGCTTCCTCTTCCTTGCTCGCGATCTCGCTCAATAGCCGTTCGAGCTGCACCTGCCTCTCGCTCTCTCGCATTGCCTGGCGATCACGAATCGCGACGATCTCTTTCTCAAGACGACCCCTGCGGTCCAGTACCACATGTTTGGCCGCCTCGACCGCACGCATGGCCTGCGCATGCACCCCCTTCGCTTTCTCCTTGGCAACATCCCGGCTGCGCTGGACATCGCTCCGCACTTTGCGAAGCAACTGCTCCTCAGAAACTAGCGCTGCCTTTTCGATCGCTGCCTGGCGGGCGCTCTGGGTCGCCAGCCCCTCTGCCGTGGCCCGGTTCCGCCCACTCTTGGCCAGCGTGCCTTCCTGATCAGCCACCCGCTCATTGAGTCCCTGCAACACGCCACGCACCGCGTCGACTTCCCGTTGCAGCGCCGATTCATCGGCCGCTAGTGGCGTCTCCAGCACATCCAGATTCAGCTGCAGACCATACACACTATCCTGCACCGCCCCGTTGACCGGCCCTAGATCGGTTCTACTCAGCAAGTCTTCCCGCAGCACCTTGGCGATATCCACCGGCCAGTTCGCACGCTCCCGACGCAGGAAATACAGCAGGCTGTTTTCATCCGGGCTTGCCTGCCTCAGCAACGCTTCCAATCTGACTTCGACCTTGTGGATTTCATCTTTCGTGCCCCGCAGCGCCTGCTCCAGCTTGGCAAAAGTGTTATTGGCCTTTTGGTAATCGCCCCGGGCCGCCTCTTCGTCCTTGGCCGCCTGCTCATGCCTGCTTCTGGACGCATCAACCTTCGCTTCCTGCTGCTCGGCAATGACCACAATCTCGGCATCAGGCTGGGGGTTGTCTAGCAGCCCCCGGGCCCAGCCAAGTGCTTCGTTCGCCGCATCCATCGCCTGCTGCAAAGGCGCCTCTTCCGCAGAATAGGTCTGACGAGCTTCATCCTCCCCGCGCTTACCCTCTGTCTGAATAGCCTCGCGTTGCGCCTGGAAGTCATCCTTGGCCCGCGACTTCTGAAGTTCAAAGTCCAGTTGCCGTTCCTTGTGACTGAGGCTCAGCGCGTCCCGGATCTTTCCGTACTCATCCTCAATGCTCGACAGCTGAGCCAAAAGGGCGGTTCTCCGGGCCTTCAGCTGATCGAGCGTTTGAATGATCTCCTGCTCCCGATCGAGCTGGCCTGCCAGTGTCGGGACGCCTTGGCTCTGGTAACTCTCGTTCTGCTCCGCCAGCGCACGGAGCTTGCTGGTGAAATGCTCTATCGTATTGCCGACCGACTGGATCTTTTCGAGCACATCCCGGCGTGCTTCCTTGTGGCGATTCTCTGCCTCCTCCAGTTCAGTCGTGGCGTTGGCCAGACGCGTGCTCTGCTCGTTCTCATCGGTCCCCAACGCCAGGTCGAAGGCGTGGAAACGACCATGAATGGTGCGCAACTCATGCTCAGCCGCCATCACATTCGCATATGCAGCCTGAGCTTCGGTCATTCTGGACTCTTCGGCCATGACAGCCATATAGCTATCGCAGGCGTCCGGCCACGCTTCGATCTTCTTGCGTTCGGCGCCAAGGGCAATGCTTTTGCTGGTGTCGGTTACGGTCGAAACAATCATGCGTTGCAGGTCCGCAAAATTGGACCTGCGCATAAACATACCGAAGACGATCCGTTCAATGTGGGGAAGCGAATGAGAACTTGGGCAGAACGCGTAGTCGATGATGTCGCGGCGATGCTGCTTCAGATCTGAGCCATGAATCCGTTTGCCCTGAATGATCGCCCGGTACTGATCAAGCGGCATCCTGCGTGAGCACTCCACGCCCGACTGCTTCAGGCGCTCAGCCAAGTTTGTGCTGGCCACCAGCGCAGTTTTGTCGTCATGGACAAACCAATCCTGGTCGTACCCGCTTCGGACAAACCGGTACTCCACCCCGTCCCCTGAGGCATCTGCGCACAGCACTGCACAACATAGCGCGTCATCTCGCTGGTACTCGAAAACAATAAAGGAGTTCGACCGTGGCAGGTAGTAGCGCGCAAAGTTTCCCTGGTTGCTGACCGGCTTTACGATCCGATCCGGCCGCTCTCCGAAGAATGCTGGAATCAATTGGAGCAGTGACGTTTTGCCTCGCCCGTTTGCGCCGACAATTGCTGTCCCGCCGGCGATCGGTAGTTCAGTGATCCGCCCCGGCGTATACGAATCGATCAGGATCACCCTCTGCATGGCGAATCGACTGCTATGTACAGCGTCTGGGAAATTCATGTCGCCACTCGCTCCCGCCCGCCCCGGCCTGCCGAGTTCAGGCGTATTGATTTGAACTGCTGATACCACTAAGCTATATGTAGTGTTTGACTATACATAGCTTTTTGCTACCCATTAAGATAGCGATCAAAATCCTCCCTGTCAACCGATTGGCATGTGAGATTCGACTAATACTCCAATCACCAAGCAGCAGGACTGTGCACGTGAAAAAACGCCCCGACCAAGCCCCCAGCAGCGTGAATGACTTGTCACCGGCTATCCTCAAACGAATGCAGCACATCGAGCGATGCCTACTCTGGCGTGGCGAGTTGCAACGGGCCGATCTCATCAACGAATTCGGCATCAACCCGATACAGGCGTCCAATGACTTTCGCGCTTACCTGTCGCGATTTCCGGACAGCATGGAATACAACGGGAAGCTCAAACGGTACGTGCCACTACGAACCTTCACCCCCAAGCTCATCACCCCAACCACTCTGGATGAGTTCGTGAGCATGTCTTCCCCGTCGGTACCGGTCGCGGTGTGGCCGCTGCCGAACAGGAATGCCTCGCCCGAGGTTCTGCAGGCGATGATCAGTGCCGTGCGCGACCGGAAAAAAATTGAGGTTCTGTACCAGTCAATGACTGGGGAGCAACCCAATTGGCGATTTCTATCCCCACACGCCTTTGCCTCCGACAATGACCGATGGCATGTCCGGGCCTACTGTCACAGTCGCAATGAATTCCGCGATTTCGTTCTTGGCCGGATCCTCGTGACCCGTCACATCAAGCCATCTGACGCTGTCTCAACCACTGACACGGACTGGCACACCATGATCGAGGTGCTGATCACCCCAAACCCGGGGCTACAGCCAGAGCAGCGCAGGGCCATCGCGGCTGAATACGTGCTGCCGCCTGATAGCCTTGAGCTAACGATGAAAATCAGGAAGTCGATGCTCTTCTATTTGAAAGCGAAGTTCGAGCCTATCCAGACCGATAGCCCTGCAGCCCATCAGCTGTTTGTTGGACAGGTATCGTGACCGACCTCATCGGGGCATATTGAAACAAGGCGGTGATCATCAGTTCCAGAAGAGTGATCACGAGTGACCAGATTTCGCAGTTGAGCCAACCCACGTAGCCGGTGACTGGCAGCTTCTCGAGCGAGAGCGGACGCTATCGGCTAGTGCCGTGACAGACCGCTTCGGCCGAATTGTGAGCACTGGTGATAAACGACAATGTCATGGTAAAAGTTGTCAGCCAAAGGCGCACTCAATTCGCGTGTGCCTGCTTAGACGCTCCAGTTGAAGCAAAGGCTTAATAGGGTAAAGTGAAGGGCACAAGCCGTTGCGCGCTCTCGTTGGAAGCTCTTGTCGTCAATGTGACCCGCCCCGTTTCGGAGTTCTCCATGGCCACACTTTGATTGTCTGGAATGTCGAACCCTCAATGGTGCAGGCATTGAAAAAGGCTGCCGCTGCGCATGGGCGCAGCGTCGAAGCTGAACATCGCGAAATCTTGAGGGCGGCGCTTTGTAAGCCAATTCGCCGCAGCTTCTCTGAAGTCCTTCTCAGCATGCCCGACGTTGGGGCCGATGAGGACTTCGGCGTACGACCGCGCTAATGTGTCGCCCGACACGAAATAATAGGCTCGATGGGCTTGCGCTTGTCTCGCATGTTTCATGTTGAAGTGATGACCGCCGTTTGCGGTAGGTATCTCAACGCCTGCTTCGGCCGAGAATCCGCCCGTCAGGCATAAGCCCCGCTTTGCATCATGGCTAGTAATCCTGCAACCAGTGCTCGTCCCTCTGGCGTTCGCATCAATTCAATTGGACGTTGCCCACCGAGCGCGGGCACCCGGCTGTCAACCCAATTAGCGACCCACCGGGAAGCGTCAAAATCTGGGGAGCGACCTGATTCGTCAACGATCCTTTTCACCTGGTCGACCAGTTCCGCGAGCCAAATCGCGGCCCCCGCTTCCTCATCTGAAATATCGGATTGTGATTTGCTATCAAGGGTCATTGCTTCGCTCCTCCAGATTCAGATTTCGTTCCCTTTCGACGATATGAAAGAACCCGACGATATGATCGTCGTGCAGGGTCCCAATAGCGCCATAGCTCAAACTCAATCGCTTGCGTATGACATACGGCTTTCCATTGCGTTCGTCGTGCAACTACGTACCGATTGCGCCGCCCCGGCCAGCGACACGTGCTCGCTCGGCGTGCTCGGCCTCCAGTGCCGCGATACGCTGCTCGCTCTGTTCAACGAACATGAGTGCGTCGTTGATTGCTGATCGCGCACGCATCAAACTTGCAATCACCTCATCCGCGGGTGCCGTCGGAGCTCCACCTTTTTTAGGGGTCACTGGATGCTTGATGGCATACCAGCCGAACCCCACTAGAAACGCTGTGCACAAAAATAACAACGTAAATCCTTCATTCATGTGGCCGCCCTTTCGCCTCTGGTTAGAGGTTGAATACAAGCAAATGTCATCACGAATACGCGCCGCTCTGCAAGGATCCACAACATGAGCAGGCGTCTGAAAAATTCATCCTTCAGTCTGATCATCGCTATTCGTTTCCGTCATGCCAGAATTTGTCGGAAGTCTCATTACTTGTTCAGGGAAGCACGCCACCGTCCATTCTGCAGCAAGAACCCGACGTCACCATGACGATGGAATACAACGTGCAATACGTCACCGAACTGTGAGCGGGGCTTCGCTGCACACGCCGCCAGTCGCCCTCGTGACTGGATATGCCTGCTAGCCTCGGTAAATTATCGGATGTACTTCGGTGGATCGCATCGCTGCAGAAAAAATTGCCCCGCAACTGAGTCCATGCTCCGCAAGCCATCTCGCATAGCAACGCCGCGCTGAAGACAGGTTTTCATGCATCTTCTTGTCATACTTCACTCCCATGCGGCAAGCGGCCGCCTCAGCCCAGTCGTCAAAATCCGGGGGGCGTGCTTCATCCGCAAAGAATAATGGATAAAGCGCGCGCCAGAACACCTGCGCGTCGGTCACATTGGGCCCAAAGTTCACATAGCGGTCCGACCATCCAAGCGCGTGCATTGACAGTGCGGCCGTTGCGAGGTCCAACGCCCACGCTGGCCGTATTTCTGCGGTTAGAAATGATCCGTCAGCCGCTAGCGCAAACAGCAGCTGATAAACCTGTTGGGACGTTACCTCGGATGCAAGACCCAAACGGTGCCATGCCGGCTGCACACATTTCGAGGGCAACTCTTGGTAGATTGTTCCCTTGTGCGGTTTCCAACGCTTATGAAGAATGCTGAGTACCCGCGTTGATGCAAGTGCCTTGAGCTGATGCCATTGAACTTTTACGGTGCCCTCGCTAAGTGCGGCGACATCGACAGCATCGGCGTGAAGATGGACTGCGCTTTCAGGCTCGTAGTTGAGCGCGCGCTCAAGCAGCGCGTATCCGGGTCGGTTAGAACTGGTGCGCACTCTGAGGTCTTTGACTAGACCGCCAGCAACTAGCGCACTTAAATATGGGCTCTCACTGGTCTGCTCCTGTGCCGGCATATCTCTTCTAGCTAGAAGAGACAACACATGGTCCAAGCACGCGAGCTTCTGGCGTCCCAAATGTTTGTCCCCTGCGTACCAATATTCCCACGCCCGCTGCGCGAAATATGCTCGACCGCACAGCTCTTCAATAGCTGTCATGACTGCAACCCCTTGGGCGGAAAGAGGGTCATGACGCTCCCCGAGCAGCTTCAGCTTGAAGTGGCTAAGCGCCACCATTTGACGCAATTCCTCGGCGTTGGGATTGGTGAGACTCCGTTGCTTGCCACGAACGATCATTGCGACAGTTTGCACTCACTTTTCGTCGATTGGAGGAGAGATATTGACTAATCTTTGTCCAGAGAAATGCAACCCGCGCTCAAAGCATTTCACAGCGCTGGGCGCCTTCATTGATAATGACAAATGCATACAACAGAACACTTCAAGCCCTTTGGCAGATTTCTCAAAACGCTGAGAGAAGGAAAAGGCTACTCACAGAAATACGTAGCACTTTCCACCGGAATTGATCAATCGGTTATTGCAGGAATGGAGTCAGGGCGACGCCCGCCGCCGCGCAATGCTTTGCTTACGAAACTTCTCGTCGGACTTGGCGCAAGCGATGCAGAGATTGCCGCCGCTAGAGCTGCGGTGCTGCAAACACGAATCGCGAGACTCGTGGCCGCCGAAACCCAGGAAATCATGGACAGCAATCACGAATCATCGCTGCCAGGATGCGTAGAAAACGCAGTCTTGACGGCGCAGTCCGCTGTCGGGCTTTCAATACTGGATTCTGCGACGCGGACGGCAATGCACGTCATTCTCGCAAAGCTCGCAATGGCAGCCAAAGGGGAGAACAACATGTAAAAAACACAAAAGCCGCATAACCCGAGGGCTAGCGGCTCTTGGGCGAGGCCCCGAAGGAAACCACGCAGTTGGCGCTCGTACTTTCTTCCAAGGCCTCTCCCAAGTCAAGCCCCTGCTCGCCCTCACATCCCATGGATCGATGCGAATTGGACGCTTTTGAGTCCAATCGCGATGCGAGGAGCCCTTATGTCAAATAGCACCATTGGCAGCGATGCCTGGAAGACCCTGGTTTTTAAAGAACCCCCGGCACGCCAAATAAAAGGCAAGAGGAAGTGGACGCACCGGCATCTCATCGGGTGTGAGCCCCTTGGTGGATTGGTTTGGGTCGAGAGCCGGAATGAATACGCCAACCTGATAGCACTTGAGTACTTGTGGCGCCGCGGCCGAATCAAACGCTTCAAGCCTCAACCGTTCACCACATCCAAAGATGACTTCGGGCGGGAATACACGCCTGACTTCATGGCGATCGACGATCAAGAATGCTGCTATGTCATTGAGAGCAAAACCGCACGTTTTGTAGCACGCGAGGACGAGGTGGAGTTCGAGAGGCTTACGGGCCGTTTTGCCGAGTTTGGCATGGGCTTCCAAGTGTGGACAGACCGCACGCCATTGATTCACCCACTGCGCCACAATCTCCAAAATATGCGACGTGCATCGGCAGAATGGATTGCCGCTGAGGAGACAACCCGCCTGCGAGACATCCTCGGTGCTTCCGAGTCGTGTTCCCTCCGATCGCTATTCGACCAAGACGTGGACATTACCGCTGTCTTCAAAGCTTGCTGGGACGGGTATGCATATCTGCCTCTCACGCAAGTGTTGGGCGAGCAAACACTCGTATCGGCAAAACCCATGGAGGATCTGCTTGCACACCTGTTCGGCGTGCAACCAAGCCTTGCGTCATTTTGGGACAACCTACTGGAGGCGGCATGACAAACACATCACTTGTGCCTCATCTTTCACCACACGCGATGGATTTTACGCTCGAATGCGGCCGAGTATTTCGTGCTGGAACAACAGTCTTTCGTGTGACTGATCTGCACGGGGACATCGCAATACTCACGCACAGCGTGAGCTGCGAGCGCAAAAGCATTCTTGTTTCAGACCTCTTGGCACGCTGGACACGCGGTGAAATCGTACTTGAAACGGAAATCGCTGAAAGCCGCGCAATGAATGGCGACAGTTTTTCCGAAGACGATCAATTGATCATTAGTCGCATGCCGCTCGACGAATTTTCAGATTTCAGGAAGGAAGGTTTTCTGCGCGCCATCCGGTATCTGCGCGCCATGCAAGAAATCGGCTACGAGAAATTCAATCCTGCCAACAAGCTGATCCAGATAGATCTGGATCGACTGCAAAAAAAGTTTGGAGATAGTCAGCGTCCCATGGCCAGCTGGCTGTACAACGCATCGCGCAAACTTATTCGCGCTGGCGGCGATCCTCGCGCGATCGTTCCTGCCTCACATTTGCGCGGAGGCAAAGGACGCAGTCGTCTGCCGCCTGCGGTGGATGAAGCGATTGCGAGGACTCTCGAGAAGTTACGCAATTCACCAACAGCCAGGATCCGAACATTCAGTGTCGTTGAAGATGTTCAAAGTATCCTCAGTGTGGAGCACCCCGACAAACCCGATCTGCTCTTGAGCATAAATTGGACCACCATTGATCGAAGAGTGAAACGAGCATTCTCGCCATACGAGCTATGCGTTCGCAATAAATCTAAAGCACATGCCGACAGGACGTTTCGGCATTCGCACCCCCGCGATCGAGCAGAGCGGCCATTGGAAGTCGCCGAGGCAGACGACACCGATTCACGCGTATTCATCATTGATCCACGCAGCGGACTGCCGTGGGGCCGAGCCTGGATTACAGGAGTTCTTGATCAGTGCTCTAACGTATTGCTTGGCATAGAACTCTCAGAGCAATCCCGCTCCGTTTGGTCAGCGGTGTCCGCCTTGTCCAACGCCATTCTGCCCAAAGACCGCTCGCATCAGCATTATGCGGAGGTCAAGTCTGACTGCGAGTTTTTTGGCAAACCAGGCATTGTCGTCTTCGACAATGCCCTTTACAACCATGCCAAACAGATAGAGCTGGCCGTCGAAGACCACAAAATAGGAGTCGCCTGGGCAAAGCCGAAGACACCCACAGAAAAGGCTGATGAAGAGCGATGGAACGGGCGCATCAAGAATCACCTGTACTGCGAATTGGCGGGTTACCGGGGGGATCCAAAGATGCGCGATGGGCTCGCAGAGGGTGCGGCAAGCGCAGTGTGGTACCTCGATCAATTCCGACAGGCAACACTGAAGTGGGCGTATGACGTTGACGCGAATAGGCCCGGCACCGACGGGCTCACGAACAGGCAACGCTGGCACCTTGGCATGCGTCTGGCAAGACCGCGCTTACCTACAGACATTCACAGCATGCGAATGATGCGTTGCTTGCGCCACAGCCTGCGCCTCCGATCCGAAGGGGTCCTTTTCGGAGGATTATTGTTCTACAGCCCTTGGCTTGACGTGCTCAAAAAAGTGATCGGGCATAACGCTTACTGCACCTTTCTCTACGACCCGGGCAACCTGGAAAACATCTTCGTTCTGGACGCGGCAAGACAGCAATATGTCGCCGTGCCGTCCGTCATGAAGGAATATACGGCCGGCCTCACGTTATACCAACACAGCCTTGTCAAGAAATTGGCCCACGAGAACAAGGTCAGAAACCCTTCACTACCTCAGTACTTGATGTATCGCGAGCAACTGCGTGTGCTCACTGCTCAGCTCGTCAAGTCAAACAAGTTCATTGAACGGCGCCGGGGACAACGAATGGGCGAAATACCCACTGAGAGTGTTTCTGCAGCGACGACCGCAACTAAACCCATGATCGAGCCAACGGTTATCCAGACCGAGCTTGAAGCGCGAATCGAAGAGATGTCGCTCATTAGTTTTGACGAGGAGGATGAGGAATGGATGCTTCCCATAGTTCTGTGATGAAAGCTCAACAGTTGCATGAAAAGGCAGCTTGGCGCGGTCGCCCGATAACCGCTCGCACCCGCTACCTTTCTCGTTTGGTGGTCATGCATCCGCAATTCTCTAGGGCGGTCAAGCAAATCGCAAAAGGGATTGGGCAGGTCATCAGACGGGGCAAAGGCAAAGCGGCTGTCGTCATTGCACCAACCGGTGCAGGCAAAACCACCTTGGTTAAATATTGTGCAACCCGCTGGGGCGACCGACAACTGCCTGACCGCGTTTTGCGACGCGTCGTGTCCTTTTCCGTACCACCGCGGCCATCGCCGGGCAGTATGTCGTCTGCATTACTAGCTGCGCTCGGCGATCCTTTCCATGACAAGGGCCGGACTGACGAAAAAGAGCGTCGTTGTCACCAGTTGCTACGCGCTTGCCGGACCCGCTTGATCTTGATCGACAATGTGCACGACGTTCCAGAGCGGCGCGCGACCAAGGGTATCCGCGAAGTCGGCAACTGGATCAGGAATCTCGACGAAATTCCAGCCCTCGTCATCTGCTTGGGCGCCAAAGAGGGCATGGCGGTAATAGACGCCAATTCGCAATTGCGGCGCCGTTGTACCTGTCGCATCGATATTAACTACTTCGGAGTGAGCACCGATGAGGATCGCAAACAGTGGTGCAGGTTCATGCACAAGCTCGACATTGCGCTCCCACTTGCTGATCCCAGCAATCTGGCGGGCAAAGATATTGCGGGGCAAATCTGGATGGCCTCGTACGGAATCATAGACATCATTATTGATTTGCTGACGCACGCTGTCGAATATGCCGTTAAGGCAGGCCGTGAGCATCTAGTCCAGGACGATCTGTGCAGCGCATTTCAAGCTAAGTTCATGGATGCATCACGTCAGATAAATCCTTTCTCTCCTGGAACCCTCCCTCGAACACTCGACGACAAGGGGGATTTGTTTCATCGTTGGTTGGAGGATAGCGATGCCCTCATCTAGTTACGGCAGCTGCTCTGGCTCAGCAAGTGAAAATGCCGTTTCAATAAAAACGAAGTCTAGCATGCTGGTCACGCCCACCCCCTATGCGGACGAAAGCGCTTCCGGTTTCATGTTGCGACTTAGCACCGTGAACGGCCTGGATAAGTGCATGCGCGAACTCCATCGATTTCTGCAGATTTCAAGCGCTGATGTAGGTCACATGAACGCGCTGCAGATTTCATTGTTAGCGAGGGGAGAGAGCGTCTCAGTCCTGAAGCGCCCGAAGGGAGCAAGGCGGCCACGCTCGACCGGCAATATGACGCGCGTGTGCCCCTTGTGTTTGGCAGCAGATGGGTACCGAAGGTTGCAATGGGATCTCACCTATCAAGTTGCATGCAACAAGCATAATCAGTTATTGGTCACACATTGCTCACAGTGCGGTGTTCATTTGTCACACCAGTTTGATGGGTTATTCGTTTGCCGCTGTGGCATGGACTTACGGGAATTGAACGCCGACGCAGCGCCCGCCTGGGTTCATGACTTTCACCGCGTTTTTTCTCCTTGGTGGCTTGACCCACCATCGGCAGCCACCGCAAGGCGCAATGCTCAATGGGATTTGGCGATGGAGCCGATTATTCGGCTGTCTTTGCGTCTGCAAACGGAGGGTGCGCAGTTGTCAGAGCTTCAACGTCAAAAACGGCTGAAACCGGATTTGTGGAAGCGAATCGGCATGATGTCCGTCAGTTGGCCCACTTGCTTGCAAATACACGGTGCAAAACTCGCAGAAATGTTGCATTCGCACGAAAGACGCACACAGATCACCGAAGCGCCAGACTGTCCCGCATCACGAAGCCTGAATGAATTGATCAACACCATTTCAACATCGAAAAAGGCGTTAAGACAAAATAGACTAGAGCCTTGGCCGGGCTTCGTGACCCTTAGAACCTACTGTCGCGCAGTTAATATCCACTCTTACAAGGGGCTCGAATTATTCAATTCAGGTTCGTTGGCGGGCGCGGTCTTGACTGGGCACCCGACAGCGCGAACGCATCTTGCCTGGATATCAGAGAATGAAATGCAGGCGTGGTTGGCGTTTCGTGCAAGAACCATTTCCATCGCGGAAGCTGCGTACATCTTGTGTTGCACGGTTAAGTTGGTGTGTGCGCTCTGTACAAGGAGCCTTCTTCGCGCAGTAGTTTACGAGCACAAGCCGCGAGAGCTACGATTTGTCGTCGAAGATGTTAGGGCATTTCTGTCATCACTAGGGCGACGCGCAACTGTTTGCGATGTCCCTTTCTTTGACGTCATCCCGCTGCTTGACCTCAAAGCACACGCTCACGGTTCCATTCGCCCGCAATGGACCAAGTTCTGGGAAGGCATCCGACTGCAACAAATCTCGCTCTACCGACCTGGTGAACACGGCAAGGGGCTAGGTGATTTTTTTGTGTTGCGGTCAGAAGCAAAGGCCGCAGGCTGTATTCCCTTGACGAGAAAAAGATCTCCGCCGAGTCGCCACAATTTGTAGTCGTGCCCGGCGGGCACCAAAAGGCAGCATCGAGCAGACCTGCCGAAGTTCTGCGTAGGATGCCCCGAAGAGATCCAAATAGTCGTGCAGAGGCGTCGCTCAAATGATGCGCCAAACCTTGACTATTGCATTGCGACGCCACCTTGTTGTTTGAGTGCGTGTTGGCATGTGCCCATGTGGCTGGCGATGGCTCCGCTTTGAGCCCTGCCGGACAGGACTGATCAATCCATTGGAGTAGGCGTGTGTTTCTTCTCCGCCCACAGATTTTGCCGGGAGAGTCACTTAGCTCATGGCGTCAACGCGCCGGAAACGCAAATGGATTTCGGCTGTTTCCGCGCCCTGCGGGATGCTTCAAGTTCATTGAGCCAGATCGATTTGCAACTAGCGCAGAGGAACAGTGGCTAATGGATGAATACGGCGTTTCCGCCGCTGAGCTGAGGGCTTGTTCGTTGGACAGCTTCGCTGACGGCGTTTTCGGGCCGCTTGAGAATACGATCTCGATGCCATGGCTTATGCGCCTGGGGCAGGGAAAATCAGCTTGCTGCTATTGCCCACTTTGCCTGTCAGAGGGCAGAGAGGCGTACTTTCGGTTGATTTGGCGCCTCGCATTCGTAACGCATTGTCCGGCGCACGGCGTACTCCTACAACAGGGGTGCCCTGCTTGCGGCGATCCAGTGTGGCCTGCTTCCGGAAAATACATGGCCCGTCAGCCAGGACTTTGGTCAGACATTGATAGTTGTCCTAGGTGTCGCAATGCGTACTCAGTGGCGCCAGCCACGTTCGTCGGCAATCCGGACACCGTCCGCAGGCACTTGGAATTGGCCCGTGCTGCCTCAAGTGATTCGACTCTCGCAGGTGGTAGTTCGCAAGCCTACTTTGCAGGACTTCGCGCGATATGCCAAATGCTTGTCCGCAAGGGAAATGAGAAGCTGGCCCCACACATGCCGTTGCCGCAACCTGTGACCGAGGCAGGCCAGTACATTGAGTACTTCCCCTCCGCTACGAGAGCGATGCTGATTGAAGCTGCGGCATGGCTGACCGATGACTGGCCGCACCGTTTCATCATGACCTGCCAGAGTGCCCGTATGTCAAAGGGGGCTTTTCATGGCATGACGAGCAAGTTGCCAGAATGGGTCAGAGCGGTCGTGGAGCAGAACTTGTCGAAAGCCAATCGTGTGTTGAGTGATGTAGAGATCAGCACAACTGTTGAACACCTTCGGCAAAAAGGGCGCAAACCGACGAAGCAGGCAATCTTACGGGAGCTGGGCGTTACAGTGAGTCAAACGCTCAACAGGAAACAGAGCCTCCGACGCAGAGCCACTCGGGAGGAATGCCTGGAGGTGCTTGCACAATTCATGAAGATGGCGGCGACCGCACCAACTGTCCGACATGAGAGAAATACGATGACACGCGACTGCCTGATATTTCTTGTCAGCATGCTCTCTGGCAAGACGGCGAAACAGGTATGCACCTTAAGCGAAACCGAGGCGCGGCGAACGATAGCCCAGGCCGACTGGAGTTTGAGCGATATGAAGCGACTCAGAACTCAAATTGACGTCTTGTGCCGAACGTACGAGAACGCGGCGGCCGAATGGTGCGATTCCAATCCAATTGATGCGGCCGCACCTTGGTTCATTTCACGATCCGGGAAACCATTCTCTGCACATACGGTGAGGTCAAGGGTGTCGAAGCTCGCGCAGAATTGCACCCATCCATCGTTATGGAACAGCGTCAATGCGTTTGTGGGGGCTCTTCAAAGGGATCACGATCCATTGTCATAGTTGTGTCTGCTGACTTGAGGTCCGGGTACTTTGGAAGATAAACCGCGAAGGCGCTCTGGTGCCGTGGTCTTCTGTCCATGGGGTGATAGCGCAGATCAATGAGGCTATCTCGCATGGAGAAGTATTTCGTTGGGACCACGCACAGCCAGAGGTGCATCCAAGAGGTTGTTGGCACACTTGCACGTTTTGCTATTCTGACGTCGCACGTTCACGAGGCGGTGGGCCAAATACGACAGGTGATAGGCGACAAGAGCTTCCAAGCAGCCATAACGGCTGCTGAAATGAGTGGGCTACTGGCGCGGCGTCGAGCATTATTGCGATAGGCAGGTAGGTTAGCACGTCTTAGCTGGCTAGAAGCCAGCACAATAGTTGGTGTTATTCTGATGAAATTGTGCCCAATACTGTTATACATATGCTCCCCAACCCATTGTTTATATGGATTAACTGCAAATGTACAACTTTGGCGATGGGCACCGGCCTCTCGGAGGATGAAGCGCTGGAAGCTGCGGCGCTGCAATCTCTCGAAAGCCGCTTCGAGCCGTCACGCTGGCGTCTTCGACCTTTCAGGAACCCGCATCACTCTGCGAGCACCGCAGCGCTGGTTGGCGGCGGCATGAATCCGCGTCCGGGAGAAATATCGCTGGCGCATCACGGCGTGCTGTTCCTGGATGAGCTGCCCGAGTTCGAGCGACGCGTACTCGAAGCATTGCGCGAGCCACTCGAAACAGGACGCATCACCATCTCGCGCGCAGCCCAGCGGGTGGACTTCCCGGCGCGCTTCCAGCTGGTTGCTGCGATGAATCCTTGCCCCTGCGGTTACCTTGGTCATCCCAAACGCGCGTGCCGTTGTACGCCCGACCAGATCGCAAGATATCGCGGCAAGCTTTCCGGGCCGCTGCTCGATCGAATCGATTTGACGCTCGAAGTGGGCACGCTCGACGCGGACGCCTTGCAATCGGCACCGGCGGGTGAAGCCACCGCGGCTATCCGTGATCGCGTGCAGCGCGCCCATGTCCGTCAGCATATCCGCCAAGGCGGCCTCAATGCGCACCTGGATGCCGCCGGCATAGAGATCCATTGTGTGGCAGATGACCGCGCCAAGCAGCTTCTCAAGCAGGCCATCGACAAGCTTGGCCTGTCGGCCCGCGCCTACCACCGGACTTTGAAGGTCGCGCGCACCATCGCCGATCTTGCCGGCCTGGAAGTGATCGGCAGTACACAGGTCGCCGAGGCGGTGCAGTATCGTCGCGGCTTGCCGGCCCGGTAGCCTGCCGCCGCAACACGTCATGGCGACTGCTTTCACGGCTAAACTGCGCGACACAGCGAAACCCATATTTGCAAGGAGTCAGAAAATGCGCAGCGCACATCCCCGCTTGCATGACAGTCCATTCAGATCACATCGCAGCCCCCAGACGGGCAAGGCGCTGCCCATCGTTCTCGGCGTCCTCGTCCTGGCTGTATTGTTACTTGCCGCGTACACGTGGGCGGTGCTCAGCTGGAGCTACTCCGACGGCGAGCGTGCCGGCTATGTGCAGAAGTTTTCGCGCAAGGGGTGGCTGTGCAAAACGTGGGAAGGCGACCTGGCGATGGTCAATCTTCCGGGACAACCGGCCGAGATTTTTACTTTCAGCGTGCATGACGATGCGGTCGCTGCGCAGATCAATGCGCAGATGGGTAAACGCGTTGCGCTGCATTACGACCAGCACGTTGGCATCCCGAGTAGCTGCTTTGGCGAAACGTCTTATTTCGTCACGCAAGTGCGGGCCGTCGATCAGCCTCGCTGACTCCGCGGCAACCTCGCCTCTCCATGCAAATCAGCACAATGCGCGCGCCCCTTGATGGCGGCGTACGTCGTTTTCTGCTGATTCTGTTGTTGCTCTATCTGGGCTTCGTCATCTACGGCAGCCTCGTACCGCTCAACTACCAGCCGATGCCGCTGGACGCAGCCTGGGCGCGCTTCCTCAACACCCCTTTCCTCGCCCTGGGTATCGACTCGCGGGCGGACTGGGTCGCCAATCTGCTGCTGTTCATTCCATTGGCATTTTTTCTGGTGCAGGTGCTGGCCGAAGGACGAGGGCCGGTGTCCCGGCTGGCGATCTGTGCGACGGTGTTGGTGCTGTGCGCTGCGCTGGCGGTATCGATCGAGTTCGTGCAGCTTTTCTTTCCGCCACGCACGGTCTCGCAGAACGATATTCTGGCGGAATCGCTGGGCGCGCTTGTGGGCATTGCGCTGCATGCAGCATTTGGCAAAGCTGTCATTGCCTGGCTTGCGGGCTGGTGGCAAGCCGAGCGCGGCAGGGCTGTCGCGACACGTGCGCTGCATGGTTACCTGGTTGTCATGATTGCTTTCAGCGTCATGCCGTTGGACTTGACGATCAGCCCGGTGGAGCTGGCGCACAAGTTCAACGCCGGCCGCGTCAACCTCGTGCCTTTCGCGGACTTCCCCGCCGATGCCATACAGGGGCTCTACAAACTTGCCACCGACATACTGCTATGGCTGCCCGTTGGCTTCCTGTGGCGGCTTGGCGGGGCATCGTCGCGACGCGTTGCATTGCGTGGCGTGCTTCTGGCAGGGCTGATCGAGTGCATGCAGCTCTTCGTGTTTTCGCGCTTCAGCAATATCACGGACGTCATCGTGGGCGGTATCGGCTGCTACCTGGGCGCATGTCTTGTGCATTCAATGAACATCAACAAGAGTTCGTCAGAAAGCGCGCAAGAGACTCCTCTCTGGACGCCGCCGCAACTACCATGGCTACCGATCTGCGCCGTCTGGGCAGTGCTGACTGTCGCAGCTTTCTGGTACCCCTTCAATTTCGATACCAACGCCGACTTCCTGAGCTTGCGCATCGCTGGCCTGGGCCGGGTACCGTTTGAAACCTACTATCGCGGCACCGAGTTTCGCGCGATCAACGAGCTGTTCCGCAAGATACTGATGTTCCTGCCGGGAGGCCTGCTGTGGGCGGCCTATGTCGTCAGAGGCGAAGTCTGGGAGCGGCACCCACGCATATGGCTTGGCAGCACACTGGCAGTCCTGATGGCGCTGACGGTGGAAGGAGGACAACTGTTCCTGCCGGACAAAGTCTCCGACTTCACCGATGCCTTTCTCGCTTCCAGCGGCGCATGGCTGGGGCTGGCGCTCGGCTTGCGGCTGATGAGCGCAGCACGCGTCATTCGCAAGCCCGTCTCCAGCAGAGTAACGGCGGCTCACGCCGCGCCGCCTTCGCATATTGCTGTCAGCACAAGCGTGCCGTTGTCGCTCTGGGTCTTCGATATTATTGCCATTGGCATACTTGCCACTGCACTTTTCGTGGGCAGCCATCTCAATGGCGTGCCCTATAACCTGCGCGAACTTTTTCCTGCCGGACTGGCCGGAGCAGGTGCAGCGCTGGGCCTCGCACTGGCATGCTGGTGGCTGTTTGCAGCACCGCTTGTATTGCTTGAGTGCTGGCGTAAACGACCGGAGAAGGCGATGTGGTTGCTGGCAATTTTGCCGGTCATGAGCGCCATTGGCGCGCTGCTGCTGGTGCCGGCCGTGCCGGATGAGAGCCTCTTCGATATCGTCGGCAGCCCGGTGCTGGACTGGCCCGCCTACTGGGAAGTTGTCGGCCGTTACATGGCATTGCACGCGGTGATGGCACTGGCCGTGTCCGGCGCGATCTGGCTGGTCGCCCGACTGTGCTGGCGCCACGTTCGCTACTTGCTGCCGCGCTGGCTGATCGCCGTCGCTGTATGGGCTGTACCGCTGCACTGGATCGTTGTCAGCGCTGCCGCCACGGACAATTTGACCGAGCTCATGCTCGACGGCGGTGGCCCGTTAGCCAGCATCTATCTTTTCTCGGGGCTCGTCGCGTT
The DNA here is from genome assembly GCA_028292485.1 of Rhodocyclales bacterium. Taxonomy (GTDB): domain Bacteria; phylum Pseudomonadota; class Gammaproteobacteria; order Burkholderiales; family Rhodocyclaceae; genus Viridibacterium. The sequence goes on along the minus strand of JAQGMG010000017.1, from coordinate 214,223 downwards.
TTTTACCGCCGCCTCGGCATTTGCCGCCGCGCTGGTCGTCACGGCAAGACGGGCACGACTGCTGGTGACAATGTTTTTAGCATGGCCGATGGCGGCAGGCTTGCTGTGGCTTGGCTCGGAGCAAGCATTGTTCAAGTACGGCAAGCTCTTTTCGGCCGCGCAATTCCTGCTTTCCGCGAGCCGCGACCACTATGCTTCCGGCATTTCACTATGGTTGCGTTTCGTGGCGGCGAGTATCGCGGTGTTCATACTGATGGCATTGCTGCAGGCAGCACACTGGCGACGACTGGCGGCTCAGAAACCCTGAACTTCCAGCCATTGTGCGATGCGTTCCGCCGGCCCGCGCCAGTTGTCTTCCAGCATCATGCCGTGGCCGATATCGGCAAAGATTTCTGCCTGTAGTCCGTACACCTCGGCCGTGTGCTGAACCTCACTGACCGGAATCAGGCGGTCATGCTCGGCGCCGAGCACCAGCATCGGCGGGCGGCGCATGCGCGCCGCATTGGGCAGATCGAAGAGTGTCATGTCCCACAGCGCACGCATTGATTCGGGCTGGCAGCGCAACGAGATTTCAAGCAGGCGGCGTGGCGTGACCGGACCGTGGAACAGCGCATCGCGCAGCGTATCGAGATGCGGCGAGCCACCGCCGAAAATACTGTTGAGTTCGAAGATGAGTTTCGGTCGCTGCATCAGCAGCCCGATCGAAGCGCTCATCAAGCCACGCGGTGGTACCGCCGCCATCAGCACAACGCCGGGCGCATCCTCGTGCTCGAGAAACTTCTGCACGACCATGCCGCCCATCGAATGACCGATCAATATCGGCCGCACGGGCAGGGTGGAAGCGATCTCGCGCACGTCGTCGACGTAGTTCTCGATTGAAAGCGCATCCAGATACTCACGCCCACGACTTTCGCCGTGGCCCGACAGCGACAAGGCGTGAGCGGGCCAGCCACGCTCGGCGAAAAAAGGCAGGTAGTACTCCTGCCATAACCATGCGCCGGCATATGCACCATGCACAAAGAGCAGCGGGGTCTTGCGTATCGGGCCTGACGGTAAGACAGAAAGGACTTCGATATCGGGCTTGCTGTGCGTATTCACGAATCGCTTGTCCGAAGGGGTGTTGTTGGCAATACATGATACGGAACATCGGTGCCCGAGATCGTGAATCTTGCACACGACTGCTGCGCCGTGGCTGGATGCGCGAGGCGTTGCGATGCGCTATCCTGCTGCCCATTCATTCAAGGAGTCAGCCATGTCCGAACCTATCGCCCCCATCACTACCGCCTCCGGGCTCATCATCGAAGAGCTGGCAATCGGCTCCGGCGACGAAGCCAAGGCTGGCGACACCGCCGTCGTGCATTACACGGGCTGGCTCACCGACGGCACCAAGTTCGATTCGAGCAAGGATCGCGACGACCCGTTCTCGTTCGGCCTCGGCCGCCGCCAGGTCATTGGTGGCTGGGACGAGGGCGTGCAAGGCATGAAGATCGGCGGCACGCGCAAGCTGACGATTCCGCCAGAGCTCGGTTATGGCGCGCGCGGCGCGGGCGGTGTGATCCCGCCAAACGCCACGCTGGTGTTCGAAGTGGAGCTGCTGGACCTGGAGTGAGCGATCGGCTCGCCGCCGCGCTGGCGGCCGTCGTCGTGCTGGCCCTGATCGCATCGGGACTGACACCTTTCGACCGCACTACGTGGTGGCTGGAAGTCGCCCCCGTCATCATCGCGCTGCCCGTATTGTTTGCCACGCGGCGCAGCTTCCCGCTGACGCCGTTGCTGTACTGGATCATCGCAATCCATGCGCTGGTGTTGATTGCGGGCGGGGCATGGAGCTATGCGCGCGTGCCCCTGGGCTTCTGGCTTCAGCACGTCCTGGCGTTATCACGCAATCCCTATGACAAGATCGGCCACTTCATGCAGGGCCTGACGCCTGCGCTGCTTTGCTGCGAGATCCTGTTGCGCGGCGGTTACATGCGCATCAGCAAAGCCCGACGCATGACGGCGTTTCTCGCCATCTGTGTGGCGATGGCGATCAGTGCCTGTTACGAGCTGATCGAGTGGGGCGCAGCCGTGGCGCTCGGTCAGGGCGCGGACGAATTTCTCGGCACGCAGGGCGATCCGTGGGATACGCAATCCGACATGTTCATGGCGCTGCTCGGTGCGGGCTTCGCCATGTTCTGTCTGCGCCGCTGGCATAGCCGGCAAATGCAGAAAGTCGGACCAGGGCGCTCTTGACCATGGCCGACAAGACGCCTGTCACGGCAGCAGTGCGCGTACTGCGGCAATACCGGGCCGCCTTTACGGATCATCTATACGAGTACGAGGAAAAAGGCGGCACTGCAGTAAGCAGCCGCGAGCTCGGCGTTGAGGAACATGCCGTCATCAAGACCCTGGTGATGGAAGACGAAAGCAGGCGCCCGCTCGTGGTGCTGATGCACGGAGACCGCGAGGTTTCCACCAGGAATCTCGCACGGCATATCGGCGTCAAGACGATCACGCCCTGCTCGCCGGAAACCGCCAACCGGCATTCCGGCTACACGGTCGGCGGCACCAGTCCATTCGGCACGCGCAAGGCGATGCCGGTCTACATGGAAAGCAGCATTCTCGACCTGCCAAAGATCTACATCAATGGCGGCAAACGCGGTTATCTCATTGGCATGGCGCCGCAAGTCGTCGTGGACATCCTCAAACCGGAACTGGTCAGCGCTGCCGCGTAAAGTCGCGCATCGCTGGCGTATCAGTCGCTCTTTCCGCCCAGCAGCGAACCGACGCTCTCGCCGATACCCAGCACGCCCTTGCCCAGGCTTTCTATGCTGACACCCAGCGAACGGGCCAGCGCAGCGCCGACGCGCACGGAGAGTTCTTCGTTGAGCGAGAACTTCGGATTGCCGAGGTTGCCGGCCAGGGTGAATTGCAGATCGATACGGTCGTGCTCGTCTTCGAGGAGCTTGAGCGCCAGCCTGCGGCTCATGCCGCCGAGCTTGAGGCCGCCATCGAGCTTCATCTTGTGCAATACGAGCGTTCCGGGCGCCTCCAGCGCGCGATCACGCACCGTCGAAGTGACGTCCATGTCGAGCGTTCCGCTTTCGACGTCCGCCCGCGTTGCCTTGATGAAATACGGCTCCAGCAGCCGCAGATCCACGCCGCGCAATTGCAGGGTCAGCTTCGAATCGCGTGTGCGCGGCACGAGCTTGCCGCGCAGCGACATCTTGCCATCGTTGCCATTGGCAGAAACATTGCCCTTCAGATCGAGCGTAGCTTCTTCGTCCAGGGTCGGGAACTTGAGCTGGTCGATCGTGCCGCTGACGTGGCGCAGCGGCAGACGATGCGGTGGATGCGAAATGGTCGCGTCGTAGAAGTCGATGTCGCTGTCATCGATGTCGACATGAGCGACATGCACGTACTTCTTCGGCGGAGCACCTTCTTCGCCCTTGGCGATACGTGCCTTGCGCCGGTTCTCCAGCAGGGTCGGCAGGAAACGCACCTTGCCGCTGAGGCGCATGACAGGCAGATAGGCTTGCTCGAAATGTATCCTGCTGATGAGGATGTTGTCGGAAGGCAGGGTTCGCAAATCCGGCTCGATGGTGACGCGCGCCGCTCGCAACTCTTCTCCCGCGGGCCAGCCCTCGCTGCTATCCGCATCGGGATCGGCACGAATGCGCAAGTCTTCGATCACGATGGTGGTGAGGCTTACGTGCAGCGCCGAATACTCGCTCTGATCGCCCAGCAGGCGGATAACCTGCCCCTTGAGCGTATGCAGCGCGAAGTAATAGGCCCCGGCGCAAAGCACCGCCATCGCGACGAGCGCGATCAGCAGGTAACGCAGTGCGCGCGGCACCTTACTCAGCGTCTTCGAACCAGGTTCTGCCGTCACGCTCGATCAACGCGACCGAGGCTGAAGGCCCCCAGCTGCCTGCCGGATAAGTGTGCATGCGTTGGTCATTATGCGTCCATGCTGCATGGATCGGATCGACCCAGCGCCACGCGGCGGCAACCTCGTCGGCGCGCATGAACAAGGTCTGGTTACCGCGTATCACATCCATCAGCAGGCGCTCGTAGGCATCGGGATTGGAAACGCCGAAGGTCTCGGCAAAGCTCATGTCGAGCGGAATTCGGCGCAAGCGCATACCACCGGGGCCGGGATCCTTGATGGTGACTTCCAGCGTCACACCCTCGTCGGGCTGCAGCCGCAGGATCAGGCGGTTCTGGCTGACGCGGCCCGCCGTCTGGTCAAAAATATTGTGTGAGATCGGACGAAAATTGACGACAATTTCCGAAGTGCGTTTGGCCAGCCGCTTGCCCGTTCGCAGGAAGAACGGTACGCCCGCCCAGCGCCAGTTGGCGATCTCCGCACGGATCGAAACGAAGGTCTCGGTGTGGCTGTGCTCGCGCCCCAGATCGTCGAGATAGCCCGCCGCAGGCTTGCCGCCGACCGAGCCGGCGCGATACTGCGCACGCACCGTCATCTGCTCGGCATTGCGATCATCGATGCGCTTGAGCGCCTTGAGTACCTTGAGCTTTTCGTCACGCACGGCGTCTGCCTCGAAAGCGTCAGGCGGCTCCATCGCGGTGAGACAAAGCAACTGCATGATGTGGTTCTGCAGCATGTCGCGCATGGCGCCCGAGGTGTCGTAATAGCCGCCGCGGTCACCCACGCCGATATCTTCAGCCACGGTGATTTGCACATGATCGATGTGTGTGCTGTTCCATACCGGCTCGAACAGGCGATTGGCAAAGCGCAGCGCCATGAGATTCTGCACCGTCTCCTTGCCAAGGTAGTGATCGATACGGAACACCTGGCTTTCGTTGAAGACTTCGGCCACCGCGTCATTCACCGCGCGCGCACTTTCGCCGTCCTTGCCGAGCGGCTTTTCGAGCACCACACGGCTGCTCGGCGTGACCAGGCCGAACTGCTGGATGCGTTTGGAGAGCGGCGCGAACAGCTCCGGTGCGACGGCAAAGTAGAAGGCTCGTACGTGGTCGGCGCCATTGCCAAGCAACTTTGCCAGCTCGGCCCAACCTGCGTCACTGGAAGCATCCGCCGCCTGGTATTCGGTGCGGGCAACGAAGCGCTCTATGGCTTCGGCATTTTTATCGGCAGGCTTGACGAACTGATCGAGCGACTCACATACAAAGCGACCGTAGTCTTCGCGCGACAAGGGGCGGCGCGAGACGCCGACGATGCGCGCTTCATCGGGAATCTGCCCCGCCAGATCGCGGTGATAGAGCGCAGGCAAGAGCTTGCGCGCCGCCAGATCGCCCGTTCCGCCAAAAACAACGAGATCGAAAGGGCTGACTTGAATCGTGCGTGAAGACATCAACAATTCCTCCGGCGAATACGCGACAGGAGGAGTTTAACGCTTGCTGCGGTGCACGGTCTCAATAACGAGTATGTAGCTGCAGCCTCTTGCCAAGCGCGTGCGGATCAGGCGAGCCCGTTGATGTGCTCGTCGAACTGCTCGGGCTCGGTCGTAACCGGCTGGTGACGTGGCCGGAAAAACCAGGCCACGAGCGAGCTCAAGGGTGCGGGTCGGAATTGCTCATGCAGCATCGCCGCGCCGGAGACCGGAGTGCCGGGGGAGTCGGCACAAGCCGCATCGTGCTTACCGGGAATATGATGCGGCATGTGCTGCGGCGCCCGTGCATCCGCATGTGTTTGCTGGATAGCCATGTTCAACCTCTCAGTGCCGCAGCGTGAGCGCCTCTGAGAGCGCCTTGTTGGTCCACGGCTACCTTTACGGTATGAAGCATTTCGCCAGAATTCAAATTGGAGAATTTGATGGCGTGATAAATGGCGCAGGCGCTCAGCCCGGCTTGCTGGCGAACATGGCCTGCAGCTTGGCCAGCTTGGCCAGGGCGTCTTCCTGGGAGACCGGTTCGGCCTTCTTGCCGCCCGTATGCTTGAGGCCTTCGCCAAGTTCTGCAATGAAGCGTGACGGCTCCACCGTGCGAACTTCCTTGCCTGACTTGCGTCGCTCGCAATGGCTGATGGTGAGGCTGCGCTTGGCGCGTGTGACGCCCACATACATGAGGCGACGTTCTTCCTCGATGCTTTCGCCGTCGATACTGCTTTGATGCGGCAGCAGCCCTTCCTCGACGCCGACAAGAAACACGTGCGGGAATTCCAGCCCCTTTGACGCATGCAGCGTGGCCAGCTGTACGGCCTCGCCACCTTCTTCGCCCTTGTCGAGCATCGAGATCAACGCAACCGTCTGCGCCAGTTCCAGCAGGTTTTTGCCATCCTCTTCGCCCTTGCGGCCAAGCCACTCGACGAAGTCACGCACATTGCTCCATTTCGTTTCAGCTTCGCGCAGCTCGCAGGACTCGAAAAGATGCGCCTCGTAACCGATGGCACGCAGCAGGTCTTCGAGTACGACGGCTGCGGATTCGCGCTGCGAGCGATATTCCAGCTTGTTGATGAAATTGCCGAACTCGCGCATGCCTTCGAGCTGGCGTGCCGGTACATGCTCGGCGGCACCCTCCTCGAACAGTGCGGTGAACAAGCCACTGCCGCGCTGCCCCGCGTAGTTGCCGAGCGCTTCCAGCGTCGCCGCGCCGATGCCGCGACGTGGCGTGGTGATGGCGCGGATGAAGGCCAGGTCATCGTCACCGTTGAGCAGCAGGCGCAGATAGCAGGTGATGTCCTTGATCTCCGCCCGCTCGAAAAAACTCTGCCCGCCGGATATGACGTATGGAATCTTGTGATTGCGCAGCTGTTGCTCGAACAGCCGCGCCTGGTGGTTGCCGCGATAAAGAATTGCGTAGTCGCCGTAGCTGCCGCGATTCTCGAAGCGGTGACTGGAAATTTTCATGGTCACCAGTTCCGCTTCCTGTTCGGCCGACGGTGCGGCAACGATACTGATTGCATCGCCGAGACCGTGGTCAGACCAGAGCTTCTTCTCGAACAGCTTTTCGTTGTTGGCAATCAGCGTATTGGCCGCATTCAGGATGCGGTTCGAAGAGCGGTAGTTCTGCTCCAGCTTTATGACGTTCAGTTTAGGGAAGTCCGTTTGCAGGGAACGCAAGTTCTCCACGTCGGCGCCGCGCCAGGCATAGATCGCCTGATCATCGTCGCCCACCGCCGTAAAAGCGCCGCGCACCCCGGTGAGCTGACGCAACAGCTTGTACTGTGCGCGGTTGGTGTCCTGGTATTCGTCGATGAGCAAATAGCGCAAACGGTTTTGCCAGCGTTCGAGCGCTTCGGGGTGCTCCTCGAAGAGGCGCACCGGGAGCCCGATGAGGTCGTCAAAGTCCACGGCCTGATACGCGCGCAAAGTCTTCTCGTAAGCCGGATACAGGCTCGCTGCCAGGGCCTTGATCTCGTCATCGGCAAGTTTGACTGCCTCGGCTGGCGTGATGAGCGCGTTCTTCCATGCCGAAATAGCCCACTGCACGCCTTTGACGACGCTCTTGTCGTTGTTGCCCGCAATTTCCGCAACGATCTGCATCACGTCAGAAGAATCGAGGATCGAGAACTGTGGCTTGAGCCCGACCAGCTTTGCTTCCTGCCGCACGATGCGCACACCGAGCGCATGGAAGGTGCACACCGTCAGGCCTTTTGCAGCGCCACCATCGAGCAGCTTGCCGACGCGCTCCTCCATCTCCCGCGCGGCCTTGTTGGTGAAGGTGATGGCGGCGATATTGCGCGCTTCCATGCCGCACTCGCGCACCATGTAGGCGATCTTGTGGGTAATGACCCCCGTCTTGCCGCTGCCCGCGCCGGCCAGGACCAGGCAGGGGCCGTCCAGGTACTTCACGGCTTCACGTTGAGGGACATTCAGGTGAGAGAGCATCGACTTACACCACTGACTTGCACGTTTCCAGCCGCACGAAATGACGACCATCCGGCAGTTTACCGGAGCGGCTTGTGCATGCAGCGGATATTACGCACGTCGAATGAGGCTCATGTTCACGCCATGGAAGTCGTAATCGGGTTTACACCGATCACCGCATAGAAGCCCCATGCCGCACAACCTGCTTGCCACCGAACTGCCTGCCGATCTTCAAGAATTCATTTCCGGTGCCGAGCTCAAAGACGGCAGGATGACGCTGCGCTGGCGCGATCTGAGCGTCAGCAGCGTCTTTCAGCCCATCGTCAGTTTCAGCCATAGCCGCGTTATCGGTCACGAGGGCTTGATACGCATCGCCGGCAAGAGCGAAACAACAATCACGCCCCCCGACTTTTTCAAGCTTGTCGATACGACTGGCGAGCTGCTGCAAATGGATCGCGCCTGTCGCCTGATGCATGCCTGGAACGCGCGTTCGAGTGATGGCTGGCTGTTCCTGAACCTGCACCCTGCATTGTTCGGCCGCTTCGATGCTGAAAGCAGCGCCCGCATGGTTGCAGCGATGGTTGCGAGCAGCGGTATACCTGCGCACCGCTGCATCATTGAAGTGGTGGAAGAAGCGGTCACTGATCGTGTGCGCCTTGAAGACGGCGCGGCGGCGCTGCGTGCGCTGGGCCTGGGCCTGGCGCTCGACGACTTCGGCGCGGGTCACTCCAATTTTGACCGCGTCTGGCGCATCCAGCCCGATGTGGTGAAACTCGACCGCTCGTTTGCCGTGCGCACCGAACACGATGCAACGGCCCGTCGCGTGCTGCCACGACTGGTCAGCATGCTGCACGAAACCGGTGCATTGGTCCTGTTGGAGGGCATCGAAACGCTGGATCAGGCGTTGATCGCCATGGATTCCGACATCGACTTCGGCCAGGGCTGGTTCTTCGCCCGTCCCGCCGCGCAAGCCCTGAGCGATTCCGCGCCTGTCGCCCCGGCGCTGGACGCCCTATGGAGCCGTTACGAAGAGCACATTCACACCCAGGAAGCGTCGCATCATGAACGCATCGCCCCTTACCTGAACGCCATCGGTTACGCAGGCGTCCTGCTGTCCAGCGGCATCCCGCTGGACAGTGCCGCCAAGGGCTTTCTCGATCAGCCAGCAGCTGAATGTTTTTACCTTCTTGATGCAGAAGGGCGCCAGGTTGGCACCAATATCAGTGCAGGCGAGCAGCGCGGCAAGGGTGTCCTGCGCGAATTGGGGCAGATGCCGGGCGCGCGCTGGTCACGACGCCCCTACTTCCGGCGCGCCCTGCAACACCCCGGCAAGCCACAGGTGACGCGGCCCTACGTATCGATCAGTAGTGGCAATACGTGTGTAACCGTATCGGCGCACGTTCGCATGAACGGCTTTGAGCACGTTATTTGCGGGGATGTGGACTGGGATCTTTTGTTGCAAAGCGAACTAATTACGCCCGTTCGTAAGCGCTGAACGGTTCAAGCCGTATCGGTATAAATCGATTCTTGCCTTGTGCGTCGCACAAAACGACAAAAACGACAAAACTGTTGTTTTTACTGATTAAATAGCGAATTCGCCGATCTGATCATCAGAATCATTGATTCAACAGATAAGCTTCCATGACGCAAATTTAAGAGGTATCAGACTTTTACTGCCCCGATTTCAAATTCAGCCGTTCGGAGAATATCGTCATGCAGACCGTCTCAAGTACAGCCAGTTCCGGTTTCATCCCGCAAAAGACAGCACTCGGCGCAGAAGTGATTACCCAGCGCGATGCGGGCCTGACCTACGCGATGCGTCGCGTCCTCCTGCTGGCGGACGGTGTCAGAACTGTTGGCGAGTTGGTCGGCATGCTCCCGGGTCAGAACGTTACGGCTGAGCTCAACGAGCTGGTCGAACGCGGATTGGCCGAGATCAATACCACGCCCCAGGCCGCTCAGAAGGCGCCTTCCGACAGCAATCTGTCGGACGAATGGATGACCGCCAGCAGTTTCATGATGGCGCGTGCGCGCGAAAGTCTGGGCGTCATGGCCAGCAGCGTGATCAGCGACCTCGAACGCGTACAGGACCAGCAAGAAGCACGGCAGGCCATGTCGCGCTGGTACCGCGCCTTGCGCGAATCGCGTAATGGCCGCTCGCAGGCAGACGCGCTGCGTGTCCAGGTTTCGCAGATGCTCAAAGGCTCTTCTCAAGGCAGCTCTGCCTGACATGTATTGCTCGTAGTGCCCTCTGCCTGGTGATACGGCGCATGTTAGGCTGGCCTCCCGCTTTGGCTGGAGCCGGTCATGTCCCTGCCTGATATCTTCCACGGCGCTTTGCGCCTGCCCGTCATCGCCGCGCCGATGTTTCTTGTATCCGGACCCGAGCTGGTCATCGCGTGTTGCCGCGCAGGCGTTGCGGGCAGCCTGCCGGCTCTGAACGCCCGACCTGCCAGCCAGCTTGACGACTGGTTGCGACAAGTCGAACTGGCGCGTGACGACGCAGAGTCCGCTCAAAAAACCTTTGCACCTTACGGGATCAACCTGATCCTGCATGCCAGCAATCCGCGTCTGCGCGAAGACGTCGAGATTGTGGTGCGTCATCACGTCCCCTTCGTCATCACAAGCCTTGGCCACCCCGGTTCAATCGTGGCCGCCGTGCACGAATATGGCGGGCTGGTTTTCGCCGACGTCATTCATGCTCATCACGCGCGCAAAGCCATTGAGGCCGGTGTTGACGGCATCATCGCCGTCGCCGCTGGCGCGGGCGGGCATGCGGGCGTGCAAAGCCCGTTTTCGCTGGTGCGGGAGATTCGTGAATTCTGGGACGGTTGCCTGATCCTCGGCGGTGCGATCTCGGACGGCTACGGCGTTCGCGCCGCCGAAGTCCTCGGTGCCGATCTTGCCTATCTCGGCACGCGTTTCATCGCGACTGCCGAAGCGCATGCCCAATCCGAATACAAGCAGATGCTGATCGATGCGCGCGCACAGGATGTCGTATATACCGATGCCATCTCTGGTGCCAATGCCAACTTTCTATTGCCGTCTCTCACAGCCGCAGGTTACACACGCGAATCGCTGCAGCCTGGCGTCGGCAAGGCTGTGCTCAAAGACCTCGCCGAGGAAGCCAAAGCCTGGCGCGACGTGTGGAGCGCAGGCCACGGCGTGGCCAACATCCACGATGCGCCGGACGTTGCCACGCTGGTAGAGCGCTTGCATCATGAATACCTGACAGCATGCGCAACGCCAGCCCTGAGAGGCCCGGGCAACGCAGACGACTCAAGGCAACAATGAGGGCGTCGTAAATTGCTCGAGGCAACATTGTGCTGCATGGGGAAAGGTGGCACGCCTGCTTGCCGGGACGAAGCAAAAACACCTTGGCGGCTTATTTCTGCCTTCTGTCTGACAGACCATTCGTTTAGAGTTCAGGTCTGGTCTTTTTCCCCGCAGCGTGACAAATTCACGTGCTATTGCCACCATTGATTACAAAGCTGCGCTGTTTGTGCAACGCATCAATAATATAATTCGAACACCAATAGGCAGTGCTCAAGTACGTGAATTCAATGGAAACCCTGATTGATGACGTTGCAGTTTCGCAGGAGCTTTCAAGCACCGTACAGCGCTTGAAGAAGCGCCTTACGCGCTCGGTTGGCCAGGCAATTGCGGATTTCAACATGATCGAGGAAGGCGATACCGTCCTGGTGTGCTGCTCCGGCGGTAAGGATTCGTATTCGCTGCTGACACTGCTCATGGCGATGCGTGAGCGCGCGCCGGTCAAGTTCCGCTTGATCGCCATGAATCTGGACCAGAAGCAGCCGGGATTCCCTGCCGATGTACTGCCGAGATACTTCGAATCTGTCGGCGTCGAATATCACATCGCCACTGAAGACACCTACTCCATCGTCAAGGAAAAAATCCCTGAAGGCAAAACGACCTGCTCGCTGTGTTCCCGCTTGCGGCGCGCCATCATTTATCGCGTCGCGCGCGAGCTGGGCGCGACAAAGATCGCCTTGGGCCATCATCGCGAAGACCTGATCGAAACGATGTTCCTGAACATGTTCTTCGGCGGCAAGATCAAGGCGATGCCACCCAAACTGATCAGCGACAATGGTCAGCACATCGTGATCCGGCCATTGGCCTATTGCGCCGAAGCCGATCTGGCCAAGTTCGCGCGCGCCATGGATTACCCTATCATCCCCTGCAATCTGTGTGGCTCTCAGGAGAATGCACAGCGCAAACAGATCAAGGCCATGCTGCGCGAATGGGACCGGCTTTATCCAGGCAGGGTCGAGTCGATCGCCACTGCCCTTCAGAACATAGTGCCAAGCCACCTCGCCGATGGCATGCTCTATGACTTCAAGACATTGAAGAGTGGCATGCAGCTTGCTGAAGCGGATCTGGCCGGCGGCGGGGATATCGTATTTGATCAGCCCGATTTGCCAACCAGCACGGTGACGGAAAGTCCTGTTCGCTGGATGAGCTGGGGAGTACAGTGAATGGCAATGGAGTCTGGAAAGATGATGCGAGACAAGCTGGTTGATACAAGCGTACTGGTAGCGGAAGTTACCGGCGCCGCACCGCTTGCCGAAAAATTGGGAGCGGCCGAAGCAGCGCGTGCTGTGGAGCGCGCCCTGGCGCGTGCCGAGCGTTCAGTGCAAGCCTTTGCAGGCACCCGCCTGCCTGCAGATACGGGCCGCCTCATGGCGTCTTTCCCGCGCAGCGACGGCGCCGCCCAAGCTGCGAATGACATGATCAAGCGTATCTCGCAGCTGCCGCCAGTATCGGGCATCAATCTGGCCGTGCGCGTCGTGTTGCACGCCAGCTCGACGCCCGGCCAGGGCCTCGACTCGAGCGATCTCGAGATGGCCTTGGGCCTGCTGCCATTTGCTGCGTCGGGGCAGATACTCGTTTCGAATGAAGCGGTGTCGCAGTTTTCCGAGGGCATGCGTGCCAATCTGAATTCTTCAACACAATTGTCAGTGAATACCGGCGGTCTTGACATGCCGCTGCTGGAGCTGCAACCGGGCAATCTGCAGGCGTTGAACTCACGCGGCCCGTTGACCGTGCCGCCACCGCAGCCATCGTTCATGCCATCGTCACGGCCGCGGCCGGTTTCAAACACGGCACCGGACAGCGAAACGGCACGCATGCGTCTGCTGCTGCGCTACCACGGTGCCAGCATGCTGGTTTCAGAGCACAGGCCCGTCCTGCTGGCCGGCCGCGAAGAAGCCAACGATCTGGTGATCACGGACCGTCGCGCTTCGCGCCAACATGCGCGCATCGAGTGGCGTCATGGCCGTTTCATACTGATCGATAGCAGCACCAACGGAACCTACCTTCTCGACGATCAGGGCGTAGAAGTATTGCTCAAGCGTGGCGAATGCGAATTACCGCTTCACGGCCGCATTGGCTTTGGCTACTCGCCACTGGAAGTTGGTTGCGAACCCATGGTCTTCGATGTGGGCGAGCGCCAATAGCGCGACCCGGAAATTCCAGACAAATAAAAAGGGCGCTACGGCGCCCTTTTTCTGTCCTGTTTTTGCCCTTTCCTATTGGGCCAAAAATCTTGACACATCAATGCTCGAAAGGACCGTCCTGATCCAGCGCATGACGCTGACGGTCCACGAACTCTTGTGCCGAATCGATACCGCGCAATTGCAGGATGGTGTTGCGCACCGCGGCTTCCAGCAACACGGCCAGATTGCGGCCTGCGGCAACGGGCAACACGATGCGCCGCACACCGACGCCCAACACATCCTGCTCCTCATCTTCAAGCGTCAGGCGCAAGGGCTCATCTTGCCCCGGATTGCGCCGTTGCAAATGAACGATCAGGCGCAGGCGCATCTTGCGGCGACATGCCGTCTCGCCAAAGATCGTGCGGATGTTGAGGATGCCCAGACCTCGCACTTCGAGGAAATCCTTGAGCATCTCGGGGCAACGCCCTTCGAGTACACCCGAGGCGATGCGCGAAATCTCCACCACATCGTCGGCCACGAGGCCATGCCCGCGTGAGATCAGCTCCAGCGCCAGCTCGGATTTGCCAGCGCCGGAATCGCCGGTGACCAGCACACCCAGACCGAGTACATCCATGAACACACCGTGCAACGACACGCGCTCGGCGAGCTTGCGTGCGAGGTAGGAGCGCAAAGCGTCGATGACGCGCGCCGATTCGAGCGGTGAAGCCAGCACCGGCACACCGACATCTTCGCAGTTGCGGCGGATGATGTCGGGCACTTCGCAGTCGTCGGCAACGATGATGCCTGGCGGTGGTGCGGCGAGAATGGCAAGAAGATGGTGTTCGAGCTTGTCGCGTGCCTGACGGCGCGCCCAGGCGAACTCGGTTTCACCGATGACCTGCAGCCGTGTCGGATGAATCAGGTTCAGGTGGCCGACGAGATCGGCAGCCCATACCCTATTGTCATGAACCGTAATGTGCGTGTCCAGACGACCCGCAATGTGACGCAGACGCAGGCCAGCCCGGTTGGCCTCAAACAGCTGGGCGACGCTGGTTCGCCGCATTCGGGTTCCATTCGGCAAAAAGACTATGCAGGGCATGCGCGTCGCCGGCGGCGATCAACGCATCACGGAATTCACGATCACTGAACATCTGCGCGAGTTCGGACAGCAACTGCAAATGGCTCTCGTTGGCTTGCTCCGGCACCAGCATGATGAAGATCAGGCCGACCGGCTTGCCATCGGGCGCCTCGAAGGGGATAGGCGCCGCCATGCGCACAAAAGCGCCCAGCGGGACTTTGAGGCCTTTGATGCGGCCATGCGGAATGGCCACGCCTTGCCCAAGACCTGTCGAGCAGAGCTTCTCGCGCTGATTGAGCGCATCCGTAACGGTCTTGCTCGATATGCCAGCCTGGCGTTCGAACACGACCCCGATGGCTTCAAACACCGTGCTCTTGGCGGCGGCATGGAAGTCCACCATGACATTGGCGGTCGGGAGGATCTTTGAGATCAGATTCATGCAGGCGGGCTTGTTATACCCCGGCGCGACAACCTGTAAATGCGGCCTCGCAGCGGAACTGTGTAGCATCGTTGGGCAACGTATTTATTAAACGTTCATGTTGAATTCGGCGTTGACTCAAATTATATGCCTGACATTCGGTCGTGGGTCGAGAACTCGTACACGCGGAGTGCCGAATGCAGAAAAACGATGTGGGGATTTGTGTCTGCCCCACGAAGCACGCCGGGTATGAAGGCGTGTCGGGGCAGGGAAAAACTGATTGGGGGGATGCCCGCCTTATAGCTCGGCGGTAGGCTGATGCTTGATGGCGTCGCGGCTGTGGTCAGCCGATTTTTCCTTGTGCTTGACGACCTGACGATCGAGCTTGTCGATCATGTTGTCGATGGCTGCGTACAAGTCTGCCTCTTCGCTTTCGACGAAGATGTCCTTGCCGCGTACATGTACCGTTATTTCCGCTTTCTGTTTGAGTTTCGCCACCGAGAGAATCACGTGGACTGCCGTCACATGCTCAAAGTGACGAATCACCCTGTCGAGTTTGCCAGTAACGTAGTTACGGATGGACTCTGTCACTTCCAGATGATGGCCGGTGATATTGAGATTCATGGATAAACTCCTAGATCGACTTGCGCTGACTGACCGGCGGGATATTGAGTAGCTCGCGGTATTTTGCGATGGTTCTGCGAGCCACGACGATACCTTGCTGGCCCAACATTTCGGCAATCTTTGCGTCGGACAGCGGCTTCTTGCCGTCCTCACCTGCCACCATCTGACGAATCAGCGCGCGAATCGCAGTGGCGGAGCAGGCACCGCCAGTGTCCGTAGACACGTGACTGCCAAAAAAATACTTAAGTTCAAAAATCCCCTTGGTGGTCGCCATGTATTTCTGTGTCGTCACGCGCGACACGGTCGACTCATGCAGTTCCAGTTCCTCGGCAATCTCACGCAATGTCAGGGGCCGCATGGCGACCTCGCCGTGATCGAAGAATTGACGCTGCCTTTCAACAATAGCCTGCGAAACGCGCAGGATGGTGTCAAATCTTTGCTGAACGTTTTTTATCAACCATTTTGCTTCCTGCAACTGGGTCGATAGCGATCCGTTGATGCCGCGGTTCTGATGCAGGATATCGGCATAAACCCGGTGAATCCTGAGCTTTGGCATCGCCTCGGGGTTCAGATTGGCTGTCCACGCGCCGCGGTATTTGCGCACGATCACATCCGGGACGATATAACGCGCATCAAGCGGCGAAAAGGCCGAGCCTGGATGCGGATTCAGACGCAAGATCAGCGTGTGTGCCGCCCTCAATGCTTCGTCATCACACGACAGGCGCCGCCGGATCTTGACGAAATCACGTGCGGCAAGACTTTCCAGACAATGTTCGATGATGCCGATCGCGAGATCGCGCGTCGCATCTTTCGCACGTGCCCTGAGTTGCAGCAATAGGCATTCCTGCAGATTGCGCGCACCGACGCCGACCGGATCGAAATGCTGGACATGACGCAGGGCGGTGATGAGCTCTTCGAGCTCCACTTCCCACTCGTCAGGAATGACGGGCAGTAACTCCTCAAGGCCCTGGGCGAGATAGCCGTCTTCTTCGAGCGCCTCGATGATCAGGCGTACCAGAGCGCGGTCGCGGTCGGAAAGCGGCATGAGTGCCACTTGCCCGTCGAGATGATCGCGCAGGGAAATCGACGTGGTCTGATATTCCTGGAAATCGGAATCATCGTCGCCGTCGTTGTTCTTGCTACCGCTGCCCGCTTCAGAGCGCCACTCGGCCGCCTCGCCGATATCGTCATCGGAAACGCTGTCGTATGCCTCGGTAATCGTATCGGGCATCTCGACATTCGATGGCTCGAAGTCGCCTTCATCTATCGAGGCAATACGTTCGGCGGAGAAATCTGTCTCGGCGGCAACGATCTCGGTGCCGGCCAGCTCGGCAACCGGCGCAGGCTCGCCTCCGCCTTCCTCATCGCCACCCTCGCGCTCGAGCAAGGGATTGTCGAGCAGCATTTTCTCGATCTCGGAATTGAGTTCGAGCGTAGACAACTGCAGCAGCCGGATGGACTGTTGCAGTTGTGGCGTAAGCGCCAGATGCTGCGATAGGCGAAGCTGAAGCGAAGGTTTCATGCTGGGAATCTATGCACCGGAGCTATAGCCTGAAATGTTCGCCGAGGTAAATCTGTCTTACCTGGTCATTGTGCACAATTTCCTGCGGACGACCGCCTGCAAGCACTTCGCCAGCGTTAATAATCCACGCCTGATCGCAGATGCCGAGCGTCTCGCGCACGTTGTGGTCGGTAATCAGTACGCCAATGCCGCGCGCCTTGAGAAAACCGATGATTTTCTGGATGTCGATGACCGCGATCGGATCGACACCGGCGAACGGCTCGTCAAGCAGGATCAGTTTGGGTTGCGTCGCCAGGGCACGCGCTATCTCGACACGGCGGCGCTCGCCACCGGACAACGATATGGCAGTGGCATTACGCAGATGATCGATGCTGAGCTCTTCGAGCAGCTCTTCCAGGCGACTTTCCTGCACTGCGCGCTTGAGTTTCTGCAACTCCAGCACGGCACGGATGTTCTCGGCCACCGTGAGTTTGCGGAAGACCGAATTCTCCTGCGGCAAATAGGACAAGCCCAATTGCGCGCGGCGGTGCATCGGCAGATGCGTCAGCTCGGTGTTGTCGAGGTGAATGCGGCCGCCGTCAGCCCTGATGAGGCCAACGATCATGTAGAAGCAGGTCGTCTTGCCGGCCCCATTCGGGCCGAGCAGGCCAACCACCTCACCACTGCCCACCTGGAAGGACACATCCTTGACTACCGCACGCGCCTTGTAGCGCTTGTGTACGCCTTCAACCCTCAGCAGGCTCATCGAATCCATCTTTCAACAACTTGCGGATGATCTCCGCTGAAAAACCGCGCGACTGCATGAAGCGCGCTTGTCGCGCCCATTCCTGCCTGTCGCTGGGCGGCTGCCCGAATTTTTTCAACCATACGCCACGAGCGCGTGTCAGTTCGTCGTCAACCAGCACCTCGCTCATTGCGGTACCGGCCACTTCTTCCGTCACGCCGCGCTTGACCAGCTCATATTGCAAACGACTGGAGCCCAGACGTCCGGCACGCGAACGTACATAGCTCTCGGCAAAACGCTCGTCAGACTGAAGCCCGGTTTCCTGCATGCGATCGAGGATGGCTTCCACATCGTCACCTTCTTCAGCCCTGGACTCCAGCTTGCGCTTGAGCTCGGTTCGAGAATGCTCGCGCGTGGCGAGCAAACGCAAGGCAGTGGATTTGAGCGAATTGACCGATGGCTTTTTCACCCGCACCACTCCTTTAGCCGCATGCAGCAAGGGTCTTACTCGCCTGCGACCTTCATGCCCACCACACCGACTGCATCGCGAATCTTGTTCTCGATCTCACGCGCCATTTCAGGATGCTCACGCAGGAAATCGCGCGCGTTGTCCTTGCCCTGACCGATCTTTTCACCGTTGTAGGCGTACCACGCGCCGGACTTGTCGACAAACTTGTGTTCGACGCCCATGTCGACAATTTCGCCTTCGCGCGAAATGCCGGCGCCATAAAGAATGTCGAAATGCGCTTCCCTGAAGGGAGGAGCCACCTTGTTTTTGACGACCTTGACCTTGGTTTCAGAGCCAATGACTTCGTCATTTTTCTTGATCGTGCCGGTACGGCGGATGTCAAGGCGCACGGAAGCATAGAACTTCAGTGCATTGCCGCCGGTGGTGGTTTCCGGGCTGCCGAACATGACACCGATCTTCATGCGGATCTGGTTGATGAAGATCACCATGGTGTTGGTGCGCTTGATATTGGCGGTGAGCTTGCGCAAGGCCTGACTCATCAGGCGCGCTTGCAGGCCGGGCAATTGATCGCCCATCTCGCCTTCGATTTCGGCACGCGGCGTCAGCGCGGCGACCGAGTCGATGACGACCAGATCGACGCCGCCGGAGCGCACCAGCATGTCGGTGATTTCCAGCGCCTGCTCGCCGGTGTCGGGTTGCGAAATCAACAGCTCGCCAACATTGACCCCCAGTTTCTGCGCATACGTCACATCCAGCGCGTGCTCGGCGTCGATAAAAGCTGCGGTACCGCCGAGCTTCTGCAACTCGGCAATGACTTGCAGGGTCAAAGTCGTCTTGCCGGAGGATTCCGGGCCATAAATTTCGACGACGCGGCCGCGCGGCAGACCGCCAATGCCCAAGGCGATGTCCAGGCCCAGCGAACCCGTGGAAATGGCCTGGATATCAGACACG
Organism: Rhodocyclales bacterium; assembly: GCA_028292485.1. Lineage (GTDB taxonomy): Bacteria > Pseudomonadota > Gammaproteobacteria > Burkholderiales > Rhodocyclaceae > Viridibacterium. The sequence goes on along the minus strand of JAQGMG010000017.1, from coordinate 195,212 downwards.
ACCTCGCCGTCGCCGAGCCGCATGATGGAGCCCTTGCCAAACTGCTTTTCGATCTGTGCCAGCGCGGCGGTGAGCGCTTTTGCCTTGTTGTCGTCCATGTGATTCCTTTGTTGAAATGTCTGCCATCAGCTGGAGAAGATTATGGCACAGAGCTTGCGTACGCTGCGGCGCGCTTCGCGGGAGGCGACAAACGAAAATGCTGGAAGGGGGAAACACGGCCATTGCCCATCGATTGGCTGACCAACATTAAGTACTGAATGCTGACAAATTCACGCGCCATCACAATTGGCTGGATTACCATTGCGCGCAGCAATGGCGGCTGTATGGGTCGCAGGTGGTGTCATTGCGAAGGGCGCGATAGCAATTTGTAACACCTTGATCCGGCAGCTCTGGTACACATGCCGGAGTTCGCATACAGAACGAGCCCGGCGCGGCCGCACCGCACGGGTATTCCTAATATTCGAGTCGATCAATTTTGTGGCGCTGACGCGGCAACGTGGCGGCGATTTTTATGGCGTTTCGTTCTGCCGCGCGTTTTTCAGCTTCATCGCTAACCCTTGTCTTGTGCTTGGCTGGCGCAATCGGACTGACTGCTTGTGGGAAGAAGGATGGTGCCGCCTCTGCCGACGCGTCGGCCGGACAATCCGGAGCAAAAGCAGAAAAAGCTGACAAGGGCGCCGCCGGGGCCAATGCGAGCAGAGGCAACGGCAATCGGCCCACGTCGGTCAGTGTGACGATGACGCGGCTCGATACGGTCCCGCTGGTGCTCGAAGCGCAGGGCAATGTAATCGCACTGGACGATGTAGATGTCCGGCCGCAGAAAAACGGCACGGTCAAACAGACCCATTTCAAGGAAGGCGATGAGGTCAAGCGCGGGCAACTATTGTTCACGCTCGATGATCGCGACGACCTCGCCAATGTGAAGCGCCTTGAAGCGAACGTCACCGGCTCTCAGGCGGCAGTTGCGGCAGCAGAGCGTGATCTGGCGCGTTCGCAAGACCTGGCGAACCGCAATTTCGTGTCATCTGCAGCGCTCGATGCCGCCAAGGACAAACTCGAAAGCGCCAATGCCGCCCTTGCGCAAAACAAGGCTGCCACCGATCAGGCACGCATCGGTTTGTCCTATACCTATGTCAGGGCGCCTTTCGATGGCCGTGCGGGTCTGATCGGCGTGCGCCCCGGTAGCCTGGTGACATCCAATGCAACGTCCACCGCGATGGTGAAGATCACGCGCATGAACCCGATTGGTGTGAGCTTCTCGCTACCTGAACGCGATCTGCCCACTTTGCTTTCCGGCCAGCGGCAGGGGCCGGTGAAGATCAGCGTCGATCTGGATGCGACACATCACCTGAAGGGCGAGGTCGTTTTCATCGATAGCAGCGTCGATCGCGCCTCCGGCACGATTGCTGTCAAAGCCAAGCTGGAGAACGACGAACGACGCGTGTGGCCGGGCCAGTATGTGACGGTGAAAATTGTTGCCGGCGAGATCAAGGATGCTGTCGTGCTGCCCTCGCAGGCCATCATCAATGGTCCGAATGGCCGCCTGGTGTACATCGTCAAGGAGGATCAAACGGTTGCCTTGCAGCCTGTCGAGCTGGTGCGGATTTCTGATGAAAAGGCTGTCGTCAAAGGCATTGACGCCGGTATCAAGGTGGTGCTCGAAGGCGGACAGAATCTGCGCCCCGGTGGCAAGGTGCAGGAAGTGAAGGTTGACGACAGCAAGAGCTCGGGACGTCGTGGCGGGGGCAGGCGTGGCAGTGACCAGTCCGGCCCGCAGGCTGATGGCAAATCCGGCGGGGCGGGCAAATCGCCCGCTGCAGAGGGCACGGTGCGCGGAGACAAGGCCAAGGCCGGCACCACCAAAGCGCCAGCCGGCGCTGTCGTTGCATCGGCAGGCAAGCTGCCGGAAGGCTTCACCCCGCGCGACCCCGAAGCCTGGGCGAAGATGAGCGAGGAGCGGCGCGCAGAGGTGATCCAGCGCTGGCGTCAGCGCAAGGCTGAACGCGAGGCAGGTGGCGCCGGGGCAGCTGCACAATGAATTTCTCCGAACTCTGTATTCGCCGCCCGGTAGGCACCACGCTGCTGTGGATCGCCATCATGATTGGCGGCCTGGCCGCCTGGTTCAAGTTGCCCATCGCGGCACTGCCATCGTTCAACCAGCCGACCATCAATGTATCGGCTTCATTGCCCGGCGCCAGCCCGGAGACGATGGCTTCGTCGGTTGCGACGATTCTCGAGCGCCAGTTCTCGACCATCGCCGGTTTGCGCATGCAGACTTCCAGCAGCACGCTGGGCAATACGTCGATCACGCTGGAATTCGACCCCAATATCAACATCGATTCGGCAGCCATCGATGTACAGGCCGCATTATTGCGCGCCAATCGCCAGCTGCCGCGCGACATGACGAATCCGCCGAGTTACCGCAAGGTCAACCCGGCCGACGACCCGATCATGTTCATCACGCTCAATTCGCCTTCGCTGTCGCTCGATCAGCTCAACAGCTTTGCGGACAATCTGATTTCGCCGAGTCTGGCCACCCTGGAAGGTGTCGCGCAAGTCACCATCAATGGCCAGAAGCGCTATGCCGTGCGCATCAACGTCGATCCGGGCAAGTTGTCGGCACGCGACCTGTCGATCACGGAACTGGCCACGTCTCTTGCCGCAGCCAACTCGAATACGCCTATCGGCACTTTGCAAGGTACGCGTCAGACGCTGGTGCTGACCACCAACGATCAACTTACCGATGCGGCCGCTTTCGCCGGACTGATCGTCGCTACCAAGAACGGACTGCCTGTTCGCCTGAGCGATGTCGCCGACGTGCAGGATAGTGTCGAGAATATTCGCAGCGCGAGCTGGACCAATGGCGAGCGCGGCATCAACCTGCAGGTATTGCGGCAGCCCAATGCCAATACCGTGGCCGTGGTCGACGCGGTGCGTGCCGCGCTGCCGCGACTGCAGGCGCAGTTGCCTGCTTCGGTGCAGATCAACATCCTGAATGATCGCTCGCTGTCGATACGCGATTCGATTCACGACGTGAATCTGACCATGCTGCTGACCATCGGCCTGGTGATGATGGTCATCCTGATGTTCCTGCGTCGCTTGCCAGCCACGCTGATTCCATCCTTGTCGCTGCCCGCATCGCTGCTCGGCACCTTCGGTCTGATGTTGTGGACCGGTTACAGCCTCGACAACATCTCGTTGATGGGGCTGACGGTTGCCATCGGCCTCGTCGTCGATGATGCCATTGTCGTGCTCGAGAACATCGTGCGCCATATCGAAGACGGCATGGAACCTTTCGCCGCGGCGATCCGTGGTGTGCGTGAAGTGGCCTTCACGGTGGTATCCATTTCCATCTCGCTGGTGGCGGTGTTCATCCCGATTTTCTTCATGCCGGGCACCATCGGTTTGTTGTTCCACGAATTTGCCGTGGTGGTAACCCTGGCGATCGCCGTGTCCGCTGCCGCCGCGCTGACCATCATTCCCATGCTGGCCGCGCGCTTCATCAAGCACGAGCCAGAGGATCACAAGGTACCGGCCTGGAGCCGCTGGTTCGAACGTGGCTTTGACAAAACCCTGCACGGTTATAGAACCACCCTCGCATGGACCCTCTCGCGACGCTGGATGATGTTGCTGGTGGCGTTGGCGACCTGTGTGGCAACCGTATGGCTGTACCTCATCATGCCAAAGGGATTCTTCCCGGAAGAAGACATCGGCCAGATACGCGCTCCTGTGCAGGCTTCGCAGGACATGGCATGGCCCGCGATGCGCGACGTGCTATTGAAACTGGATACCAAGATCCGCGCCAATCCTTATGTCAGCGACGTGGTGTCCAACTCCGGCAATGGCAACCGCGGCTTCATCTTCATCACCCTCAAACCGCGCGGCGAACGCCCTGCAATGCAAAAGGTGCTGGAGAGCCTGCGTCGCGACACGGCGGCATTCCCCGGCGTACAGGTCTCGTACTCGGCGATCCAGAATCTGCGCCTTGGCGGCCGCCAATCCAACAGCCGTTATCAATACACGCTCCAGGCCGTCGACTACGCCACCGTCGCCGACTGGGGCGAGCGCCTGCAACGCAAGCTGCGTGAATCGCCACTGCTCAAGGACATCAACAGCGACGCCGAGCGGCGCGGCCTGCAAGCCAAGCTGGTGGTCGACAAGGACAAGGCCCTCAGCCTCGGTGTCGACATGGCCAATATGCGCACCGTGCTCAACAACGCTTTTGGTGAGCGCCAGGTGGCGACCATCTATGCACCTGAAGACAACTTCCCGGTCATCATGCAATGGGCCGACAACTACCGGGCCGACGAGACCGGCCTCGAGTTTCTCAAGCTGCGTACCAAGACCGGCCAATTGATTCCGATCTCGTCGTTTGCACATGTCGAACGCATAGCCGCCAACAACTCGGTGAATCACCAGGGGCAGATTGCCGCCGTGACGCTGTCGTTCAATCTCGCCGAGGGCGTGACGCTGTCGCAAGCAGTTGAAGAAGTGCAGGCCCTCAAGGACTCGCTGAATATTCCTTCCAACATCTTCGGTGCATTTGCCGGCGACGCGGCGGTCTACCAGAGTTCGCAGAACAGCCAGTTGTGGTTGATCCTGATCGCCATTGCGGTGATCTACGTGGTGCTCGGCATGCTGTATGAAAGCTGGATACACCCGATCACCATTCTCGCAGGCATTCCATCCGCTGCCGTAGGTGCCTTGCTGTCGCTGCAGATCGTCGGGCTTGAACTGACGTTCATCGCCATGATCGGCATCCTGCTGCTGATCGGCATCGTCAAGAAGAACGCCATCATGATGATCGACTTCGCGCTGGAGGCCGAGCGCGAGGAAGGCAAGTCGCCGCGCGAAGCCATCTTCCAGGCCAGCCTGCTGCGCTTCCGGCCGATCCTCATGACAACGCTGGCCGCCTTGCTGGGTGCATTGCCGTTGATGGTCGGCAGCGGCATGGGCTCCGAGTTACGCCATCCACTTGGCATAACCATGGTGGGCGGTTTGCTGGTCAGCCAGGTGCTCACGCTATTCACCACGCCGGTCATCTATCTAGGCTTCGACCGGCTCGTACGCTGGCGCCGCGAGCGTTGGGGTAACAAGAATGACGGTGACGATGGCAGTGACGTAAGCGCAAGCTCCGGTCTGGACGAGCCATTGGCGTCGGGCGACTTTTTGCCATGAACTCATTGTTGTGAACGTCCTGCCATGAACTTCTTCGGCTTCTTCATCCATCGCCCGGTTGCCACCACGCTGCTGACCATTGCCATCGCGCTGGCCGGCGCGTCGGCTTTCGTGTTGCTGCCGGTGTCGCCCTTGCCGCAGGTGGACTACCCGACGATCTCTGTTTCCGCATCGGTGCCGGGCGCGGCGCCGGAGACCATGGCTTCCACAGTCGCTGCGCCGCTTGAGCGCGCGCTCGGTCGCATTGCCGGGGTGAACGAGATCACGTCCAACAGCGCGCTTGGCACCTCACGCATCACCTTGCAATTCGATCTGGACCGCGACATCAACGGCGCAGCGCGCGACGTGCAGGCGGCCATCAACGCTTCGCGTGGCCTGTTGCCGCCGATGCCGCGCAACCCGACCTACCGCAAAGTCAATCCGGCCGATGCGCCCATCATGATTCTGTCGCTGACTTCCGAGACGATGACGCGCGGTCAGATGTACGACATCGCTTCGACTTTCCTCGCGCAGAGTCTGCTGCAGGTGGAGGGCATCGGCGATGTCGGTGTGAGCGGTAGCTCGCTGCCGGCGGTGCGCGTAGCGCTGAATCCGAACCAGCTGTCGAAGTACGGCATATCGCTCGAAGACGTACGCACGGCCATCAACAACACCAACGTCAACAGGCCCAAGGGTTTTCTCGAGCAGGATGATCGCCATTGGCAGATTCTCGCCAACGATCAGGCTACCAAGGCGGCCGACTACCAGCCGCTGCTGATTCGTTACGTGAATGGCGCCGCCGTGCGCCTGTCGGATGTCGCCACAGTGACCGACTCGGTGCAGGATTTGCGCAATGCCGGTTCGGCCAACGGTCAGCCCTCGGTGCTGCTGGTGCTGTCGCGCGAGCCCGGGGCGAACATCATCAAGACGGTGGATCGGGTGCGCAGCCTGCTGCCGCAATTCGAAGCGCAGATTCCAGCATCGATGAAGTTAGGTGTGGCGATGGATCGCTCGCCAACCATCCGTGCGTCGCTGGCCGAGGTCGAACATTCACTCGTCATTTCCGTGACGCTGGTGATCTTCGTCGTCTTCCTGTTCCTGCGCGACGGACGCGCGGCACTGGTGCCCGCCATCGTGGTGCCGGTGTCGCTAATCGGCACTTTTTCGGTGATGTACCTGTGCGGCTTCAGTCTCAACAATCTGTCGCTGATGGCACTGACCATTGCCACGGGCTTTGTTGTCGATGATGCCATTGTCGTTATGGAGAACATCCATCGTCACGTCGAGCGCGGCATTGCGCCTTTCAAGGCAGCGCTGCTGGGCGTGAAGGAGGTCGGTTTCACGGTGCTGTCGATGAGCATTTCGCTGATCGCGGTATTCATTCCCATCCTGCTGCTTGGCGGCATCGTCGGCCGCCTGTTCCGCGAATTCGCCATTACGCTTTCCGTTGCAATCCTCATCTCGCTCGTGGTGTCGCTGACCACTACGCCGATGATGTGCGCGCGCCTGATGCGTCGCAAGGAAAAGACGCCTGCCGGGGTCGATGCGCAGGGCAAGGCGCCGGGCTGGTTCGCGCGGTTCAACGCACGCAGCGAGCATGCATTCGGCGCGCTGCAGCGCGGCTACGAGCGCTCGCTTGGCTGGGCGCTGGCGCACGGCATCCTGATGATGCTGGTCCTGCTCGTGACCGTGGGCCTTAACGTCTATCTCTATTCCATCGTCAACAAGGGATTTTTTCCGCAGCAGGACACGGGCCGCATCAACGGGGCGGTGCAGGGCGACCAGAGCATCTCTTTCCAGGCGATGCAGAAGAAGCTGGCCGACTTCATCGAGATCGTGCGCAAGGATCCGGCGGTCGACAGCGTGACGGGTTTCACCGGTGGTGCGCGTGTGAACAGCGGCTCGATGTTCCTGTCGCTCAAGCCACTTTCGGAACGCAAGGAAAGTGCCGACAAGGTGATCGATCGCTTGCGCGCGAAACTCGACCACGAGCCCGGTGCACGGCTGTTCCTGCAGTCTGTGCAGGACATTCGCATAGGTGGTCGACAAAGCAATGCGCAATACGAATACACCCTGCAAAGCGACGACCTCGATGCATTGCGCGAGTGGGAGCCGAAGATACGCCTCGCTTTCGCCAATCTGCCCCAACTGGCGGACGTGAATACCGACCAGCAGGAAAAGGGCTTGCAGACCTCCGTCACGATAGACCGCGATGCGGCTGCGCGGCTCGGCATCTCGCCGCGCGCGGTCGACGCTGCCTTGGCCGACGCCTTCAGCCAGCGCCAGGTGTCGACGATCTATCGGCCGCTCAACCAGTATCACGTCGTCATGGAGGTGGCTGCGCCGTTCCGCGAAGGGCCTGAAGCGCTCGACCACATGACCCTCATCAACAGCACGGGTCAGCAGATACCGTTCTCTGCATTCGCACACTACGCGCCGACGTTTACGTCGCTCGGCGTCAATCATCAGGCCGGCTCTGCGGCTTCGACCATCTCGTTCAACTTGCCCGAAGGCATGCCGCTATCGGAGGCTTCCGATGCCATCAACAATGCCTTCCGCCAGATCGGTGTGCCGACCTCGGTGCATGGCAGTTTCCAGGGCTCGGCCAGTGCATTCCAGAGCACCTTGTCGAGTTTGCCGCTGCTGATTCTGGCCGCCATCATCACCATGTACATCGTGCTCGGAATTCTCTACGAGAGCTATGTGCATCCGATCACCATCCTGTCGACCTTGCCCTCGGCCGGCGTCGGAGCCTTGCTGGCGCTGATGCTGTTCCATACGGACTTCAGCATCATCTCTTTCATCGGTGTGTTACTGCTGATCGGCATCGTCAAGAAGAACGCCATCATGATGATCGACTTCGCGCTGGCCGCCGAGCGCAATGAAGGGCTCAGCGCGCACGATGCCATTTCGCGCGCCTGCCGTCTGCGTTTCCGTCCGATCATGATGACGACGATGTCGGCCGTGCTCGGCGCATTGCCGCTGGCGCTCGGCACAGGTGACGGCGCCGAGCTGCGCCAGCCGCTTGGCATATCCATCATCGGCGGTCTGCTGCTGAGTCAGCTGCTGACACTCTTCACCACGCCAGTGGTCTATCTCTATCTCGACCGCTTCTCGTCGTGGTGCGGTCGCAAACGGGCTCACCGTGCAATGCTCGCTCTGCCCAGTCAGGATCACGCATGAAAGACAACCATAAAAAATTATTGATGCGCAGTGTTGCGGCCACGCTCGTTGCGCTGTCCCTGAACGGCTGTGTGCTTGGCCCCGACTACGTCAGGCCGGCCGTCGACATTCCCGCTGAGTTCAAGGAAGCGCGGGGCTGGAAAACGGCTGAACCGCGTGATGACAAACCGCGTGGCAGCTGGTGGGAGCTGTTCGGCGATCCGGCGCTAAATGTCTTGGTCGAGCAGGTCGAGGTATCGAACCAGGATGTGCAGCTTGCCCTCGCTCAATACCGCCAGGCACAAGCTGCCGCGCAGGCGGCGCGTGCCAGTTTCTTTCCGGATATCGGCACTTCTGCTGGGGTGGATCGCAGCTCTTCGAAGAGCAAGATTTCCAACAGCTTCAACCTCGGACTCGATGCAAGCTGGGAGCCTGATTTATGGGGCGGCATCGCGCGCAGCGTGGAGGCCGGCAAGGCAAGTCTGCAATCCAGCGCGGCACTACTCGGGGCCGTGCGGCTGAGCGCGCAGGCCAACCTGGTGCAGGACTACTTTCAGTTGCGCATCGTCGACGAGACTATGGCCTTGCAGTCTCGCACGGTGGACGGGTATCGCCGCGCGCTGCAGATCACACAGAACCAGTTGGCATCCGGCATTGTCACGCGCGCCGACGTGGCGCAGGCGCAGAGCCAGCTCAAGAGCGCCGAGGCGCAACTCATCGATCTCGGCGTCACGCGTGCGCAACTCGAACATGCCATTGCCATCCTGATCGGCAAAGCGCCGGCCGCTTTCAGCCTCGACAAATCGACATTCAATGCGCGCTTGCCCGAGGTGCCTGGCAGCCTGCCGTCGAGCCTGCTGGAACGTCGGCCCGATATCGCGGCGGCCGAGCGTCGGGCCGCAGCCGCCAACGCGGAGATCGGCGTGGCGCGTGCGGCTTTCTACCCGTCGTTTTCGCTCGGCGTATCGGGTGGTTTCCAGAGTACTCGTGTATCCGATTTGTTCGATGTGCCCAGCCGCGTCTGGTCGCTCGGTGCTTCGCTGGCACAGACGCTTTTCGACGGGGGACTACGCAAGGCGCGCAGCGCAGAAGCCATTGCCAGCTACGACGCCAGCGTGGCGCAGTATCGTCAGACCGTGCTTGGCGGCTTGCAGGAAGTGGAAGATAACCTGGTGGCGCTACGCCTGCTCGCCGACGAGGCCGTGGTACAGGCGGAGGCCGTGACGGCTGCACACGAAGCCGAGCGCCTGGCGCTCGACCAGTACAAGGCGGGGACTGTCAGCTATTCAAACGTCATCATCGCGCAGACGGCGTCAAACAATGCCGAGCGCACTGCCTTGCTGCTGCTGGGGCGGCGCTATTCGGCCAGCGCCCTGCTGGTCAAGGCGCTCGGCGGCGGCTGGCAGGGAATCGGCGAGAAGTAATCCGTCCCGTCAGCAAGCCATGGCAGCAAGCCATGTTTGTCCTGAGCGTATCCAGCATTGATGTGTCAGCGACAGTTTGAATCCGGCGTTGCGCTATTGCTGATTGCGAAGTTGGCAAAGTAAACGTAGTCGTCGCTGCGATTGAGCGCGCCATCGTGTTTGCGGTAGATACCCCATTTCGGCCGCATGTGATCCGCGCCTGTGCGCCACGTCTGCAACCCGCTCTTGTCGATATCCAGCAAGTTTGTACCGGCCTGATTGCGGATGCTCAGCTTGTAGCGGCCCTTCGTATTCGAATAGGTAACCTCTTCGCGAACGTCTACCCATTGGCCAATCAGCTTGCCAACCGATACCGAACCGAGGCTGCTGTAGCCAGAAGAGCTCGTGGCGTTGTTGCCGACGAAGCGCACGTCCATGTATCCATTGAGTAGCGGTGTGAAGGTAATCAGCGGCGGATCGGAGAAGGTGCCGCCGTGGGCCTTGATCTGGTGGATATGCGTGAAACTCGATGAAAATCGCATATTCCGAGCGATGCGAAAACGCCAGGAATACACATACGTGTCGCCTTCGACGGCCTTGAACGGATCCTGTGGTCCGGCATCTGGCGCGATCTTGATCTCCGTGCGCGAACGGTCTCCGCCACGGCCGGCAGGCACCATGTCCTGATTCAGGTCGGTCGGTTCGATGGCGAGAATGCCGAAGTAGGGGCCGACGATGCCATCGCTGGCGAGCTCGACCACATGCGGGCGAGGCGGTGTATAGACGCTGTCGCTCGGCGCTTCTATCGCTCCCGGCCCCAGCACGCTTTCGATGCGCTTATAGGTATCCGGCATACCCGGCCCGGCTGCATTCAGGCACAAGGTGTTGCCTGTCCTGCCGTTGGGGCCAGCCGGCAGGGGCACGCGATTGCTCATGTCTACATTCTCGGCTTCGCGCACGCCTGCGCCGCCACTGCAAGCGGCAAGCGCCGTCGTCAAAGCCAGTATCGTGTAGAGGCGCATGGGTGCCTAGCGACAGGTAGAAGCAGGCGTACTGCCGTGGGTGATGCCGAAATTGGCGAAATAGATGTAGTCGTCGATGTTCTGGTTTAGCGACGCGTGATGCTTACGGTATATCCCCCATTTCGGTCGCATGTGGTCGGACCCGGTGCGCCACATCTGCAAGCCGCTGCTATCGATATTCAGGGCCACCGTTCCGTTCTGGTACCAGATGGTGAGCTTGTAGCGACCCACTGTGTTCGAATAGGTGATTTCTTCGCGCACGTCCATCCATTGACCGGGCACGCCGGCCAGCGGCATCGAGCCCAGGATGTTGAAGACCGACGAGCTGGTCGTGCCGTCGCCGATCTGGCGAATGTCCATGAAACCCGTCGACAACGGCGTGAAGGTAATCAGCGGCGGGTCATCGAAGGTCCCGAGGTAAGCCTTGATCTGGTGGATGTGCGTGAAGCTCGGCGAGAACTTCATGCCCGGCGCGATGCGGAAGCGCCAGGTATAGACGTACGTGTCGCCTTCATGCGCCTTGAAGCCATCCTGCACGCCACCCGTGCTCGGCGCGATCTTGATCTCGGTGCGCGAGCGATCGCCACCGCTGGTGATCGGCACCAGGTCCTGGTTCACATCCGTAGGGTCAATGGCGAGGATGCCGAAATGCGGACCGGCGATGCCGTCGTTATCGAACTCCACAACGTGCGGCCGATTCGGCGTGTAGACCGTGTCGCTGGGCGACTCGATAGCGCCGGTGCCGAGGACGCTTTCGATGCGTGGGTAAGTGGCCTGCCCGGCCGGCCCATCAGCATTCAGGCAAAGCGTATTGCCAATGACGCCAAGCGGGCCGGCGGCAATGCTGCTGGCTGCGCTACTGGACGTTGCGCTGCTTGCCGCTGCGCTGGAAACACTGCTGGAAGCCGCACTGCTTGCACTGCTACTGGCCGTGCTGCTCGCGGCACTACTGCTGGCGCTGCCTGCACTCGAAGCTGCTCCACCACCGGCGGAACCACCACCACCGCCGCCACCACCGCCACAGGCGCAAAGCGCCAACATCAAGCCCAATACCGCATGAATCTTCATCGACGCCGCCTCAGTGACCGGCAGCATCCATCAATAGCGAAAGAATGAGCCGGTTCATGTTGTGCATTGCCTTGCGGGACGAGCGCGCGGCAATACTTTTTTGAATAACCCACAATTATTGATTGGAGGATCGATAGATTTTGTAAGGGTAAACCCTTTGTCGTGAGAAACAAATTTCCATCCAGGTTATTTTCGTGCGATTCACTTCATATTCTTGATTCCCGCGAAAGCGGGAATCCACTTCTACGCTGGACCTGTGCCATTGAGTGGATTCCCGCTTTGCGAGCTTCCGCTTATGCGGAAATGCCTGCTTACCCCACTCGCGGAAACTACACCTAGAGTAGTGAAGGTCGATGCTTCAAACCAAAGTCAAAAGACGGGTTTCTTGACTGCGGAAGCATCACGTTGCGCAATGCCATGAAATCGGGATTGTGTTCCGATCTATGCGGATAGCATTGCGTGCGGCACGAGAGTTAATGCACGAGAATCAGCGCGCCTGGCGATCTGTCGTGTTGGCGATGCCGACCGAACTGCCACCGCGGCCCATTCTGGCTGAGCGCTGCAAGGCGACGAATTCCACAATGCCCCATAGCAGGGTGCTGCTGATGGCCAGCGCCGGATGGGTAATCGTCTTGCGAATGGTTTTCAACATGGGCGTTTTCAACATAGGGGTTTTCAATATCCGCCTCCTGCGTGCTTGCCCGGCATTGCACCGAAGCAGTTCTGAAATGTCAGCAACACACGCTATCAGGTAGGTGTTAAGAATTTGTTTCAGGGGAGCCTATGAACATCGCTTTCCGTGCAGGTGTTGTGACACCCGGCTGAGGTATTCTGCGTGCTGTTTCATGACGCGATTGCCTGCTGTGAATCCAGCCGTTTTGCCCGAACTGATCGATCTGGAACGCATCATCGACGCAGGGAGAGGGCATCTCGATGCGCGGGTGGTCTGCGATGTCGCGTCTTTCGACCGGCGTTTTCCCGTGTATTCGATCACCCTGGGCAATCCGGACCCGGCTGTTCCTGCCCTGGGTTTTTTCGGCGGTTTCCATGGCCTCGAGCGCATTGGCTCGCACGTCGTCATCGCGTATTTGGAGAGCCTGGTGACGCGCTTGCAATGGGACACCATGCTGCATCGCCAGCTCGAATCCGTCCGTCTGGTCTTCATGCCGATCGTAAATCCCGGTGGCATGTGGCAGGCAACGCGCGCCAATCCAAACGGTGTCGACCTCATGCGCAACGCGCCGCTCGACGGCGTAGAAGGCGTGCCGTTTCTCATCGGCGGGCAACGCCTCAGCGCCAGGCTACCCTGGTATCGCGGCCCGGCGGCGGGGCCGATGGAAATGGAGAACCAGGCTGCCTGTCAGGTCGTAGAAGAAGAATTGCTGAGCCGCGATTTCAGTCTGGTGGTGGACTGCCACTCCGGCTTCGGCATTCACGACCGCGTGTGGTTTCCCTATGCGCACACCGCGCGGCCAATTGAACACCTTCCCGAGATTCACGCGCTCAAGGACATCTTCGAGAAGACGCATCCCAACCACCGCTACATATTCGAACCGCAGAGCCGCCAGTACCTGGCGCACGGCGATTTGTGGGACTACCTCTACCAGCGCGCCTGCTCAAGGCCCGGCCGCGTATTCCTGCCGCTGACGCTCGAGCTGGGCTCGTGGCTATGGATCAAGAAGAATCCGCGTCAGCTGTTTTCGCGTCAAGGCATTTTCAATCCGCTGGTTGCACATCGCCAGCAGCGCGTCATACGCCGCCAGATGTCCTGGCTCGATTTTCTGTCGCGCGCAGCGTGCAGCCATCGCAGCTGGATACCGACGGACGCGATACGCGAGCAGCATTTCCGGCAGGCAATGTCGGAATGGTACGACGCGGTGCCAGGATGAGCACCCCGGGCAATACCTGGATATTCCTGCGCGGCCTGACCCGTGAAAGCCGCCACTGGGGCGACTTTTCGGAAACGTTTCGCAGCGTGATGATTGATGCGAATGTCATCGCGCTCGATTTGCCTGGCAATGGAAGCCTGCACACGATGCACAGCCCTTGCAGCGTGGCTGCCATGTCGGAATACTGCCGCGATGAACTGGCGAGGTGCGGCCTGCGGCCGCCCTACAACGTGCTGGCCATGTCGTTGGGGGCGATGGTAGCGACAGCCTGGGCCACGCAACATCCGGATGAAATCGGCGCCTGCGTGCTGATCAACACCAGCATGCGTCCATTCAGCGCCTTCCATCAGCGCCTGAGGCCCGGCAACTATGCCGCGTTGCTCAAGCTGGTCTTGCTGGGCGGCTCCGCCAGCGAATGGGAGGAGACGATCCTGCGCATCACATCCCGCCATGCCGCTGCGCATGCCGATGTCCTGAAGCGCTGGGTTGCCTGCCGGCAGGAATTCCCCGTATCACGGCGCAACGCGATCCGCCAGCTGATTGCCGCCGCCCGCTATCGCGCGCCAGGCGTCAAGCCCGCGGTGCGCATGCTGATATTGACCAGCACGCATGACGCACTGGTCGATACCCGCTGTTCGCAAGCGCTCGCCATCGCCTGGAATTGCCGCATCGCTGCGCACCCCGACGCGGGTCACGACATACCGCTCGATGACGGGCCGTGGGTCGCGCAACAGATACGCGACTGGCTGGAGGAGTAGGTCGGAAAAGCGCAGCGCCTTCCGACGTCGGAAATGTATCCGTAACTCACAAACGTCGGAAGGCGCTGCGCTTTTCCGACCTACGACACGGTGCTCAGCCGCCGTTGCTGTTCGTGCTCGGCCACCGAAACGATGCGGCGCGCATGCTTGTCCCAGAGGATGTACTTCAGCGCAGCGGGAACCTCGCCGAGCCGGATGCGCCGGACATTCGCAAACAGATGCTGATGCTCCTTGTGGCAGGCAATCAGGCAGTAGTTCGGGATCCTGGCAGAGAGATGATGAATGTGGTGGTACGCGATATTGGCCGTAAACCAGTTCAACCAGCGCGGCAACACCAGGAAACTCGTGCCATCGATTGCCGCCCGCACGTGATCCCAGCCTTCGTCGTGGCTCGCATAGGAGTGCTCGAAATTGTGCTGCACCGAGAAAAGCAGAATCCCCGCTGCGCCGGCCAGTGACATGCTGATGGTATAACAGGTGAAAAACAGGATTGGCCCGATGAGCCAGGCCATCACGCCCCACAGACTCAGCAGCACCAGGTTGTTCCACAGCATGTGCCGGTATTCCTGCCGCGACGACCAGCAGGTCGTTTTGAAGCCATGCGCATGTTCCCTGATGGAGACGTCTGGCCGAGCCAGTTTGCCGTTGATGACGTGGCGGGCCAGCCCGATGCTGCCGCGCAGCCAGGTCAGCCGCGGGTTCAAAAGGAGGTAGAGGAATCCGGCCAGCGGCGCCAGCCAGATATTGCGGGCACGTCGGTAGCGGCGCTGTTGCGGCACGCTCATGGCCGCATACTCATCGACACCGATGATGTTCAGCGGGCCGCGGTAGTTCGACCAGTTGCCATTGGTCGAATGGTGCCGCTGATGGTGCTGCGACCAGACATGCTGCGGCATGCCCGATACTACGCCAAAGACAAAGCCGAACGTTCTATTGAGGTGCCCCTCGCGAAACAGGCTGCCATGGCCGCACTCATGCATCAGCACGAATACCCGCAGCACGAACAGACTCATCAGCAATGTGGCGGCCGCCGTCAGCAGCCAGGAGACATCTGCGGTGAGTGCGATAAAACACCACAGGGCCGCAAGCGGGAGCAGGGTGGTGACGACCTGCACGAGGCCCTTGAATGAGTCGGGCTTGACGTGACTGTCGACGATGCCGCGCTTGTGCTCCTTCAGGCTGGCTACTGCGGGCATTGAACGGCCTCTACTTTGATGGGCGTGAGACGGGATTCGTGTGGCTCGTGATCACGGGGCGTTGTCAGCCGCGTGACCCGACAAGCTTTGTGAAGTCTCCGGAAGAAAGCAGCTATACCCGATTATTATTGCGGGGCCAAGCGGCAGCGTGAAAAGTTTTGTGTAGATTCGGAGCGGCGTCAGGCGACTGCGGCAGATTGCACCGAGACTCCCTGTGCGTGGCAACACCCCGGAACAGTCGCCGCAAAAGTCTCCGTCATTCCCGCGAAGGCGGGAATCCAGTGGCGTTTCGGTACTCCCAACAAAGGAAGCTGCAGTGGAACCTCAGAAATCAGAATCGGGACGGCAGGAGTTCTTCGCCTCCAACAAGAGCTTGCTGCGCACGACCCGTATCAGCCTTGGACTCGGTTTCGTTCTTGGGCTGGCGATGATTGCCTTCAAGCCTGGCGTGTCGATGGGAACCCTGCTGTTCACGGCCGGCTTCCTCCTGGTTTTCATTGCTGCGATCGACTGGTTCATGCGCAGGCAGATGCCTGCAGACCGTCCACTTGTAGTGTTCACCGAAGAGGCAATCGAATCGTCGCGCCTGGGAAAGAAGGGACGCATCCGCTGGTGTGACATCGAGAGCGTTTCCCTTCAAGCAGGGCAACACGCACACCTTCGCTTTCATCTGCGGGATTCGGCTGGTCAAAGCGACAAGCGCAGTTTCTGGACGGGGATCAATCCTGCGCAGCCGACGCTGCCACTGGCGGTCTTTTCAGCAGCGGCGCAGGAACAGATTCTGGACGGCATCAATGCAAGGCTCGTGCATGGCGCGCAAGGCGATAGACCATTGACCGTCGAAGCCAGCAACGAGATTCGCGAGAACCGGCAATTCCACGAGCAACTGGTTGCCCTCGCTCCACGCGCAAGCACTACCTATGCACTCATCATCATCAACATCGTGGTCTGGCTGGCGATGGTGATGCTTGGTGTCGGGCTGCTGCAGGCGAATCCGGAAAAGCTGCTCCTGTGGGGCGGTAATGCAGCATCCGAAGTGCAACGTGGAGAATGGTGGCGACTGCTTACCGCCATTTTCATTCATGGCGGTTTTCTGCACCTTTTCATGAACATGCTCGGGCTGTATGCCACGGGCATCACTGTCGAGCGCATCTACGGCCGGCGCTCCTTCCTGCTGATCTATTTCGGTTCCGGCTTGCTGGGCAGCGCGATGAGCCTGCATTTCTCTGCCCAGTACTCGGTTTCCGTCGGCGCTTCCGGTGCCATCTTCGGCGTTGCGGGCGCGCTTCTCGTGGCCGTTTTCCAGCATCGCGACAAATTGCCCAAAGCCTTCAGCAAACAGACGCTCAGCGGCATGGGTTTCTTTATTGTCTATTCGTTGATGCAGGGCATGATGCATCGTGGCATCGACAACGCCGCACACGTTGGCGGCTTGATAGGCGGCTGCCTGCTGGCCGTGACCCTGCCCGAGCGCTTCGACATGACCGGCTTCAAGGAAGCACTGGCTAAACGCTTCCCCATCGCAGCGCTGCTCATCAGCCTGATGGTCATCGGCGTTGCGGTACTCGCGCCCAAGGCAGAGCTCGACCAGGCGAGACTGCTGGCCGACGCGCCTCTGTTGCAGGAAGGGCTACGTAACTTCGACCTCGCGGCCAAGGCACTGCAGAAGGAAAATGCCGATGTGCAGGCCGGCAAGCTGACCGTGCGCGAATCCGATGATCGCAGCCGCACCGTGCATGCACCCGTATTCCGCAAGGTGGCTGCGGATCTGTCGAAAATATCGCTGCGGCCAGCCGACCCGCGTGCGCCGTTGGTCAAGGATGCCATCCAGATATCCTCGCTCCTGGCCGAGTCATTGGAGATGGCGTCGGTCTACGTCGACGGCGACCCCAATCCTCACCCAGCCAACCCGGCGCGCATGCAGGCGATCTCACTCGAACTGCGCAGGGCAACCGAGCGTATGACCAAATACGCCGCGAGCATTACAGCCAAACCATGAAGCGATGCCCGCATGGCGGGCGAGCCGGCATTGCGCCGACCCGCTTTGTGCCCGGGCAAGCTCAGTTATAACGCCCGCTGCTGCCACCCACGCTGTAACGGCCTGCACCGAGAAGCGCGATTGCCACACTCGTGAACAGATAGAAGGCCTGCAACTCCAGCGCCCAGCCGCCTGACTGAGACAGGTCGCCGAGTTGCGACATGTGCATCAGGAACACTGCGAACAGCATATTGACCACGACTACCAGCGCAGCTATGCGCGACCACAGGCCCACGAGCAGCAAGGCCGGTGCCAGCACTTCACCGACATAGGACAGGTAAGCCAACTGAGCGGGCAGACCATGCTGGATCAACATCGGGCCGATGAAATCAACGCCGTTCTTCAGTTTGCTGACGCCGTGCAGGAGCAGCAGCAAACCCACGGTCAGACGCAGAACCAGTTTGCCAAGATCGGATAGATTGTTCATTGCTTGTTCCTTTCTTCGTTGCGGTAAGTAATTCAATTGTAGGACGTTGCTCGACATTCATGCCTTTGTCGCCGTGGCGGCGAATTGGTTCGCGCGAATTCGCAGAGTGCTCTGGATGCCGCTGCGCGGCCGACCTGCGATATGAGTTGCCAGATGCATAAAGCCATTGTAGGGTGGGTTCGGAGTGCAGCGACAACCCACCATTGCGTGGCGGAAAGCGGCGGGTCGCTCCACAAGCCGTACCAAGATCCCCATCAAGTTCGAGGCACAGCAATGACCCCACAAGACAGGTTATCCCGAGCCGTCAAGGAAGCGGCGCTTGGCCAATACGAAGAGGCACTCGACGAGCACATCTGGTTTCACAACCATGCTCTTGAAGAGGAGCCTGCCTTGCGTGGCGTGCGACTGTCTTTTGCCTTGGCATACTGGCTCGACCTTGGAGAAAAGTATCCGCCAGCTATGGCAAAGCTCCTGGCTATCCGTGATGAGAAGACGGAAAAACTCCTTAACGGTACGACCGATTGGCATTTGTTCAACGATGTGATGGCGATAAACGAAACGCTTCACGACGAAGCCGCCACCTGCCTACTGTTCAAGGAAATCCGCAATCGTTCGGAAGACTTTGCTTTGAGTTGCTCTCGTGTTGCGATGCCTTCACTGTTGAAATGTGGCGACTACTCCCTTGCCCGAATCTATATCCCTGACCCGCATGCATCGCTGGATCGTATGGCGGATGATTTAAATGAAGGTATGGAGTGGGCAATGGAGGGAGATAACACAGAACACGAAATGAAAACCGAGGCCATGGTTCAGATCTATGCCGATAACGTGAACATGTTGCTTGATGCCTTCCGCAAGACTGGAGACCAGCCATTGGCACTTGACTTGCGTCTGCGTGCGCTGAGTCTCATTCCTGATGAGTCGCTGCGTCGGCTGGTCGATGGGCGCCTCCGCCTGATCATCGACGAAGTGTAGAACGGCTTATTGTTGCGTAGGGGTGTCAGCAAGCACAGCGCATTGCACCGGAGGTGGGGAGGTGTCCGGTGCAATGCCCCTTGGTTATTGCACCCTACTTGCTGGAGTTTTCGAAGAAATATCTGCGAGCACCGTAGTCGGAAGCCGGCGTGCACTTCCGACTCACGCGAACGACGTAGGGTGTCAATAAGCGCAGCGCATTGCACCGGATGTTGGGAGGTGTCCGGCGCAATGCCGTCAGTTATTGCACCCTACGTGTTGGACCTCAGTGCAACAGATGCTTCAGATTGCTCAGCTCATCGTGAGTCTGCATTACAGCGCTTCTCAATTCCGTACTTACCTTGCCTGACTCGCAGGCGCGCTTTGCGTTATCACCGAGCGACTCCAGTTTCTCGATGTACTGACGCACCCTCGATTCATCGTGCGTTTCGCGGATGATCTGCTTGCCCTGGCTGGATTGCTGATCCAGTTGTCCGAGGACCTGCCTCAACTGCGGGGGCGCTGAGTGGTCTTGCTCACATACCTGCGCAGTACGGTGGATCGTGTGCTCGACGTTATTCACGAGTTTCTTGATTTCGGCCATCTCCATGTTGTTTCTCCTTTCGGTTAGTGACAACAGTCCGCAGGGGACACTCTTCGAGATGCAAGATCGGTTCCTTCCCCGCCGTTACGGGGCGATGCGGAAGCTAGGAATTGACAACGATGCCGCCTGTGTACAATTTGCACGGGATTTTCGCTTGTGACTGGATAACGCACATCACCTTGCAGCTGCGGGACGGGTGTGCCGCGTTTCGCATGCCTCTTTATGGACATCAAGAGTCGCAATGCCCGCTGCTTTCCGGCGTCAAGCCTGAACTATCTCCAGATACAGATGGTCATTGCAGAAATGATGCAACGCCGTAGCGCAGGCATGCGCCGTGCGCGCGCAAGACCAGACTCTGAAAACTCATTTCTCCGACCCATGATTGAACCGGACACCCAATCGGGCCAGCGCGCCCTTGCCAAAGTACCCGAAGTCACATTGTTGTTCTGGGTCATCAAGATCGCAGCTACAACATTGGGGGAGACAGGTGGCGACGCAGTTTCCATGTCGATGAACCTCGGTTACCTCGTCGGGACGCTTATCTTCGCGGTCCTGTTCGTGGTTGCCGTGAGCGCGCAGATCAGGGCGAAGCAATTTCACCCCGCGCTTTACTGGCTTGCCATCGTTGCCTCCACTATGGTCGGTACGACCATGGCCGATCTTGCGGACCGTTCGCTCGGCATTGGCTACGCAGGCGGTAGCAGCATCCTTCTGCTTCTGTTGCTGGCCTCTCTCGCAATCTGGTACCGCACGACGGGCACTATTGCAGTGAGCAGCATCAACTCGCCGAAGGCCGAAATGTTCTACTGGGTCACCATCATGTTCTCGCAGACTCTCGGGACGGCCCTGGGTGACTGGACTGCAGATACCGCCGGGCTGGGCTATAGCGGCGGAGCACTGCTGTTCTCCGGGTTGCTGGCGCTGATAGTCCTGCTGAAATACGCAAGCAGCATTTCCTGGACTTTGCTTTTCTGGGCAGCCTTCGTACTGACACGCCCCTTGGGCGCAGTCGTCGGCGACTTTCTCGATAAACCTCACGACCATGGCGGCCTTGCAATGAGTCGCTACACGGCAAGTGCAGCCTTGCTCACATTCATGATCATGTGCATTGCCCTGTTCCGTCAGCGCGCCAGCCGCCACGCGCACTGAGCAAGCGCTTGTCGCCGACAGCAACGCACAGGCATACTCCACTCCCATGTACGCAATGTTCTCGCTCCTCTCGCAATCACGACGCCGCACGTCCCGCCTTTCGGGCCGTGCCGCCTTGTCATGGAGCAGACCGTCACGCTGAACGCATCCAGCGACGACACCTGAAGCGCGTTTCACGCGTAGCTTCATCCAGAAAAGGCCACGGACTCCGTGGCCTTTTTCTTTTCCGCTTCTCCTTCTTCACCCAACGAAAGGAACAATCATGACTACCGCAGCCACGCCCGACGCCCTGATGTGGATCACCCATCGGCCCGACATCGTTTTCACCGAAGGCGAGGGCTCGTGGTTGCGCGATCGCGCGGGCAAGCGCTATCTCGACTTCGTGCAGGGCTGGGCGGTGAATAGTCTCGGCCACTGCCCGCCACAGATTCGCGATGCGCTCGCCACGCAATCCGCCAAACTCATCTCGGTCAGCCCGGCCTTCTACAACGAGCCGGCCATGCAGCTCGCGCAACGCCTCGCCGCGCTCAGCACGCTGGAGAAGGTGTTCTTCACCAGCACCGGTGCCGAGGCCAATGAAGGCGCGATCAAACTTGCGCGCAAGTGGGGGCGCATCCATCGGGCCGGCGCGTTCGAGATCATCACCTTCGACAACAGCTTCCACGGCCGTACGCTGGCCACCATGTCCGCATCCGGCAAGCCGGGCTGGGACACGCTGTTCGCACCGCAAGTGCCGGGCTTTCCGAAGGCGCGGCTCAATGACATCGCGTCCGTCGAAACGCTCATCACCGCCAACACCGTCGCCGTCATGCTCGAACCCGTGCAGGGCGAAGCCGGCGTCATACCCGCCACGCACGAGTTCATGCGCGCCCTGCGCGAACTCACCGGCGCGGGCGGCCTGCTGCTCATCGTCGACGAAGTGCAGAGCGGCATGGGCCGCTGCGGCGCGCTGTTCGCGCACCAGCTCTCGGGCATCCGGCCCGACATCATGACGCTAGGCAAAGGCCTCGGCGGCGGCGTGCCGCTCGGCGCGCTACTGGCGCGCGAGGAGGTGTGCTGCTTCGAGGCAGGCGATCAGGGGGGCACCTACAACGGCAACCCGCTCATGACAGCCGTGGGCCTGGCCGTGCTCGACACCATCGCCGCGCCGGCCTTCCTCGCGCACATCGATGCGCGCGCTGCGCAACTTGCCGATGGCTTGAAGGCGTTAGCTGAACGTCATGGGCTGGTGGGCGAGCGGGGAGAGGGTCTATTGCGTGCGCTCATATTGCCGGGTGATGTCGGCGCGGAGATCGTCAGTCGGGCGCGTGAGCTTGAGCCAGAAGGGCTGTTGCTCAACGCACCACGCGCTAACTTGCTGCGCTTCATGCCGGCTTTGACGGTGAATGAGGCGGAGATTGGGCAGATGCTTGGGATGTTGGACGAGGTGCTGGGGCAGGTGGGTAGGTCGTAGTTGTAGGGTGTGCAAATGCCGAAGGCGTTTGCGCACCAGTCGGAGGGTCAATAAAGGGCGAAGGGGATTGAGAGACCTGCCCGCGTGCGCAACGAAAACATGTTGCACACCCTACGTGGCTGATGAGTAAAGTTTCATGTTTGTATGTCCAATTACATGGAGGTAAAGTTGACGAACATGTCGCCACTTCCTCATTTGTCTGCCGGTATTCTCTTCGAGTAGGCCGTCAGCACAACACGCAATGACAGACTGCTCAGCAATTACCGTAGCTTGCGCAGGGCCGTGTGCTTTTTTTACCGAACTTGATCAGCGAAAAGTTTCATGAAAAACGGCTTTTTAATATTTTCTTTTCTCTTTGCCCTTTTGTCTGGGTGTGCCGCTACTGGCCCTCAGTTCTCGCCTGTCTCGCAGATGTCTCCCGGGAACGGCGTTATTTATATCTACCGACCAGATGCGGGTGCAAATAGAGCCATTGCGCCGGGTATAAAAGTCGACGGTCGAGAGTACAGCACGCTGCGGAATAATGGATATATGCCTTTTGAATTGGCTGCCGGCGAGCATGAAATTGATGTTGTGTTGAGCGATCGATATAAAGGGGAGGGGGCGATTAAGTTACGTCTGAGGCCGCAAACAGAGATGTATCTGCGGCTATCCACTTCCTACGAGCGAGGTGGTGGCATGATCCATCGACAGTTCCGCTTAGAGGGAGTGAACTCAGAAGTTGGATCGGTCGAAATACAGACATGCAAACTTGAGGATCCTAACGCCGATCGGCGGTCCTCAAAAAGCGTCTTTATTGACAACTGAGGCGGTATCTTAACGAAGCAATCGCTGCTTCGTGGTTCGTGCGCTCTCAATCTCCCACTTACACAATCTTTACACTCCACCCCCTACACCTAAACAACATCCTTAGACGCCGCTAACTACTCTTCAACTATCGCAAAACAGTTGGAGGTTCGTCATGGACGTGGTCTATCTCTCTGGCATCGCAGGTCTTGCGGTGCTGCTCTATCTCCTGGTGCTCGCGTGCGACAGACTGGGGGCCCGCAAATGAGCTGGCTTCATGTTCTGGGCGCGGCCACGGCTGTCTTCCTTCTCGTCTATCTCGTGTATGCCCTCGTGAAAGCGGAGGACTTCTGAGATGGAACCGCTTGCACTGATCAATCTCGCAGTCTTTCTCGGCGTGCTCCTGCTCGCTGCTTATCCACTTGGGCTTTTCATCGCGCGGGTTGCTGACGCTCAGGCGAATCCGGCTGGCAGCATTCTGGGGCGCGTGGAGTCCTTTCTCTATCGCATCGCCGGTGTCGATCCGCAGGAGGACATGTCCTGGCGCAAGTACGCTGTTTCGCTGCTGGTGTTCAGCCTCATCGGCGTGCTGGTGGTTTATGCCGTGCAGCGTCTGCAATTGCTCTTGCCGCTGAACCCGCAGGGCTTCGGCGCGGTGTCGGCGGACTCTTCTTTCAATACGGCACTGAGCTTCGTGACGAACACGAACTGGCAGGGCTACGGCGGTGAGTCGACGATGTCGTACCTCACGCAGATGGCTGCGCTGGCCGTGCAGAATTTCTTCTCTGCCGCGTGCGGGATGGCGGTGGCGTTTGCGTTGATTCGTGGCTTTGCGCGCCGGGTGTTGGCAAGCGATGCGGCGGGCAAGAATGGCCTCGGGAACCTTTGGGTGGATGTCACGCGCTGCACTATGTATGTGTTGTTGCCGCTGTCATTTGTCTTCGCAGTCGTGCTGGTGTCGCAGGGCGTGATCCAGAACTTTGACGAGTACCAGGATGTGGCGACGCTCGATGCGGTGACCTACGAGACGCCGAAGCTGGATGCGGCAGGTGCGCCCTTGAAGGATGCAAGCGGTGCGCCGGTCATGGAGAAGATCGTCACAAAGGCCCAGACGCTGGCGATGGGGCCGGTGGCTTCGCAGGAGGCGATCAAGATGATCGGCACGAATGGTGGCGGCTTCTTCAATGCGAACTCTGCGCACCCCTTCGAGAACCCGACGCCGCTCACCAACTTCCTGCAGATGCTGGCGATCTTCCTGATCCCTGCAGCGTTGTGCTTCGCGTTTGGCCGCATGGTCGGTGACATGCGCCAGGGCTGGGCGATCGTGGCGGCGATGAGTGTGATCTTCGTGGCGTTTGCGCTGTTGGCCTTGTGGTCGGAGGCGCATGGCAATCCGGGTATCGCTGCGCTGGGCGTGGATATCTCCGGTGGCAATCTGGAAGGCAAGGAGACGCGCTTCGGTGCTATCGCTTCTGCGTTATTTGCGACGATTACGACAGCAGCATCTTGCGGAGCGGTGAATGCGATGCACGATTCGCTGATGCCGCTTGGCGGCTTCGCGACGATGCTGCTGATACAGCTTGGCGAGGTGGTGTTCGGTGGTGTCGGCTCGGGCTTCTACGGCATGCTGATTTTTGCCGTGCTGGCGGTATTCATTGCGGGTTTGATGATTGGCCGTACGCCGGAATACCTCGGCAAGAAGATCCAGTCTTTCGAGATGAAGATGGTGTCCATTGCCATTCTCGCCACGCCGATGGTGGTGCTGGTCGGCACCGCGCTGGCGGTGATGCTCGACCCCGGCAAGGCAGGCATCTCCAACCCCGGTGCGCATGGTTTCTCGCAGGTGCTGTACGCGGTTTCGTCGGCTGCCAACAACAACGGCAGTGCGTTTGCCGGGCTGTCGGCGAACACGCCTTTCTACAACGTGCTGCTTGGCATTGCGGTGTGGATCGGGCGCTTCGGCGTGATCGTGCCGGTGCTGGCGATTGCCGGTTCGCTGGCCAACAAGCAACGCAGCGAGGCGACGGTGGGCACGATGCCGACGCATGGGCCGCTGTTCGTGGTGCTGGTGATTGGCTCGGTGTTGCTGGTGGGGGCGCTGACTTATGTACCGGCGCTGGCGCTCGGGCCGGTGGTTGAGCATTTGCAGGTTTTTGTGAAGTGAGGGCAGGCGTCATGACACAAATTGAGTTGATCGGTGGCCTTGGTAGGGTGGGCACGGTGTGCCCACGCGTTGCCCGGCCACGCTTTCTGGACACATGTTCATTTTCGGAAATGACATATGCAAGTACGCGTGGGCTCACCGAGCCCACCCTACAAATAAGCACACGTGCAGCCACCACACAACAACGACGTCATTCCCGCGAAGGCCGGAATGACGGTGCGGAAGCTTGGAGCGTGCAACGAAGTCGAAGTGTGGGCACGCGGGGACATGCTTCGACTCCAGTCGCTGCGCTCCTTACGCTCAGCACGAACGGTGTAGGTAGGGCGCAGATTTTAGCTTCAGTTAGCGGCTTCGCCGCATGCAAGGCAACAAGGAGCATGCAATGACACGCACCAGTTTTTCTGTATTCGATCCGAAGCTGATCGGCCCGGCAGCGCTTGAAGCCTGCCGCAAGTTTTCGCCGCGCGCACAGATGCGCAACCCGGTGATGTTCGTGGTGTTCGTCGGCAGCATCCTGACGACCATCCTGTGGTTGCAAGCCTTGTCAGGTGAAGGCGAAGCGCCGGCAGGTTTCATCCTGGCGCTCTCGCTGTGGTTGTGGTTCACGGTGTTCTTCGCGAACTTCGCCGAGGCGTTGGCAGAGGGGCGCAGCAAGGCGCAGGCGGCTTCGTTGCGCGGCATGAAGCAGAGCGTGCTGGCGCGGCGTTTGCACAAGCCGGTGAAGGATGGCGATTTCATTCCGATGACATCGGCCGATCTGCGCAAGGGCGACTTCTTCCAGGTGAATGCGGGTGAAACGATTCCTGCCGACGCGGAAGTGGTGGACGGTGTGGCCTCGGTGGATGAGAGCGCGATCACGGGCGAATCCGCGCCGGTGATTCGTGAATCGGGCGGCGACTTCTCGTCGGTCACGGGCGGCACGCGTGTGCTGTCGGACTGGCTGGTGTGTCGCGTGACGGCCAACCCCGGTGAAGCATTTCTGGATCGCATGATTGCGATGGTGGAGGGCGCCAAGCGCCAGAAGACACCGAACGAGATCGCGCTGACGATCCTGCTGGTGGCGCTGACCATCGTCTTCTTGCTGGCAACAGTGACGCTGTTGCCGTTCTCGATGTTCAGCGTGGAGGTAGCAAAGGCCGGTAGCCCGGTGAGCGTGACGGTGTTGATCGCGTTGCTGGTGTGCCTGATCCCGACGACCATCGGCGGTTTGCTGTCAGCGATTGGCGTGGCCGGCATGGGCCGTATGATGCAGGCGAATGTCATAGCGACTTCGGGCCGTGCGGTGGAAGCAGCGGGCGATGTGGATGTGTTGCTGCTCGACAAGACCGGCACGATCACGCTGGGCAATCGTCAGGCGTCCAGCTTTCTGCCGTGTAGTGGCGTGAGCGAACAGGCGCTGGCTGATTCGGCGCAACTGGCTTCGCTGGCCGATGAGACGCCGGAAGGGCGCAGCATCGTGGTGCTGGCCAAGCAGCGCTTCAATCTGCGCGACCGCGAGATGGAGAAACTGCATGCGGTGTTCGTGCCTTTCACGGCGCAGACGCGCATGAGTGGTGTCGACTTAGCTCAGCGGCAAGTACGCAAGGGTGCGACCGATGCGGTACGAGCGCATGTCGAGGCCGCTGGCAAGGTCTTCCCGGAAGAGGCGACACGCCTCGCCGACGAAGTTGCACGCCGTGGCAGCACGCCGCTGGTGGTTGTCGATGCGGGCAAGGTGCTGGGCGTGGTCGAGTTGAAGGACATCGTCAAGGGCGGCATCAAGGAGCGCTTTGCCGAGCTGCGCCGCATGGGTATCAAGACGGTGATGATCACCGGCGACAACAAGCTGACAGCGGCAAGCATTGCGGCGGAGGCGGGCGTCGATGACTTCCTCGCTGAAGCGACGCCTGAGGCCAAGCTCAAGCTGATCCGCAGCTACCAGACCGATGGCCGCCTCGTTGCCATGACGGGTGACGGCACCAACGATGCGCCGGCGCTGGCACAGGCCGACGTGGCGGTGGCGATGAACAGCGGCACGCAGGCGGCGAAGGAGGCGGGCAATATGGTCGACCTCGATTCCAACCCGACCAAGCTCATCGAGATCGTCGAGATCGGCAAGCAGATGCTGATGACGCGCGGCGCGCTCACTACGTTTTCGATTGCCAATGACGTGGCGAAGTATTTCGCGATCATCCCCGCAGCATTTGCTATCACTTATCCGCAGTTGCGCGTGCTGGATGTGATGCACCTCACCAATCCCTCGTCGGCGATTCTGTCGGCGGTGATTTTCAATGCGTTGATCATTGTCGTGTTGATTCCATTGGCATTGAAGGGCGTGCGTTATCGTGCGCTGGGTGCGGCGCTGCTGTTGCGGCGGAATATGTTGATTTATGGGCTGGGTGGCTTGGTGGTGCCGTTCGTAGGCATCAAGCTCGTCGATATGTTGTTGGCCGTTACCCACCTCGCTTGACCGTCAGTCCCGCGAAAGCGGGAATCCACTTCTACGCGATAAGTTACTTTGTACCGTGAGGTGGATTCCCGCTTTCGCGGGAATGACGGAGTTAAAAGTTGTTCCCTTTGGAAGGAAGTCATCATGAAATCCATTCTTCGTCCTGCACTCGTACTGTTTGCACTGCTTACCTTGCTGACAGGCTTCATCTATCCGCTCGCGGTTACAGGCGTGGCGCAGGTCTCCTTTCCGCAGCAGGCACATGGCAGTCTTGTCATGCGCGATGGCAAGGCGGTTGGTTCGACGCTGATCGGGCAGGCTTTCAGCGATCCGAAGTATTTCTGGGGCAGGCCATCCGCAACGGCGCCGATGCCGAACAATGGTGCGGCATCGGGCGGGTCGAATCTGGCGCCGAGCAATCCGGTATTGCTGGATGCGGTGAAGGCCCGCGTTGAAGCACTGCGTGCGGCTGATCCGGGTAATACTGCTGCCGTGCCGCAGGACCTGGTGATGACTTCGGCGAGCGGGCTGGACCCGCAGATCAGCCCGGCTGCGGCGATGTATCAGGCGGGTCGCGTTGCACGGGTGAGGGGGCTGCCGGTTGGTGAGGTGCAACAGCTGATCGCGCGGAATACGCACGGGCGGACGCTGGGAATTTTCGGCGAGCCGCGCGTGAATGTGCTGGCTTTGAATATGGCGCTGGATCAGGGTAAGTAAGCGCCGTCGGTTAGTCATGTGAATGACAGGTGAGAATGATTGCTTGTAGCCGGTTGTCGGGCAGGCGTAGGGCGCAGTGCCAACTGCGCCGGATGTGAAGCACGATCGGCGGAGTTGCACTCCGCCCTACGTCGCCTCAATGGGGTGATTTTGATGATGGATGGGTGGATACTCGTCCAGGTAAGGTGCGCACGTTGCCGTTCCCTCTCCATTAGGGGCGAAGCAAGGGTTTCGAGCAGCATGCTGCTCGCTTGCGTAGCCGACTGGCAATGCAATGCCGGTCGTGGGGCGCGGAGCGGGGTGCCCCGAGAGGGCGGGAGAGGGGTAATGGTTGATCGACGCGTAGACCTGTGATGCATGTACGCTTTCCCCTCTCCCGGTGCTGACGCACCACCCTCTCCCTAATGGAGAGGGAACTGCAAGGTTGGTGCGTTGTTCGAAGAGCTTGATGCTTATTGAATAGATAATACTTAGTCCTCCTGAGCATGCCCACACACCGCGACAACCGCCCCAATCCCGACTCCCTCCTGCAACGCGTGCAACGCGAAGCGGCGCAGGCGGAGCGGGGGCGTTTGCGTATCTATTTCGGGTCGTCGGCGGGCGTGGGCAAGACCTTCGCCATGCTGGCCACGGCACGCAAGCTGCAGAGCGAGGGCAGGGAGGTGCTCGTCGGTGTTGTCGAGACGCATGGCCGCAGCGAAACGGCTGCGCTGGTCGAGGGCTTGCCGCTGTTGCCGCAGAAGCAGATCGAGTATCGCGGCAATATGCTCAGTGAATTCGATCTGGATGCAGCACTCGCTGCCAGGCCGTCACTGATCCTCGTCGACGAGCTCGCACATTCCAACGTGCCGGGCTCGCGTCACCCGAAGCGCTGGCAGGATGTGGAGGAATTGCTGGCAGCGGGCATCGATGTGTTCACCACGCTCAATGTGCAGCACCTCGAAAGCCTCAATGATGTCGTCGGTGGCATCACCGGCATTCGCGTCAATGAAACCTTGCCGGATACCTTCTTCGACAGTGCCGATGAAGTGGTGCTGGTCGATGTGCCGGCCGACGAATTGCTGGCGCGGCTCAAGGCGGGCAAGGTTTACCTTGGCACCAAGGCAGAACAGGCGGCGCAGAATTTCTTTCGCAAGGGTAACCTCATGGCCTTGCGCGAGCTGGCCTTGCGTCGCACTGCCAATCGCATCGAGGACGAGGTGCAGGCCTATCGCAGCGACCAGGCGATTGCCGGGGTGTGGAAGACGGAAGCGGCGCTGTTGTGCGGCGTCGGGCCCGATGCCGGTGCCGAGCACGTGGTGCGCAGCGCGGCGCGGCTGGCCAATCAACTCAACGTTGCCTGGCATGCGGCCTATGTGGAAACGCCTGCCCTGCAACGCCGCTCGGAGGCGGCGCGCGAGCGCATCCTGCGTACGCTGAAGCTGGCGCAGGAGCTTGGCGCAACGACCACGGTGCTGACGGCCCACAATGGCGCCGAAGGGTTGATCGGCTATGCGCGCTCGCGCAATCTGTCGAAACTGGTGATCGGTCGCTCGGGCAGGGTGCGGCAGTGGCCGTGGGTGCGTCGGCTGCATGAGCAGATCGCAAGCCAGGCGACGGACATTGACATCCTCGAGATTGGTCGTGGTGCAGCAGGCAGGGCCGAGGCTCTGGACGCAGGTGCTACGCAAGACAGTACGCCCGGCCGTACGCAGATGCGTGACGAGGCGATGCGCATACGGCCGTATCGTTACGCTTTGTCCGCAGCGGTATGTATGCTGACGACATTGCTGCTGACGCCGCTGCGTCACTATCTCGATCAGGCCAATATCGTCATGCTGTTCCTGATGATGGTGGCGCTGGTGGCGGTGAAGATCGGGCGCGGCCCGGCGGTGCTGGCGGCGTTTCTGTGCGTGGGGGCATTCGATTTTTTCTTCGTGTCGCCGCGCCTGTCGTTCGCCGTGGCCGATGTGCAATACCTCGTCACCTTCGTCGTCATGCTGGCGGTAGGGCTCATCATCGGCCAGATGACAGCCAGCCTGCGCTTCCAGGCCAGCGCCGCGCTGAGCCGCGAAGGGCGCTCTCGGGCGCTGTTCGAGTTCGCACGCGAGATGTCGACCGTGCTGGAGGTGCCGACGCTGATCGACATGGCGCAGACGGCCGTGGCGCGCGAGTTTCACGCCGAGGCGGCTTTGCTGGTCATCGATGCGCACAGTCAGTTGCAGCTCTCGAACGCAGCCGTCGACATCGGCACGGCGCAGTGGGCGTTCGACCGCAACCTGCCTGCCGGCCTCGGCACGGACACACTGCCCGGCAGCCCTTTCCTCTACCTGCCGTTGAAAACGTCGATGCGCACGCGCGGTGTGCTGGCGGTGAAGCCGGTCAACCCGCGCTTCCTGATGATCCCCGAGCAGCGGCGCCAGCTCGAAACCTTCGGCGCGTTGATCGCCATTGCACTGGAACGTGTGCACTACATCGAGGTGGCGCAGGAGGCAGTGCTGCGCATCGAATCCGAGCGCCTGCGCAATTCGCTGCTGTCGGCCTTGTCGCACGACTTGCGCACGCCGTTGTCGGTGCTCTACGGCCTTGCTGAAACCCTGCCGCTGACGGCGCCGCCCTTGTCCGACGCGCAGCGTGCGGTAGCCGATGCGATCCAGATCGAGGCCAAGCGCATGGGGGCGCTGGTCAACAATCTGCTAGACATGGCACGCATCCAGAGTGGCGACATCCATCTCAATCTGCAATGGCAACCGATTGAAGAAGTGGTCGGTACCTCGCTCGCTGCGACGAAGACCTCGCTTGCGTCACACAATATTGAAACGCAGATGGCGGCCGGTTTGCCGCTGGTACGCTATGACGCCGTGCTGATCGAGCGCGTGCTATGCAACCTGCTGGAGAACGCCGCGAAGTACACGCCCGCTGGCAGCACGTTGCGTGTCATCGCTGCGCCGGATGGCAGCATGCTCAAGGTCTGCGTGGCCGACAACGGGCCGGGCTTGCCAGCGGGACAGGAAGAGGCCATCTTCGAGAAATTCGCGCGCGGCGAGAAGGAGTCCGACAAACCGGGTGTGGGACTAGGGCTGGCGATTTGCCGTGCCATCGTCTCTGCGCATGGTGGTCGTATCCGGGCCGCACCGGCGAGCACGACAGGCGCAACATTCTGCTTTACCCTGCCGCTTGGAGAGCCGCCGCAGGTGCCCGAGGAAATGGACAGCAGTAGCGAGAATGCCCAATGAGTGCCGAATGAGTGATCCCGTCAAGAGCGTTGTCGTCATCGAAGACGAAGCGCAGATCCGCCGCTTCGTGCGCACAGCGCTCGAGGCGGAAGGCTGGCGTGTGTTCGAGGCGGGTGGCGTCAAGCAGGGGCTCGTCGAGGCGGGCACGCGTCGGCCGGATATGGTCATCCTCGATCTCGGCTTGCCAGACGGCGACGGTGTGGATTTCTTGCGTGATCTGCGCACCTGGTCGAGCGTGCCGGTGATCGTGTTGTCGGCACGCAGCGATGAGTCCGACAAGATCGGCGCACTCGATGCAGGCGCCGATGACTACCTGACCAAGCCCTTCGGCGTCGGTGAACTGCTGGCGCGCGTGCGTGTCGCGCAGCGCCGCATGCAGAGTGCGGATGGGCGTGACCCCGTGTTCCGCTTCGGTGAGGTGTCAGTCGATCTGGCTGCGCGCGTGGTCAGCAAGGCCGGCATCGCTGTGCATCTCACGCCAATCGAATATCGCCTGCTGGCCTGCCTGATTACCAACGCGGGCAAGGTGTTGACGCACCGCCAGTTGCTGCTCGACGTGTGGGGGCCGTCGCACGTGGAGAGCAGCCACTACCTGCGCATCTACATGTCGCAACTGCGGCAGAAACTCGAAGATGATCCAACCCAGCCAAAGCATCTGCTGACGGAGACGGCGGTCGGGTTTCGATTGGTAGCGTAAAGCTGCAGTGAATACCGGTCCGATACATGGCCTCATAAGGGCGGCATCGTGGAATGATGCCGCCATTCCGTTACTTCGGCTGAGCCGGAGTTGCGGCGGTTCATGTCGGAGCTGTGTGCAATCTTTGCAGCGGGCGACGACGCATTTACAAGCGTTGTCGTCGCTCCGCCCCTTCATCCATCGTGAGGTGATGCCTACCGGTCATACCCGGTCACGCGCCTGCTCGAAACCAGCGTGTTTGGCGCAGTGGGCGCAACAAAAAAGCTTGCCATCAGCTTCAATGCCGTGACCGATGACCTTGCATTGGCAATGCGCGCAGCTTGGCGCACAGGCGTGAATGGCGCATTCGAAGCTGTCGAATGTGTGCGTTTTGCCTTGCGCGGTGAGCTGGAATGTCTTGTCGTAATCGTTACCGCAAACTTCACATTGAGCCATGTTGATCTCCTGTTCTGGAACGTGAGCCTGTCGGTGTCTCACGTGACAACGAGGTCGCAACGCGCGTGCCGAAGACATGGGAAGTAGCGTGGTGTTCGGGGCTAAGGCCGTCAGCGCGGTCGGTGTGAACTTCAGGAAAGTACGCGACGCCAGCCGCCTGCCACGCGATCAAACGAATCGCCGGGCTGGCGCAAGGGCGGGAGCCCTGCAGGTTACAACGCAGATTTACAGCTTGACGATCGAGACCATGCGACGCGGCACTTTCACCAGAAACAGGGTGCGATCCGGTTCTTCGGTTCGTACCTCGACGCTGCCGCCATGGGCGTTAACGATCTGCTGCACGATGTAGAGGCCGAGACCAAGGCCATCGTTGCGGCCAGCCTCGCGCTGTGCGCCACGGAATGGATCGAAGATGTGGGGCAGCACATCGGCTGGAATCCTGCCGCTGTTGGCTACCGACAGACTTACGACATCGTCATGTGTGCCATTCAGGCGAACCTGTACCGCTTCGTGTGCGTCGCCGTGCTGCAGGGCGTTGCCGATAAGATTGGAGGCAACCTGAGCGAGACGGTCCGCGTCCCACTCGCCAGCGAGATCACCGTCCTGCTGAACTTCGACGCGGCGCTCATTTGCGGCGGCAAGGTATTCCTGCGCCACACGCTGCACCAGTGTGCCAAGGTCGGCATGCTCGCGCTTGAGCGGAATGCCGCCAGCCAGCCGGGCACGCGCGAGGTCGAGCATGTCTTCGATCATGCGGCTCATGCGCTTGCCGCTGGAGAGCATGCGTGCGGCCGTTTTCTTCACCATCTGATCCTCGGAGCCATGCTCGAGGATGTGGGCGGAGGTGACGATGGCGCTGAGCGGATTGCGCAGGTCGTGACCCAGCACGGCCATGAACATCTCGCTCAGACGCAGGGTTTCGGTGCGCTGTTGCAACTCGTGGGCGAGCTGCTGCTTCTGCTGGTAGAGCTGGAAGAAAACGTCGGCCTTGCTCTTGAGGATGTGCGGGTCGATAGGCTTGTAGAGAAAGTCCACCGCGCCGGTTTCGTAACCCTTGAACATGCGGTGCTGATCGCGCGTGCCGGCAGTGACGAAGATGAGCGGCACATTGCGCGTGCGCTCGCTGCCGCGAATCAGCTCTGCGAGCTCGAAGCCATCCATGTCGGGCATCTGCACGTCGAGAAAGGCCAGCGCGACATCGTGCAGCAGGAGCAACTCCAGCGCCTCGAACCCGGAGCGGGCGGTGAGCAACTCGACATCGTCGCGGCGCAGCAGGGCAGATAGCGCCAGCAGGTTCTCTTCGAGATCGTCAACGAGCAGGCACTTGACGCGTGATTGCGTGTATTCAGTTTGTTGCATGTGAGAGGTCCAGTGCATTGCCGTCTTCAAGCGTGCGAAGAAGGTCCGCCATTTGTTCAAGAGAAAGCACGTGTGCAGTCGGGCACTGCGCGATGGCCGACTGCGGCATGAGCGATGCCTGCGCGCTGTCGGGCCGCTGCACGAGTGCCGTACCGCCTAGCCTGTGCACCGCCTTCAGCCCGGCCGCGCCGTCCTGGTTTGCGCCCGTGAGAATGATACCCAGCAGTCGCTCGCGATATATGTCGGCTGCCGATTCGAAAAGTACGTCGATGGCAGGCCGCGAGTAATTGACAAGCTCGTCGGTGGAGAGTGCAAGGTGCGGGCCCTTGTCGATCAGCAAGTGATAGTCGGGCGGCGCAAAGTAGACCGAGCCGGGCAGCACGGGCTCCTTGTCCTGTGCCTCACTGACGGGGCAGGCGCACTTCGCCCTGAATATTTCGGCTAGCAGGCTGGGCCGCTCGCGCGGCAGGTGCATGACGATGAATACCGCGGCGCGCAGTGTTGCCGGCAAGGCCGGCAGCAGGACGGAGAGCGCCTCCACACCACCGGCCGAGGTGCCGATGACGATTGCATCGATGGCGCTTGCCGCGCTGCTCACGGGGCTTGTACCTGGCAGGCGTACCATTAGCCGTCCCTCTTCTGGAAGATGCGGCCGTGCTGAACCAGTTCGTCAAAGGCATCCGCCTGTGCCGAGAAGCGCAGCGACTCCTTGGTACCGATGCCGAGAAAGCCCTTGCGACAAAGCGCCTCGTGGAACAGGCCGAGCGCGCGGTCCTGCAGCTCACGGTCGAAATAGATCAGCACGTTGCGACAGGATACGAGATGCACTTCGGCAAACACGCTGTCAGTGGCGAGACTGTGATCGGAGAAGACGATGTGCTTCTTGAGCGTCTTGTCGAACACGGCACGACCGTACGCAGCAGTGTAGTAGTCGGACAGCGAGGCTGGCGCGCCGGACATGCGGTGGTTGTCGGTAAAGCCGGCGATGCGGTCCAGCTCATAGACGCCGGCCTCGGCCTTCTGCAGGGCGTGGACGTTGATGTCAGTGGCATAGATGAGGGTGCGCTCCAGCAGCCCTTCCTCGCGCAGCAGGATGGCCAGCGAATAGACTTCCTCGCCGGTGCTGCAACCGGCCACCCAGATTTTCAATGAGGGGTAGGTGCGCAGCAGCGGTACAACCTTTTCACGCAGCGACCTGAAATACGCCGGGTCGCGAAACATCTCGCTGACCTGCACGGTGAGGAAGTCCATCAGCGCCGGAAAGGTCTTCGGATCGTGCAGCACCTTGTCCTGCAACTGCGACAGCGTGTGGCAGCCGAAGCGGCTCATCGCCGTTGTCAGGCGACGCTTCAGCGACGCACCCGCATAGCCACGGAAGTCGTAGTGGTACTTCAGATAGATGGCATCGATGAGCAACTGCAACTCGATGTCGAAGTCCTTCACCGGTGCGGCTGACGTCTTTTCCTGTGTGCGGCTCATGTGCTTATTTGCGGCGTGGCGATTGCGTGAATCCAGGTTTGATTACTTCGGCATCCACACGCGCACGAGGGACAGCAGCTTTTCCACGTCCAGCGGTTTGGCGATGTAGTCGTTGGCGCCCGCGGCCAGGCATTTTTCCTGATCGTCGCGCATGGCCTTGGCGGTGAGCGCGATGATGGGCAGCTTCTTCCACTCGACACGCTTGCGGATTTCGCGCATCGCGGTGAAGCCATCCATCTCCGGCATCATGATGTCCATGAGCACGAGATCGATGGTGTTCGTGGATGCAAGGCTGCGCGTCAGCGCATCGATGGCCTCGCGGCCATTGCGGGCAATCTCGACCTTGGCGCCCTTGGGTTCGAGGATGCTCGACAGTGCGAAGATATTGCGCACGTCGTCTTCCACCACGAGGATGCGACGCCCGTCGAGTGTCGCTTCGCGGTCGCGGGCCACCTTGAGGATGCGCTGGCTCTCCGCCGGCAGGGACGATTCGACCTGGTGCAGGAACAGCGTGACTTCATCGAGCAGGCGCTCCGGCGAGCGTGCGTCCTTGATGATGATGGACTTGGAGAAGCGCCGCAGTTTCTGCTCTTCATCACGCGTCAGCGAACGGCCGGTGTAGACGATCACGGGCGGGAAGGAGACTTCTTCCTGCTCCGCCATCCTGTCGAGCAACTCGTAACCGCTCAGGTCGGGCAGGTTCAGATCCATGACCATGCAATCGAATGTGTTCGCCTGCAATTGGACAAGGGCGTCGGCGGCGTTGCCGACGTCGGTAATCTGCACGTCATCATTGGAGAGCAGTTGCAGGATGCTGGTGCGCTGGCGCTCGTCATCCTCGACCACCAACACGCGGCGCAGGCTTTGCGAGAATTTGGCTTCGAGGCGCTTCAGGGCTTCGATGAGCTGCTCGCGCTTGACCGGCTTGAGGGCATAGCCGATGGCGCCGAGTCCCAGTGCCT
Organism: Rhodocyclales bacterium; assembly: GCA_028292485.1. Taxonomy (GTDB): domain Bacteria; phylum Pseudomonadota; class Gammaproteobacteria; order Burkholderiales; family Rhodocyclaceae; genus Viridibacterium. The sequence goes on along the minus strand of JAQGMG010000017.1, from coordinate 158,690 downwards.
CCTGCGTGTAGTCCGCAACCGATGCGACATGCACCGGAATATGCCGTGTGCGTGGATTGTGCTTGAGCTGATCGAGCACGCCGAGGCCGGAATGGTCCGGCAGATTCATGTCGAGCAGGATCGCACTGGGGACGTATTTCGTGGCTGCGGCAAGGCCATCGTTGGCGGTATGCGTGACGACGCACTGGAAACCCATCTCGTGCGACAAGTCGCGCAGGATGGCGGCAAAGCGCACATCGTCTTCGATGACAAGTATGAGCCGCGAGCCTGTCGAAAGCTGATCACGGTCATCCTCCATCTCGATGGGTGATAGTGCAGTGCTGATCTTCTGCAGCGCGCCAGCGGGCAATTGCGACCCGCCGGGTTGCTCCGGAGAGGAAGGCGTATTGATGTGGGTATCGACACGGGCCTGTGGCGTTCCGCGGGGAATCGGCACCACCGGCGTCATGCTGGAGACATATACCAGCGGCAGGGTCAGCGTGAAGATGCTGCCATTGCCCGCAGTGCTGCGCACGGAGATATCGCCGCCCAGCAGGCGCGCCAGATCGCGCGAGATGGAGAGACCCAGGCCGGTGCCGCCGTACTTGCGGTGCGTGCTGCCATCGGCCTGGCGGAATGCCTCGAAAATGATTTCCTGCTGATGTTGCGGAATGCCGATACCCGTATCGCGTATCGCGAACAACACGTTCTCCGCGTTGGAGAGCACGCGTAGCGATACTTCGCCCTTGTCGGTGAACTTGAGGGCATTGGACAACAAATTCTTGAGGATCTGGCCGAGGCGTTGCGCATCGGTTGCGATGCGCTCCGCAGTACCCGGCTCGACGCTGGCGCTGAGCGTGAGCCCCTTTTCGTTGGCGACGGGCAACAAGCCGCGTTGCAGCGACTCGACCGTTCTGGCGATGTTCACCGCTTCCACCTGGACCTCGACCTTGCCCGATTCGATCTTCGACAGATCGAGGATGTCGTTGATCAGCGTGAGCAGGTCATTGCCTGCACCGGAGATGGTCTGCGCAAACTTCACCTGCTCGTTGCTGAGGTTGCCATCCTTGTTGTCGGCCAGCAGCTTGGCGAGGATCAGCGTGGAGTTGAGCGGCGTGCGCAACTCGTGGCTCATGTTGGCGAGGAACTCGCTCTTGTACTGATTGGAGCGCTCCAGCTCGGCGGCCTTGTCGGTGAGCACGGTCTGCGCAGCGGCGAGATCATCCTTCTGATGCTCGAGCATTTGCGTCTGCTCTTCGAGCTGCGAATTGGTCTGCTCCAGCTCGGCCTGCTGTGCTTCCATCTGCACTTGCGATTCCTTGAGCGCGCGCCCTTGCTCTTCGAGCTCCTCGTTGTTGACGCGCAGCTCTTCCTGTTGCGCCTGAAGTTCCTCGGATTGACGCTGCGTCTCTTCGAGCAATTCTTCGAGGCGTGTGCGGTCCTTGGCGGAGCGCACGGCGACACCCAGCGACTCCAATACGCGGTCCAGCAAATCGCGGTCAGCTGGCTTGAGCTTGCGGAAGAAACCAAGTTCAAGAATTGCCTGTACGACACCATCTGCACTTGCCGGGGCTATCAGCAATGTGCGCGACTTGCTGTGCCCGAGGCCGGAAGCAACCGATAGATAGTCTTCGGGGACGTCCTGCACATACAGGGTGCGGTTTTCCTTCGCGGCCTGACCGAGCAGGCCGTCGCCGTCGCGCACATTCTCATGCTCATTGCCGGGTGCTACTGCGTGGCCTGCGACGCGGTGATAGCGGCCGTCGGCTTCGGCGACGTATACCGCGCCGACTTGCGCATCAAGATAATCGGCGAGATAGGCGAGGGCCTTTTCACCCAGTTGATCGAGGCGTTGATCACCCTGGAGCTGTGGGCCCATACCGGCCAGGCCGGCCCTGATCCAGGCTTCGGTTTCACGCGTACGGAAGTCGCGGGATGTCATGGCCCCCGCACCGGCGATCAAGACCAGCAGCAATGCCGAACCGCCCCACGAAATCGCCGCCGTGACCTTGACGGCATCCTGCCAGTCTTGCTGGCGCGTCGCGAGCAGCGTGCGCTCCTCATTCTGCATTTGCGTGGTGATGGTACGGATGCGATCCATGGACAGCTTGCCGCGGTCGGAGCGGACCAGGTCCAGCGAACCGACCTCGTCACCATTCCGGCGCAGCGTGATCGTCTGGCCCAGTTCTTCGAGCTTCTCGCCAGTCAATTGCTCGAGACTGTCCACCCGCAGCAACTGGTCGCGGTTATCGGCCACCAGTCTGCGAATGTTCTTGAACAGGCCGGGAAGGTCCGCCCTGGCGTTGGTGTACGGCGCGAGGTAAGGCTCGGCGCCTGTCAGCAAGTAGCCGCGCTGGCCGGTCTCGGCGTCTTTTACGGCGGAGAGGAGAGCCTGCACCTGCTCCATCACCTCCACGCTGTGCGTCAGGCGCTCGGCCGCTTCAGTGCGCGATTGCAGCGCGATGTAGTTGACGAAAGCAATCAGCAGGACTGCCACAACGGCAAGAATGAAACCGAGCATGGTGCCGGGCGGCAAACGGCCGCGCCGGATTCCGCGGGGTGTGTCACCGGACAGCGGGTTCATTGGCAAGCCTCTGCGATGGCAATCGATCGAAAATCCGCCATGGTGTCTCCCCATTGTCGAGTTGCTGGCTTTGTGGGAATTTCAACAGGTAACGCTGCCAGCATAAGCGCGCCTGGTGCCCACTCGTTACGGCAACGGCGATGTTACCGCAGCTGCCCCCCGGCGGTTGTATAGCAGATGGCGGGCAGGCGCACTGTTCGCCGCCAACAGTTCCCGCACCGGTACAGGGCCTCGCAAGCCGCGCCGGGCCTTGCGCTCAGAGGATCCTGGACAGGAACTCCTGCAGCCGTGCGCTCTGCGGATTGTCGAAGAAGTCCGTGGGTGGCGCTTCTTCGATGATCTGACCGTCATCCATGAAGATCACGCGATTGGCAACCGAGCGTGCGAAGCCCATCTCGTGCGTTACGCACAGCATGGTGATGCCCTGCGTGGCGAGCTCGGCCATTACGTCGAGTACTTCCTTGATCATTTCGGGATCGAGGGCCGAAGTCGGTTCGTCGAAAAGCATGATGCGCGGCGACAGGCAGAGTGCGCGCGCGATGGCTACGCGCTGCTGCTGACCGCCAGAGAGTTGCAGCGGGTATTTGTGTGCCTGCTCCGCAATGTGCACGCGTTCGAGCTGTTGCATGGCCTGGGCTTCGGCATCCTTCTGTGCAGTGCCATTCACCCACACCGGCGCCAGTGTCAGGTTCTCCAGCACGCTCAGATGCGGGAAGAGATTGAACTGCTGGAACACCATGCCGACCTTGCGGCGCACGGCTTCGATGGATTTCGCGTTGTCATCAATGGTGATGCCGTCGACGACGAGGCGGCCTTCTTCATGCGCCTCCAGCCGATTGACGAGGCGGATCAGCGTCGACTTGCCCGAGCCGGACGGGCCGCAGATCACCACCTGCTCGCCAGCCTCGACCTGCAGATCGATGTCGCGCAACACATGCTGCTGTCCGAACCACTTGTTCACCTTGTCGAATTCGATAATGCTCATCTCATTATTACCCGCTCAATTTTTTTCTCATGTACGCGCCTGGCTGCGTGACAAGCGCCGCTCCAGCCGCATGCTGTAACGCGACATGCCGAAGCAGAACGACCAGTAGATCAGCGCCACAAACAGATAACCCTCAAGGAAGAACGGCCGCCACACGACATCGCCACCGAGCGCCAGCGACAGTGCGCCGGTGAGTTCGTACAGACTCACGATGGTGACCAGCGAGCAGTCCTTGAAGTTGCCGATGAAGCTGTTGACGAGGGAAGGCAGCACTGCCTGCAGAGCCTGCGGCAACAGCACCAGGCCATGCGTTTTCCAGTAACCCAGCCCGAGCGATTGCGCCGCCTCGGTCTGCGCCTGCGGCACCGCCTGCAAACCGCCGCGCACGATCTCCGCCATGTAGGCTGCCGAGAACAGGCCGATGCCGACCAGCACGCGGATCAGCACATCCAGCTTCACACCCTGCGGCAGGAACAGCGGCAACATGAACGAAGCCATGAACAGCACCGAGATCAGCGGTACGCCGCGAATCAGCTCGACATACAGCGAGCTCAATGTGCGTAGAACAGGCAGGGTCGAGCGTCGCCCCATTGCCAGCAGGATTGCCAGCGGAAACGCCATTGTCATGCCGCCGAGCGACAGCAGCACGGTCAGCGGCAAGCCACCCCATAGATTCGTCTGCACCGGTGTCAGCCCCGCAACGCTGCCACCCATCAGCGCCACGAACAAGACCATGCCCGCCAGCCACAGCGGCAGCAGGTACCAGCGCCACATGCGCGGCACGGCACTCACGCCCACCAGCGACAACATCAGCAACACCGCCGCCAGCGGCCGCCATTGCTCGGCATAGGGATAGCGTCCGAACAGGATGGTGCGGTACTTCTCCGATACCACGCCCCAGCACGCGCCGGCATGTGCTGCAGCCTGGCAGGCGTCGACATCGGGACGCACGACGGCCTTGAGCACGGCCCAATCGATGAGTTGCGGCAGATACCATGCAAATATCATCAGCAGCAGGACTGTGGCAATGCTGTTGGGCCAGTCGGAGAAAAGATTCGTGCGTGCCCAGGCCGAGATGCCTTGCGTGCGGTGCGGAGCAGGGCGCGCCGTAACAGGCGAGAAGACGATGGAGTCGCTCATCGCGGCGAGCCCTTGAGCGCAGCGCGCCGGTTATAACGATTCATGAACCACGCCGTCAGCAGCGACAGCGAGACATACACCGCCATGATGATCGCCACGCACTCGAAGGCGCGGCCGGTCTGGTTGAGCGAGGTGTTCGCAATCGAGACGAGATCGGGGTAACCCACGGCAACCGCCAGCGAGGAATTCTTCGTCAGGTTCAGATACTGGTTGGTCAGCGAAGGCAGGATAACGCGCATGGCTTGCGGCAGGATCACCAGGCGCAACTGATGCACTCGCCCAAGACCCAATGCCCGCGCGGCTTCCAGCTGACCATGCTGCACAGACTGAACGCCGGCGCGCACTACCTCGGCGACAAAGGCCGCGGTGTAGGTGGAGAGCCCGAGAAAGACTGCAAGGAACTCCGGTGTCACTGCCGCACCACCGGATATGGTGATCTCGCTCTTCGCCGGGATGTCGAAGGCCCACGGCACATCGCTGATGACAGCGCCGAGCGCGCACGCCAGCAATACACCACCGGTCAGCAGCACGAGCACCGGCCAGACACGTGGCAATTGCTTGCCACTGGCGTAGAGCATGCGACCGGCATGACGCAGATACAGCATCGCCAGCATCGCGCCCAGCAGCAGACCCACACCCGCATACAACCAGGTTGCAGTCGCCATCGGTACCGGGAAAGTCAGCCCACTCTTGCTCAGGAAAAAACCGGGCAGCGGCGACAGCGCTTCATCCGATGTCGGCAGCATGTCGGTGAGCACGAAGTACCACATCAGCAATTGCAACAGCACCGGCACGTTGCGCACCAGTTCGATGTAGCCCGTGCAAAGACTGCGCAGCAGAAAATTGCGCGACAGCCGCCCGATACCGATCAGGGCGCCGAGCACCGTGCACACCACGATGCTGGCCAGTGCCACGCGCAAGGTATTGCCAAGTCCAACGAGAAACGCTCGCCAGAAAGGCTGGCCCGACTCATAACCGAACAGACCCTCGCCAATCTCGAACCCGGCGGGATCGAGCAGGAAATCGAAGCCCGCATGCGCGCCGCGTGCCCGCATGTTGGTGAGGGTGTTGTGCATCAGCCACCAGGCGACGAGGCCGACGATGGCAAGTACCACACATTGCATCAGGCGCTCGCGCCACTTGTGTGCGTTCAGGCGTTGCTCGGGCGGTGGGCGAGGGGTAATGGGAGATTGAGTATCGGCCATGACGGGATAATAATGCGTTGCAGTGACTACGCGTAGCTTGTAATCGGCGGAGCAAGCCGCGCGACACGACGATTTTCTCGTAGAGCGCGATTGAAGTAATGGCCTCGGCGGCAATTGCAGCATTGACAGAGTGTATCCAGCAGGATACATTTTGTTCATGCTCGAAATCCGCAAAACTGATACCTATGCTCAGTGGATCGACAACCTTCGTGATCTTCAAGCGCGTGCTCGTGTTCTGGTGCGAATCGAACGCCTTGCGGCGGGCAATCCCGGCGATGTCAAGCCTGTAGGCGAGGGAGTGTCCGAACTACGCATCGATTACGGTCCCGGCTATCGGGTGTACTTTATGAAACGCGGACGTGAGGTGGTGATTCTGCTGGCCGGTGGCGACAAGACCACGCAGTCCGCCGATATCCGCGTTGCCTTGCGTCTGGCACGCAATTTGTAGGAGCGCATGATGAAAAAAACCACTACTACCCGTTACGATGTTGCAGAGCATTTGCGCACGCCAGAAGAAATGGCAGCTTATCTGGAGGCGTGTTTGGAGGAAGCGAATGGCGATGCAACATTCATTGCAAAAGCATTGGGTGACATCGCTCGCGCCAAAGGAATGACGCAGGTGGCTCGCGATGCCGGGCTTTCACGCGAAAGCCTTTATAAGGCGCTTTCGGGAGATCGTGCCCCAAGTTTCGACACTATTCTTAAAGTGGTTGGCGCACTTGGTTTGAAATTGCATGCAGAAGCTATCCAGCTTTGACCGGATAACGATACTTCGAGTCTGAAGGATCTTATGAGCATCACACGAATCAACAACTTCGAAGCCAAGCCCGGCCAGGCGGACCGTCTCGGCGAGTTTCTGGTTTCGATCGTTCCTCTTATCGAGCAGTCGCAAGGCTGTGAATCGTGCCAGCTTCTTCGCAGCCAGGAAAATTTTAATGCATTTGCCATCATCGAGATCTGGATGTCAGTGGCTGCACATCAGGCATCGGTGAAGCAGATTCCCCCGGAGAAAATTGCCGCTGTCATGCCCATGCTGGCTACGCCGCCGACCGGCACCTACTATTCCATTCAAGCGTAGTTGCTCGGCCCAGCAGGGTGTCAGTGAGCGCGGTGGCGAGTAGGGCGGAGTGCCAACTCCGCCGCCATCGCTACTTTTACGTGGCCAACTGACGGCGTGGCACGGCGGAGTTGGCACTCCGCCCTACGTTCGTTGTTTATCGCACGGGCGGCGCATAAAGAATGCCGCCCTTGTTCCACAGGTTGTTCAGACCACGTGGCAACTTGAGCACGGATTTCGGGCCGACGTTGCGCTCGAAGATTTCACCGTAATTTCCTCCCGCCTTGATGGCGCGATAAGCCCAGTCGCGGTCCAGCCCGAGCAACTTGCCGCTGTCATCCGAGGTGCCGAGGATGCGTTGCACGACGGGGTCCTTGCTGCTGGTTTTGAGCGAGTCTGCATTGGCCTGTGTGATGCCGTTTTCTTCGGCCTCGATGAGCGCGAAGACGACCCACTTGACGATGGTGAACCATTCGTCATCGCCACGGCGAACAGCCGGGCCGAGTGGCTCCTTGGAGATGACTTCGGGGAGCAGCACGTAGTCTTCCGGATTCTTCGCTTCCTTGTTGCGCAGACCTGCCAGGCCGGAAAGGTCGGTGGTGTAGGCCTGGCATCGGCCGGAGAAGAAGGCCTTGAAAGAAGCCTCGAAACCTTCAAAGACAACGGGCTTCACCTTGACGCCCTGCATCCTGAAATAGTCGGAGAGGTTCTTCTCGTTGGTAGTGCCGGACTGTACGCAGATCTCGGCATTCTTCAATTGTTTCGGACTGGTGATCTTGAGTTTTTTCGGCACCAGGAAGCCCTGGCCATCGTAGTAGGTGATGGCCGCGAATTCGAGGCCGAGCGAGGCATCGCGGGTGAGCGTCCAGGTGGTGTTGCGGGCAAGCAGATCGACTTCGCCGGACTGGATCGCGGTAAAACGCTGCTGCGAATTGAGCGGCACGAAATTGACTTTCTTCGCGTCGCCGAGCACTGCGGCGGCCAGTGCATGGCAGGTGTCCACATCGAGTCCTGACCAGTTGCCCTGGCTGTCTGCCTGCGAGAAGCCAGCCACGCCGGTGCTGACGCCGCACTGAATGGCGCCGCGTTGCTTGATGGCGTCGATTGTCTTGCCGGCCTGGGCAGGCGCAGCTATCAGTGTGCTGGCAAGGGTCGCAAGCACGGTGTTGAGGAGAATGCCGACAGGTGTGCGTTTCATGTGTTACCTCTTGCTGAAGATATGCAAAATATTGATTACCGCGTAACGAGTGCCGCGCGTCGGGTAGGTTCGCCGAGTTCATGCCCGTTGTCCAGTTTGGACTGCATGACCTGACGCGACAAGGCGGCATGGCGCACGTCGCCGGGCAGGAGAATGACCCCCGGGCCGGGCTTGCCGGGCGCTACGGGAAGACGGGGCGCTTACCCGGCAATAAGCAAGGTCAATGAAATGAGGTGGCGCTACGCGCGCACTGAATCGTGTCGTCCAGCGACAGGGGATGGCTCAGGAAATAGCCTTGCGCCTTGGAGGCGCCGAGCGTGCGCAAGGATGTCAGTTCCGAAGCGGTCTCCACGCCTTCGGCGAGGATGCTGCTGCCCGTTTGTCGCGCGAATTCGATCAGGGCTGCGGTAAGCGCGTGGCGTGTCGGGTCGTGGTCCATGCCACGCGTCAGGCCGACATCGAGCTTGATGATGTCCGGCTGGACGCTGAGGATGTGACGCATGCTGCTGTAGCCGGTACCCGCATCGTCGATCGAAATGCGCACACCCCGCGAACGCATCGGTTTGAGAATCTGCAGCAACTGATCGTAATCTGCCGCATGGGCATGCTCGGTGAGCTCCAGCACGATGCGCTCGGCTTCGATGCCTTCAAACAACGGTGCCAGTTTATTGCTCAGAATCGTTGCCGGCGAGGCGTTGATCGCGAGATACAGGTCCGGCGGCAGGGCGTCGAGGGCAGCGAGAGCCTTGCTGATCGCGCAGAGTTCGAGTGCTTGTCCGAGCCCGACATCGGCGGCCTCGGCGAACCAGACATCGGGCGAAATCTGCGGTGCCGTGTGAAAGCGCGACAAGCATTCAACGCCGACACAGCGGTTGTCCTCCAGGCGATAGATGGGCTGGAAAACAATGGAGGGGCCGCCATGCTGTATCGCCATTTCGATGCGCTGGATTTTTCCTTGCCGCTCGCGCGAGCTGTTCATGTCAAGCTCGAGCTGGCCGGCGATCAGGTCTGCAAATGCCTGCATCATTTCCAGATCGCGTTCGTTAAGGGTCTCGTTGGGGACGAAACCGAAACAGCAGAACGTGCCGTAAATACGACCATCGCCCAGCCGGATCGGCACACTCATGTGTGCGCCAATCGGCGTTGCAAGTGTTTCGTGCAATGCCACGGCTGCCGGTAAGGCCATGGTGTCGGGGATCAGACCCGGCAGACGGCCATCCACAACGCGCTGGCAGTAGCCTGTTTCGAGCAGTGTGGAGTCGCCGGGGTAAATGGGCGTCCAACCTGCAGCGTCTACCTGGCGGAACACGCGATCCGTACCGACAAATTCGGAAATGAACGCTACGTCCATGCCCAGATGCGTGCGGATGGCGAACAGCACCCGCTGGATGGTCTGGTCGGTGTCTGGCAAGCGCCCCGCAAGGAGGGGCAAGAGTTTGGAGAGACCTGCCTGCTGTGTGTGCATCTCTGCGTGATTCCAGACGCGTTTTGACTGGGACTGCAGCGCAGTCCGTGGTTGCCGTCATTTCCAGCGCGGCTGATGCGCATGCCGGAGCTCCACGCGTTCATGAGAAAGCGTTCGCTGCGGCACAGGGCGCTTCAGTATCAGCCAAGAAATGCTGAAGAGATATGTACTTCAGGGCATGCACAAGGCGACAGGTAGCACGGGGCATGCCCGGAGGCACGCGGAATCGCGGGGTGTATGGGGATATGGCGTCAGCAGGTATCGCAGCGCGTGCGGTTCGGCCCCTGCCTCACGCAGGCATGGGTGCGTAGGCACGCCGGTTTATGCGCAAGACCATGACGGCTGCGACCAGGCACAGCATGCCGGAAATCATGGTTGCAACCGTGTAAGTACCCAGGCTGTTACGCAGTACACCCGCCAGCAGCGCGGCAAAAGCTGCACCAAGCTGGTGGCCGGCGACGACCCAGCCGAAGACGATTGGTGCATCCTGACTGCCGAACACATCATTGGTCAGGCGCACGGTCGGCGGCACCGTGGCGATCCAGTCCAGGCCATAGAACAGGGCGAACACCGGCAGGCCGAAATAGCTCAGGCCAAATGCATAGGGCAGATAGATCAGTGCAAGGCCGCGCAGGCCGTAGTACCAGAACAGCAGCACGCGGTTATTGAAACGATCGGACATCCAGCCGGACAAGGTCGTGCCGATCAGGTCGAGTGCGCCCATCGCGGCAAGGATGCTGGCGCCTTGCACAGCGCTGAGGCCATAGTCGCCACACATGGCAATGAAGTGCGAACCGATGTAGCCATTGGTGCTGGCGCCACAGACGAAGAAACTGAAGAACAACAGCCAGAAGTCGCGTACCTTCATCGCACGCCCGAGCACGCCGAAGGCGATGGCAACAGGATTCTTGCGACTGCCCGGCGCGGCAAGTGGCGCGTCCGCCGGCTCGCCGTACAGCGGTAGACGCAGGTCAGCGGGCCGCTCTGGCAGAAACAGGAATGCCAGCGGCAAGACCACCGCCACGCTGGCCGCGACAACCAGCACGACGGGCCGCCAGCCGTAGCGTTCGACAATGCTGGCAAGCAGCGGCAGGAAGACCAGCTGACCGGTGGCAGAGCTCGCCGTCAGAATACCCATCGCCAGCCCGCGCCGCTCCTTGAACCAGCGGCTTACCACGGTTGCGCCAAGCGTCATGGACGTTGCACCCGTGGCGCAGCCGACGATCACGCCCCACAGCAGCCACAGCTGCCAGCTTTGCTGCATCAGGCTCGACAGGGCGATGCCCGCGCAAAGTACGCCAAGTGCCACCAGCACGGTGGCACGCAAACCGAAGCGCTCCATCGCCGCTGCCGCAAAGGGGCCCATCAGGCCGAACAAGGCGAGGTTGATCGACAAGGCGATGGAGACCGTGGCGCGGTCCCAGCCGAAGGCCTGTTCCAGCGGCACCATCATGACGCTCGGCGTGGCGCGCGTGCCTGCGGTAATCAACATCACCAGGAAGGTCAGCGCGACCGCGATCCATGCGTAGTGAAAACGGCCTGCGATGCGCTTTTGCGCCCACTGTGCAACGACCTGCATCGTGTTTCCCCAATCGTAGTATTCGAAGCTGCGTTGCCGGCTTACCCGATGGTGTCTTGTCGGCGCCCGGTTCGATCTTTCTGGCCCAATTTTGTTACCGATCGGTAACAGTGCTTGTAATGCTATGTACCGATCGGTAACATGTCAAGCGCCGAGACCGGGAAATCGGATACCCAATTGCGATGTAACGGGCGATGTAACCGGCGACGTAACGTCAGGAGCAAAAACATGAGTGCCGTAAATATTGTCGAGAAGAAGCCCGCCGCGATGCGCAGGAAGCGGGCGGACAAGCCCGTACGCAAGGCGGTGATGTACGGTGCAGAGGCGCAGACACAGATACTCGATGCCATCGATGAGCTTTTCTATCTCGAAGGCGCGCGCGCCGTGGGTGTCGATGCCGTCGTCAAGCGTGCTGGCGTCAACAAGATGAGCCTTTACCGGCAGTTCGAATCGAAAGACGCCTTGCTCCTGCATTACCTCACGCGCCGCCAGGAGCGTTTCTGGAACTACTTCGGCGAGAGCCTCGCCAAGCATCCGGGCAAGCCGCGCGAGCAACTGTGCCAGTTTTTCATTGACGTTGCGGAGCGTGCCCAGCGAACGGGCTATCGTGGCTGTCCTTTCGTCAATCTCGCCATCGAATTTCCGGACTCCGCGCACCCGGTACGTCGCGTCGTTGCCGACAACAAGGATGAGCTGATGGCGCGCCTGCTCGCACTGGCGACACAGGCTGGGGCGCGCGATCCGCAAGCGCTTGCCAATGGCATGGCCTTGCTCATCGAAGGCGCTTACACGGCGACCCAGACCTATGCGCCAGGTCATGCGCTCATCGCGGCGATCCCGCAGGTGGCATCGTCGATGATAGAGGCCGCTTGCGGCAAGTCGCCAGCGTAAATGTGAAAAAGCCCTAAGCCCGTCGACCGCGCTGTTCCAGGTTCGGCAGAAATACCGTGAGCAGCCCGAGTAGTGGCAAATAGGCACAAATGCGATAGACATATTCGATGCCGTGCCGGTCGGCGATGCCGCCGAGCACCGCAGCGCCTATCCCGCCCATACCGAAAGCAAAGCCAAAGAACATGCCGGAGACAGCGCCGACTTTGCCGGGCACGAGTTCCTGTGCAAACACCAGGATCGCGGAGAACGCCGAAGCCAGAATCAACCCGATGACGAAGGTCAGGATGCCGGTCCACATCAGGTCGGCGTAAGGCAGCATCAGCGTGAACGGGGCAGCGCCAAGAATCGACACCCAAATGACACGCTTGCGGCCGATGCGGTCGCCAATCGGCCCGCCGAGAATGGTGCCGGCCGCAACGGCGAACAGGAACACGAACAGATGCACCTGCGCCGATTGCACCGACAGATCGAACTTGCTCATCAGGTAGAAGATGTAATAGCTGCTGATGCTGGCCAGATAGAAATACTTCGAGAAGATCAGCACCAGCAGGATGCCGATGGCCCACGCCACCGTGCGCGGTGGCAGGTTGTTCGCCACGACCTTTCTTGCCTTCTTGCCAAGACCCGCACCCAGATGCTGGCGCTTGTACCAGCTGCCGATTTTGGACAGCACGACGATGGCGAGCAGGGCGGCAATGGCGAACCATGCGACGCTGGCCTGACCGTTCGGGATGATGATCCAGGCGGCGAGCAGAGGGCCGATGGCGCTGCCGGTGTTGCCGCCGACCTGGAAGATCGATTGCGCCAGCCCATGGCGGCCGCCCGAGGCGAGGCGCGCGATGCGTGAAGACTCCGGATGAAAGATCGACGAGCCGGTGCCGACCAGTGCCGAGGCAATCAGCACGGTTTCGAAATTGGGCGCGACAGCCAGCAAGAGCAGGCCCACCAATGTGCAGCTCATGCCGATGGCGAGCGAGTAGGGCTTGGGGTACTTGTCGGTATAGAGCCCGACCACCGGCTGCAGCAGCGAAGCGGTGATCTGGAAGGTCAGCGTGATAAGCCCGATCTGCGCAAAGCTCAGATGGAATTCGCCTTTGAGCAGCGGGTAGATCGCCAGAATCAGCGACTGGATCATGTCGTTGAGAAAGTGCGCAAAGCTGATCGCGCCCAGCACCCTGAAGCGGGTTCGTTCGTTGGCGTCTGGCAATGCGGCGGTGACGGAGCTGGTTTCCATGTGCAGTTCTTTGGCTATGAGGCGAGATGTTTGTGCAGCGCACTGTTGTGCAACGAATCCTACTAGGCAAGCCGCCGCCCGTCCTGCGAGAATGTGGCCGACTGCTTCGCGAAAAAGACATCGCACGGACGCAAACGTACATGCCCAAATCGATCAGCCGGGGTTTTGCCGCGCCTTATACGCTCTACGATCGCAACGACATGCCGGTGACCGCCATGGCCGCCGACTATTCACCCGATCATGAGACACCGCGCCATGACCACCCGCACATCCAGCTTATTCACGCCCTGCATGGCGTGATGGTGGTGAGTACCGACATCGGGCAGTGGATCGTGCCGCCTTCGCGTGGGCTGTGGATGCCGGCCGGCGTCACGCATTCGATCCGCATGGTGGGCAACGTAAAAATGCGAACGGCATTCATTCGCCCGGATGCTGCACCCGATTTGCTGGCGCAATGCGCGGTGCTCGGCGTCTCGCCGCTGCTACGCGAATTGATTCTGGCGGCCATCGACGTGCCCTTGCCGTATGCCGCCGAGTCGCGCCACGGACGCCTGATGCGACTGCTGCTCGACGAGGTGGTACAGATGCCGACGCTGCCGCTTAGCCTGCCGCATCCGGCTGACGCGCGGTTGCGGCAGATATGCACGACGATCACGCAGACCCCCGATGACTCGTCGACCATCAGCGACTGGGCGCGGCGTTTGAGCGTGGACCCGAAGACCATTCACCGTCTGTTCCAGCGCGAGACCGGCATGACTTTCGGCCAGTGGCGCCAGCAGGCGCGTCTGCTGGCCGCGCTGGAGCATCTGGCGACAGGCGCGCGCGTCGTCGATATCGCGCTCGATCTCGGCTACAGCAGCCCGACTGCTTTCGCGACCATGTTCAAGCGCCAGTTCGGCGTGGCTCCGAGCAGCTTCTTCAAATGACGTGCTGACCGCGGGGCGCCGCGGGGAATCATGGCGCTTCCTGGATTTCCTGATACAGCGTAGTGAACATCTGATAGGCGAACTCCATGCTCGCCGTGACGCTGGTCAGGCGGCCACCAGCCTCCTGCCCATCCATCACGTTGTCCATTTCGGCGATGAATTCCTCCGCCGACTTTTTCCACACTGCGTAGGCCTGGCGTACTTGAGCGTCCATGCTGAAGCCTCCTGCGTTGTATGAAGCGCATTCGCGCCGATGGCAGTCTCGACGCAAGATGCTCGCCCAGCGCCATTCACCCGTTGCAGCCCATCATTTAACGGTTTTTCACATTGGCACGACCGAGCGTGTCAACTTGCCGCCCGACTCCCCGTTATTTGCCTGTGACTCAACAAACAAGTGTTCTGGAGACAAACATGGGCCGGTTAGCCGACGAATCGTATGCCGAATTTATTGACTCTCTCAAAGCCGCTGGCGTCGAGATTTCCAATGAATCCGAGCTGAAGGAGCGACTTGCCGAGTCGCAACGCTGGCACTACGCTTTCATGACCCTGGCGCGCAATGGCGCGGCATTGGGTATTCGTTTCCTCGACCGTGGCGCGAGCCGTCACAATGCTTCGATTCGCAAGGCTTTCCAGCGTTTCGAATTCCCCGGCAATTCCGATAGCGTTTTCGCGGCCAACCTCGCCAGCGACTAGTCAGCCAGCAGCACTTCCCCGACCGGCCTTCTGCGCCGGTTTGCCGCGAGCAGTTCCTGCTCGCGTTTCCCCGATTTATTCTGGTTTCCCCATCAGGCCTCAGCGTATCGATGCGCGTTGCGCAGCGCGGACTGTTGGCGGCGCTACGCCTATATAATCGCCCCTTGATCAACTTCAATTGCCCGGCTCACTGGCCGGACGTTTGTGATGCGCATCCTCCTGAGCAACGACGATGGTTACCACGCTCCCGGGATCGCGGCACTGGCTGCTGAACTGAGCCTGATTGCTGATGTTACGGTTGTAGCTCCCGAGAGCGACCGGAGCGGCGCGAGCAATTCCCTGACCCTTGACCGACCCCTGCAACTGCGGCGCGCACCCAATGGTTTTTACTACGTCAATGGCACGCCCACTGACTGTGTGCACCTTGCGGTGACGGGCATGCTCGATCACTTGCCGGACATCGTCGTCTCCGGCGTGAATCACGGCGCCAATATGGGCGACGACACGATCTATTCCGGCACCGTGGCGGCCGCGACCGAAGGCTTTCTGCTCGGCGTGCCGGCGATTGCCGTGTCACTGGCAGGGCGGCAGGCTACGCATTTTGCAAGCGCTGCACGCGTCGCCCGGCAACTCGTCGAGCGCTTCCAGGCCAGGCCTTTCGGTGTGCCGGTGCTGCTGAATGTAAACGTGCCGGATTTGCCGTTCGAGCAATTGCAGGGCACCCGCATTACGCGCCTGGGCCGCAGGCATCGCGCCGAGCCGGTGATCCGCGCCAGCAATCCGCGCGGTGAGACGATCTATTGGGTCGGCGCTGCGGGCGAGGCTGCCGATGCAGGCGAGGGCACCGACTTCAACGCGATCGCCAATGGCTTCGTTTCCGTCACGCCGCTGCAAGTGGATCTGACCCATACCGCGCAAATCCCAGGCGTGGCAA
The DNA here is from genome assembly GCA_028292485.1 of Rhodocyclales bacterium. Lineage (GTDB taxonomy): Bacteria > Pseudomonadota > Gammaproteobacteria > Burkholderiales > Rhodocyclaceae > Viridibacterium. The sequence goes on along the minus strand of JAQGMG010000017.1, from coordinate 142,820 downwards.
ACTGGCTGCAGCAACCCGACACACACTCATGATTGACGCAGCCCGTTCCAATAATTCTGCACGCGCGCGCGCTCGCATGATCGAGCACTTGCGCAAACTCAATATCCGCGACGAAGCCGTGCTCGATGCGATGAATCGCATTCCGCGTCACGCTTTTGTCGAAGAGGCACTGGCGAGCCGCGCCTATGAGGACACGGCTTTGCCGCTCGGCTTTCAGCAGACAATTTCGCAACCTTTCGTCGTGGCGCGCATGCTCGAGTTGCTGGCCGCTGGTGGCCGCAAGCTCGGCAAGACGCTGGAGGTCGGGACTGGCTGCGGCTACCAGGCTGCGGTGCTGTCATGCATGGCCAGCGACGTCTACACGATGGAGCGGATCGCCAAGCTGCTCGATCGCGCTCGCACCAATCTGCGGCCTTTGAAGATTCCCAACGTCAGGCTGAAACATGGCGATGGGAATCTCGGCTTACCCGCCGCCGCGCCTTTCGATACCATCATTCTTGCGGCGGCTGCGCCCGCCGTGCCGCCGGCTCTACGCGAACAGCTTGCACCGGGCGGGCGCATGGTGATGCCGTTGGGATCGACGAATCAGGTGATCCTGCTCGTCGAGCATTCGCTGACAGGCGGTTTCAAGGAAACCCGTCTGGATGGGGTACGCTTCGTACCACTTTTGCCAGGAACGGAATGAACAACTGCATGACTTCTTCCCGCTCGCGCACGCATCCGGTCCATCCCCATTTCGCCTGCCTGTCGGCATTGGCTGCAGCATTGATGTTGAGCGCCTGCGTAAGCTCCCGGCCGGCGCCTGTCGAGACACGCGATACCTCACCACGCAGCAAGAGTGCAGACACGTCAACGACGAGTACGCCAGTGGCGGTTGCACGGCCCGGTTATTACATCGTCAAGAAGGGCGACACGCTCTACAGCATCGCACTTGAAAACGGCCACGCCTATCGCGAAGTGGCGGCGTGGAATGGCATCGACAACCCGAGCATGATTTCCGTCGGGCAGGAGATTCGCATACAGCCGCCCGACGCTCCCGCTGCGCAGCCCGATATTTCGTCGGGAACGCGGGCGGTGATCCTGCCGCGTATCGAATCCCGGCCGATCGATCAATCGGCACCAGCGGCAACCTCTGCATCCAGCAGTTCGACAGTGAGCGCAGCTGGAAGCATGGCCAATAATGCTTCCAGCATTGTTACCGAACCGCGCGGTGGCCGCATTCCGTATTCGGACAAGGCATGGAAGGATCTGCAGGCGCTCGCCCTGACGCAGTCCGAACCGAAAGCGGCGTCTGCGCCGCTTGCCGAGAAACCCGTTGAGATCAAACCAGGCGTCAAACCCGTCGTGCCGCCTGCGGCATCAGCGCCCGTCGCTGTGCCGGACGCAGCGGTCAAAACCGGCGAAGACGGCGTCGAGTGGAGCTGGCCGTCGAATGGCAAACTGATCGGCACATTCAATGACAGCAGCAACAAGGGTGTCGATATCGCGGGTGCAATCGGCGATCCGGTGTTTGCCGCAGCTGCAGGTAAAGTGATCTATTCCGGATCGGACTTGCGGGCTTACGGAAACCTCGTCATCATCAAGCACGGTACGCAATTCACAACGGTGTATGCGCACAACAAGGAGATCCTCGTGAAAGAGGGTCAGACAGTTCAGAAGGGTCAGAAAATTGCCGTAATGGGTGATAGTGACTCGGACAGACCGAAACTGCACTTCGAAGTTCGCAAGCAGGGCAAACCTGCAGACCCGCTCAAGTTCCTACCCACGCGCTGAGGCACACATGGCAGAGCCGGAATTCCTCGATGAACCGGATGAGAAGGAATCAGACGTTCCTGCCGAACTCGAGGCATTCGCTGATGTTGTCCCCGCCGTCGTTCCCGAGAGCGAATTCCTCAACGACGTCACGCAGATTTATCTCAATGAAATCGGCATAAACCCGCTGCTCACCGCGGAGCAGGAAGGCATCCTGTCGCGCCGTGTGAAGCTGGGCGATTTCGAAGCGCGCCAGAAGATGATCGAGCACAACCTGCGTCTGGTTGTGAACATCGCCAAGCATTACCTCAATCGCGGCATCCCGTTGCTGGATCTGGTCGAAGAGGGCAACCTCGGGCTGATGCACGCGCTCGACAAATTCGACCCCGAGCGCGGTTTCCGTTTCTCGACCTATGCAACCTGGTGGATACGCCAGAATATCGAACGCGCGATCATGAATCAGTCGCGCACGATTCGCCTGCCAGTGCACGTCGTCAAGGAACTCAACCAGGTGCTGCGTGCGCAGCGTCAGATCGAGGCCAGCAATGGCGGCGGCGCAACACCCGAAGCCATTGCCGCACGCCTGGATAAACCGGTCGAGGAAGTGCGTGCTGTGTTGGCACTCAATGAGCATACCGCGTCGCTCGATGCGCCCCTCGACATCGACCCCAATTTGTCGATCGGCGAGTCGATTGCCGACGAGCAGGCCATCAGCCCCGAGCTCAATATCCACAATGCCGAAGTCGAATCGCTGATTCGCGAGTGGATTGCGCAGCTTACCGACAAGCAACGCCTCGTTATTCAATATCGCTACGGCATAGATGACGTCGAGGTGCTTACGCTTGAAGATCTGGCTTCGCAAATGGACCTGACGCGCGAGCGTGTACGACAGATTCAGCTTGAGGCATTGGCACAGCTACGTCGCCTCATCAAGCGGCGTGGCGTGTCGCGGGACGTTTTGTTTTGAGCTCGTCGGATCGTCTCCGGAATTACCCGTCAAACTCCTTGTTGTGCATGGCTTGCTCGTGCCCGCATTCGTGAAATCATCAAGGCTGGATATCTGTCAATGAGCGGCCTGTGGGTCGCTGGAGAAGACGCCTTTGCAATACTTGCTCGGCCAGCATCCGGACGTACTGTTCGTGCCCGAGAAGGAGGCGAATTGCTTCGACGGCAGAGATCGTTGAGCATTACGCTTTCATGACTTAGTCTGAAATATTCGATTTCCAGGAGCGCTGTCACGATGACCACATCGGAACACAAAAAGAGTTCCCGTCCATTGCCGAGCAATCTGATTGTCGTCGTGAGCCCGCCTCGCGCAGGAAGTTCGATGTTGGCGTCGCTGCTTTCTCGGGCTGCCGGGCACAACATGCTTCCTGAATGCGACATGTTCGTCAGGATTCTGGATGGGCGCGCCTCGCTGATTGTCGCCAACGATCCATATAAAAATACGCCGTATGCGCCGGATGAGGATGCTCTCGATCACGCCTATAAATTGTTGTCGAATGATTTGCTTGCCAACGTGGTTGAACATCTCGGCCATCCTGGCCGGCCCCTGGTTCTCAAAGCACCGGATCTTTGCCGGCACGCTGCCCGCCTTCATCAGCTGTTCGACCTCCCTGTGCGCACGGTTTTCCTCGCACGTGATCCGCGAGACATCGTGGCGTCCCTGATGAACGTACGCAAGCGACAGGATATGCCTGATGACATTGTCCCTGCCATTGATATGGCCATGTCTTACACTGCGCCATTCCTGGCTGCACTGGAAGCCAGAAAGGAAGAGGGTGATGTGCTCGCCGTACGTTACGAAGACATCGTGGCGCGCGACCCAAAGACACTTAGCGAGCTTGCGGCCTTTACCAGTCTTTCACTCGATCTGGATGGTATGGAGCAGGTCGATATTCCCGAGGATCATTCGTCGAACCCCTGGTACTCACTGTCTTTCAAACAGCCAGTCATCGACACGCGCGTCGACGCTTATAAAGCGCAGATGACTCTCGAGAACATATTGAACGTCGAGCTGTACTTGAAATCTTTCATGGATCGTTTCGGGTACCCGTTCACCGCAGCTTCGTAAGCTGGACGGTGATGGCCTCCCCTGATTTTTGACGGAAGTTTTCGTAGGGTGGAGTGCCAACTCCACCAGAGTCCGTTATTGGAGCGCACATGGTGGAGTTGGCACTCCACCCTACGGGATCCAAGCTTTATCCGATCGTCACGAACACCCGATCCGGCAGGAAGCGTGAGCGGGTCATCGTGAAGCGCTGCGGGCCGATGGTTTCCATGAATGCCTGCGTTTCGCCTGGGTAATCCGGATGGCATAGTTCATCGAACACAATAATTCCGCCCTTGACCATGCGCGGCAAGATAACTTCGAGACAGGCTTTGGTCGGCTTGTAGAGCGCCATGTCGAAATAGGCCATGGCTACCAGCGTTTCAGGGCGGTCCTTGAAAAGTTGTGGGCATGTGATGCTGGCATCCCCCTTGATGAGGGAGTGCTTCTTGATGTGCGACATCACGTTTTCCTGTTCGTGATAATCGATCAGTTCTTCGAGGTAGCTCACGTAATCGGCGCCGACGGCGTAAGTATTCTCGCTGATGATGTCGGAGCGTTTGTCATGCTCGCCAATCTCGGGGTATCCGTCAAAAGTATCGAACCCGTATATGCGCCTTGAATGGTTGTAGGGTTCGTGAACCGCCCGCAGGTTTTCGAAAAGTACGATGCTCTGGCCGCGCCAGACACCGAACTCCATGATGACTCCCGGCAGCTTGATGATCTTCTCGTACATCTCGTTGAGGAAAAGCATCTTCGCCAGGACACCGCTGCGCATGTACAGCGACAGATTGACCATCAATTCCTCGTCGGGCAATGCGCGCGCGGCAAAGAGGTCGAACAGCTTCTGGCGTACGGCGAGCGCCTTTTCAGAGGACTGGGTTTGCGATGTAATTGGTTTGGTCATATGAGTCACCGTGATGGTTGAACGGATCGCAGGCGAGCGAGCGGTCAGTAGTAAGGAAGCACCATGACCCAGCGTCCGCGTATCGCATTGCGATCGAGCGCCAGCTCCTGGTCGACGAAGCTGACCCAGTGCCGCAGGTCGTAGCGGAACATCACCATATCCGATAGATCGTGGTGTGCTGCTGGATCCACGAGCGTGCCGTCGGGCAACTCAAACCCCGCGCCACCCGTTGTGAAGTCACGACCTCTCTGCGAAATGGACAGGATCAGCCCGAGTCGTTGTGGCAGAAGAGGGTGTACGTGCGCTGCGAACATGCCGCCGCCCGAGGGGTAGTGGATGACCTGCGGATGCAGCTTCTTGCCACTGCTATCGAGATCCCAGCCTGAGTTCTCGCCGGAGATACGGTTCTGGAATTTGCGCATGGGCTCGAAAACCGACAGCAGCAGATCGCGCAGCGCCGCAGGCAGACGCATGATCTGGTTGAAGTTGTAGGCGTGGTAGGTGTGCAGCGTTTTCTGACGCGGCGAGATGCCGGATTCGAATGCGTGGAAATTCTCGTCGAGCGCACTGCCGGCAGGCGCGACCGGCATATCTTTTCCCCACTCGTGCACCGCGATGCGAATGGCATTCAGCGTTTCGGGCGGCATGATGTGCTTGAGCATGACGATCTGCCGTTGCTCCATGAGGGCATCGGCAATGTCCGGGTCACTCAGTTCAGGGCGGATCTGACCGTCGATGAGCTGGCTGGGTACTTCGATAAGCCCGTGCATTGCCGTATGTCTCCGTGGTTCTGCGCCCATCAGGCGAGCAGGAATTTCTCTATTGCCTCGCGCGTGATCGCAAGGTCGACGGTGTAGTCGGTTTCGAAGCCAAGTACACCGTGATTCTTGACGGTCTCGCCGCAAACGTAGGCAACCGATTGACCGATGATGCGCGCGATATTTGAGAAGTAGTGGTAGTTCACCTCCGGGTGATCCTTGGTCAGGATCAGGATGCGCGCATCGTCATGGGCGAACACCATGTTCATGAATGCCGAACCACCGGGGCCCGCGATCATCTCTGCCTCTGAAAACAATTTCACCTGTTCGATGAAGCTCATGTTTTCCGGCATGACAGATTCGAAACCGTAGGACAAAAACAGTGCTTCCAGATCGGTTTCGTTAAGCAGGCGGCGCTGACCTCTGCGGAACTGTTTGCGGCGCGAAATCCACAGCCTGCGCCGCTTGCCTGGCACGCTGCCAGCACGTGGCAGGATGCGCTCACGCAGATAGTGGATTGCCTCCGGGTGCAGCGCACCGTCGGTTGCCGATGCACGCTCGCTGGGGCGATATCGGCGCTTGTGATAAGCGGTCAGGATGGAGGGATAGATCAGGCGCCCGACCTCGAATGTGTGCTTGAGGTCAAGTATGCGAATGGGGTATCTGCCCTGTACGATGAATTCCAGCGCTTCGATCTGCTGTGGGTAGAGGCCGTCGGATATCAGGATGGGCATGCCGTCGTATTGCGACATCTGTTCGAGGAGACGCAGCCTGGGCAATTGCTCGGATATCCAGTGAGCATAATTGTTCATCGCCTCGGTGAGCAGGAAGATACCGGCCTCGATGCGTTCTGGCGCTATTTCCATGGCCTGGAAGAAGACATGCGTGTCCGAGCACATCGGCACGTATTCATCCGCGCGCAATGCGTGCCAGTCCCGGAAGAACGCCAGCCGGTCGTAGAGCACATGCTTTTCCCCGTCGACCAGGATCAGCTCGTGGCCCGGCATGATCAGCGCATTGTCGACTTCGGCGACGTAGGCGGCGGGCAGGGTGACAGGTTCGGCGCGCGCGCCTTCGGGCGTGGCACCGAAGCACAGCGCGTCTTCTGTCTGCAGCACGCGTTCGGGCAGCATGGGCACCAGGTTGAGTGACTCACTCTTGCTCCAGCTCGCGACGGACTGCACCGGCGCCCAGCCGCTGTGCGATTTGCGTGCCTTGATCTTGTTGGCCGTGAGAAAGGCGGTGGTGTTGTCGTCGAACAGGCGCTTGGCTTCGGCATAGCGGCCAGTGACGAACAGGATTCTGGCGAGCAACTCGTGGACCGGGATCAGGCTGGCCGCACCCAGCTCGGCGTGCCTGCAGGCCTCTTCGGCGGCAGCGAAATCTTCGATCTTGTAGAGGTACTCGGCGAGGGCCTGCCAGGTATCGCAGTGCTCAGGGTCCAGCACCAGCGCTGCCTGAAAGGCGTCTATCGCTTCCGCGACGCGGTCCATTTCGAGCAGGCAGACACCCGCGCGGTACTGGTAAGCGGGATTGCCGGGGTCGAGGCTCGCCGCAATCTGAATGGCTTCCAGCGCGCCGGGCAAATCGCCTTGGGTCAATTTCGCGCGGCTCAGGTAAGTGTACGGAAACGCGCTGTGCGGGCTGAGCTCGACGGCCCGTGAGGCGTAGCGCACGGCGTCGTCTTCGCGATAGTCCAGGTGCTGTGCGGCAAAGCACAGGCTGAGCCAGGCTTCGGCCTGATCCGGAACGAGAGACACCGAACGTTGCAGCAGGGCCTCGGCCCTGCCGTAGCAGGCGGCCTGGTTGTAGATGTAGGCGAGGTTGTTCAGCGCGGCCACATGGTTGCCATCGAGATCAATGGCGCGCACGAGGCTGTCGGTCGCTCTGGCATATTCACCCAGCATGAATAGCGCGCAGCCGGTGTGCGCATGGTAGTTCGCACTGTATGGGTGCAGCGCGGCGGCCTGCTCGACGAGCGCTAGCGCCTGCTGCCAATGACCTTGGCGTGCGGCGGCGAGCGAGTCCTGATAAAGGCGCTCGGCGTTCTCGTCAGCCTGCAAGGACTGTTCGCGGGATGTTGCCATCATGTGTGGTCTCCCATATTGCTATCCGCCCCCCGGCGGTGAAGCGCTGACTCAGTCTTTGACTCAATTTTTGAGAATGGCATCGCAGCTCTCCGCTAATTTCGCATCCAGAGGCAGATCGTAGAAAGCGTGCGCGACACCGCCACCGCCAAACTCGGACTTGAACTGATAGAGCCCCGTATTGAGGTGCCGACCTTCGTCTTCGTTTGAGATGCCGAAGTCGAAATAACGGCAACCAAGCTGATGGGCTTTATGGATGCCTTGCTCGAATAGCGCATCCAGCGCATTTACCGCTCGCCCGGCCGCGCTACAGGCTATGTACTGTGCATGGCACACGCGCGCCGAGAGGAACAGCAACACGCCGGCTTCGATATTGCCACTGACCTGCGCCGTCAGCAGCGCGATCTCGTCGGGAAAGCGGCCCGCCAGCAGCTGGATCTCCTGCAGGCTATGCACGGGTTTAGCGTCGTGGCGCTCTGCCAGGTTGGCTGCGAGAACGTGCCAGAATGATTCGAGCTTTGTAGTGTCGTCATGGATCGTCAGCGCGGCAGTCTGGGCGTTGCGCAGGGCGCGGCGCCGACGGCTGTTGGGCGTGCCACGCGCAGCGAGGTCGATGGCGCTGGAGAGATCGCAGCGATACTGCGTAGCACCAGCACCCAGACGCCACAAAGCGTAACGGTCGTCGTCGGCGGGCCAGCGGTGATAGATGTGTGGCGTGAGTTTGTAGCGCAGGCTGCTGAAACCGCTGCCGCGATAATCCATGCAGATCATTGCGAGCGCCTTGATGAGGTCTTCGCCGAGCAGATCGCCAGCATGAACAAGACCACCGAAGCTTGCGCCGGGGTGGGTGCACACGGTGTCTGACTGACCGGGCTGGCGTGCCGCCGGCAAGACCGCAATCATGAGGCCGCGCTCATCGCGCAATACGCGCGATGCATCTTCGAAGCGGTCACCGTGATAAGACAGGAATGCACGCGTGTGCAGAAAGGTGGCCATGGGTGCCGCGCGGCACAAGGCATCCCATTCACGGGAATCGCGTTCGTTGTCAAAACGCGAGATGCTCAGCTTCACGCGGCCTCCCGCACAGCGACGCCGAAGCCGGTGCGCCCAAAATCATTGCCGTTGTAGAAAGCGTAACAACGACCGCCGCTATGCATGACGGCCGAATACATGATCTCTTCGCTGTCCCAGCCCGATTCCGATACATCAAGCCCGGCTCGTGCATCGAGACGCGTCCAGTCCTGCCCGTCGAGTGATTCCGCATAGCCAAGCCGGTAGCCGCGCAGCGAAATGCTGCGAATCGAATAGTAGAGCTTGAAGATGCCGTCTTCGCGGACCACCCAGGGGCGACCGAAACCGTGCTCATCCGCTGTCAGACGCATCACGGTCTTACCTTCGCGCGGCCAGTCCAGACCATCGCGCGACTCCATGTAGCGTAGTTCATAGACGGGGACGTCCTTGCCGCCCAGCCTGATCCATTCGCTACCGGCGATGTACCACATGCGGAATCGCCTCTCCTTGCTGCCCTCGTCACGCACGACACAGGCACCGCAACGGAAATACAACTCTGTCGGGCTGCGCTCGAGAATGGCAGTGGGCTCTACGCGCTCGAAGGTCTCGCCGTCATCGCGGCTCAAGGCCGCACCGGTCAGCAGCCGATAGCGGACGTGCGTGCAGAGTTCGAAACCGACGTAGTACATCAGCATGTTGCCGTCATCGAGCCGTAAAACACTGGTGCATAGCGCGCCGTTGTCGTCGAAAGTGCCGGGCTTGCCTATGTCGAGGCAGGGGCGTTCGGAGACGCGCAGCACGCGTTTTGGCTCGCTGGCATCGACGTCCACGAAGCCTACGCGGCTCATGCCGTGATCATCACGCGGCGACATATAGATGCGCAGCCGGCCATCGCCGAGATCGAACGGCGTCGGCGTGGTGGCGTGCGTGCGCATCCACGGCACACTGCCGTCGGGCGTGAACACCAGTCCGAGCTTGCGCCAGTCCATCAGATCAATCTTCCGGAATCTTGAAGAACGCGCGTGTCGTGATATCCGCCGGGGTGGCGCGATCGCCTTTGTAGAGCGTGTTGTCGGGCGTGCTCTTGGCAATGGTCACGCCCAGGCCGATCCAGTTGTCGCGACCGATATTGACGTTGTTGGCGATGGTGGCATTCACGCCGAGGAAGGTGTTGGCACCTATTTCACAGAAGCCCGATACGACTGCATGCGAGGCGATGAAGCAATTCTCGTGAATGGTCGAGTGATGGCCAATGTGATTGCCGCTCCACAGCACATTGTTGTCGCGGATTTTCACGTAGGGCTGCACTGTGTTGTCTTCGAAGATGAAGCAATGCTCGCCGATCTCGACATTGCGCCAGATGAATGAGCGCGAGCTGATGTAGCTCGCCAGCGCGTAGCCCTTGGCTTTGGCCGCAGCAGAGAGCCGGGTACGCAGGCGATTGAGCTGCGTGTAGGTGGCAGCGACGAACACGGCGTGATCGGCCGGCGCGTATTTCGTCTCGATGTCCTCGAAGGCCACACATGGCAGCCCGTGCAGGCTGTCTTGTCGAAGGTAGGCGCTCTCCACGCTGAAGGCGACGACTTCGTAGTCTGAATCGACGCTGAAGTATTCGTGGGCGATTTCGGCGAAAGCGCTGTCGCCGACGATGATGAGCTTGCGTGTCTTCTCGGGCGTATTTATGTGCATGGCTGTCTTCTTTTATGGCCTGCTTATCAGGATGTCTTCGCGACGGTTGGACATGGGCAGCAGCGGGTCTTGCGGTACGACATAGGCATCGAAGCCTGCAGCGCGACAGCGGGCAAGTACGGCCATGACAACTGCATCGTCGATCAACTCTGGCTCCGGGCGGTTGAACAATACCTCGGGCGTTTCATCGCGGCCGACGAATTTCTTGTGATACGCGATGCCCGTCTCGCTGGCGAAGAAGCGCTTGCGCCTGGAGATATTCGGGATATCGCCTATGAGCATCGCACCACCCGGCGCGAGCAGCGACATGCAGGCATCGAGGAAAGACCAGATATTGGCTTCGGCGAAAATGTACTGGAACACCGAGTAGCACAGCAGGGCGTGAACACGGCCCTGCAGGGATTCGATCAGCTCCGGGCAATCCGGAAAACGCGCGGCGAGCTTCTCGACACCTGGTCCCGAGGGAAGCAGCGCGAGCATCTCCGCGGAGTCGATCAGCACGAGACGATGCTGCTGGCGGATGCATTGTTCAATCAGTTGACGCGGCAGATCACTGCAGCCTGGCCCGATGTCGAGCACCACTTGTTGTGTGCTGTTCAATGCTGGCAGCTTGCGGCTGATGTCGGTAAAGATGTGCTGCTCGACGCCTTGCCGGTAACTGTCGGGAAAGCCGATTTTCTCCCAGGCGCTGAGGCTGGCATCGCTGGCCATGCGGCGAAAGTCTTCGAAGCCGAGGTTCGCGAAACGGCTCAGGTTTTGACCGGGGTTTTGCGTCGGATCGGTACTTGTCGGGTCGGAGGGGACGGTGGGGTCGGTGGGTTTGGCCATAAGGTATGTATCGGCTCAGAGAGACGCTTCTTGCAGCGCCTGGATGACAGGTTCCGGGTCCAGCCCGGGCCACATGGGCAAGCTGAGCACTTCTCCGCACAAGGTGCTTGTCGCCTGCAAGGCAGGGTAGCCGTCATTGCGATAGACGCCTTGCAGATGACAGGGCGTGGGGTAGTGCACCATGGTCGCAATGCCGCGCGCGCCCAGCGCAGCCGCCAGCTGTTCCCGCTGCGGGGTGCGTATGACAAACAGATGCCAGACGTGCTCGACAAGGCCAGCAGGGTGAGGCAGACGTAAGCCGGGGGTGTCGGCCAGGGCTTCCAGGTAGCGTTGCGCAACTTGCTGGCGCGCTGCATTGAGCGTGTCGAGCTGGCGCAGCTTGACGCGCAGCAGGGCGGCCTGCAGCTCGTCCAGGCGCGTGTTGTAGCCCGCTACATCGTGTTGGTATTTGATGCGCGAACCGTAGTTGCGCAGCTGCCGGATGCTGTCGGCAAGCGCTGGGTCGCGCGTCGTCACTGCGCCGCCATCGCCGAGTGCGCCCAGATTCTTTGTGGGATAAAAGCTGAACGCGGCCGCATCGGCCAGGCTCCCTGTGCGTCGACCCTTGTAGCGTGCGCCGTGGGCCTGCGCTGCATCTTCGATGAGACGCAGGCCGTGACGATCCGCTATGGCCTGCAAGGCGTCCATGTCGGCAGGCTCGCCGTAAAGATGCACTGCGATGATGGCGCGCGTGCGTGGTGTGATGGCGGCTTCGATACGGGCGGGATCGATGTTGTAACCCGCGGTCTGCGATTCAACGGCAACGGGTCTGGCACCGCATTGCGTGACGGCCAGCCAGGTTGCGATAAAGGTGTGCGCCGGCACGATGACTTCGTCGCCGGGGCCGATGCCCATGGCACGCAGGATCAGGAGCAAGGCGTCGAGGCCGTTGCCGACACCGATGCAATGCGGCACGCCGCAGTATTGCGCGAACTCTGCTTCGAAAGCCTCGACTTCCTCGCCAAGAATGAAATGCCCCTTGTCCAGCACCCGCGCAAACGTTGCCTGCAGCTCTTCGCGGCAGGCAGTATGCGCGGTGCCGAGATCGAGGAATGCGGTTGTCATTTCGTCTGGGCGTGCACGGCAGCCATGAAGTCGCCTTTCTCGCGGAAGTAATCCGCCTCGTCGTAATACTCTGAAGCCAGCACCAGGCACACCGAGTTGGATGAGAAATTGTCGAGATGGCGCCGGGTCATCGGGCTGATGTGCATGCTGTTGCCGGGACCGATGGCATTGTTTGCATGAGAGCGGAGGTGGCTAGGTTTGCTGCCAAAAGCGAAGTTGCACTCGCCTTCGGGAAAATTCGGGTCGATCCGGATACCGCGGGGCTTGGGTCGCTCGACGATTTTGCATGCGTTTCTTGCCATCCGTAACTCCTGTACTGTGCGTATGGCATGAGCTATTCAGAATTCAAGAGGGAGCCAGCCATAGCACAGGATGCTACCCGGTGTAGTGCGGGACCATGATCCGATAAATGGCCGGTTTTTCCTTTATATCGAAGCTGTCTAGGGTTATTGCCCGGTGAGAGAGCCGATTTCCGAATATGTCAGGTTTCCGAAGAGACTGATTGATTCCTTGTGAGCGCGTGGCAAGCATCTGGATGACGGTCTTGAAAGATGAAAATGATGTGCTATCGTCATAATTCACTTTCGCCGATGTCGTATGGCAGAGGATGGTTGGTTGGTTTTCATTATGAATCAATAGGAGAGGGCAATGAACATTCTCAAGTGTTACAAGGTGCATATGGTTGCTGCATTGCTTTGTGTCGCAGCATCGGCTCATGCGGAAACATTGTCCGGCATAGGCTCAGGTGGCGCTACACAAACTAAGGTGGTCTGTTATATATACAACGCTGGGCCAGGCGCTGTAAGTGTTACCGCCAAGAACATCTATAGCGAGGTTTATGGAACGCAGACCATCGCTTTTGATAGTTGTAGCAGTTCTGTTGCGGACGGTGCGATTTGCGCTTTTGTTGCGAACATAACAGCCGCTGTAAGTGGCAACGTATGCACGATTACCTTTTCTCCGTCGGCAGCGAATGTGCGCGGTTCCATGGAGATTCGGGATTCATCGGCCAAGGTGCTGAGTAACGTATTACTTCGCTAAAAGGGATTTCCTTTTTTTTGAACAGAGCCTGTTAAATATCCCCGAAGTCAGGGGATATTTACTTTGAATGCACTGTTTGATGGCGAGTGTGCTCGGGCAAGTGCCGATGTTCAGGGTATGCCATTTTGCCCGCGCGCGCGCACTGCCGCCATGAAGTCGTCCTTGTCGCGGAAGTAGTCCGATTCGTCGTAGTACGCCGAAGCCAGCACCAGGCACACCGAGTTCGACGAGAAGTTGTCGAGATAGCGCCAGGTCATCGGGCAGATGTAGATGCCGTTGTAGGAGCGATTGAGGTGGTAGCGTCGCTCGCGGTCGCCGTCGCTGAGCACTACATCGAAGCTGCCTGACATGGCGATCATGAACTGGTGGAGATTGGCATGTGCGTGTCCGCCACGGTCCGAGCCGCCAGGCACGTCATACAGGTAATACACACGCTTGATGTCGAAAGGGATGTGTCGGTCGCCCTCTACAAAGGTGAGGTTGCCGCGCACATCATTGATTTTTGGTAGTTCGATAAGGCGGCAGTCGGATAGCGCCATGGCGTTCGCTCGGCAAAATTGTACGAAACCATGCTATCGCCTCGCTGGCATAGGGAATGGTCCGATATACCGGCCCGATTGGCGCCTATTTCCGGCATCGCGCGCCGTGATCTGGAGGGCCAGAACGCTGCCGTACAAGCCTGAGCATGGATCTGGCTGTGACGATTGGCTTCAGGGCGGCGGCGTACCCCGCGCCGCGATCTCTAGAAAAAGGGCTTCGAGGCCGCGCGCAAATCCTGGCACATCGGTCAGGACGCTATCGCGCAGTCGTTGCGGCAAGCTGGCGTGCAACCGCGCCAGTTGTTCAGGAGATCGTGCCAGCGTGACGGCCTTTACGATGTATTCTTCCACCGTGGCGGCAATCAGGTCGGAGAGACCAACTGCCTCGAGCAGGTTGCGTCCCATACGCGAATGAAGCGCATCGCCGGCAAGCGTTACGAAGGGCGTGCCTGCGCACAAGGCATCGAAGCTGGTGGTGCCGCCATTGAACGGGAAGGGATCCAGCGCCAGGTCGATCTCGCGCCAGCAGGCGCGGTAGGCTTCGTAATCCATACGGCCGCGTATATCGAGCTGCGACGGATCGGCACCGTGCGCGGCGAAGCGCGCCTTCAGGTCATCCGCCAACACCCCATTGTCACCGCTCGTGGCAACGAGGATCAGGCGTGCCTTGGGTTCGTTCTGGAGAATTGCGGCCCAGACTGCGATGGTTGCCGGACTCAGCTTGGCTAGATTGTTGAGGCTGCCGAAGGTGAAAGGTGCGCCCCCTGCACGCGGTTGACGCGGCGCGACGTCGATTGCCAATGGCTCGCGCACGCAGTAGCAGCCGGGCAGGGCAAGCGGCGTTTCCGAACACCATTGGCCGGCGAGCAGCACGGGGTCGGGCGGTACAAATACGTGGTCGATTGTCGAGAGCCCGGTCGTGCCTGGAAAGCCGAGCCAGCTAGCCTGCATGGGCGCCGTGCGACGCGCTAGCGCGGAAAGGCGTGAGCCGTCCGTGTGGCCGGCCAGGTCGATGAGCAGGTGCAGGTTATCGTTGCGTATGAGTGCAACGAGTTGCGCATCGCTCATCCCGCCCACGTCATGCCATGCGCTGGATGCCTTGCGCGCTCGTGCGGAAAATTCGTCGTCGATGTGACCCGTGTTGTAGACGACGGATTCGATACGCCGTGGATCGAGCGCCTCCAGAACGGGGATGACGAAACGACCTACGGCATGATTGCGCAGATCGCCACTGAGCCAGCCCACCTTTAGGCGCGTAGTAGCAAGATGCTCGGGGGAGGGGTGGGATGGCTGAAGTGGCACGGTGTCCGACCCCAGCCCCGCTCCCGGCCCTGACGGGCCACCCTCTCCCGTGGGGGGAGGGAACGGCAACGGCCACGATTGAATCGACGCCCGGGCTCGTCGGTCGAACTCCAGCCCTGCGTCGAGCATGTCATGACCGTTGATGCCGTCGGCATGCAACATGGCCCATATCAGGTTGGAGATCAGATGAGGTTGATCTGGCGCTGCCTCTGCCGCGCGGCGTGCCCAGGCGAGCGCCTCGTCCGGCATGCCAAGGTCTTTGCACAGGGAGGCAAGGCTACCTAAAGCGCTGAGATTGTCCGGGTCCAGGCCCAGCACATGCTTGGCAGCCTGGAAGGCTTTTTCAATGAGCCCGAGGCGCGCATAGGAGATCACCAGATTGCTCCAGGCCGACAGGTTGGCCGGATTGCTGGCGACAGCCATTTCCAGGTTCTCGCGCGCCACGTCGTACTGCTGCCGCAGGCAGAAAACCAGCCCCGTACCGGCAGCGACCTCGTCGGCGGGCAGGCCGTGCTGCATACCCGCTGTGAATGCGTCGATGGCTTCCGGGTAATGCCCGGCGCGGGCCAGGGTGAGGCCGAGATTGTTCCAGGCGCGTGCGTCTCGCGGGTCGTGTTCGGTAACGCGTTGCCATGCATCGCTGGCGGCCGCCCAGGCTCCTTGCAGCGAGAGCGTTTGTGCTGACTCGGTGAGGTCTTGTTTGGTGGGGGTGTTCATCTTGGCTGGCAGTTCAAGAAACCGTCATTCCCGCCAGCTTTGCAACTGGCGCAGCCGCACGATGCTCCCCTCTCCCGCTTGCGGGAGAGGGGTTGGGGGAGAGGGCTGCGGCGGGAATCCACCTCACTGCGCAAGCGGGCCTATTGCGTAGAAGTGGATTCCCGCTTTCGCGGGAATGACGGGATGAGAGATTTTTCTGCCTCATGTGGCTTCCGGAAAAGACGATGTACTTTTCAGAAGTGCAATCGTCGCGCGTCGCAATAGTCCCGGTTGCCATGCAGCGAGCAACTCTGCCGGACTCTGGAAGTCGGCGACGCGTGCGTTGAGGGGCTGCAGCGCGGGAATGGGGACGTCCGGATCCAGCCCGAGCGACACAGCATGCTTGTGCAGAAAACGCTCGCGATAGTGCTGCCAGACTGTGTCGAAACCACCGCTGGACATGTGGATGATCGGTACGTCGCTCATGACTGCGACGCCAAGCCCGGCAAGATGCACGCGATAGCTGAAGTCCATGTCGTAAAGGTGGAAGCCATCGAAGTGCATCGCATCGAAAGTGACGGCGTCTACGGCACGGCGATGCGCGATCATGCACAGCCCGTCGATGGCCTGTACGCGATCGACCGCTGAAGCGCCAACGCCATAGACGAAGAGCGACAGCATGCGCGCGTCGGGCGCGGCATGAGCGATGGCGCCTCTCTGACTTTTTGGTCCGGCCGCCCACCAGTGGGCATCGCGGACTTCTGTCGTGCCAGCGAAGCCCAGCAATGCATGATTGTCCAGACGCTGTTCCACCTTGTCGGCGAAGCGCGTCCCAAGAGGTGCGTCAAGAATGATGATGTCATCGTGGGAAAAAACGAGGACTTCGCCTTGCGCTTGTGCGATCCCACGGTTATAGCCTTCGCATAGCGAAGCCGCATCGTGGATGCCGATGATTTCGTGCGAGCGACCTGCCAGCAGGCGCTCGTAGCATTGCGTGACCTGCGCAAATTTTGCCGCATTGATGCTGCAGATAATGACGGACCATTTTGGCGTCCTCATGTGCGTGCCTCCAGCGTGCCGCCGCTCTGTTGCCAGGCAGTGAGCAGAAGCTCGCCGACATTGCGTGCGTAAGCCGTCGTGTCGGCGCTGTCCGGCAGAGGCAGGATGCGTTCGGTGAACGCGGCGGCATCGCCAATATCAGCCACGGCGTAATCCATATTGGATAGCGCGCTGCTGCGTGCCGGCTGGCTGAAATTGATCTGCACCGGCGCCGCGCGCAGGGCGAAGATCATCAGCGCGCGCAGGTGATTATGCCATTCGAAGTTGACCAGTACATCGACGCGGCGTGTTTGTATCAGCTGCTTTGTGGCCTCTGCGTTCATGCCTGAGAACCCGTGCGACTCATCGACGATGAGCGCGAGACGCTGCGCAGTCGTGGCGTCGCGGATCTCATCGAAGAACAACAAGGTATCGAAGCGCTTGGCATCCAGATCGCAGAGCAGGGGTTCAAGACCTTGGGCAACTTCGTTCGCCGCGATGTATCCCACGACGAAGCCTACGCGCAGCCGGGTGCGAGAGCCTGCTGGCAACGTGGCGTGCGGCGCGCTGGCATGTGCTGCCACGAAGCGCCGGCTCTCATCGAGCAGCACGCTGGCTGCCACATCGCGTTGGCCCATCAGCTGAAGTGCGCGGCTGTGATAGCCCGGTTGGCTGCGAGCGAGCAGGCAGGCGGCGAGTTCGGTATCGGCGTCACCCGCGGCGGCAGCCAGGTGAACGACCCGCTGCAATATCTCGGCAGGCGGCGTCTTCTCTTGCAGCAGTGGCTTGAGCAACGCGAGCGCACGCTGCGTGTGCCCTTGTTGCTGCAGCGCATCGGTCAGCAGCGCCAAGGCGCCCACTAAGGAGGGCTCGGCACGTATTGCAGCTTCAAGGTAAATGGCAGCGAGCTCCAGCGCGCCAAGTGCGAGGCAGCGCTGCCCGATCGCAGCTTGCGTGTTCGCCGCGTCCTGTGAGCATGCTACGGCGTGGTCGAAGAAGACACCGGCGTCCTCCTGCATGCCGGACCGGAGTGCAATCAGGCCGAGATGAAGAAGGATCAGCGGCTCGGCAGGCTGCTGTTCGTGTAGTTCGGTAAATGCTGCTGCAGCTTCGATAAAATCGCCGTTGTCATAAAACGCGATGGCGCGAGTGAGGCCGCTGGGTGCAGAATTTTTCACTGCCGCTGCAGGCTCGGCCGGTCTTGCCGCATCGAGCGCTTCCACCCGTTTGTGCAGCTCATCGAGCACGCGCGCGTGGCTCTCGCTGCGCACCGTCGAGCGCAACAGGTAGCTGGCCAGCCGGTCGCCTGCCTGGGGAATGTGGGCGGGCAGCGGTGGGGACTCTCCCGTCTGCATGCACTTTCTGAAGATATCCGGCGCGTGATGCTGCAGGTAATGCTGACGTGCTTCGCGTGAGCGACGGGCGAGTTCCTCGGTGCTGAGCCCGGCGAGGATGCTCAGCAATTCCGCTGGGGTGGACCAGTTCCACGTATCGGCAGGGCCGAGGCCGCAGGCTCCGAGCAACGGCTCCAGGTGATGGCGATGTGTGATGAGCGGGATGCCTGCGCCGAGTGCTTCCGTGATGGCGCGGCCGCCGCCGAGCGGGAACGAGCTGATGTAAAGGTCGACCTGGTTGGTGAGCAACGCGTCCCATACCGAAGGGACTTGTGGCAGGTGCTTGAAGCGTACAGGCGCGATGCCGCGCCCATTCAGCCCGGCATGGATCCTGGCAAATGCTTCATCGGGAATGCCGCCGATGTGCACGTGCTTTCCGCCGGTCGTAGCCAGAATATCCACTACGACATCGGCATAGTGAAAAGCATAGGCTTCGTCGAACTTGCTCCATACGCCGCTGGTGCAGGAGATCAGTTTTTCACCTTGACCAAAGCTGCCCGCATCATGCGAGCGGGCGCCACGGTCAGGCACGCTCAGCGGCCAATATTCGGCCACGATACCCGCCTCGCTGCAGCGATGATGGCAGGGGGCGAAGAAGTCGATGTGCCGCGTCCAGGGCAGATGTGCGCCGAGGCATAGATGGTAGTCTGCATGGTGACAGAAGATGACGTCACGATTGAGGCCCGGCTGTATCGCCGCGATGACGGCCGCGTCACCATGGTGATTGAAGACGAACACCTCGGCCTCGGGGTGGCGCGCAAGCTCGGTCTGCAACCACAGCAGCTTGTCGAGGCGCCCCGGCATTGGCGCAATGGCCAGACGTACTGAATCGGACGCCACATTGGTCACCATGGTTTCTGCAGCGCGACGGTCAGCGCTTTCGAAGAAATTGCTCAGCAGCACCAGGTGGCGTTTGTCGGGACGCGTCGCGATCATGTCGGCTACCACGCGTGAATGGCCGCCGAGTGGGTAGAGCTCGGTGGCGAGAATGATGATGTCTGCAGGCTGGCTCGGAGGCTCAGCGCGCGCATCATGGCGCGCTTGCGCCAGCGTGGCTGCACCGATTTCGCCGCACAGCCGATCCAGCGCAGGCGAGCCCAGTGTCACACCCATCGCCGCAGGGTCGAAGCGGACGTGATCAACCATGAAACGTATGAACGCGAGCGCGCCGTCGAGATCTCCACGCGCCACAAGGCGACGGATATCGGACTCAAAGCTCAGCGCATTCGTTGTCATGAGGTGGACCATGGGTAATGGACTGCAGCGGGGCTGTTCCCCGGCCAGCTGGCGGCCGCGCAGTCTGAACCTTAAGCTATCTCAGCGCTTCATGGGCGAAGGGCCGATAAGTCGACGAATTGCGCGCTATTTCAGGCCAGCGAATAAAGCGCTGCGACGCATTCGGTGACCGACAAGCTTGCCGTATCAAGCAGGCTTGCAGGCATTGCCGGGGCCTCGTAAGGTGCCGTGATGCCGGTGAACTGCGGGATCAGTCCTGCTCGGGCCTTCGAGTAGAGGCCTTTCGGGTCACGACGCTCGCAGATTTCCAGCGTGGTTGCGACATGTACTTCGATAAAGCGTTGCTCGCCGATGACGGCCTGGGCGTTGCGGCGGTCATCTGCGTAGGGCGAAATCATGGCCACGATGACGGTCAGGCCGTTATCGTTGAACAGCTTGCATACATGCGCTACGCGGCGAATGTTTTCCGAGCGCGCCTCCGGTGAGAAGCCGAGGTCGGCGCACAGGCCGGTTCGCACAGCATCGCCATCCAGCACGGCACACAGGCGGCCGGTAGTGTCGAAGCGCTCCTTGAGTGCTACGGCAATTGTCGATTTACCCGCACCGCTCAACCCGGTCAGCCAGAACGTCTTTGCGTTTGTCATGTGTGATCCATCCGCAATGGGTCGTTGCCATGAATGTTGCGCCAGATTGAAGTGGGCATTCAAGTCTACCTCGCCATGCGTTTCAGCTAAGGCCGCGGATGCACGACTCTTGCATGCGGTTTGCGCACTGTTCGCTCATGTTTCTTGTTGCCCCCGGTGCCCGTGCTCTCGGGTAAGCCTTTGAGCGCTTCAGCCAGATCATTCACCGCCATGGCATAGAAGCTCGAACGGTTGTAGCGCGTGATGACATAAAAATTCTGCAAGCCGAGCCAGTATTCGGTTGCCTCACCGGGGGTCACCAGATCAATGAGTGCGGCGGTTTCTTCAGCCGTCTGATTGCCTGCTCCGGAGCTCACACCCGCCTGGCTCAGTGCTGCGGGCGAAAAGCTGGGCAGCAGGCCTGCGGCGAGCAGCGTCGAAACATCGGCACCCGGCTTCACGTCGGCGCGCAGGGTTACGCGACCACCTTTGCGCCAGCCATTCTGCGCCAGATAGCTGGCGACGCTGCCGATAGCGTCTGCCGGGCTGTTGCGTAGGTCGATGACGCCATCGTGATCGAAGTCGACGGCGAAGGCGCGCACGCTGCTCGGCAGGAATTGCGGCAGGCCGATGGCACCGGCATAGGAGCCTTTGAAGTCGAGCGCATTGACGTCGCGTTCATGCGCGAGCAGGAACAGCGACTCGAGCTCGCGGCGGAACAGATCAGCGCGCGGCGGGTAGTCGAAGGCCAGTGTCGCGAGGGCCGCCACGGTGTTGAAGTTGCCGGTGTTGCGACCATAGACGGTCTCGACGCCGATGATGGATACGATGATTTCCTTCGGTACGCCAAACTGTTCTTCCGCCGCCTTCAAGGTCGTCGCGTTGTCGGCAAGAAAGCGGCGCCCACCCTCGATACGTGCATGGTCGAGGAAGCGGCCGCGATAGCGTTGCCACGAGCGGATACCCGGATTGGCAGGCGGTTTGATGAGGTCGATGACTTGCGGAATGGCTGTTACCGAGCCGAGTGCCAGCTCCAGCTCGCTGGTTGGAATGCCCAGTCGCGAGTTCATCTCGGCAATGAAATTGCGGACTTCGATACGCCCGAGAAAACCGCCCCTGGTATTCGATGTAGGTACCAGAATGGCCACGCCCGGCGCCGATTGATCGGTCGCGGTGGCGGCACCCGTCTGAGCCGTTGCGACGTTGCACAACAGGCTAAGGGCAAGTGCCGGCAGCAGGGTGACGATATTCGTAAGGGGGGTGAGGGCACTGCGGCAAAGGGTTGTTGTCATGAGCGAAGCCGGTTGAAGAGTTCGTTGAGCTGTGCGGTCTGGTGGGCGATGTCCTGCGCGGCAGGTGAAGCCTTGCCGAATCTGTAGGTAGCGTAGAACTCTGCAATGCTGGCGAATGAGTCCTTATGCTGCGGTTTTGCCCTGCTTATTCTGACGGCATAGTCCGAAGGGGTCTCCCAGGGTTCGCGCGGCAAGCCGAGGCGCGCCATCCTGCGGCAGAAGCGTTGCCAGTTTCGGTCGAGCGCGTCGAGCTTGCGGCGCTTCGGGAAATGCCGCCAGACGAGCCACAGCAGCCACAATCCGGCACTGCTCGCCATCAGCGACGCCAGCAATTTCCAGTCCGGATTCGAAATGCCGAGGCGCTGCATCAATTCCATCTGGCGCTGCGCATTGTAGCCGAGCACCCATTGGTTCCAGGCGTTGCCGAGCGCTTCCCAGCGATAGCGCATGGCGCGTAGCCAGGCCATGTTGTTGCGTATGGCCAGCGGCAGGGCGTCCGATGCAGGCAGGGAGCCGGCCACGCCGTCAGCGATGCGGCTGGGGAAGCTCTCTGCCGTCGGGTCGACGCGTGTCCAGCCGCGTTGCGGCAGCCACACTTCTGCCCAGGCATGGGCATCGGACTGGCGGATCACCAGCGTGCCGTCGACCGGATTGAGCTCGCCGCCCTGGTAGCCTGTGACCACCCGCGCGGGCACGCCTGCAGCGCGCATGAGAACGACGAAGGCGGCAGCAAAATGCTCGCAGAAACCGCTATGCGTCTTGAATAGAAAATCATCGACGCTGTTGGGCCCCAACGGCGCGGGTGACAGCGTGTATTGCAGGCGGCTCTTCTGCATGAAGGCTATGGCAGCCTTCACTCGTGCTGCATCGTCCGGTGTCGAGGCAGCGATTTGCCGGCCCTGTTCGAGCGTGCGTGGATTGGAACGGGAAGGCAATTCAAGCGAGGCCTGCAGCTTCCACCGTTCTTCGTCCATGCCTACCAGCAGATCCGGGCTGGATTGCACGTTGTAGCGTATGCGTTTGCGTACGGGCTGGATGGTCGTGAGGGCCAGATCGGCCGTGAAGCGACCATTGTCGCTGGCGGTGGGGAAGTCCAGCGCCAGCAGCCAGCGCTGGTTATGCGGTTCCATCGTCATGGTGTACTGCCATGAACGCCCCGCACTTTGATAGAAGTCCTGCGGGCGGGGGAACGCGGTGATCTGCCGCCAGTCGCTGCCGTCAAAGCGTGTCAGCACCGGGCCACGCCAGTAGCGATCCCTCTGCGGTGGAACAGGGCCGTTGAAGGCAGCGCGGAACGCGATCTCGCCGGAAGGCACGAGATTGCTGATGCTGCCGATTGTCATATGATCGGACAAGCCGGTCTGGCCGCTGTAGGCGTCAATCGGCATGCCCCACAACGGCCCGTCTACACGCGGGAAAAGTATGAACAGTGCCAGCATCAGCGGCACGCCTTGCGCAAGCAGGCGCAGCGACTGGCTCATTGAACCTTTCATGTCCAGCGCGCCACGCTGCAGGCGCGCAGCCGCAGCGATGCTGCCTATCGTCGCCAGCGCCGCGCCGACCCCGATAAGCGCCGATTGTTCATGCAGGAACATGCCGACGATGAGAAAGAAATTCAGCAGTAACGCAGCGCGCACATCGCGTGTGCTGCGTGTTTCGAGCAGCTTGAGTGGTAGGAGCAGGCTCAGCAGGGCCAGGCCCGGCAATCGACCTACCGGGTTGCCATATGCCAGAACGATAGTGGCAAGGCCAACGAAGGCCAGCGGAATCAACAGCCAGCCGGGCGGCGCTGCGCGATCCTGCCAGGCCAGCACAGCGCGCCATGCGATCAGCAGCCCGCACAACGCGCTCAGATACCAGGGTTGGAACATCGCGTAGGGCCACAGCGTGATGCATGCCTGTGCGCACAGTTGCAGGGCCAGGGCACGTGATATTGGCGATGGTGGCAAAGTAGCTCGCGCCGATTCAGCGCGGCTTTGCTTCATGTCTTCATTATGGTTTGCGCGCATGCCATCGTTCATGGCGCGTCTCCGAACAGCGCCAGATGCTCGAGACAGGTGTAGTAGTGCGCATCGCTGTGATCCGGCCCGAGACGAGCGCCCGGTATTTCGAGCGTGACGCGTGCGTTGGCCGTGCGTGCCAGCAGCAGCCATTGCGCGAGTTGCGACAGGCGCGCTTCAGTGTCCAGCGCGGCCGGCAGATGATTCCAGCTGAGAAGCCAGTCCTCACTGTCCTGCGCGTCGAATTGCTTGACCAGCAGTGCGCCGTCGCGCGCAGCACGGCGCCATGCAATGCGGCTCGGCGAGTCGGAACTGCGATAGTCGCGCAACCCGGCAAACTCCTCATCGGCAAATGCATGAACACGCTGCGCGCTGCCGGTGTTCGTGCTGCCTGCGTGGGGGGCCGGCAACTCGCCGGCCGGTTGCGGATAAACCAGCACAGGTGCATCCGGTTCGACATAGCTCCAGGCGCGCACCCAGCCAAGCGGGAAGACCGTTTCAATGGTCAACCGTCCTGGCTGCATGCGGCCACGGCGCAGAGCGGGAATTTCCAAATGCGCATAGCGCGAATTGCTGTCAGCCGTATCGGCCGTGAGCAGCAGGCTGGCATCCTCCGCACGTATCTGTATGGCATGACGCGCATGCTTGTTGGCACTGCCCAGCGTGACGCGGAAAGCAGCGGCATCGCCTGCAAAGCATTCGCCCTCGGCCTGGAAGCTCAGCGACAGACCGACCAGGTTGCGCCAGGTGGCGAGGATGTGCGCCACGCCGGTACCTGCGATCAGGAAGGTGAAAGCGTAGCCCAGCGACAGGTTGTAATTGATCGCCGACAGCAGCATGACCACCAGTACCAGCACGACACCGAGACCCGCTCTGGTTGGCAACACATAAACGCGCCGCTGCGGCAGCACGATGGGCTGCGCTTCCGGGCCGGCAACGCGCTGCATCCAGCGGCGGAAGCGCAGACGCAGGCGTTGGCGAAGGGACTGATGAGTCGTTTGCATGCGACCAATGGACTCGCTATTTCCTTGCGGGAGGGGATTCAGCGACGTTTGAATCGTTGGTTTTCATTCGAAATACTCATGGCAAACCTCATGGCAAATCAATCGGCGTGGCAGGCGTCGAATCCGTTGGCATATCGCTGGGTGCCTTCGGGTGGGCTCCATGCCACGAACGATACGTTACGCCTTCGTAGCAGATATCTGCACAAGAGAGTGGGTAAAGCGTGCCTTCGGTTTTTTCTGCAGCTTCGATGAAACAGGGTTGCATTCCCGCCAGAAATGCGGGAAACATGGCCTGGTAATGCTCTTGTGGCGACAACCCGATATCCGCGCATAAAGCCGCTGCGATTCCGCCATAGTTCATCTTCATTCGCCAGCGTCCGGCGAATAAAAAGGTTTCGACAGCGAAGGCGAGGGTCAGATGCGGGCCGTGGTCCAATCCTAGGGATTTCGCGAGTGCAAGTATGTGTTGATTGCGCTCGTCGCCATTGATAAGAGGGCGACCATATCCGGCAATGCTGCGGTGCTCATCCAGTTCGTCGCGAACCGCTGTTTCAAGAGACTCTCCAGCTGTCGTTTTTTCAAGCGTGTTGATGAGAAAGGTAATTGCACGCAGATCGATACCGCGGCCATAAATCGTGGCTTCTGACACGGCGAGTGCGGCGGCAACGCCCAGATTCCCGGTGCTGCGCGAGCTGCCGGCCAGCGCAGCGACACGGTTGTTCCATAGGCGCACATCCGGGTAACTGGTGTAGACCCATATTGCATTGATCAATGTCAGTTGTTCAGGCGAGAAACGTCGGCCGGTGATGCCAAACAGGTAAAGCTCCGGCCAGCTCATATCCTTCAGGTCGACATGAAGATCATGGCCGCGGAACACGACGTGGCTGCCAGGATAAAACGCGCCCATGCGGCTCTTCAGAACGCCAACATGTTGTTGCAGAAAATCCGGACCGGATTGTTCGTGGGTATCGTTCATGTCTGCACCTCCGACGATGGGTATTCCAATTCAGGGCCTTCCAGTTCAACGAAGCCGAACCTGCGACCGGAATGAATTCGTTATTCCCGCGCGGGCGGGAATTCGGAGACGTCCGCATCCTTGTCTCGCCTGGAATGCCACGAACGATGGGGCACGCCTTCGTAACGGATATCGGCACAAGGGATTGGATAAAGCGTGCCTTCGGTTTTTTCTGCAGCTTCGATAAAGCACGGTTGCATGCCCGCCAGAAATGCGGGAAACATGAACTGATAATGTTCCTGTGGCGACAAGCCGATATCCGCCAATAAAGCGGCTGCGACTCCACCATAGTTGATTTTCATTCGCCAGCGCCCGGCAAGCAAAAACGTTTCGATGGCAAAGGCAAGTTTCAGATGCGGACCATCGTCCAATCCCAGGGATTTCGCGAGTGCAAGTATGTGTTGATTGCGTTCATCGCCATTGAGAAGAGGGCGACCGTACCCTGCAATACTGCGGTGCTTATCCAGCTCGTCGCGAACCGCTGTTTCAAGAGATTCCTCAGATGTCGTTTGCTTCAGCGTATTGATGAAAAAGGTGGCCGCACGCAGATTGATACCGGCGCCATAAATAGACGCCTCTGACACGGCGAGTGCGGCGGCCATACCCAGGTTCGCGGTGCTGCGCGAGCTGCCGGCCAGCGCAGCCACACGGTTGTTCCATAAGCGTGCGTCGGGGTAGCTGGTATAGACCCAGATTGCATTGATCAATGTCAGTTGTTCAGGTGAGAAGCGTCGACCAGTGATGCCAAACAGGTAAAGTTCCGGCCAGCTCATATTCTTCAGGTCGACATGAAGATCACGACCGCGAAACACCACGTGGCTGCCAGGATAAAACGTGCCCATGCGACTCTTCAGAACGCCGACATGTTGTTGCAACAAATCCGGACCGGATTGTGCGTGGGCATCGTTCATGTCTGCACCTCTCACGATTGGCCTTTCAATTCAGGGCCTTCCAGTTCAACGATGCCGAACGGGAATTTCTTGTATCCGAGCGGGTGTTGTTCCAGCGCGTGGGCGGCAGCTCCTGGCAGACGCAGCAACAAGTGCATCATCTCGCCTTGTTCAGGGCTGAAACCCAAATCGGCCAGTGCGATGGCGGCAACACCGGACAATGTGAGTGGCGCCTTGGCAGTGGCTTCGAAAGCATCGAGATTCTCGTTCAGCCAGGGTAGGTACGTTCCCGCCGCATAACGCGCGAGACAGGCCAGGGTTTGTTTCACGACAGTCGTGGTACGAACGCCGTGGGGGTCAAAGCCCGGCGGGTGTTCCGGAGCGGGCCACACACTGCCTGGAGTGGTTCCCGGGTCCATGAGCCGTTGCTGCCAGGCTTCCAGATCAGTGCCGCAGGCCTGCCAGTTTTCCATCGCCAGGAATACCTCGCGACCACCGGCGAGCTGACCCGCGCCGACCGCCAATGCAGCCATCAAACTGGATGCTGCCGTCGAGCCACATACACCGCCACACATGGCGGCGTGGACAGAGGCATCGCGCGGACCAGGGTTGGCCAGTGCGATGGCCAAAGCCTCCAGCGTGTCGGCTTGAGCTGGCGTCGGCGCTTCGCTGTGGAACAGCATATACAGCATGTCCACCCAGCGAGCGTTTCCGAGCATTTCCCCGTAGACGTCGTAGCCGCGAATGTACGCCGCGCGTGTGGCGAAGGGATTGTCGGGCTCCGGCTCTTCTCGCCACATCTTGCTGCGAACGGCATTGGTATTTTCATTGTCACTCATGGCATTTCCCTCGTGATTGTTTCTTCTCATGGCAGGTTCATCCCGCCATCCACGACTATTTCTTCACCCATGGGTGATGCGGTGACCTGGAAACATCTTTGTCGATCAAAAGACAGGAGGGACTATCAATTAATGCCAGTCGCGTAATTGTGGAAACCCTGTCCCCGCTGTATTTTTGGGTTTGCCTAGTCCCAAGAGCGGTGGGCCGGGCCGTCATACTCAAGTCGGTCACAGCGCATGACGAAAGTTGCGCCTTCGGGTCTCTCAAGGGCTTCGAGATAGCAGGGGATCATTCCGGCGATAAAACAAGGCTGCATGTATAAATAACACTCAAGCGGAGAAAATCCCATATCCATTGGAATGGAAACTACCATCGCGGAATAGGTCATTGGCAAAGGTCGTCCGGCAACTTCGGATAGAACACGTTCGACCTCAAACGCCAATTTCAGGTGTGGTCCGATTTCAACGCCTTCGTGCTGCATCAGGTCAAGCGTCACTGGAATGCGTTCGTCGACATCCAATGTCGCAACCGGGCGACCGTAGCCTAGCAGTCGCTTGTGAATACCAAGTTCCTGGCGGATAACTTGTTCAAGACTTTCTCCAGCTTCAGTTCGTTTCAGCGCACGAATTAAAAAATCCGCAACAGTGATTTCTGGCTGACGTCCGTAGATAGCCGCTTCAGATGTTGCTATGGCGGCGCCCAACCCCTGGGCTCCAGTACCCCGAGCGCTTCCTGCCATTGCGGCGACGCGATTATTCCAAAGCCGAGGATCGGGGTAGCTTGTATAGACCCAGATACCTTGTAAAACTTTGAGTTGGATTGGAGTTAAACGACGTCCGGTTATGCTGAAGATATATAAATCAATCCATTCAGCGTGCTTGAACTCTGCGTGTAAGTCATATCCCCTGAAAACAGTCCGTTCACCAGGGAAGCATGCGCCGACCTTGGTCCGCATTGGCCCTTCGAATGTCTTGAGGATGTCCGGGCCGCTCATGTTTTTTCCTTTAGACCGGTTACGCCAGGATCATTTTCAAGGTCCAGCGAAAAAAATGGAAATTGCCTGAAGCCGCGTTGCCATTGCTCCAGTGCATGTGCCGCTGCGCCCGGAAGGCGCCACAATAAGGTTAACATTTCCGCTTCAGCGGGAGAAAAATCTAGATTTGTGAAGGCTGCAGCAACGACGCCTGTCATGGCAAGTGGAATACCTGCAGCCTTTTCAAGAGCCGGCTGTTCCTTGGCGAGCCAGTTGAGTTGTCCGTCGGGAAGAATACGGCAGAGCTGTTGTAACGTTTGAGTCACGATAGTAGAGCACGTTACGCCGTGCGGATCGAAGCCAGGGGCATGTTCTGTTTGTGGCCAGAACAAAGGCCGTGACGGTGCTTGCGGGGAACTGAGGTAACGCTGCCAATTTTCAAGATTCGTGCCGCAATCTATCCACGCTTGCATCGCCAGTAAAACCTCCCGGCCTCCACCATAAGAACCCGCGCCCGAGGCAAGGGCGGCCATCAAGACTGATGCCGCCGGCGAACCGCCGACACCAGCTGCCATTGCGGCATGAACCGACGGATCGCGCGGACCAGGATTGGCGAGCGCAATCGCAAGCAATTGCAGCGCGGCGGCGACCTCCTGTGTTGGCCGCTCACCTTTGAAAAGCAGATATAGGTATTCGATATAGGTGGCCTTGCTAAGCAAGTCACCGTAGACATCATATCCACGGCAATAACAGGCGGCTGCCGTAAAAGGGTTATCTGGCTCCGCCTTTTCTTCCCAGATATGACTATGAAATACCTCGCCAAAATTGTCACTCATATGGAATCCTAAGGTAAGCAGACGAGACTTATTCCACCATCAACGACGATCTCTTCTCCCACCACGTAGGCGGAATCATCCGATGCAAGAAATAAGGCGACTTTGGCTATTTCCTCTGAAGTGCCGAAGCGTTTGATAGGGGATTTTCCCGAAATATCCGTCTTGATGGCCTGCATCACTTCCTGTGGCAATGCCATTCGATTGAATCCTCCGGTGTCGATGGGCCCAGGACAGATCGCATTGACCCGGATACCCCTGCCAATGAGGCCAAGTCCCAGAGATTGGACAAGCGAGCGCAATGCCGCTTTACTTGCCGCATAAACGCTGAAATTGGGAGCACCTGTCTGATTGGTAATAGAAGTAGTGATAACTACGGATGCGTTGCCGCTCAAGAGAGGAAGTGCCTTCTGGATGGTAAAAAACTCCCCTTTGAAATTGACTGCCATGACTTCGTCAAATTGCGCTTCGGTGACGTCCTCAATTGGAGCAGGATTGGCAAGTGCGGCATTTAAAAATAGTACGTCCAACCGAGTGAAGCGGTCTTTTATCCTGGACATCAATGCGTCGATCTCAGCGAGGTTTCCAGCCTCGCTACGAATAACCAGCGTTTCGCTACCCAGCTCGATCTGGGCATTGGCTAACCTGGTTTCGTCTCTTCCTGTAACAATTAATTGCGCACCTTCTGCCTTGAATAGTTTGGCAGTCGCCAGTCCTATACCGCTGGTGCCGCCGGTGACAAGCGCAATTTTCCCATCGAGTCTTCCCATCTCGTGCTGCCTCATTTTTTAGATACTATTCGCTGCAAGAACCCGCATCCGGGCATTCATCGGTGGAATCTCATCCGGATCGATATGTACGTCCAGCAGCGTGGGGCCTTCATGTGCGCATATTCTGGAAATATCCAGATTGTATAAATCCTGAGGCGAGCGCACGGTGTGCCCGGTAGCACCCAAAGCACGCGCCAAGGCTGCGAAGTCGGTTGCCGGCAATTGGTAGCCGATGTCTTCAGCGCCAGCCAGCCGTTGCCCGTGTTTGACCATGCCGAGCGCCTGGTCATTGAGCACCACGAAAATGACGCTCAATTTTTTTGCCACCGCGACCGATATTTCTTGCCCGTTCATGAGCATGCTGCCGTCGCCGGTGATGCACACGACTGTTACATCTGGATTGCCGACCGCCGTACCGATGGCGCCGCCAATGGCCCATCCCATTGGCGCGAAATTCATCGTTACGCGCAGCCAGCCGCCATCGGACTGACGTCGCCCCGGTTCGCGCTTGCGCTTGCCACCGCCTACCCGCCTTTCGCTGGCGCGCCGATCGCCTGGCTGGAGATAGTGTATTGCCCAAGCCACGCTGTTGCCGGTGTCTGCCAGGAAGCGTGTTGACAGCGGGAATAGCTTGCCCAATTCGAGCATCAGACGTTGCGGTTTGATTGGCGTGGCATCGCTTCGATATTGTTCCGACGCCGCGAGCATGGTGTTCGGCTCTCTCGATGTGCTGCTCTTCGCGAGCACAGAACGACGGCGTTCGATGGCAATCTGGCTTTCATTGTGTTGGCCACCCGATCGCTCGATCAAGCGATTGAAAATGGCGCGGATGTTGCCACGCATGTGGAATCGCGCCATCGGGGTTCGCGCCAGATGATCTTCCGACTCATCGATATGCACCAGGCGTTCATTGAGCAGGCTGTCGCTCCAGCCGCCGGTATTCCATTCGCCCATACTGGCGCCGACTGCCAGAATCAGGTCGACCGATTCATCGCGCAAGGCAGCTTCCGCAGAGGCGTGTCCGCCGAATCCAAATACGCCACGAAATAGCGGATGCTGAGGGCTGACCAGGCCCTTGCCGTCAGGTGTGGTAACCAGCGTTGCACCGTTCAATGTCGCGAATTGCAGGATGGAACCAATGGCTTCGTTGCACCAGCCTCCAATAAGGAGCACGACGTTGCGCGAATTGCCCAACATTTCCCACAGTATTTCAATGGCATCATCGTCGACGAGTGATGAGGGCACGAGCAAGCTTGGCAAATCGTAGGACGGCATGTTGCGAGCGTGCAGTTTGC
This sequence comes from Rhodocyclales bacterium, assembly GCA_028292485.1. Classification (GTDB taxonomy): domain Bacteria; phylum Pseudomonadota; class Gammaproteobacteria; order Burkholderiales; family Rhodocyclaceae; genus Viridibacterium. Next base: position 111,853 of record JAQGMG010000017.1, on the reverse strand, counting down.
GAAATACATCGACCGGAATGGTCAGGTGCGCTGGGCCGCGCGGTGTGCGTGTAGCCCGTTGCAGCGCAGCGACAAGTTTCTGTTCCAGTTGATCGGGATGGGAAACCAGCGAGTTGTAGCGCGTGCAGTGACGGAACATGCCCAGGATATTGATCCCGGTGCAGGCCGATTCCTGCAATGGATGTTTGCCGAATGAGGGAAGGGCGGGCTGGCCAGTGATGACCAGCATCGGGATGTTGTTTTCATATGCACAGGCCACGCCCGTAATCAGATTCGTTGCGCCCGGCCCCGACGTGGCGCAACAGACCCCGATCTTGCCGGTTTCGCGCGCATAGCCATCGGCCATGAAAGCGGCACCAGCTTCATGCCGCGCCAGGATGTGCTGTATTCCTCCCCTGCGGTGGCTACGGGCAATGGCGTTATACAAAGGCTCGATAGCTCCGCCAGGTATGCCAAAGACGTACTCTATTCCCAGTTGTTCAAGGTAAGCCACCATCAGATCTGCCATGTCGAACGGCTGGATGGAGGGTTCGGCGAGGCTCTTGACCATTTTCGTATCCACAAGCGAAATATCAGTGCCCATTTTTCGTTCTCTCCATCACCGCGAAGCAGGGGAATGCGTTCTTTAACTTTTTTTCTGTGACTCCTCCGAATCGGCAGATGAATATTTTCAGCATGAGCTCATGGCTTCCATTGGAAATTGGAGCCCACGAAAAATCTGGATGAATGCGTTAAGCCCTCTCCTCGTCGGGAGCGATGCTCGATCAATTCAATGGCACGGCCTCAATGAGTTTGCGCACCAGGGCATCTGCACCATGGTGCGTGCCGCCACCGTGCAGCCTGTGGCCCGCTACGGTCGGCAGCACCGCTTGTACGTCCTCAGGCCGCACATGGTCGCGCCCGCCAATCAGCGCCCAGGCACGCGACGCCGCCAGCAGGCCGATACCGCTGCGCGGCGATAGCCCCTGCGCCACACCGCTCATGCTGCGGCTCGCTGTCAGCAAGGCCTGCACATAATCGAGAATGCGGTCGCCGACATGGACCGAAGCACAGGTGCTCTGCAATACGCCGAGCGTTCCTGCATCGGTCAGTGATGTGAGCTGGGCCAATAACTCGCGCCGGTCCTGGCCCGCCAGCAAGGCGCGCTCTGCCGCCGCGTCGGGCAGGCCCAGGCTGATGCGCATCAGGAAACGGTCGAGTTGCGATTCGGGCAACGGAAAGGTGCCGATCTGATGCGAAGGGTTCTGCGTCGCAATGACAAAGAAGGGGGCGGGCAAGGGATGAGGCTTGCCATCGACGGTGACCTGCCGCTCCTCCATCGCTTCGAGCAAGGCGCTTTGTGTTTTGGGCGTGGTGCGGTTGATCTCGTCCGCCAGCAGCACTTGCGAAAAAATCGGACCAGGGTGAAAGCGGAACAATTGCTCGCGCGCATCGAAGATCGAGACCCCGATCAGATCGGCCGGCAGCAGGTCACTGGTGAATTGCACACGCTGGAACTTCAGCCCCAGTGTCACTGCCAGCGCATGTGCCAGCGTCGTCTTGCCGACCCCGGGCTGATCTTCGATGAGCAAGTGGCCGCGTGCCAGCAGGCAGGCAAGTGACAGGCGCAGGGCCTGTGGTTTGCCGAGCACGATCTGGCCGAGTTGATCGAGGATTTGAAGAGAGAGCTGACTGGCTGCTTTGATGTCGGGGACGATATCTGTCATGGGAGCGGTTTCGTTGAACACGACATGATGATATCGGCAGCGTTCGCCATGCGTTGCGGCCGTAGGTCGGAAAAGCGCAGCGCCTTCCGACATCCGTTCGTTGCAAGATCGACAAACGTCGGAAGGCGCTGCGCTTTTCCGACCTACGCGCTCTGCAACGAATACACCAGCCGGTCCTTGCCGCCCTGCTTGGCGCGATACATCAGTTCGTCGGCGCGATGAATGAGTTGCTCGGCGGAGCCGGGGGGAACCGGGCAGGTGAGTACGCCCAGGCTGAATGTCACCGGCCACAGGTCCTGGCGCATGCGGGTCAGCAAGGCCTGGCGCAGCCGCGGGGCAACAATTGCTGCAGCCTCGGCATCCGCGTTCGGCAACATCACGACGAATTCGTCGCCGCCGAGCCTGGCTACGGAATCGATGCCGCGCACTGTCTGCATCAGCGTCTGGCCGACGGCGTGCAACAAGCGGTCGCCTTCGCGATGGCCGAAGCGATCATTAACGGCCTTGAACTCATCGAGATCAATGTAAATAAGCGAAAGGGATTGACCGTGGCGCAGGGCGCGCAGGATTTCCTGATCCACTTCGTTCATGAACGCCATGCGGTTGCAGACGCCGGTGAGAAAGTCCGTGCGCGCAAGATTCCGCTCTTTTTCCAGCAGTTCGGTGAGTCTCGCCACGAGAAAGGCGACGAGGCCGAACAGGCATGAAACGATGAGGAAATTCCACATCATGACAAGCGTGGCCGCGTCGGCGCGCACGTCACGCGGATTGAGAATGACTAGCGCAACCGCGCTGATGATGCCCGTCAACAAGCCCGCATTTCGACCGAGCCGCCACGCTGCCAGCGACACGGGCAGGCAATACAGGATCGACAGGGAAATGTAGGTGCCGGAAATGTTGTCAAGTGCAGCCACTGCGGCGAACAGCGCAATCGTCAGCACGAGCATGAAAGGGCGCGGCAGGCGCTGCAGCCAGTCGGCCAGATGATGGAGGCTCTTGTTCATTCTCTTGAGTCTGATAACCCTTGCCGCACGAGGTATTGCATCTTGTTGTCGATGATACGGCCTAAATTCGCAGCTTGTATAAATGCTTCAGCCGAAGGCGCGCCGGGCCGGACCATGAGAAATGGCTTGCCGGATGGGCAGTGGGAAACAGCGGAAAGACTGGCGGCGACCCAGCCGCCGTCATCGGAATAACGAGGAGGCCGCTGAAGGATTGGTCAGGACAAAGCGCAGGCTGGTTGTTTGCGGCGTGAGCTTGATCGTCAGCAATCGCGTCTCCAGATCGTACGTCCAGGCATTCTTGCTTACACCGGTAACTGTTTTTGGCTGCAGGAACACATTCCGTATGATGAGCGTACCGGTGCTGGGAGTGGCAAACACCAAGGCTATGGCGGCGGGCGTCACGGTGGCTTCGACGTCCAGTGCGACCGAACTGCTGAAATTGAAAGTTGCGCAGTTGAAATAGCGAGTCGCCACAGCTACGACGCGTGTCTCTTCACCGACTGTACTGAGGGTGCCGGCGAGGCCGTCGATGTCGACACCGTCGGCGCGAATCGTCATCTCGCCTTCCCTGGACATGAAGACCTGTTCTTCAGTGTTGCGTGTCTTCACATTGACACCAAAACCGCGTCGGGTCTTGATGGGACGCAAGACGGCATCATCGGTGCCCTCGTCGTTGTGGCGCGGATAAAGCACGCTGAAGAAGTTCTGAACCTTTGACTTCGCCAGCGTTTCCGCTGTCGCATGCCATTCATTTGGCATCTTGCTCGCGTAGCCACTGGCTACTGGTGGATCGAAAGCATCGGTCTGCCGCAATGACAGCAAGCCTGGCGCCGGCGACAGCAGTCTGACATCGAGACGCGCGGCACCTCTCCTGATCGAGATGTCATTGTTTGCTGCGTCCAGCGTCATCTTGTCACGCGCATGCAATAGCCACGAGAAATGCGCTTCGTCGGGTGCGGCCACTTCGTCGAGCATCACGAAGTAGCGGCGGTCGACAAAGAAGATATGTCGCAGTGCCTGCGTAGCGCGTCCGGCATAAGCCTGCCGGGCGTCGCCCGTCACAAAGCTGAAGCGGTTGCCTTCGACGGCTCGTGTGATCTGGCCAGTCGCACTGGCGCTCTTGATTGGCTGGCCTTCACCGTTTATCAAAATGGCATTTTTGGCGGCCGTGGTTCGCGCCCATCGCTCATGGTGCGGGCTGCCATACCATTCCCGATATCCCGAAGAAATTGCCAGCGGCTCGCCAAATGCATTGATGACGAAACTGTTCTGGTCGGAGAAGCTGTGGCTGGCGGAACCGAAGGGGCTCGATTTGAAGCCCAGCATGATGTCGCCGTCCTTGTTGCCCAGGCGCGAATGCATGGCGACCCAGCCGATATCGTTGAAGTAGCGCGTCTGCGGCAGTTGCGTCAGTTCTGCCTCGGGCAGGGCTGACTGGCTGCGCCGGAACAGGTGCAGCATCGCGTCGATGGCGCCGAAATCGTAATAGCCGAATGAGGTCGGATACTTCATCGCGAGGCTGCGGCCAAAGCTCATCAGATAAGGGTCTTGCTGCAACAGCGCGAACTTTTCCATCATCAGGGCGGTGCTGGCTGTCGGCCTTGCAATATTGTTCAGATCGCCAAAGGATGAGCCTGCATAAGGCATCTGGTTGTAAACGCCAAACCACGGCGTATTGCGAAAGAACGGGCGCTGCAGCGGTTCATCGAAACCTTGCAGCTTCATCGCTTCGAGAAAGCGCAAGTGCTGCGTCATGCCGCTGGCCCAATAGTTGAGCCCTTCTGACCAGCCACCTGCGTCGCCGCCCCATACCGGGAACTGGCGCAGATAGTATTCATAGCTCCACGCGACCCAGCCGGGCGCCGCAGCGGTCTCGTGATACAGCGCCATGCCGCCCAGGCCAAGCGTCGAAATGAAGCGCATCGGGTGGCTGAGCGAATTGTCTGGCGGTGTCGCACTTGTGAGCGAGAACTTCGGTTGAATTTGCGCAGCGAGCAATTCCAGGCGCGTTGTCAGCGCCTGACTGACGGTGGCACGCTCCTCGGCCGTGAGCGCCGACCATGCCCAGTCGTAGGCAAAGATCATCGGCCGTAGATGCTGTATGAATAATTCGTCATTGGTGCGCAAGACGTCGCGATCGATTTTCCAGCTGGCGAGGTGTAATAGCCAGCGCGCCGCTTCGCGGCCATAGCGCGCGTCGCCGGTGAGTTGCCAGGCCAGCGCATAGCGCCATGCCCAGTTGCCGGTGTCATTGGCGACCGTGTATCCGTCGCGCCACGCGACCGTACTGTCCTGCGTGCCGTTGGCGACCGCAGCGGGTTGTGGTGGTAGCGGCTTGTTGTCCAGCGGCGGCAGCGCAAGCTTGGCCAATGCAGCACCGTCGGCCTGGGCAGGCAATGCATTGAGCATGAATTCGCGCAAGGCGGCAGTGTCGGCCGGGCGCAATAACAGCCGCGGATGCTCGTTCTTCAGTGTCTGCGACAGGGCTGCGACGCGTGCCGACACGATTTCGCCGTCGGTAGCGGCGAGCGCATTTACGGGCCACAACGACGGAGCGAAAAGGGAACAGAGCAGAGCAAGGAGCGGAAGGGGGGAACGGGCAAGCAGGGCACTGCGGAAGATCGCGAACAAGATTTCTACTTTCCCGCTCCGCTACTGGAAGCGATTGAAAAATGAACGGCAGCACGCCGGGGGAAAAGCAGTGCGACGTCATGGGCTGTATTGCCGTGCGACAACGGCCGATGCGCATCAGTCCGGCGGGCTGGTGGCGCGAGGTGGCGGCAATATTAGCACCCGGTCTTGCTGAAGGGATTGCAAAACCGGGTACGCGGAAGGAATGAGAGGAGGGCTATTCGGAAAGAAAGCTGCGTATGCCGGGGAAGTCGGCAGCGTATTTGCCGATCCATTCTTCGGCAGCGTTCTGTGCGTCGAGCACACGGCCTTCGAGACGCATCACTTCGTTGCGATAGTGTTCGATATGGCAGATCTGTTCGACCATGCGGGCAGCAAAGGCATCTTCGCGCTGCAGGAACTGAATGCCCAGCTCGCAATGGCCATTGCGGTGGCGGCACCACGCAACACGTCCTTCAGCCTGAAAAGGCGGGCTGACAAGCTCGATACATACCTCTACCTGGGTTCCGACGTCCATCTCGCATTCCGAGCGGCATGCCAGCCCGCCAAGGCTAACGTCCATAAGGCGCTGGCTGACTTGTCCTTGAATCGGTTGTGCGTGAATCTGGATTGGTACGTCTGTCGGATGACGCAAGAAAGCTCGGGCAGCGGGTGAAGATGCACCCATGAGAGTCCTCCGCAAGGTAAACGATCTTCATTATGGGTCACGCCGGCTGCATGGCAAGCAGGAAGGACCCTGATTCGTGCTCAAAACGACGTCGTCGGTGTTGTCATGCCCGTCATTGCTCGATGAGATTGCCGTCAAAATACTGCCAGCGCTTCTCCTGACACACGAATCGGCTGATTTCATGCAGACGGCAAGCGCGCCCGTTTATCTTGTACCGCGCAACGAATTCCACCGTAGCCGAGTCGTCCTGTTGTGAACACTGGCGCACATCCAGGCTGAGCCATCGGGTTGTATCGTCCTCCAGCAAAAGCTCTGCAGGGCGCGTGTCGCGATGCCACGTGTCCACCACGTAGGCCGATAGTTTTAGAACATAAGCGCTGTAGCGCGAACGCATCAGTGCTTCGGCGGTTGGCGCGGGTGAGCCGCGATGCAAGGGCTCGCAGCAGTCGGCGTAGAGACCTTTGCCGCAAGGACAGGCGAGCGCAATTTTCTTGCCCATCTTCAATCCAGCCCCGCCGCAACGAGCGGCTCTTCCTCCATCGCCGCGATCTGTTCCTTGAGTTCGAGAATGCGGTCCTGCCAGTAGCGGGGCGTGCCGAACCAGGGGAATGCAACCGGAAAGGCCGGGTCGTCCCAGCGTCGGGCAATCCATGCGGCATAGTGGATCAGGCGCAAGGTGCGCAGCGCTTCGATCAGTTGCAGTTCGGTATTGTTGAAGTCGCGGAACTGCCGATAACCACGCAGCACCGCACCGAGCTGGCGCGACATGCTGTCGCGATCGCCCGAGAGCAGCAGCCACAGATCCTGGATCGCCGGGCCCATGCAGGTGTCATCGAAGTCGACAAACCACGGCCCATCGTCGGTCCACAGCACGTTGCCGCCATGGCAGTCGCCATGAATGCGCAGCTGTCGCACGGCACCGGTCTGTGCGAAGCAGGCGCGAACGTTTTCCATCGCACGTGCCACGGTGCCTTGCCATGCGTCGAGAAGCTCGTGCGGAATGAGGTCGTGAGCGGCCAGCCAGGCTTGCGAATCGGCGCCCAGGCGCTGAATGCTCAGCGAAGGCCTTTCGACATAATCGGCCTGCTCGCCGAGCGCGTGGATACGCGAGATGAAACGGCCCATCCAGGTCAGCGCAGATTCGTCGTTGAATTCCGGCGCGCGGCCGCGCAGCCGCGGATACAGCACGAAGCGGAAGTCTTCGTAGTGATGCAGGGTTTGCCCCGCGAACTCCAGAGGCGCGACGACGGGAATCTCTGCCTCGGCCAGAGTGCGCGTAAATGCGTGTTCTTCCAGGATTGCCGCATCGCTCCAGCGCGCAGGCCGGTAGAACTTGGCGATCAGTGCTTCTCCGTCCTCGATGCCGATCTGATAGACACGGTTTTCGAAGCTGTTGAGTGCCGACAGACGACCGTCGGTGCGCAGTCCGAGGCTGTCGACGGCGTCGAGCAGCTTGTCGGGCGACAAACTGGCAAAGGGCGTCGACGTATTACTGCTTGAGGCGGCCGCAGTTGTCTGCTCGGAAGTCATGAAGTGATGGCGCGTGACGGTAAGTTGTTCCATTGGAACAGACTTTGGTCGGGACGATGGCAATTGGTAGAAATTGCACAACGGGATTCATCCGGGACTTGCATGACTCAGTCCTCGATTACCGGACTCGTCATTCCCGCGAAAGCGGGAATCCACCACTACGTGAGATCGATGCCACCAAGTGGATTCCCGCTTTCGCGGGAATGACATTACCGTTGTGCCGTGCTGGCCTTGGAAGCCGTTTTCCCTTGGGAGCCGGTCAGTAGATGGTGAATGGCAACTGCACCAGCCCCTGGCAGGTTTCGGGCGCCACTGGACGACTGAAGAGATAGCCCTGCACCGTGCGGCAGCCTGCACTGGCCAGCAGTTTGAGCTGTTCCTTGGTTTCGACACCTTCGGCGACGACTTCGAGCCTGAGTTGATGCGCCATGGCGATGATGGCTCGCGAAATGGCAAGGTCATCCGGGTCAGTCATGATGTCGCGCACGAAGGCCTGGTCCAGCTTCAGGCGGTCTACCGGGAAACGTTTGAGGTAGCTCAGATTCGAATAGCCGGTACCGAAATCGTCGATCGCGATTTTCAGACCCATATCGCGCAGCTGCTGCATGATGATGATGCTGGCATCAGGGTGGCTCATACTCGCCGACTCGGTCAGTTCGAGCTCAAGCTGATGCGGCTCGACGCCGAATTCGCGCATCGTGGCATCGACGTCTTCGATCAGCGAGGGCGCCGAGAACTGGCCCGCCGACAGATTGACAGCGACTGTTGGCGCGACGAATCCCTGCGTCTTCCATTCCTGCAGCTGCCGGCATGTTCTTCGCATGACCCAGCGACCCAGAGGCACCATGAGGCCACATACTTCGGCCAGCGGGATGAAGCGCCCCGGCGGCAGCCAGTCCAGTCGCGGATGGCGCCAGCGGATAAGGGCTTCGAGTCCGATTACGTGCCCGGTCGCGATGTCGACCTGTGGCTGGTAATGCAAGATGAGTTGATCGTCGGTTTTCAGCGCCTCGCGCAATTCGCTCTCGAGCAGCAGACGCTCGCGGATCTGGTCCGATAGCAGGGGCGTATAGAACGCGAAATTCTGGACCGAATCGGGCGTTACGCAATGCAGGGCCGATTCCGCCGCCTGGAGCAGCAGGCCGGCTTCGCTGGCATTGTCAGGATAGAGTGCAAGACCGCCATAGACGACTGGCAGTATCTGCGCCTGGCCCACTTTGATCGGCTCGCGCAACTGTTCCAGGATATGCGGCACCAGCATGTCAAGATCGGGCCCGCGGCCGACTTCGAACGCCAGCGCAAAACTGCTGTCTGCGACACGGGCCAGCAAGTCTGCATGCGATTGCCATACGCGCAGACGCTGCACGATTTCGATCAGTACCTGGTTGAACGCCGCATCTCCGTAGCTGTCGGCGATCTCCTGGACGCGTGCCATGCCGACCATCATGATGACAAGCGCGGTGCCTGTATCGGTATCGCGGCGACTGCAATATTCGGAGAGTTGCTGCAGGAAGTGGCGGCGGTTGGGCAGGCTGGTGACAGGGTCGAAATGGCCGAGAAAGAAGGCGTGCTTTTCGGCACGTTCCTGCTCCGTCACATCGATGCCGCAGACGACAAGCCGCTCACCGCGGTAATTGCTCGACAGCTTGGCCGAGGAGCAGACCACCGTGCGCTGCTCGGTACGGGTAATCATCGGCCAGCTTGGTTGCTGTACGTCGCTATGTGGATCAAGCGCGGTCTGAAGGTGCTGGCGAACCGTTTCTGACTGATCACTCTGCGACATGATCTCCCAGAACTTGCAACCGATCATGTTCTGCCGCGATTGCGAAGCCATGCGTTCAGCGGCAGCATTGGCATGCATGATGTGTCCGCCGTCATCAAGCACCACAATCATCGCCTGCGCTGCATCGAGTACGGCTTGCATGAGACTGCGCTCGGTCGTGAGTTCGCGGTCCACGCGCTCGCGTTCCTTGCGTTGCGAATGGGCATCCAGCGCAGATGACACGGCAGCGGGCAACCTCGCCATGCGGTCCTTCAACACAAAGTCCGTGGCGCCGCTGCGCAAAGTCGACACCGCCATTTCTTCGCCGAGCGAGCCGGTTACGAAAATGAACGGAATATGCTGCGCCTGCTGATTGCGGATATCCAGCCCGGACATGCCGCTGAAGCCCGGCAAATTGAAATCCGACAGGATGATGTCAGGTTCGAACGACGACAGAGCCGCGACAAAGCTCTCTCTTGACGCAACACGCAGGATCTCCGCATCGATGCCGCCGAGCATCAGCTCGACCTGCACCAGTTCGGCATCTGCCGGCAAATCCTCGAGAAGCAAAATCTTGGGCTGCATAAATTCGGAAATCCCTGCTTAGTGAAACGGAACGCGGTTGGTCAGTAACCAATAGAAGCCCATCTTCGAGACCTCCGCATTGAAGGCGTCGAAATCGACTGGCTTGACGACATAGCCATTGGCACCCAGGTCATAGCTGCGCACCAGATCGCTTTCTTCAGCCGAGGATGTCAGGACGACAACGGGTAGCACTTTCAGTACGGGGTCTTGCTTGATCTCACGCAGTACGTCCATCCCGTCGACCTTCGGCAGCTTGAGATCCAGCAGCATCAGGCGTGGCAGTGTGCTGTCCCGACCCGCGTAGTTATTGCGACAGTAAAGGTAGTCGAGCGCTTCGGCGCCATCCTTGACCCATTCGATGCGATTGCTCAGATGCCTTTCGCGCAGCGCCGACATGGTGAGCTCGGCATCCGCAGGGTTGTCTTCGACGAGCAGTACTTCAACGGCCAATATCTGTTCCACTTGGAACTCCTTCTGCAGCGGGCAAGGCGAAGTGGAAATGCGCGCCGGCACCCAAGCTGCTCTCTGCCCAGGCGCGACCACCGTGACGGGCAACGATGCGCCCGACGATGGCGAGACCGATGCCCGTGCCCGGAAACTCTTCCGCACTATGCAGTCGCTGGAATACGCCAAAGAGTTTATTCACATATTGCATGTCAAATCCGACGCCATTGTCATCCACGTGGTACATGCTGTTGGTCTTCGTTGTCTCGCCACTTACCACGATGCGTGGTGCGGCATTCCTGGCGCTGTATTTGACGGCGTTCGAGAGGAGATTGACCCATACCTGCTGGATTAGTGCCCGGTCTGCACGAACATCGGGTAAATGATTGAATACGATCTCGCCAGCATATCCTTCCCTGGCAATTTCCCAACTGGCGCGCGCCACTTCATTCATATCGACCAGGCCGGTACGCATCTCGGTACGGTTCATGCGCGAGAACTGCAGCAGGTCGTCAATCAGCTGGCCCATTGCCTTGCTGTTGTTGCGCACAACTGATAACAGGCGCCGGTCTTCATCGTCCAGCCGGGCCTCTGCACGATTGGTGAGCAGGCGCGAGAAACCGTCAATCGCCCGCAAAGGCGCGCGTAGATCATGCGAGACGGAGTAGGCAAAGCTCTGCAACTCCTGATTGGTGGCTTGCAGCTCTGCGGCCAACGTCTGCAATTGTGCGTGCCGCGCCTGTAGCGCGAGATTCAACTCGCGATTGCGTTCGGTGGCCAGCTTGCGGGCGACCAGATTGCGCGCGCGCGTCTGCAATTCCTCGACCGAAAATGGTTTGATGAGGTAGTCCTGCGCACCATTGCGCAACATATCCACGCGGATGTCATCGTCTGTGCGCGCACTGAGCAATATGACAGGCACCTCGTCGAAGGCAGCCTTGGCGCGCAGCATCTTCAACAGCATGTCGCCGCTGACCTCAGGCATCATGATGTCGCTGAGAATGAGGTCAGGCATCAACTCCATGGCCTTGGCAAAACCTTCCTTGCCATTCGCGGCCGTTTCAACACGAAACTCTGCGCGCAAGCTATCGCGGATGAGCGCATTCAACTCCGCATTGTCTTCAACGACCAACACCACCGGACGAGTGTCCGGCCGGCCCGCAACCTGTTCCTTCGTGCTTGCATCTGTTTGAGCGCCGACGTCGATGTGGCTGGCAAACTCTGCCTCCACGGCATCGGCCGTCGCATCTGTAATCATCTCTGGCGAGGGCGCAACAGTGGCTCCTTCCGGTGCGACACGCGGCAGCTTCAGCATGAATAGCGCGCCGCCTTCCGGAGCCTCCGCAACCCGTAGAGATCCGTCGTGAAGAAGCGCAAAATCGCTTGCGATGGCCAGGCCCAGGCCCGTGCCACCGTGCTGCCTGGTATTGCCGCCCAGCCCCTGGCGAAAACGTTCGAAAATCAGTTCGCGGTGCTCGGCCGGCACGCCCGGGCCGCTGTCCGCCACTTCAATGCGCAGGCCAAGGTCGCCTTCCTTGTGCAGCGAACAGCGCACTACGCCGCCCGCTGGCGTGAACTTCAAGGCGTTGGCGAGAAGGTTGTAAACAATGCGCTGGACCTTGTCCGGATCCAGTTGCGCGGTGACCGGTATATCGCAATCGACCACGTACCTGATGTCCTGCCGATGCGCCACGGTTTCAAAATAGCCTGCCGTGAGCCGCACGAGGTGAGACACATCGGTGTCTGCATAGTTGGCCGACATCTGTCCTGCTTCGAGCTTTGCCGCGTCTAGCAAATCGTTGACACGTCGCAGCAACAGGCGGGCATTGCGCAATGCAATATGCATACTCTTGTCGGCATATGCGTCAAGAGCGGCTGAGCGGAGGAGCTGTTCGATAGGCGCGATGATGAGTGCCAGTGGCGTGCGCAACTCGTGACTGACGTTTGCGAAGAGCTGCGTCTTGAGTTCATCGAGCTCTTTGGTTTTCTCGTAAAGACGCGCCAATTCCGTGTTGGCATTTTGCAGCCGCTCGTTGAATTCAGACAGCTGTTGTGAGCGCGCGTAAATCTCCGCCTCCTGCTCGCTGCCATGCTGCTTCAGACGCACGAACTCTGTCACGTCCTCGACCCGATGGATGATGTAAGCCACTTTGCCACAGTCATCGATCACGGGCGAATTCAGAGGGCTCCAGTGGCGTTCCACAAAGCCGCCGCCTTCCTCCTCGGGAAGCTGAATGTCATATTTCTGAATGGCCATCGCATCGGCCTTGCGTTGCTCGAGAACCCGCATGAGAGAGGCGCGCAGATTGCGTGTGCCCGATGCCGAAGGATCGTCCGGATTATCGGGAAAGATGTCGAACAGACCGCGCCCGAGAATCTGCGAGCGCTGCGTCAGAGTCGCAGTCAGATAGGCGTCGCTAACCGCAACGACGTTGAAATCTGGCGTCAGTACAAGATAGAGGCCGGGAGCGGACTCAAACAAGACACGGAAATCAGGGAGGGCCTGCGAGGTCAGAATCTGTGCGCTCATTGTGCAACGATGGAGGCCGTGTTTGTTCGGACAATTGACGAAGTCAGCGCGTTGCCAACGAAAACTTCCGGCCACTCGCGGCGCTTGTAATTATGTTGGAAGCTTAGAAGTTGTGCGTACTGTTTGCAAGAACGCCATCAACAATTCCAGCCTTTTTCGTCCTTTGCTGTTTTGCCTGGCCTCGGCAGGATCGTTTCAGTCGCCGAATGGGAGAAACGTGGCGCTGTTTTGTCTCCCTTCGACGATGTCCAGTGGCTTCTGAGCATGAGAAAAAGCGGGCATCAAGGAGAATGAGTGCGCATGCCATCTTCATTTGACCGCATTCTCAGGAGACAGTCAGGAAGCCGTAAGCCAAACGCTAGATTATTGACAAGCGATACTCATGGAAGCGCGATGGCGCATCCGCATTGCATGACAACGGGTTCTTGAGCTTGACGGGGAGGTGAAACTAGACGCTCTCGGGGCCGTCCATGATGTCAGATTGACGGATGCGGCGTGGTGCGCGATTGACATCGAGCAGGCGCTCGACGCGCGCGAAGACTTCCCGGCGCGAGAAGGGTTTTTTCATGAAATCGTCGGCGTCTGAATGATGACCGAAATAGTACTCGGCCGCTTTTTCGTTGGCGCTCATGACGATGACAGGTGTGTCTTGCAGGTCGGGGTCGCGCCTGATCTTGCGTAGTGCGGAATAGCCGTTCATGCCGGGCAACATGACGTCCAGGAAGATGAGGTGGGGGCGTTCCTGGCGCGCGATTTCAAGACCGCTTTCAGCATCGCGGGCCTCAAGCGTGAGGCAGTTGACCGACTTCAGCAGCTCGCTCAGGAAGCCGACGACAGAGGAGGAGTCATCGATGATCAATACTTGTGTGCCCTGGCGCGGATCGACGCGTTTGCGTGCGCGCCGGTTGACTGGCATGACCATGACGGCATTGGGGACGATGTATTCGTCCTCGAATGCGAGTATGGGTTTGTCGATGGGCTTCTTCGGGCGAAGCCAGCCAAAGATTCTCACGATATGCCTTCCTCGATGCGTTCCTGCGCAGTGTCGTGATGGGTGGTCAATTTCATGAACTGTAAAGCCTGACGCTCGCATTGCATATGAAGTTATTCACTACGTCCATGTTGTCATGGCGCGAGGTGATCGCCCGTGACAGGAAAAGGGCCCTCTCCGGGCCCTTTTTATTGCGGAAACAAGCGTTTTCAACGGACTTGTTTGCACCTGCGTGACAGGGCCAGACCGGCGAACGCCACGCCGACCAGGGCCAGAGATGCCGGCTCCGGCACTGACGCGAGGACCGAATTCGACACGACCCAGGCGCCCAGATCCTGATTCGATGCATTGGCGTTTTTCAGCTGCGCGTTGTGTGCAACGGAATTGGGACCGAAATTCCACGTAGTGTCCGTGTCATATATCCAGGAGTAGCTCACGCCATCTGCGGCATTGCCATCTTCGTAGATGCCCCAGATCAGGCTGCGGTCCATGCCAGGCGCAGGGTTGCCCATATAATTGCCACCCACTACGTGCGTGTCATAACTGAAGGCGGCGGGGCTGGCTGGCATCGAGGTTTGCAGAGCCTGTAGCTGACCGAGCGTGGCCAGGTGGAAGCCGCTGCCGACGAGGCTGGCAGTAAGACTGTCGTAGGTCGTCGTGTTCCAGAAGTTATCGAGCTTCAACCAGGTCAGATGTGTCGTCGAATCTTCGAATGCACCATAAGTCTGTGCGCTGATGGTGACATTGCCGGCGGTCACGACTGTCGCGCTTGCAGCGCCGCTGAATGCTGACAGTGTGGCGAGCACCAAGGCTGCGTTACGGATGGTGTGCATCATGTTCATTGCGGGTTCCCCGTGGACGATTCGAATTCTTGTAATGCCTGGCTGACTGCACAGATGTGCGTAGCAAGGACGTACGGATCGTATCAAGGGCATTGCATCACGATGCGGGGCATTCTTACGGCGGCGTGACACAGCTCACGCTGGCGCTTACTTGCCGCGGGCTATCGTCAGCGGGCCGGGTGCCTGCGTCACTGGCATGAGTTCGAGCACATTCACGTTGACGTGTGCCGGCAGCGTCGTCACCCAGTACACCGATTCGGCAATGTCCTCGGCGGTCAGCGATTGCGTGTTGGCATAGACCTGTGCTGCCTTGGCATCGTCGCCATGAAAACGTACTGACGAAAACTCGGTGCCGCTGGACAGGCCCGGCGCAATGTCCGTTACACGCACCGACGCATTGACGAGATCAGCACGCAGGTTGAGTGAAAACTGGCGCACGAAGGCCTTGGTCGCGCCGTACACATTGCCGCCGGGATAGGGATAGCTGCCTGCGACCGAGCCGATGTTCACCACGTGGCCGCGTTTGCGCGCCACCATGCCGGGCAACACGGCACGCGTGACATACATCAGCCCCTTGATGTTGGTGTCGACCATGCGCTCCCAGTCGTCGAGCTCGGCACGTTGCGCCGGCTCGAGCCCCAGCGCGAGCCCAGCGTTGTTCACCAGCACATCGATCTCGGCGAATTCATCTGGCAGGTTGGCGATGGCCTGCTCGACTGCCGCGTTGTCGCGCACGTCGAGCACGACGGTGTGAAGCAGATGGCTTGCAAACTGCTGTTGCAAGACTTCAAGCCGATCCTGCCGACGGCCGAGTGCGACCACGCGATGGCCTGCGCCAATGAAACGGTGTGCAATTGCGGCGCCGAAGCCGGCTGTCGCGCCGGTCACGAAAACGATCATGGTGAAACTCCTGCAGAAAGCGGGTGGAGGCGGGTGAAGGCAATAGCGTATCAGGGCCGCAAGCCGGGTTGGCGTACCGCGCTTGTGTTTGCGTAATCAGGCGCGTGCAATCAAGGATCATATCTTGCTACCCCGGCTGGATCTGCGTGACATGCTGGCCACGTTTAAAGAGTATGAAGAAATGTAAAGTCCGGGATTCCCCGGCCGCGTCGCTTAGAATCTTCGACTCAGCCTTGTCGGCGAGCTCCCGCATCTCTTCTATCAGCCCCACCAAACCCGATTTCTCGTGACCGGATGCGCCTTTTGAATTTCCACCTGGTTCAGCGCCTGGCAATGATGCCGACAATCGCCGCCATGCTTTCAGCATGCGCTGTGGGGCCTGACTATCGCCAACCCGATCTGCGGTTGCCGCAGTCATGGCAGGCCGCATTGCCGCATGGCGGGCAGGAGGCTGGCTTGATCGACTGGTGGTCGCAGTTCAACGAGCCGGTGCTCACACGGCTATTGCAGGCGGCCGAAGCCGATAGCCCGACGCTCGAGAGATCGGCGGCTGCCATTGCGCAGTCGCGCGCAGCCATTGTGTCATCGCGCGCGGATATGTTCCCGTCACTGAACGGTCGTGCTTCGTCGACACGTGCGAGTGCGACACCGCCATTGAGTGGCACACAGACCACGACGGGCGTAGCCGTCGATGCAGCCTGGGAGCTGGATCTCTTTGGCAGCGTGCGGCGTGCGACCGAGGCGGCGCGGGCGCGTTTGCAGGGTGCCGAGCGTGACTGGCACGAAGCCCGGGTGTCACTCGCCGCCGAAGTGGCGAGCAACTACACCAGCTATCGCGCATGCCAGTTACTTGTGGCCGCCAATCAGCGCGAAACGCAATCGCGGCGCGAGACAGCACGCCTCACCGCCATCACCGTCGATGCCGGATTCACGGCGCCCGCCGATGGCAATCTCGCCACTGCCAGTGCCGCGAGCGCGTCGGTCAATCTCATTGCGCAGCAGGCCGAGTGCGATCTCACCGTCAAGGCGCTGGTTGCACTCACCGGCATGGACGAACCGGCATTACGCAATCTGCTCGGTGGTACGACAGCGGCATTGCCAGTACCGCGCGAGTTCTCGATTGCCAGCTTGCCGGTTGCGCTGATCAGCCAGCGGCCCGACCTCGGCGCGGCCGAGCGCGCCTTGGCGGCAGCCAGCGCAGATGTCGGCGTGGCGGAGGCCAATCGCTATCCGCGTCTGTCATTGAGCGGCTCGATCTCCTATGGCACGGTCAAGATAGGAGGCGTCAGCAACGACGCAGCTTCCTGGTCGTTCGGCCCCGCGCTGAGCGTGCCGCTGTTCGACGCCGGCAAACGCCGGGCAGAAGTCACCGCTGCGCAAGCGCGCTATGACCAGGCACTGGCCACCTATCGCCTGGCTGTGCGCAACGCCGTCAAGGAAGTCGAGCAGGCCTTGGTCAATCTCGACAGCGCAGCGCGACGTGAAACTGACGCACGCACCGCAGCCGACAGCTCGCAGCGTTACTACCGCGCCGTTGAAGCCAACTGGCGCTCGGGCGGTGCAGGATTGATTACGCTCGAAGACGCACGGCGCACAGCGATCAGTTCTGAACTCGGCCTCATTGGTCTGCAGCGTGACCGCGTTCTTAACTGGATCAATCTGTACAAGGCGCTTGGCGGTGACTGGCAGCAGGTCAGCGGTGCAAGTGCTGCAAATGAAAAAACGAACGCGGCGGCTACGAGTTCAGCCAACGGAGAAAAATTGTGAGTGAAGGATTGAGATTTACCCTGAAGCGCAACCGCCGCCGTATCCTGGTTGCGCTGCTGATCGTTGTTGTGTTGTTGTTTGTGCTGATATTCATCCGGCATGCGAAGAACGCCGCTCCTGCGGGTGACAAGGCGGCCAGTACGGCGCGCCCCGCGCTGACCGTCAGCATCGTGCAGACATCGCATGCCAATTGGGACGACAAGCTGGCCGTGAGCGGCGCCCTCACGGCCTGGCAGGAGGCCGTGGTCAGTGCCGAGGTCAGTGGCCTGCGCATCGCAGGCGTGATGGTCGACGTCGGCACCGAGGTCAAACGCGGTCAGCCGCTCGCGCTGCTGTCGCAGGACACGGTGCTGGCTGAATTGCGCAAGCAGGAAGCTGCCGTCGCGCAGTCGAAAGCCAGCCTCGCGGAAGCGGCCGCCAATGCCGATCGCGCGCGCAAGATCCGCGACAGCGGCGCATTGTCCGAGCAGCAGATCAACCAGTACCTGATTGCCGAGGAGACTGCCAAGGCAGGCCTGGCGTCCGCCATGGCGCAACTCGACAGCGAGAACATCCGCCTCAGACAAACCAGCATCAATGCCATCGATGATGGCGTCATTTCATCACGCACTGCCACGCTAGGCGCCGTCGTGTCGGCGGGTACCGAGCTTTTCCGTCTGGTGCGGCAGGGCCGTGTCGAATGGCGTGCCGAGGTCAGCGCGCAGCAGTTGTCGCTGGTGCGTCCCGGCCAGAAGGCAACCGTCTTCCTGCCGGATGGCTCCAGTGTCATCGGTGCCGTGCGCATCACCTCACCAACGCTGGATGTGAATTCACGCAATGCGCTGGTGTATGTCGACGTGCCGAGTCGCAACGGTGTGCGCGCTGGCATGTACGCGCGCGGCGAAATCCTTGTCGGCAAGCGCGCAGCGACGACCTTGCCGCAGGTCTGCGTTGTGCAGCGTGACGGCCGCAGCTATGTCTTCGAACTGGGTCCGGACAAGCACGTCATTCAGCACACAGTCACTACCGGCAGACGAGTTGGCGACGTGATCGAGATTGTTAACGGTCTGCCTGCAGGCGTGAGCGTCGTCGCGACGGGAGCGGCCTTCCTCAACGATGGCGATCTGGTGCGCGTTGTCGACGCCGCCACAGCCGCTGCATCGGTGCCGACAGCAACGGGAGCCGCAGCAACCATAAGCACCGACCCGGCTACGACGCTGCCGGGCGCCCCCGTCCCCGTCGCCACGCCCGAAATATCAGCGCAGAGCGGAGCGCATTGATGAATTTCTCCGCCTGGTCGATCCGCAACCCGGTTCCCTCGCTGCTGCTCTTCGTAGTGTTGACCGTCGCGGGCATCATGGGCCTGCGCAATCTCGGTATCCAGAATTTCCCCGACATCGAGTTGCCGACCATCATGATCAGCGCCAGCCTCGAAGGTGCGGCGCCCGAGCAGCTCGAAACGGAAGTGGCGCGCAAGATCGAGGACCGGCTTGCCTCGCTTGGCGGTATCGAGCACATCTACAGTACGTTGACCGATGGTTCCTCGCTGATCTACGTTGAGTTCAACATCGACAAGAATCTGGAAGAAGCGCTCAACGAAGTGCGCAACGCCGTGGACGGCGCACGCTCCGACCTGCCTGCCAACATGACGCCGCCGGTGGTGTCGAAGATCACCACCTCGGGCATGCCCATCCTTACTTTCACCGTGCAGTCGGATCGTGTCGATGAGCAGGACATGTCCTGGTTCGTGGATAACGAAGTTGCCAAGGCTATGCTCTCCGTCAAGGGCGTCGGCAAGGTCGGCCGCATTGGCGGGCTGGACCGCGAGGTGCAGGTCAATCTGTCGCCAGCCTTGATGACGGGCCTCGGCGTCACTGCGCTGGATGTTTCCACCCAGCTCAAACAGACGCAGCAGGATGCTTCCGGTGGTCGCGGCGATATCGGTAGTTCCATCCAGTCTGTGCGCACGCTGGGAGCGGTGGCGAATGTGGCCGAGCTTGCGGCACTGGACATCCCGTTGGCTGATGGTCGTCACGTGCGGCTCGATCAGCTCGGTCAGGTGCGCGACACGGTCGCCGAGCGCAGTGCGCTGGCTCTGCTCGATGGCAAGGCGGTGGTCGGTTTCGAGATCACGCGTAGTAAGGGTGCCAGTGAAGTAGCCGTGGCCAAGGACGTGCGCAAGGCGGTAGCGAAACTTGCCGCTGCGCATCCTGAAGTGCGCATCGCCGAAGCCTTCAATGCCGTCGAGCCGGTGGAAGACAACTATCGCGGTTCGATGCATCTGCTGTTCGAAGGCGCACTGCTGGCCGTGCTCGTCGTGTGGTGGTTCCTGCGCGACTGGCGCGCCACGCTGGTGTCGGCAACGGCCTTGCCACTGTCGATCATCCCGACCTTCGCGGTAATGTACTTTTCCGGCTTCAGCCTCAACGTCCTCACGCTGTTGGCGCTCGCGCTCGTTGTCGGCATTCTCGTCGATGACGCCATCGTCGAGATCGAGAACATCGTGCGCCACCTCGGTATGGGCAAGAAGCCTTATGACGCCGCCATGGAGGCCGCAGACGAAATTGGCCTCGCCGTGATTGCCACTACTTTCGCGCTGGTCGCCGTGTTCCTGCCGACGGCTTTCATGGGTGGTGTGCCCGGCAAATTCTTCAAGCAATTCGGCATGACGGCGGCCGTGGCCGTCATGGCCTCGCTGATCGTCGCACGCCTGCTCACACCAATGATGGCGGCATACTTTCTCAAGCCGACCGATCACGTCAACGAAGACAGCCGCCTCATGACGCGTTACCTCGGCGCGGTGCGCTGGTGCATGGCCCATCGCAAGAGCACCATCGCAGCGGCGATGGTCTTCTTCATCGGCTCGATTGCGCTCGTGCCGCTCCTGCCGACCGGCTTTGTGCCGGCTGCAGATCTGAGCCAGAGCCGCGTCACGCTTGAGTTGCAGCCCGGCAGCACCTTGGAGCAGACGCGTGCCATCGCCGAACAGGCACGCCTCATCCTGAAAGACACGCCCGATGTCACGCACGTCTTCTCCGCCATCGGCGTCGCCAATTCTGCGGGCGCATTCGGTGTCGGCGGTACGGCAGATGTGCGCAAGGCCACGCTCACCGTCAGCCTCACGCATCGGTCCGACCGGCCACGCAAGCAATCGGAAATCGAAACGGAAATTCGCGACCGGCTGCAGGTGCTGCCCGGCACGCGCGTGTCGATCGGCATTGGCGGCAGCGGCGAGAAGCTGCAGCTGATCCTCGCCGGTGATGACGCCGCCGAATTGCTCACCGCAAGTCGTGCGGTGGAACGCGATCTGCGCACGCTCAAGGGCATCGGCAATGTGACATCGGGCGCCAGCCTGCAACGGCCGGAGATCCAGGTGCGGCCCGACTATGCGCTCGCCGCCGACCGCGGTGTAACGGCACAAACGCTCGCCAGCGCGGTCCGCGTCGCCACCTCGGGCGACTTCTCGACCAACCTGCCGAAGCTGAATCTGCCGCAGCGCCAGGTGCCGATCCGTGTGCGACTGGAGAAGAGCGTACGTCAGGATCTCGAAACCATTTCGCAACTGCGCATCCCCGCGCGCAGCGGCAGCGTCACGCTTGGCTCCGTGGCGGACATTCGCATCGGCAACGGCCCCGCGCAAGTCAGCCGCCGCGACCGTTCGCGCAATGTCGGCATCGACGTCGAGCTGGCCGGCCGCAGCATCGGCGACGTGACCAAGGAAGCCGCAAAACTGCCTTCCCTGATGAAGCTGCCGCCCAGCGTCAGGCAACTCACTTCGGGCGACGCGGAACGCCAGGCCGAGCTCTTCGGCAGTTTCGGCACCGCCATGATGATCGGCGTGTTGTGCATCTACGTCGTGCTGGTGCTGCTGTTCCATGACTTCCTGCAGCCGGCCACGATTCTCGCCGCTTTGCCGCTGTCGGTAGGCGGCGCACTGATCGCGCTGCTGCTCACTCACAACGCATTCTCGATGCCCTCCATCATCGGCCTGCTCATGCTGATGGGCATCGTCAGCAAGAACTCCATCCTGCTCGTCGAGTACGCCGTCATGGCGCGCCGCGAGCGCGGCATGGGCCGCTACGACGCGCTCATGGACGCCTGCCACAAACGCGCCCGCCCCATCCTGATGACATCCATCGCCATGGCAGCAGGCATGATGCCGATTGCATTGGGCATCGGCGCCGACCCGAGCTTCCGCTCACCGATGGCGATTGCCGTGATCGGCGGCGTGATTACGTCCACGTTCCTCAGCCTGCTCGTTATCCCGGTGATCTTCACTTACGTGGATGATCTGCTGCAATGGCTGAAGAAGCGTGTGTCGGGTCTGCGTCATGGACATGCCCATCCGGCAGAGGAAGTGCCAGTGCTGCCCGCGCCGCACGAACCTTAGGCTGCAAAAAATGCCCGGAGAGCCAGTATCCATGCGGCTCTCCGGGCATCTTTCAGTGACTTTTCAACACTTCGTCGTGCTGCGAGGTAGCACGGCCGTTCGACTTATTGTCTGAATTCGCGCGGATCAACGTACACTCCGTTTCCCGCGCTGCTTCAAGCTTGATCAAATCCTTCAGACAGTTGAGAAAAACAAGGGCATGAAAGATCACTACGCTGTACTCGGACTGGAGGCTGACGCGTCGCTCGCCGAAGTGAAAAGCGCCTATCGGAAGAACGCCTCGAAGTTCCATCCGGACAAGAATTCCGCGCCGGACGCACCGACAAGATTTCGTGAAATACAAGAAGCCTACGAGTTGCTCTCCGATGCAACAAGACGGCAAGCCTACGACGAAAACCGGCGCCGCAGCCTATTGGAAAATCCTTTGGAAAGCGCGCTCGGCATCTGGAAAAATTACATCAACAAAGTGCTGCAATGAGAATCTCCCATTATTTTGAAGACCTGAATTCCGCTTACAGCGCCGAACTTGAAGACCTGCAGACCGACTCCGAAGGCAAGAATGTCTTGCCCGCGCGGCTGAAGGAAAAGCGCAGCCAGTTTTCCGCATTGATGTCGATGATCGATTTCGCGCCAGAAATGGTCGCGCCCGCCTTTCATGGCGGCATCAGCTTCATCAACCCGCATGCGATGACACTCCTGTCTTCAACCGAGCCGGACGAGTTTCCCGCGTGGGACAGGCTGGAAGACGCCGTGCGTTTCGAACCCTGGGCTGCGGACCTTGCCGCCATCGCATTGTGCGAAGCGGGCGGTGAACAGTTCATGACCACGGTCGTTTGCCTGGAGTTCTTGCACGAAAGGGATTCTGCAAAATCTGCCTCGAAATCTGCCAGCGCTGCCCAAGCTGAAGCAGAAGAGAGCGATGAAGAAAAAGAAGAACGCGGCGAGCAAAACGACGACCTTGAGGACGACGAGCGCGATCTCGATGAAGCCGGTGCTGGCTGGATGGAAGAGCAGGGCTTCGATCGTCGCGAGTAGCAGGCGGAGTAGCAAACGGCGCGCGCAACTTACTAGCGCGGTGCTTTGTAAATCACGAGCCACACATGTATCGTCATTCCCGCGAAAGCGGGAATCCACTTCTACGCAACGCTCGTCCGTGCCACATAGTGGATTCCCGCTTTCGCGGGAATGACGGATTTGTGAGTAAATCGCGTCAAATTCCCTACCGAAAATGCCGAAATCCCCATGTCAAATTCCCTGGTTGTAAAAGCGGCTCGACTCATCGGTGCTGGTGATATTTCCGGTGCGGAATTCGCGCTGGTATCGCTGGTCGACACCGAAGGCGATCACGCCCTGGTGGAGGTGCTTGAAGAGCTGCCGCCCAAGGATCTGTTGGCCATCATCCGCGAGTTCGATGCATCAAAGGAATCAGTGATCAATCTGCTGGTGACGCCCGAGCAATTCGCCCGCGCTGTGCTCAACGAAAAGCTCTACGCCGATCGCACCCACGTCTATCTGCGTGGCATGATCAACTCCGTCATTTTTCGCGACGAGGACGAGACGGCGGATTTCATCGAGGCCATTGGTGCGCTCGATGGCGGCTGCGAAGCGCTGGTCGACTACCTCTCGGACAGGGATGAAGAAGTCATGCACTTCCAGCGCTACGACACCTTCAACCTCTTCGTGGATGAGGAAAGCGATGCCATTGATCGCTCGGAAGCGAGTGATGGCGACTGGAAGGAACTGACCTGGCGCCTGAAACACGAGCATCCGGACATGTTCGAGCAGATCTGGCCCATGCTCAAAAACCGCATGAAAGAGCGCCTGCGTCAGGAAGCCGAGGAAGAAGCCGAACGTGTTGCACGTGCCGGCGGCGCAGAGGATACAGCGCCTGCTGCCGAGCCAAAGAAGGCGCCACCTGCGAGCTCTTCGGAAGAGTCAGCGCTTTAACAGGTTCACTATCTTTTTCCACGCACCCAACTCCGTTCGTGCTGAGCGTAGAGAGCATAGCGAACGAAGTCGAAGCACCTTCTTGCTCGAGATTCGCACCCTTCGACTTCGCTTTGCTACGCTCTGGGCGAACGGCTTCCTCCAACTCGCTAAATCACCCGCGACATGTCAGACGCAACAAACGCACAGCGCAATATAGCCATTGTCGACAAGCGCCCTTTCTTCGAAAGGGTGCTGTGCCATGGCGTGCAAAACGGGCTGATCGCGCCCGATGTTGTGGACACGATGATTGCCGATGGCGCCAAGGGCAGCGTCCAGATCGCCGACTATTTCGGTGGCAGCCACCTCCAGACCGACCTCGACAATGCGCGCAGGCGAATGATCCATCTCGTCAGTCTTTACCTGGAGAACAGCTTCGGCGATGACCTGACGAAGGCAGCCGAATCCCTGCGCGACAACACCTTCCTGTCGCACTCACGCGGCGGCAACGAACTGCTCAAACAGCTCCACGCCATGCCCGAATCGACCCTCTTCGGCGAAGGCGGGGGGCAGCCGCTGAAAGACTTCCAGGACGAGTCCACGCTGGCAAAACCCATGTCACTGGCGGCCTATCGCAATGCACTCAAGCATCGTCAGGCCAACGCCGCCACCCTCGCTGCCGCGCGCTGGTTTGCGCAAGACATGGGCGTGCCACACGCACAGCTTGACCTGACTCTGGCTGATGGCGTCATCCGCACGGCGATCCTGATGCGCATGCTGAAACAGCAGACATGCCCAACGCATCAGCTGTTTGCGCAGCTGCTCGACCGCTTGCGCGCCGAGTCGCAAACCAGTGGCAAAGTGAAATCTCCCCGCACACTTCTTGATGGTGTGCCGGAGGAACACAGTGACGTTGCCAGGAGCATCAAACGCGAAATCGAAAAGCACGACGCGCCGCTGATCCTCGATCCGACGCAGACACTGGAAGCCGTGCTCGACGTCTTCGAGTCATGCTACTTCCTGCGCGAGGACGGCCTGGAAGACCTCAGTCGACACGACAGTCTGGTGTCCAAGGAATGGCACCGGCTTACGCAGGGGAAAGAAGACCCTTACTCGCGTCTTACGCTATTCATGTGTCTCGCGGCAGGCGTCAAACCGAAGACATCGCTGACCGAAACGGAAGCGCGCGCATTGATCCGCAAGGTGCAGGAGAACGGCTTCGACGAACTCGTCGTGCCCCAGCTTATTCAGACCTCGGCTCCATTCGAAATCAAACAAGCCTTGCTGACCTTGTGGAAGGAAGAGTTCTTTCCCGAAGCGCAGAAATACATGCAGGACGATTCAGACTGGGACGGCAAGGAAGCGCTGCGCTTCCTTAAGGACAACTGCAACGTAACGACGAAAAGCGCGGCCAGGAAAAAAGCCTAGCGATTTCGTGAGTAGGGCGGAGTGCCAACTCCGCCGTTTGATTCACGATACCGGCGAAGCAACGCGATGTCGGCGTAGTGGCGCTGCGCTTACTACGCCCTACGTTGGGTTCGAAGCGAGCTCAACGCTCCGGCAGCGGAATCCTTTCCACTTCGCCGGGCACCTGCGGGAACTGTGTGGCGTCCTGATTCGCCCACGCAACTTTCGCAGCCTCCAGACGTTCCTTGCTGCTCGTAACGAAGTTCCACCACACCATGCGCGGGCCATCCAGTGGCGCGCCGCCGACCAGCATCAGGCGTGCATCGCTCTGTGCGGTGACTTCGACTTCAGCGTCGCTTTCCAGAACGATCAAGGTGCCGGCTTCGACAAGTTCATCATCGATGGCCACCGTGCCCGACACGACATACAGCGCGCGCTCGGCGTAGTCGGGCTGCACGCTGAGCTCGGCGCCAGCGCGCATGTCGAGCGCCGCGTACAGCGTCGGGCTGGCGGCTTTGACCGGTGACGTTGCACCCGTAACGCTGCCGACGAGTACATGGATGCTTGCACCATCGAGTTCGACGCGCGGCAGGTCGGCCGATGGGTAATGCCAGAAGCCGGGCTCGCATTCCTCCGAGGCCTGCGGCAAGGCCACCCACATCTGCAGGCCTTCGACTGTCGCACCGGTTTCGCGAATGTCAGCGGGCATGCGTTCTGAATGGACGATGCCGCGCCCCGCTGTCATCCAGTTCACGTCGCCCGGTTCGATGCGCTGTACCGAGCCGAGGCTGTCGCGATGCATGATGGCACCCGCGAAAAGATAGGTGATGGTTGCCAGCCCGATATGCGGATGCGCGCGCACATCGCCCGCCGTGGTGCCGGCTTCAAAGGTCGTCGGCCCCATGTGATCGAGGAAGACGAAGGGGCCGACACTGCGCATTTTTGCATCGGGCAGCAAGCGCCGCACCGGGAAGCCGATATCGCGAATGTGTGGCGTGATGCGCTGGCGGATATTGCTCATGTTCTTCCTCTATTTTTCTTCTATGCAAGATGCGTAGTGATCGACACGGTGGTCGTAGTCATCAGCTTGTGAATGGGGCACCGCTCGGCGATGGAAAGCAACTGTGCGCGCATGGCATCATCGAGGGCGCCATGCAGCGTCAGCGCCACGTCGAGACGATAGACGCCTTCGCGTTCGGCGCTGGCATCGCGTGTCAGCGCAACATCGACGTGATCAAGCGGCCAGCCTTTGCGCCGGGCATATAAGGTCACGGTAAGTGCCTTGCAAGCGGCCAACGAGGCATCGAACAATTCGTGCGGCCCGGGTGCGCTGCCGGAGCCGCCACTGTCGACGGATGCATCGGCGTGAATAGTGAAGCCGGCGACTTCGATGCGCTGGCGTAGCGCCTGTCCGGCAACGTTGTCGGGGCCAAGTTGCAGGGTACTCATGCGACACCTCTCAGTGTGATTGAGCCGCCATCATGCGCGAGCGCCCGCCTGCTGTGAACATGCCCTACGATGTAGATCTGGGTTTCACGCGTTTTACGCAGACTGGAGGTTGATCATGGATCTTGGTTTGAAGGGAAAGGTGGCTCTCATCACCGGCGGTAGTGATGGCATCGGCAAGGCCGCCGCCGAAGTGCTGGCGGAAGAGGGTGCCCATGTCGTGATCATCGCGCGCCGTGCCGAAGTGCTCGAAGCAGCTGTGGCAGACATTCGCGCCAAGGGCGGAACGGTGTTGGGAATTGTTGCCGACGTCACCGACGCGGCCGCGGTGGAGCGCTTCGTCGCCGAAGCCGTATCGCATTTCGGCAGGCTCGACATCGTCGTCAACAACGCGGGGACTTCGAGCGCCGGGCCGTTCCAGGATGCGACGGACGAGATCTGGCAGGATGATATCGACCTCAAGCTATTCGCCGCCATCCGTGTGAGTCGCGCCGCGATTCCGCATCTGCGCAGGCAGGGCGGCGGGCGCATCATCAACCTCACTACGGTGAGCGGCAAGCAGCCAGCGGCGAAGTCCGTGCCCACATCGGTCACGCGCGCTGCCGGCATCGCGCTGACCAAGGCCTTGTCGAAGGAATTCGCTGCTGACAACATCCTCGTCAATACCGTTTGTGTCGGCGTTTTCAAGAGCGGCCAGCAGGCGCGCGCGGCTGAACGCCAGCATCTGGCGCCCGATCAGCACTACGCAAATCTCGGCAGTGGCGTGCCACTGGGGCGGGTGGGCGAGGCGCGCGAGGCGGGCAACGTGATCGCTTTTCTTGCCTCTGAAGCGGCCAGCTATGTGACGGGAGCGAGCATCAACGTGGATGGCGGCACATCGGGCGTCGTATGAGCGACGCAATCGGTATTGGCAGCGTTGTACCTATCGATGTGGTGGGTCACTTGTTGCGGGATTTCGCCAGGCGTCTGGTGATGCCGCGTTTTCGCGCGCTGCGGGCTGGCGATGTCATCGAGAAGGCGCCGGGCGAAGTCGTTACCATCGTTGACCGCGAGGTGGAGCAGGCGCTCGGCCTGAGCTTGCAAGCCCTGCTGCCAGGCTCGCGAGTTATCGGTGAAGAGGGTGTCGCAGAAAATCCAGGCTTGCTCGACGATATCGCCAGAGGCTGGGTCTGGCTGGTGGATCCGCTCGATGGCACAGCAAATTTCGTGGCGGGCTTGCCAAGCTTCGCCATGATGGTGGCATTACTACACGATGGTTTGGCAATCGCCAGTTGGATTTATGCGCCCGTTAACGAAAGACTGGCGGCGGCTGAAATCGGGCGAGGAGCCTTTATCAATGGCCGCGCCAGCAGACTCCTGATGTCGGCGCCTGGCGAGGATTTGCGCGGCATCGTCAAAACCCGTTTTCTCCCGCAGGATTGTGTCACTGCGTTGGCGCGTGTCGAGAGCGGTCTGCAGTTCGAGCCAGGTAGCGGTTCGGCTGGCATGGATTACTTAGCGATGCTCGACGGCCAATGGCAATTTCTGCTGTATTGGCGAACCCTTGCCTGGGACCATGTGCCAGGTGCGTTGCTCATTTGCGAGGCCGGCGGCCGTGCCGCGCGTCTCGACGGCGGCGCCTATAGCGCAACGTGTTCAGGCGTCGGTTTGCTCGTGGCTGCGCATGGCACAGTCTGGCAGACGGTAAGGGATATCTTGCCGCCGGTTTCTGCGTGAGCAGCACTCGCAAGACCACCGATTTCGTGAATAAATGCTGAGCAAATGAAAACAAGTGTTTTGCATTGCGATGGCAGGGCGACAAAATGCCTCGAACGGTGTAACTGTGTGTTAACTTTGTGACAGGCAGGACGTTAGAACCGGTATCGGCATTCAGGTCGTCTGGGATTACCCGAAAAGATGTGTCAGCTTCTGGGGATGAATTGCAACAAACCCGCCTCGATCAGTTTTTCGTTCGAGGGGTTTTCGCGTCGCGGCGGGCAAACCGACGAGCATAGCGACGGCTGGGGCATTGCCTTCTTCGAAGACCGTGCTTGCCATCTCATCGTCGATGACAAATCTTCGGTCGCCTCACCACTGGCCGAGCAGATCAAGCGCAACCCCGTCAAATCCTGCAACGTCGTGGCCCATATCCGCAAGGCCACGCAAGGCCCGGTCGCCCTGGAGAATTCGCATCCCTTCAAGCGCGAGCTGTGGGGCCGCTCCTGGGTTTTTGCCCACAACGGACATCTCAAACACTACGCCCCGACGCTTTCCGGCGCGTTTCGCCCCGTCGGTGCTACCGATAGCGAACGCGCTTTCTGCTTCCTGATGCAGGGGCTGCATGCGCGTTTTGGCGACCAAGCACCCTCGCTCGATGCGCTGCATGCTGCATTGCAGGCACTCACCAACGAGATCGCCGCGCACGGCGTGTTCAACTTCATGCTGTCCAATGGCGAAGTGCTGTTCGCACATTGCTCGACGCACCTGCACTACGTAACGCGGCAATATCCCTTCACCAAGGCGCATCTGGTCGATTGCGAGTTGAGTATCGATTTCAACGAGCACAACCACCTCGACGATTGCATCACCATCATCGCGACCAAGCCGCTGACATCGAACGAGAACTGGGTAGCGTTTGCGCCTGGCGAACTGAAGATGTTCCAGAACGGCGTTGTGTGTCTGGATGGGCCGCGGCAAGTCCGCGAATTCGCGGTGGCGTGCTGAGCGTCAAATTGCACGGTCGTAGGGTGTCAGTGAGCGTAGCGAACTGCACCGTCGCGCTATATGGTGCAGTTCGCTACGCTCACTGACACCCTACATTTCGTACATCACGACAGTCCGTTCGGGCCGAGTGCCGCGCAGCGGTGTATCGAGGCCCAGCGCGTGATCGACCCACCCCTCGATACAGCCGCTGCGCGGCACTCGGGGCGAACGGCTGCGACGGTGCCAGTCTCGTTGCCGCAAATTTGGAAAGACCAATAAAGCCCATTAGTGCTTCGGCTGATCGAAGACACCTTTCTCAGCCATCAATGTCAGGTTGCCGCCCAGGTCGCGCATGATCAGCGGACGCTTGTTGAGCAGCGGCTGGAATTTCTCGGGATGTGGTGCATGTTTGATATAGAACTCTGCCCAGCCGGTATCGTTCGGGCCGGGTATGACCTGTGGATCAGTGCCTGATTCCTTGACGAACCAGCCCGGATCGGCGAGGCCGTCGGCGACGCGTTCGGCCAGAACATTGAGGCGATTCTTCTTGAGCGCGTACCAGTCTTCGCCGGTGTAACGGGCCATTTCGGCAATAACGACCAGCGGCGCCAGCGAGTAGTTGTGATAGTGCAGGGCGCGGCCTGCGCGGCGCATTTCCTTGTCCAGACTACCGTCGTTATTGATGTCGCTCAGCCCGCTTTCGTAAATACTCCGGGCCCGGTCGAGCAGATCTCTGTCGCCGGTCGCGATAGCCGTCGCCATGACGCCGACGCCGGTCCAGTAGTAGTGGTTGTTGCGGGTCTTCCTGGGGTTGTTCCAGTAGCCGAGCGTTCGCTGCGAGAGCTCGCGTAACCAGAGCTCGATGCTGGCGTGCATGTCAGCGCTGAGCGCGGGCTTGACCTTGACGTAGGCAATCGCCACTGCGGCATGCGTCCACTTGCGCGTGTATTCCGGCTGGTCGTTATCGACGATGATCATTCGTCCGAGCATGGCCCGGTCCTGCGCCCAGCGATCGAGCCAGGCGCCTGTGCACTTTGCCGCTTCAAGATCATGATCGGCGAGATAGACGTCCGACATTCTGGTGACATCATCGGCGAAGTCTTCGAAGGGTTTGGTGAGCGCGTGCGTCGCCTTGAATTTCTGTTCGTCGCGTATCGAGTTGGCGCGGTCGATGTAGTAACCAAAAGCCTTGATGTCCTGTATGCCGGCCGGTGGCGTCGGGCAGGAAAAAGCATGTGCGCTGAACTGGCTCGACAGCAAGGTCAGGCCGAATACCCATCTGCGAATGCAGGGCATGAAACTCTCCATGAAATTGAGGTGCGCACAGCAATCTTATTCGATTACGGTCATACGTGAAGACTGGGTAAGGCGGTGCAACCAAATCTGGAAACGAAGCAGCAAGGGCGCGTGCGGTAATTTGTATCTCATGCACATGAATCGGGGGGACGCACCCGATGCGTGGGAAAATGCTTGCATCTTTGCAGACCGGACAGACATTCCTTCCCCATGAAAACCCCAAAAAGACTTCTTTCTCTTGTAGAAGAAGGCCTCGTGGACGAGGTGCTGTCGCAGCTCATGAGCGGCAAGGAGGCCACGGTCTATATCGTGCGCTGTGGCGATAAAATCTGTTGTGCCAAGGTCTACAAGGAAGCCAATCAGCGCAGCTTTCATCAGGCGAGCAATTACCAGGAAGGCCGCAAGGTCAAGAACAGCCGCGAGGCGCGCGCCATGGCCAAGGGCAGCAGCTATGGCCGCAAAAAGGCAGAAGAAGTCTGGCAGAACGCCGAAGTCGATGCGCTATACAAACTGGCGGCGGTCGGTGTGCGCGTGCCACAGCCGCATATCTGTTTCGAAGGCGTATTGCTCATGGACCTGGTGATGGATGCCGAAGGCCAGGCCGCCCCGCGGCTCAACGACGTCGAGCTTGGCGAAGAAATGGCATTGGAATATCACGCCATGCTCATCAACCAGGTCGTGCGCATGCTGTGTGCGGGCGTCATTCACGGTGACCTGTCCGAATACAACATCCTCGTTGGCGAAGACGGCCCGGTCATCATCGACCTGCCGCAGGCAATCGACGCAGCGGGCAACAGCAACGCCTTCGAGATGTTTGAGCGCGATGTCATCAACCTGCGCAGCTACTTCAGCACCTTCGCGCCGACGCTCAAGGACACGCAATTCGGCAAAGAAATCTGGGCGCTTTATGAAGGCGGCCTGCTGACGCCCGACCAGGTGCTGACCGGACATGTCGAACTGGACGAGAGCGTCGTCAACACCGAGGCCGTGCTGCTACAGGTTGAGCTGGCGATCAAGGAAGACGAAATCCGGCGGATGTGCCAGTAGCCCCGTTGCAAAATTACGTTTCCCTTTGCGGGAAGTCTTAGTTTCGCATCTATAGCGCTGGGCGTCACTGCAGCGGATGTGGCGCCCGCGTGGCATGATGCGAAGCTTGTTTTCATACTGATCAAAGCTTTCAAATGTCGAATCTGATCGTCCATGGTGGCCGCCCCCTACGCGGCGAGATAACGCCTTCTGCCAACAAGAACGCGGTGCTGCCAATCCTTTGCGCCACCTTGCTCTCGGACCAGCCTCTGCGCCTGTTGGGCGTGCCCGAGATCACTGACGTGCGCAAGATCCTGGAGATATTCACCAAGCTCGGTAGCGATGTGAAGATGGACTTTGCGACGGGTACGCTGGAGCTGCATCACAAGAACACGAAATTCGATCCACAACGTGATCACCTGCCGGAGGAGATGCGTTCCTCGATCATGCTGGTGCCACCGTTGCTGGCGCGTTTTGGTGTGGCGCGCCTGGAAGACGACGTGAAGGGATGCACGCTGGGCGTGCGCGAGATCGATCCCCACGTCGAGGTGTTCCGGCAGTTCGGTAGCACGGTGGAGCAGGGCATCGGCTCGCTGGTGGTAAGCGCCGATGCGCTGAGCGCGGTGGATCACTGGCTCGATTACGCTTCGGTGACCACGACCGAAAACTTCGTATTGATGGCAGCTGCGGCCACAGGCACCTCGACGCTGACCAATGCCGCTTGCGAGCCGCACGTGCAGGAATTCTGCCGGTTCATGGCCATGCTCGGCGTGCCCATCGAAGGCTGCGGCACCTCGCGCTTGCGCGTGCAAGGCGTCACTTCATTCAAGGGTGGCGAGTACCGCTTCGATGAAGACTTCCACGAAATCACCACCTTCCTGGCATTGGGCGCGATCACCGATGGCGAGATTGTCGTCAAGAATTCCGCACCCGAGCAATTCCCGCTGATCGACCGCAGCTTTGCCAAGTTCGGCATCACCGTGGAACACAAGGACGGCTGGTCGCGCGCCACGCAGGCTGGCGGTCTGCGCGTGAAGCCACCTTTCACACCCAATATCCTGACCAAGGTCGAAGCAGCCCCGTGGCCCTATTTCCCGGTCGACCTGCTGCCCATTTTCGTAGCGCTGGGTGTCAAGGCACAGGGCAGCGCAATGTTCTGGAACAAGGTCTATGACGGTGCCATGGGCTGGACGAGCGAACTGTCGAAGTTCGGCGCACATACCGTGCTGGCCGACCCGCATCGCTTGATCACCTTCGGCGGCATCCCGCTGCGGCCTGCGCAGGTCGAGAGCCCATACATCATCCGCGTCGCCATCGCGCTGCTGATGGTGGCATCAAGCATTCAAGGCCGCTCGGTCATCCTGAACGCCACGCCGATCCGTCGTGCGCATCCGCGTTTCGTCGAGAACCTGCGGACCGTGGGTGCCGAGGTGGAGTGGGTTGAAGGGGATTGATCAGGAGGGTGGATTTGGAGCATAGCGACAACCCGCCGCTGCACATCAAGCGTTAGGCATACATTGATCTATAAGACCTTAAAACCAATAGCTATATTTTTCGCGATTTTGCCGATACTGGTTGGCGGATGCGGTGGCGGCGGGTCAACGGCGACGGCGCCAGCGACACCCTATGTCATCTACGACGAAGCTGTCAGTGGCCCGCTTCCATACAACATTTTGAGTTTCACGGATGCCGAGCTGTCACGCATTACGTTCGACCTAATCGAAGGGGTCTCCGTTGTTCGTGGCACATCGACGGGAGGAGAAAGGTTCTTTGTTAGGCTGGATGCGTCTACGTATATCAAAAGCGTCACAATTCGCTATTCAACGCACATAGACAACAATGACCATGTGCTGTTTGTTTCGTCCTACCCAGCTAGCTCTAGCAAGATCACAAACATCCATCACATGGCGTCAGTTGGTGACTATGAGTTCACCATTACCGCGGCAGATGAAAGTATCACTGCAGGGACTTTCGAAATTTATTCGGGCACGTCAGTGCAAGGCGCTTCTCATGAAAATCCATTCTCACTAACCTTTACGGTGAGCAAACACAGCGTCTAAAAAGCAAGCTGGTGATTACATGAGGTCTAACGCGACAGTGTAGCGGGGCAGTAGCAGGCTGCGCTTGCGGTCCTCTTCGCTCCGCTTCGGTGCCTGCTGAGGCCTAATTCAGCAGTCTTCACCGCGCCCGCAAGCGATACACCACACGCAGCGCGCCGTTCGCATCGAGATGTGAGCGCTCTTCCGCGCACTCGATGCCGCCCATGAGGTAGTCGCGGCATACGCCCGGCCGCCGGTCGTAGATGCCGCATAGCTGCGTGTCCCGATTCAGGGCAATGCACCAGCCGTCGTCCAGGCGACGCATGACTTCACCGCCCCATTGATCCTGACGTGTCAGGTGACGCGGCACGTCGTCTTCGCCCATGAGAATGACTTCCAGCTTGCAGCAGCAGGCCTGGCAAGTGCTGCAGGTCAGTTCCGGGTTCTCTGGATCTAATTCGGCAGCGGGCGTTGTGGCAGGGATTTTTGCGTCCATGAAGTAATTGTCCCACGCGCTTGGCTGAGGCGCCTCTTCAGCACACCCTGCCGCCAGGCCTTGCTGCATGCGGCTTCGCAAGGGGGCGGCTTGGAGAGCGCCTGTCTGTGCGGCTTTGCGGGCTATGGTATTCCTGGGTGGGCTGCTTATACTGTATGAAAATACAGTTATATCAAGACGCGTCATTCCGCGAAAGCGGGAATCCACTTTTACGTGAGGACTGTGCCACCGAGTGGATTCCCGCTTTTGCGGGAATGACGAAATCGCCAGGTAATTCCTTCTTAAACCTGCAGCCCTTGCAGTTCCTAATCCATGTCCGCCCTCCCTTTGCTTCTCGATGATGTGCTCTTGCGCCCCGATATCTGGCGCGGCGATCGGCTGGCCGGGCTGGATGCGGAGTCGGTGAGCAGCAGCTTTGCGCAACTGGATGCGGAGTTGCCGGGCGCCGGTTGGCCGCGCGGCGCTTTGGTGGAGTTGCTGGCCGACGCACGCGGCATGGGCGAGGTTTCGATGTTGCTGCCTGCCTTGCAGCAGTGCACGGCCGACGCCTTGCCGGTGGCCATCGTGGCACCGCCCGGCATGGCGCATGCGCCGGCCTGGGCGGCGCACTTTCCGCTGAAGCAGGTACTGGTGGTGGAAGCGCCGAGAGACGATATCGCCTGGAGCGTGGAGCTCTTGCTGGCGAGCGGTGCGCTCGGCGCAGTGCTGGCATGGCTGCCGGCGAAGATCGGCAACAAGTCGCTGCGGCGCCTGCAACTGGCGGCTGAAGGGAGTCGCAGCCTGGCGTTCATGTTCCGGCCGCTTTCCTGCATGCAGACGGCATCGCCCGCGCCTTTGCGTTTGAGTTTGCGGGGCCATCAGCAAGGCTTGCAGGTCGATATCTTCAAGCGTCGCGGCCCGCCTTGCGAGAAGACTTTGCTATTGCAGGTGGCGCGGCCTTTGCCATGGTCGCGTGTGCGCAGCGATCAGCCGCCTATGCGCAGGCCGCAGCTTGAAGTGGTCGAAAGCAAGCCGAGGCAGCGCGTTGTATGAGCACGCTCTGGCTCGCCCTGCGTTTTTATCGCTTTCCGCTTGAGGCATTCGATGCGGCGGAGCCACCTGCCGTGGCAGCCGCGCAGCATCTGGTGGTGTGCGCCAATGCGCAGGCCGAGGCACTGGGCGTCGAGGCAGGCATGCGCTTGTCGGGCGCACTGGGGCTGGCGCCGGGCTTGAACGTGCATGAACGCCAGCCGCTGCGCGAAGCGGAAGCGCTGGATCGGCTGGCGTGCT
Organism: Rhodocyclales bacterium; assembly: GCA_028292485.1. Taxonomy (GTDB): domain Bacteria; phylum Pseudomonadota; class Gammaproteobacteria; order Burkholderiales; family Rhodocyclaceae; genus Viridibacterium. The sequence continues at coordinate 76,538 of JAQGMG010000017.1, read as the reverse complement.
GGGCCGGTAATTTTTCGCCGCATGTCAGCCTTGCGGCGCCCGATGAATTGCTGCTGGAAATAGGCGGCTGTCTGCGCCTGTTCGGCGGGTTGAAGGTGTTGTGCGGGCTCATTCGCGATGGCGCCGTGGCACAGGGTTTCAGTACATACATGGCGCTGGCGCCAACACCACGCGCTGCGCAATGGCTGGCGCGGGCAGGGCGGGAGGTTTGCTGCAAGGACGCGCAAGCAGGCAGGAAAAATCTGCAAGACCTGCCTGTCAATGTAATTGGTTTGTCATATGCAGAAGAGCAGACACTCGCTTCGCTCGGTGCGCGCCGCTTGAAGGATCTGTTCGCACTGCCTGCGTCGGGGCTGGCGCGCCGCTTTGGCATCGGCTTGCCGCAGCAACTGGCGCAGGCCCTGGGTGAGGCGCCCGACTTGCGGCGCGAATTCGTTTTCCCGGCGTGCTTCGTGCAGAAGCTGGAGTTGCCAGCCAAGGTCGAGCAGGCGGCCATGCTGCTGTTTGCCGCGCGGCGTTTGCTGGCGAGCCTGTCCGGCTGGCTGAGTGCGCGCGCTGCGGGCGTTGCCGAATGCGATCTGGTATTGCTGCATGAGGATGGCATTGCGGATACGCATCTCGTGCTGGCCTTTGCCAGCCCGACACGTGAGCTCGAACGCATGGAGCGCGTGTTGCGCGAACGCCTCGACCGCCTCGCATTGAGCGCCGCCGTGACCGATCTGCGACTCGAAGCGGCGACGCCCGTGCACCTGCCCGGCAGCACGCTGGGCTTGTTTGCGCAGAGTAGCGCGCAGTCGCTGGACCCGGTGATCGAACGGTTGCGGGCGCGGCTTGGCAAACAGGCTGTGCATGCCATGCAGATAAAGGAAGATCACCGGCCAGAGTGCGCGACGCTGGCTGTCGAGCGTGCAGATGTACAGGCCGTGCAAGCCGGCCTGCCGCGCCCTTTCTGGCTATTGCCCAAACCGCAAGCCTTGCAGGAGCGCGGCGGGGCACTGCATTACGGTGGCGTGCTGCAACGCGTTGCCGGGCCGGAGCGCATCGAAAGCGGCTGGTGGGATCAAGGCGAGTCCTGCGCAGAAGGCGTTGCGCTTGGCAATGTGCAGCGCGATTACTACGTCGCAGTGTCGCGACGCGGCGAGTGGTTGTGGATTTTCCGCGATACGCAGGGTTGGTGGCTGCAGGGAGTATTCGCGTGATGTGTCGCTACAGAATTTGTAGGTTGGTGCTGAGCAAAGCGAAGCCCAACATGTGTCACCGCGGGCCTGAAAGTTGGGCTTCGCAAGCTCAGCGCCAACCTACGCACGGTCTTGCTGCGTGTTTTGAAGTAGGGCACGTGACGTGACCGGGCTTCCCGATTACGCCGAGCTGCACTGTCTCAGCAACTTCAGTTTCCTGCGCGGTGCTTCGCAGCCACGGGAGTTGATGGAGCAGGCGCGCTTGCGTGGTTACAAGGCGATTGCCATTACCGACGAATGCTCGGTCGCGGGCGTGGTGCAAGCCTGGCAGGCGCTCAAGGACATGCGCGAAGAAGACGCCGCCGAGACAAAGCGCGCTGCAGATGCCGGGCAGGAAGCGCCTGTTTTCTTGCCAATGCCCAAGCTGATTGTTGGCAGCGAGTTCACGCTCGACTGTGGCCTCAGGCTGGTGTTACTGGCGAAGAATCGCGAAGGTTACGGCAATCTCTCTGCGCTCATCACCTTGGCGCGGCGGCGCTCGCAGAAGGGCGAATACCAGCTCATACGTGGCGACCTGACCAGCATCGTGCCGCGCGGTGCTGTGCCGGATTGCGTGGCGCTGTGGCTACCGCCAGAGAAACCAGACATCGACGATGCGCGCTGGCTGGCCGAGCGCTTCCCGCCCGATCCGATCACGCAGGAAAACCGTTTGTGGATCGCTGCCGAGCTGCTGTGCGGCCCTGACGACGCGGCTTTTCTCGCCAGCCTGCAAGCGATTGGCGCGGCTTGCGACATTCCTCTTGTGGCCAGTGGCGACGTGCATATGCATGCCAAGGAAAGGCGCCCCCTGCAGGACACGCTTACTGCCATTCGACTGCACACGACGGTCTTCGATGCCGGACATTCACTGTTCCCGAATGGCGAACGGCATCTACGCACGCGCGTGCGCCTGGGCCGGCTTTATCCACATGCGCTACTGGCAGAAAGCGTGCGCATTGCTGAGCAGTGCAATTTCGATCTGGGCACACTGGGTTATGAATATCCGGGCGAAATCGTGCCGCAAGGACACACGCCGACCTCCTACTTGCGGCAGGAGACCGAGGCCGGCTTGCTGAGGCGTTACCCCGATGGCGTTCCAGTGGAGGTGCGCCCCGAGATCGAGAAAGAGCTGGCGCTGATCGAGGAGAAAAAATACGAAGCGTTTTTCCTCACCGTGTACGACATCGTCAAATTCGCGCGTAGCGAGGGCATCCTGTGTCAGGGGCGCGGCTCGGCGGCGAACTCGTCGGTGTGTTATGCCTTGGGCATTACGGCGGTCGACCCGACGCGCGCGCATCTGCTGTTCGAGCGCTTCCTGTCACGCGAGCGCGATGAACCGCCGGACATTGACGTAGACTTCGAGCACGAACGCCGCGAAGAAGTCATCCAGTACATCTACCGCAAATACACGCGTGAGCGTGCCGCGCTGGCGGCGACGGTGATCCGTTACCGCACCAAGAGCTCGCTGCGTGATGTCGGCGCGGCGCTCGGTTTCGGTGAAGCGCAAATCACGGCACTGACGCGCTCGCTCGCCTGGTGGGATAAACGCGATGAGCTGCCTGAACGCCTCGCCGCCATCGGCCTCAGTCTGAAGAGCCCGCGCGTTGCCAAGTGGCTGGCGCTGGCCGAAGCCTTGCGCTACTTCCCGCGCCATCTGTCGCAACACGTCGGCGGCTTCGTCATTTCACAAGGGCCGCTGTCGCGCCTGGTGCCGATCGAAAACGCGACCATGGCTGATCGCTCGGTCATCCAGTGGGATAAGGACGACCTCGAATCACTGGGCCTGCTCAAGGTCGACGTGCTGGCGCTAGGCATGCTGACGGTGATCCGTCGTGCGCTGAACTGGATGTCGGTGCGTACTGGCAGGTACTGGACCATCGACGATATCCCGGTCAAGGACACAGCCACTTTCGACATGATCTGCAAGGCCGACACGCTGGGCGTTTTCCAGATCGAGTCACGTGCGCAGATGTCCATGCTGCCGCGTTTGCAGCCGCGCGAATATTATGACCTTGTCGTACAAGTGGCCATCGTGCGGCCGGGCCCGATCCAGGGTGGCATGGTGCATCCGTATCTGAAAGGCCATGCTGAGAAAAAGTCGGTGCAATCCATCAACCCCGAGATCGACGCCGTGCTGGATCGTACTTTTGGTGTGCCGATCTTCCAGGAGCAGGTCATGCAGCTGGCGATTGTTGCAGCTGATTTCACCCCGGGTCAGGCGGATCAGCTGCGCCGCGCAATGGCTTCGTGGAAGCAGAAAGGCCATGTCGAGAAGTTCAAGGACAAGCTGCGTGCAGGCATGAGGAAGCGGGAGGTTCCCGATCATTTCATTGAAGCGCTGTGCCGTCAGATCGAAGGCTTTGGCGAATACGGTTTCCCTGAATCGCACGCAGCAAGTTTTGCATTGCTGGCCTACGTTTCTTCGTGGATCAAATGCCATGAGCCGGAAGCCTTCCTGTGCGCCTTGCTCAACAGCCAGCCGATGGGCTTTTACCAGCCGCCGCAGCTGGTGCAGGATGCGCAAAAGCATGGGGTGCGTGTCGAGCCAGTCGATGTCAGCATCAGCGACTGGGGCTGCAAGCTGGAGTGGGGCAATAATGCGGATCGAAATTTGAAAACTGAGGCACGACCCGCCGTGCGGCTGGGTTTGCGCGAGATTGGTGGATTTTCCCAGGATGCGGCGGAACGTATTGTCATGGCGCGCGGCGAACGTGCATTCGCCAGTGTGGAAGATCTGGCCGTACGCGCCGGACTAAGTGCGGGTGACATGCGGCGCCTGGCCGCCGCCAACGCCTTGGTGGCATTGAGTGGTCACCGTCGTCAGGCTGCCTGGCAAGTCAGCGGTCTGCATGTGCAAGGGGATCTTTTCGATGCAGTGCCTTCGCGCGAGGCGCCGATCGAGATTGCTGCGCCGAAGGAGGGCGAAAATATCGTCGCCGATTTCCGCACCGTAGGTCTTACGCTAGGGCGACATCCCATTGCCTTGCTGCGCCACAAACTGGATGAGCGCCGTTTCCGTCCGAATGTCGAGGTACTCAAAGGTACGGACCGGGCGCCGGGGCGCGCTGCCGGCATCGTGACCTGCCGCCAGAAGCCGGGCTCGGCCAAAAGTGTTTTCATCACCATCGAGGACGAGACTGGGGTGATCAATGTGATCGTCCATCCCTGGCTAGCGCAGAAGCAGCGTCGCGAAGTGCTGAGCGCAAGTCTGTTGGGCGTATTCGGCCAGCTTCAATCTGAAAACAATGTAGTGCTGCTGGTCGCCAAACACCTAGTCGATCTCTCGCCCTGGCTGGGCGCCTTGAACGTGACGAGTCGCGATTTTCATTGAGAAGAGAACGCATGGGAGGCAGCTGCTTTTGTGCGATCTACTCCCCAAATTCGTCATTCCCGTGAAAGCGGGAATCTACTTGATGGCACGAACAGCGCATCACGTAGAAGTGGATTCCCGCTTTCGCGGGAATGACGAGGTCAGTGATTTCTACTCCCATGAGGCTTGGCGCGAAACGGCAGATTTATTGCGGACAGAGTGCACGAAGGTGGGAACCCAGCGGCTTTGCTGAGAGTGCCGAACGCCACTGGATTCCCGCCTTCGCGGGAATGACGGGGCGAGAGTTTCTGCCCCATGAGCGGCGATTGGGCTCGTCTCCCCTTGAACTGGATCAAAAACGTGCGATTTCTCCCCGCCATCCAGCTACAACGACCCGTACTTCCCTTGATCCCGAGTGCCCATTGCCTCAAAATAGCGGGCTGATTCGGGCGCCGTACCTCCGCGGTGCCGAAAATTCCTTTCGGGAGAGATTCAATGGCAGCTAAAGACCGCATGGCAGTTCTGTCGGCAATGATGGAACAAGCCGTGATTCCGGTGTTCTACGATCCGGACGTCGAAGTGTGCAAGAGCGTGATCCAGGCTTGTGCCAATGGCGGCGCCAAGTGCATCGAGTTCACCAACCGTGGTGATTTCGCCTCCCACGTGTTTTACGAAGTAACCCATTATTTCGCCAAGGCTGATCCTTCGGTGATCATGGGCGTCGGCTCCATCGTCGATGCGCCGACTGCCGGCATCTACATCGCCAATGGCGCCAAGTTCATCGTCGGCCCGCTGCTTAACGCGGATGTCGCCAAGGTCTGTAACCGTCGCGCCATTCCGTACAGCCCCGGCTGTGGTTCCGCCACCGAGATCGGCGATGCACAGGAACTTGGCTGCGAAATCGTCAAGGTTTTCCCGGGCTCTACCGTTGGCGGTCCCGAGTTCGTCAAGAACGTCATGGGTCCGATGCCCTGGACGCGCATCATGCCTACCGGCGGCGTCGAGCCGACCGAAGAGTCGCTGCGCAAGTGGTATTCCGCTGGCATCGTCGCTTGCGGGATTGGCAGCAATTTGATCACCAAGGATCTGCTCAAGGCCAAGGATTACGCCGGCATCGAGAAAAAGGTCCGCGAAACCGTTCAACTCGTCAAAACGATCAAGGCTGAACTGGCGAGCAAATAATCAGGCATTGAATTTCGACGGGCCGTTCCGCGCAAGCTGAACGGCCCGCGGTTCAACAGCTTGTTGAAACGTTTTTAAAACGCTTTTAAAAAATTTCACCTTTTCACATCAAGGAATCTGAAATGTCCGAACTGATCATCAAATCCGTCGCCGACACCAAATGGGATTGCGTCTCCTTCGGCGAAGTCATGCTGCGCTTCGACCCGGGCTTTGGCCGCGTGCGCAATGCCCGCAGCTTCCAGGTGTGGGAAGGTGGCGGCGAATACAACGTTGCTCGCGCCATGCGCAAGTGCTGGGGCAAGCGTGCTGCCGTCGTCACCGCGCTGCCGAAGAACGATCTGGGCTGGTTGGTTGAAGACTTCATCATGCAAGGCGGCGTCGACATGTCGCACGTCATCTGGCGCGATTTCGACGGTCTGGGCAAGAACACCCGCGTCGGTCTGAACTTCACGGAAAAGGGCTTCGGCATTCGTCCTGCCCTGGGTTGTTCCGATCGTGGCCACTCGGCTGCATCGCAAATCCGCCCGGGTGAAGTCAATTGGGAGAAACTCTTTGGCGAAGAAGGCGTGCGCTGGTTCCAGACCGGTGGCATTTTCGCCGCACTGGCGTCGAACACCGCTGAAGCCGTGATCGAAGCTGTTGAAGTTGCCAAGAAATACGGCACCGTCGTTGCATACGACCTGAACTACCGCGCATCGCTGTGGAAGAGCCAGGGCGGCAAGGAAGGCGCGCAGAAAATCAATCGCAACATCGCCAAGTATTGCGATGTCATGATCGGCAACGAAGAAGACTTCACCGCCTGCCTGGGCTTTGAAGTTGAAGGCGCCGACGAGCACCTGACCAAGATCGAAACCGATAGCTTCAAGAAGATGATTCAGGCTGCTGTCGCCGAATTCCCGAACTTCAAGGTTGCAGCCACCACGCTGCGCAAGGCCACCACGGCTACCTTCAACGACTGGTCCGCACTCCTGTACTACCAAGGCGAGCTGTACCAATCGATGAAGCGTGAAAACCTGGAAATCTACGACCGCGTTGGTGGTGGTGACGGTTTCGCTTCCGGCCTGGCTTATGGCTTCCTCGAAGGCAAGGGCCCGCAAGCCGCAGTCGAATACGGCGCAGCGCACGGCGCACTGGCCATGTCGACCCCGGGCGATACCTCGATGGTTCGCGTGGAAGAAGTCGAAGCAGCGATGAAGGGCAAAGGCGCTCGCGTCATCCGCTAAATTTACGCGTCAGGCTACTGCGCGGGTCGATCTTGAGATTCCGGTGCTCGCTGTACTTGAGTACAGTTCTGCTCCTCGTCTCAACCTCGATCCCGCTCGCTACGCCTGCTACGTAAATTCCCACCTTGGGTTGAGAATCAAAAGCCCGACAGTGTTGAACTGTCGGGCTTTTGTTTGTGTGGAGATCGTGAGATGCCTCGATATACCGCTTCGCGGCACTCGGCACGAACGGGCCGCGTGAGGTGCGCCTCAAAAAACAGCCGTTCGCCCCGAGTAGGCCGAAGGCCTGTATCGAGGGAAGGGTGGCAGAACGTACTGCCGTAGAGAGAACATGTTCTGGACTTACATTCTGCGTTGTGTCGACAACAGCTATTACACCGGTCATACGGACAACCTCGAACAACGAATTGGTCGACACATGACAGGGGCGTGTGGTGGTTATACGGCGACACGCTTGCCTGTCGAACTTGCGTGGTCGCAGGAATTTGCAACGCGCGAAGAAGCGCTAGCGGCTGAGCTGCAGATCAAGCCATGGAATCGCAAGAAGAAGGAAGCCTTGATGCGCGGAGACTGGCAACAGGTGTCTTTAGCGGCAAAGAAGAACTTCAAGAACATGAGGTTTTGAAGCACAGGGTTTACGGCTGTTCCTGCCCACCCGACCGCGGCCTTCAAGTTCTTCATCAACAAGTACAGGTGGCCTGTCGGACGAGGCTCGAAGTCCCATTGCAAATACCACCGCTTGCGCGGCGTCGTCCTGAGCGCGACAAGACTTAGCCGCTTGATTACCCGATCCATCGGCGCGGGAATATGCCTTGCTGGCGACTTCGATGTGTGCCAGCGCTTCCTCGGCGGAATGAAGCGAAGCGGTGCGCATTGGGCCACTGCCATTCGGCGTTCTTGTAATCCGGTTCAAGGAGGAGTCAAAAATGGCAAGTTTTCGCGATCAAAAGACGCATGCCTTTCATGGCAGCTATCAGCAGCTCGAACAGGACATCGGAGTTGTGTTCAAGGAAATGGTGAATTTCGAGCGGAGTGGCGAGATTGATCGTGCCAAGCTTGAAGAGTCGTTGCGCGAAGCCAAGGGTGCATTCGAGCATTGGGTCGAGGTTATCCATTCCTATGTCGATCAGACGGACACGCTGTTCCGCGGGGAGCTGGAAGCGCTCGGCATGCCACACCAGGAATCGTTGGTTCGCCTGCCGCAAGTGCGCAATATTCCGCCGTTTTTCTGAGAGGCTAGTTAACTATTTTCACGCAGGTGGGTGCGGGGTTTTGAACGCTCGCCGAGACGAGCGTGGGTGCACGGCGTTGTTGCTACACGCCGCTTGCGTTGGCTAGTTTACTTCCAGTTCGCAGGTCGAGTCGGCGCGCTTGCCGTCTGCGGTCGCATGTACATTGATCTTGAATTTGGCTCTTGATGCAGGAGCGGTAATGTCGATGGTCGAGGTATTGTCCCGCTGGCTCTGCGAGCCAAATGTGATGACACCGCCATCCGCGTCCCAGGCCCAGACGATATCCGACAGATCGATGCCCACCACGATGGCATAAGCCTTCACCTTCGAATTGGTGCCGGGTGGAATGGTGGCGCCGTCGCTGGCGATGGGGCATTCCATCTTGCTGATGTTGATGGACTTCAAAGCGCCGGGAACAGGGAGATCGCTACCGCCACATGACGCGAGCAATAGCATCAGCGCGAATGCGGCGAGAAAATGAGGGCGTAAGCCTTTATGTGCCATACATGTCTCGATGAAGCCTGACGAGCTGCGAGTGCAGCATCCTGTGCGTCAGTTTAGCCCGGCGCATGTCCGGTATCAATATATGCATATGGAATGGACGGCACGTGCTGCAGCTCACATGTTGCAAGCTGCTTTTCCCGGAGGGTAAATCTGTCTCAAGGCATGTACTGACCGCCGTTGACGTCAAGAATCTGGCCGGTGATGTAACCACTGCAGGCATGTGAAGCGAAGAACAGAAAGGCTGGCGCCATTTCGCTGGTCTTGCCGAAGCGCCCCATCGGGATGCCGGCGCTGATGCGTTGTCGCACTTCTTCGTTCTTGTCGGCGTGGAAGGCCGTATCGACGGTGCCTGGCGAAACGATGTTGAAGCGGATGCCTTCCGCGGTGTGGAAATCCACCCAGTTCTTGTGGATGTTGTGCAGCCAGGCCTTCGATGCACCGTAGAGCGCCGCGCCGGGCCCGCCGCCCGTATGTCCTGCGATGGAGCCGACGCTGATGACGCTGGCGGTCTGGCCGGACTGCTTTGCTGATTCGCGCAAATGGGGCAAGGCAAAGCGCGTGGTCATCAGTACCGAGCGCATGTTCAGATCGCTTACTGCGTCGAAGAATTCATCGTCGATGGCCTCCAGCGGTTTGCGGCCGACCAACCCGCCGGCATTGTTGATGAGTACGTCGATGCCGCCGAAGCGCGCTACGAAGGCGTCTACGAGCTGTTGGCACCCTGCGCTGTGCGCCAGGTCCGCCGCGAAAAATGCCGATTCACCGCCGTCGGTCTGCATGCCTGCAAGGATGTCGTCGAGATGCTCCGGTGCCTTGCGGCCATTCAATCCGACACGCGCGCCCTGGTGCGCAAAGGCTTGTGCCGTGGCGAGCCCGATGCCCATGGTGGAGCCGGTGATCAGCACACGCTTGTCTTTGAGATCAGGAAAATTCGGGCTCATGATGTGGTGTCCATGTCTTTGGCGGGCATCGAATTTACCACTCGATGCGATGTGTTGTCGCAGCCAGATCAAACACGGATGCAAGGCTGTTTGCAGTGTGATCCAACAGTTGCGATGATGCAGGCTGACAGACATTGGCGCCGCTGCACGGGAACAGTCCGTGCTTCGTGTTGTGTCGCATCCAAGCATTTTCACGGGCTAGCCCGATTTGACGAGGTCACTCAATGTCCCTGGACCCCCGTATCGCTGAAATAACGTCCCGCATTCAAAGCCGCAGTGCCGAGCGACGTGCACGTTATCTGTCGCGGATCGACGCGGCCATTCCCGGCTCGCCATATCGCGGCCAGCTCGGTTGCACCAATCTTGCCCATGGCTTTGCGGCCAGCCCGCCGGAAGACAAGTTCCGTATCAAGACGCTCAAGGCGCCCAACATCGGCATCGTCACCGCCTACAACGACATGTTGTCTGCGCACCAACCCTTTGGTGCCTATCCCGACATCATCAAACAGGCGGCGCGTGAGGTCGGTGCTACGGCACAGGTCGCGGGTGGTGTGCCGGCCATGTGCGACGGCATCACGCAAGGCCAGGCCGGTATGGAGCTGTCGCTGTTTTCGCGCGATGTAATCGCGATGAGCACGGCCATTGGCTTGTCGCACAATATGTTCGACGCTGCGTTGTGTCTGGGCGTCTGCGACAAGATCGTTCCCGGCCTGTTGATCGGTGCATTGCGCTTCGGCCATCTGCCCTTCATCTTCGTGCCGGGCGGCCCGATGCCGACCGGCGTTTCCAATGATCAGAAAGCAAAAGTCCGCCAGCAATATGCGGCAGGCGAGGTCGGGCAGGACGCCTTGCTCGAAAGCGAATCGCAGTCCTACCACGCGCCGGGCACCTGCACGTTTTATGGCACCGCCAATTCCAATCAGATGCTCATGGAGATCATGGGCCTGCATCTGCCCGGCGCAGCCTTCATTCCGCCGGGCACCGAGCTCAGGACGGCGCTGACCCGTGCGGCGGCTCAGCGCGTCGTGCAGCTAGTGAATGGTCAGCCATCATTTGCCCCCATCGGCCGCCTCATCGATGAGCGCGCCATTGTGAACGGCATCATCGGCCTGCTCGCTACCGGCGGCTCGACCAATCACACCTTGCACCTGGTAGCCATTGCCCGCGCGGCGGGTGTCATCATCGACTGGGGCGATTTCGAATCGCTCTCGCATGTCATACCCTTGCTGGCCAAGGTCTATCCCAACGGCAAGGCCGACGTGAATCAGTTCCACAATGCCGGCGGCATGGCATGGCTGATTCGTGAATTGCTCGATGCAGGTCTGCTGCACGAGGATGTTCATACAGTCATGGGTGCTGGCCTGCGTCAATACGCGACCGCACCGGTACTCGATGCGGCCAACAAGCTTGGCTGGCAGGTACCTCCCGTAGAAAGCAGCGATCCGGCCATATTGAGCACAGCGGCCGAGCCTTTCAGCGCTGATGGCGGCCTGCGACTGTTGCAAGGCAATCTCGGTCGTGCAGTCATCAAGGTCTCGGCAGTAAAACCCGAGCATCGCAAGGTGCGAGCACCTGCCAAGGTATTCGAGAGTCAGGAGGCATTTCTGAAGGACGCCAAGGCCGGGTTGCTGAATCAGGACTTCATCGCCGTGCTGCGCTTTCAGGGCCCCAAAGCCAATGGCATGCCCGAGCTACACCAGCTCACGCCCATGCTGGCCAACTTTCAGGACAAGGGTTTCAAGGTCGCGCTGGTCACGGATGGCCGCATGTCGGGGGCCTCGGGAAAAGTACCTGCCGCCATTCACGTCAGCCCCGAGGCTGCCGCTGGCGGGGCACTGGCACGCGTTCATGACGATGACATCATCAATCTTGATGCCGACGCCGGCATACTCGAGATCGAGGTGGAAGCGCAGATTTTCGATCAGCGCAGCCCCGCAACCTTCGATATCGATCTGCCGCAGTACGGCATGGGGCGCGATCTCTTCGGCAACTTGCGTGCGGTGGTCAGCATTGCTGAGGAGGGGGCGAGTTTCCTGACACTGGAAGACTGAACAGGAAAGCTGCAGGGGAAATCTGAAGGAGAAGCCTGAAGGAGAAACCTGAAGTAGAAACATAAAGGGCTGCAAACAACGAGGTCGCTGTTTGCAGCCCTTTTTGCGGAAGCGGTCTGTTATCTGAGCTTGAACTTCAACTGCGGCCAGGTCAGCACCCAGGCATAGAGCGCAGCCAGCAGCAGTATGTCGAGAACAGGGCCTGCGGCAAGGAAGAGGACCGGGATTGCTACCGGTGATAGCAGCGTGACGAGCAGGCTGTGCAGGATGAGCTTGAGCGGCAGCGCAATGATCTCGAAGCCGAGAATCAACGCCGACGCGGCAAGTCGATTGAGCCACGAGCGTTCGACCAGAAAGAAACCTGCTGCAAGCAGGCTGGGCGTCAGCAATAGCCAGATCAGCGAAGAATCGTAGAGCACTCGCGTATGGTCGAGCAGGCTGTACGGGAAAGCATTGCCGCGCGCAGCGATCATGAGCAAGCCGAGCGCATGCAAAACGCATAGAAGGCGCAGCCCGCAGCGCAACGGCATGCTCATGACTGCCCAACTGATGCCGAAGACACCGATGCACATGAGGCCATGCAGCATCAAGGCAAAACTGTCGGGGGCGGGGCTTTCCATGCTGATACCCAACCGCATGCCGAGGGATGCCTGGCCCACGTGAATGTCACGCGCGACGATCTGGGCGTTCATGGAAAGCTCCGTGACGAGATAGCCCAGGGCCGTGTGCCACAGGCCGGTCAGAGGATTGAGGGTCAGTATCAGGATGGTGGTCAGCACCGCAGCCAGAGCCACCGACTGCAGCACGCGGTCGAGCATTGGCAGGCTCGTGGGCTCGACCTTGCGTGGCCTCCTGTTGGAGAACAGGGGGCGTGTATGGTGCGGGCTGCTCAGCGGACGATTGGGCGTATTCATGTACGAGCGCTTACAAAGATCGGTGACGGTGTGCCCTGTGGTGCGATCTGCTGTGCGTTTTGTTGGCCGCCGGGTTGCCCACTTGTTTGTGCGCTTTCCATCAGAACCTCGCCGCGGTGTTGTGCCCACATTGCGCCGTGTGCCATGCAGCCTTCCTGCAAGCGTATCTCGCTGGCAATCACTGTCGTGAGTTGCTCTGCTGAGCCGAAAACGGTCTGGCTGCCTGCCGCAATCTGGCCTGTTACCTGTACCGGCCCGGCCAGGCGACAACATTCCCCGATGCGCATATTGCCGTCGCAGCGCACAGCGCCGTTGAGCGTGGCGTCGTGATGAATCACAAGATCCCCCATGACATGAACATCGCCGCGCACGCGGCTGCCGGTGCCGACCAGCAGGGAGCCGCTGACTACCAGGCGCGCGTTGACGCCGTGTCCCGGTGGAATGCTCATGTCGCCATCGATGATCCAGCGCCCATCGCCCGGGATGAAGGCGTTGCCCGGCGCTTGCATGGGTATCAGATGGGCGGGCGCGGCAGGCACGCGCAATGGCTCGCAACGGCCAAAGCTGAGAACGGGGGCCAGCAGTTGTTCGAAGCGCGTACGTCGCGCCAGGGTGATCTCGCGACCAGCGCTGGCACAGCCTTGGAGCGCGGCGCCTTCGGCGGCATCGATCCGTCCCTCTGCCCTGATCCACTGCCGGATGCGCGCACGCGGACCGACCGCTGCATCGCGCTGTGACAAGGCAGTCTTCAGGATGGCGTTATGGGCAATGTTGAGCTTGCCCTGCGCAAAAATCAGCCGGTCGCAAACCAACTCGCCGGGAATATCCAGATGACGCGCGGCGATGACCTGCATGCGCAGGTAGCGCGCCGACGCGGGGAGCTGCTCGGACAAATGGCTCCTCGGGCCAAGCACCATGAAAGCCGTGCCGTCCTCATGTGCGCCGCGTATCACACCGTCACGTACCGATAACTCCAGCAGCTTGGCAAAACCGTGCTGTATGTGCTCTTGCTCAACTCGCGCGGTAGTGTCCCAGTCGCTGCGACGCGCATCTTTCGGCATGAAAGACGGTGGTGGTGCCGACCGCCACTGACGCAGTGCGGGCCAGAACGGCGTCAGCAATGCGCACGTGGCAAGCGGCAAGAACACCTGGGCGGCGAGGGACAGGGAGCTCATGCTTGCGTGCTCTGCTCGATCGTTTGCGACGGCAACGTCGTTGCAGGGTGGGAGAAGTCACGCGTAAGTGCACGACGGCAAAGCGTGCCTAGTGCGCTGCGTAGCGCGATCATGACGTCATGGCAAAACATGACAGGGGCCCAGGCCACCAGACTTGCTTCGGCGCGGCGGCCATGCACGCGAAACAGGACTGCCGTGCAATTGAATGCAGATGGCATGCCATTTACGCCATAGGCGGTGGCCGTGCAGACGGCGAGGCCGATGGCAGCGGCGAATGCGTTGCCGGTCGTGTAAAGAACGATGCTACCCAACGCGACCGTGCTCCATAATGCCGGCAGCATGAGCTTGCTGCGCATGCCGAAATTCAACGGAATGGCCCGGCTGCGTGCCAGCCAGCGTAGCGGGTTGAGAGGCATGGTTGCAGCGAAGGCGCTGGCGCACAGCTCGATCCAGCGCGAACGGCCTTCCCAGTTGTGAACGGCCGGGCCGGCAGCAACGACGCCTTCCTGTACGGCATGATGGCTGCCAAAGCGTTCAAGTTGCCGCAGCAGGGCAAAGCAATCCGTGGCGCGGGTCGTATCCATGCCCGCCGTGCGCACGGCCGAGCGGCGTAGCGCGAGAAGACCCGTGCCGGGCGTCATGCCAGCGGTCGCGGCGATCCCCGCAGTGTGCGAGGCGAGACGCAACAGATTGGCCATGCGCGGCGCAATGGCGCGATCTCTTGCAGAGGCTCCAGGCAGAAAGCCAAGCAAGGCGCCGAGGGAAGGATCAAAGAAACGTTCGGCGCAAGCCTTGATGGCCGTCGGTGCGCACGGGTGCGTGTCGGCGAGGACCATGACCAGCTCGCCGTTGCCGAAGCGGATACCGGTGCTGAAACAGCGGCCAGCAACTTCGCCTTCATCACTGCTTTGCAGGGCAATCACGCGACCCGGCATGATCGTCGCTGCATGCTGGAGGGCAGCGATGATTTTTTCTTCCTGCATCGGGCACAGCACCAGAATTTTCAGGCGCTCCGCCGGGTAGTCTGCATTGGCGAGCGCGGCCAGATTACTCGATATCCCGTGGGCTGTATGACTTTCGAATATGACCGTCAGGCTGGGCCACGGTGCGTAGGGCATCGACGGCGGCAGTGCAGGGGGGCGCGACAGCAGGCGATGGAAGAGTCGCAGCGCATCGCGCTTTGCCAGTGCCACCAGCAGCAGCAATGCCAACCAGTAGAGAAATTTCGGGATGCTTGTCCAGCGCGGTGTTTGCGCCACGGCACCGGCAGATCCCGAGTCCGGATCAACGAGCCGGCCCAGGGACGAGAGCATGCGCTCCAGGCGCAGCGGGACGGCAACGGGGTCCTCCGTGCGCAGTTCCGCGACTGCTACAGATTGCGCCGCTGCGGTATCTTGAACGAAATGATCCTGGGCGAGGGCCGGGGCCAGATTCATGGCACTGCCACTGCCATCTTCGGCCAATGCGCTGACGCTTATGCACAGCAGGGCCAAGAGCATTGCTGCATTAGTCCGATGCAGTAATGCAAATCTCCTCAGCACCGTTGTCAGATGTGTCATCCCCGCCCTGTTGTGTCGTAAAGCGCTGCGAGTTTTTTGATGTCGTTTTTAGACGTCGCGCGCAGCGCTATCCTGCCTGAGAAAGTTCTTTTCAGGCGTTGCAATCTGCCTCGCCCGTGGCATCCGGCACGCTTGCATCGAGCTTGTTTCTGTCCTGGTCCGGCAGCAGCAGTCAGGCTACTTCGAGATTGTCCAGCAAGCGTGTACTTTCGATCCTGGCTGCCGCAACGATTACCAGCGCCTCGTTCCCGGTGGGAGGAAGCAGATCGCTGCGGCGACGGACCGAAACGTAATCGGGTTGCCAGCCATGTTCGCGCAGATGCTCCAGCGCAGCCGATTCCAGCACGTCGTAATCCCTTCGACCTTTACCGATGGCATCCGCAATGACTTGCAGTTGCCTGAAGAGTCGCGGCGCTTCGGTTCTTGCCTGCTCCGAAAGATAGCCATTGCGTGAAGACAACGCCAAACCGTCCGGAGCTCGTATGGTTTCACAACCAACTATCTCAATTGGCATATTCAGCTCACGCACCATATTACGGATCACCATGAGTTGTTGGTAATCTTTTTTCCCGAGCAATACCGCCGTGGGTTGCACGATATTGAAAAGCTTGGTGACGACAGTGGCGACGCCGCGGAAATGGCCAGGACGCATGGCGCCTTCGAGGATGTCGTCCTGTGCGCTGGCGGGGGTGACGAAATACTGCTGGGGAGTCGGGTAGAGGACACTCTCGTCCGGTGCAAACAGATGTGCAACACCCGCTTCGCACAACTGGTTGCAGTCCGCTTCAAAGGTGCGCGGGTATTTGTCGAAGTCCTCGCGAGGACCGAACTGAAGACGGTTGACGAAGATGCTGGCGACAACACTATCGCCATAATCCCGGGCCTGCCGCATGAGGCTGACGTGGCCTGCATGAAGATTGCCCATGGTGGGCGCGAAGGCCACCTTGCCGGCGCTGCGCAATGCATCGCGCAAGCTGTCAACGGTCGTATGAATCTGCATGGTCTTCGTCTTGAAGCGAGGACGGGAATGAATTCAGAGGCCGGAGAGATGGACGCGCCGCCACCGCGACCACCAAGGGCGACTGGCGTCAGCGCGCGGGAGGCTCGTAGTTGCCCGCCAGATAGGCACTCTTCGGGTAGTTCTGGCGCAGTACGCGTTCAGCATCTGTCTTGAGCGTTGCCAGTCCGAGCTGCGAGTAGCCGCTGATCATGATGGCCAGGGCTTCTTCGACAACCGGCGAGTCCGCATGATTTTTAAGGATGCCTTTGGCGCGATTCACTGCGGCAAGCGGCGCACCGCGGCGCAGGTAATAGCGTGCAACCTTGAGTTCGTGACGTGCCAGAGCGTCAACGATCTTTGTCATGCGCGCGCGCGCATCCGGCACGTAGCGACTTTCCGGGAAACGTGTAACGAGATCCCTGAAAATATCGAAGGACTCGCGCGTCGCTACCTGATCGAGATCAGCGATATCGCGTTCATAGAGGAAGTCCATGAAGGAGTCTTCGGCAACCTGCGTCGCCAGACCCTTGAGGTAAAAGGCGTAATCGACATTCGGGTGACTCGGATATTGCTTGATGAAGCGGTCGCACGCAGCCACGGCCGAGGCAGTTTCCTTCATCCGATAATAGATGTACGCGATTTCCAGCTGCGCCTGCTGTGCATGGCGGCCATAGGGAAAGGTGCCCTCAAGCTGTTCGAAGCCCTTGATGGCCCGCTCCCAAACGCCAGCGGTTTCCAGTTCCTTGGCCTCGTCGAAGAGAGCCTGCGGCGTTTCTCCCTTCAGTCTGTCTTCTGTGGTGCCGCACGCCGTGAGGGCAAGCGCGCCAACAAGCACGAGAACTGCGGGTACACTACGAAGCGTGAGCTTGAACATTCCAACACCGCCGACAAAAGAGACCGCCGATTATAGCGGAAGGGCCGATCCCCCAAGTGGGGAGATGCATGTACAAATCGTCGTGCCAAACGATCTGGGGGGAATGCGGCTTGATGCAGCGCTGGCCAGAATGTTGCCGGAGCACTCCCGCAGCCGCTTGCAGGACTGGATTCGTGACGGCCGTGTGAGTGTTTCCGGGCGTGTCCTGGTGGATACCAAGCACAAGCTTGCGGGCGGCGAACTCATCGGGGTCGAGCCGGTAGCGCACCCCGCTGCGCTGGCCGATGCACCCGAAGATATTCCGCTCGACATCGTCTTCGAAGACGAGCATCTGATCGTGATCAACAAGCCGGCCGGGCTTGTCGTTCATCCTGGCAGCGGCAACTGGACCGGCACCTTGCTCAACGCCTTGCTGGCACACGACAGGTCGCTGGGGGAATTGCCGCGTGCCGGCATCGTGCACCGACTGGACAAGGAGACCTCAGGCCTCATGGTCGTGGCGCGCACGCTGACTGCGCAGACCAATCTGGTGCGCCAGTTACAGGAGCATAGCGTCAAGCGGCATTACGCAGCACTCGTGCTGGGCAAGCCAAACCAGATCGGTTTCGTCGATGCGCCAATCGGGCGCCACCCGACACAACGCGTGAAAATGGCGGTGGTGGAGAACGGGAAGCCGGCGCGCACGCATTACCGGGTGATCGAACAGTTCGCCCGCTGTACGCACGTTGAGTGCGTGCTCGAAACCGGGCGCACACACCAGATTCGTGTACATATGGCTCACGTAGGCCATCCCCTCGTCGGCGACCCCGTGTATGGGCCGAAGCGCCAGACCATTCGTGCAGCGGCGAATTTCACACGTCAGGCGTTGCACGCATTCCGCCTCGGCTTGCTGCATCCGTATTCGAATCAGCCGGTGCAATGGGATGTGCCGGTTGCCGAAGATCTGCGTGCCCTCATTGCCGCCGTGCGTACCGAGGCCTGAACCGCAGTCCAGCGTCGGGTATTCCGTATGCACTTCAGTATGCACATTTCCACGATAACTCCCGATTGGTCCGCGCCACCCAACGTCAAAGCGTTCGTCACCACACGCCATGGCGGCGTTAGTGCCGGGCCTTACCAGAGCCTTAATCTGGGCGACCACGTTGGCGACGCGGTGCAGGATGTGGCCGAAAACCGCCGTCGCCTGTCTTCTTTGCTGCCTGCCGCGCCACGCTGGCTGCGGCAAGTTCACGGCGTTAAGGTTTGTCATGCTGACAATGCCTGCGGTGACGACACCGCCGATGCGGTGCTTGCGCGCCAGGCTGACGTGGTCTGCGCCATCATGACTGCAGATTGTCTGCCCGTGCTGCTGACAGATCGGGCCGGCAGCGTGGTTGCTGTCGCTCATGCCGGTTGGCGTGGGCTTTGCGACGGGGTACTGGAAGCCTGCGTGGCGTCGATGCAGGCTGCGCCGGCAGAGCTCATCGCATGGCTGGGCCCGGCGATCGGCCCCGCGCATTTCGAGGTCGGGCCAGAAGTGCGTGAAGCGTTCCTGCATCACAGCGCCGAGGCCGCGATGGCCTTTCGACCCGGCAAGGCCGATCGCTGGATGGCCGATATCTTCCTGCTCGCCCGGCAAAGACTCTCTGCGGCGGGTGTGCCGGCGACAGCAATTTCTGGCGGCGATTTGTGTACTGTCAGTGATGCGGACCGGTTTTTTTCGTATCGCCGCGATGGCATTACCGGTCGTATGGCAAGCCTGATATGGCGTGAAAGTGCTGATTCAGCTGGATGAGCTGGATGGTGGTTCAGGTTTACGCTGCGAATTTGGTGACGACCTGCGTGGTGACAATCTGCGTGATTTTCTGCCGAAGATGTACCAGAAGATCGCCAAAGGCAGCGGCCCCCACGCCACGAAGCCGAGCACCCCGCCGATCATGGAGCTCGCGCCAATGGAAAGCATCAGGGCGACATAAAGCCAGGCGATTGCAATGATGATCATCAGGGCGTCACTTGACGGTTTTATTGTGCAGTGCAAAAATCGCCACAGGAGCGCGCGATTGGCTCTGGCAGCAGATGGGCAGTTTCAGTCGACAATACTTCACCGAGTTCCCCATGAATAAAACACCAGAGATGTCCCGCGAAGCACTTGAAGGCATGATCCGTAACGGTCAGGCATTCATGCAAACCTTCCTGCAACAACTCGGCAATGTGCAAAATGCCGTGCCACACGCTGTGTCGCAAATGCCCGCCGGTACTGCATTTCCAGGCATGCCCACATTGCCAGGATTCAATCTCGATACGGAAAAATTGACGCAGCTGCAACGCCAGCACCTGGAAACGCATGCGCGGCTGTGGAACAGCATCGCAGGTCGCAAGGCAGACGAGACGCCTGCCGACCCCGTCGTTCCTGCCGCCATCAAGGATCGTCGTTTCACTGCGCCGGAATGGTCCAACAGTCCATTCTACGATTACATCCGTCAGGCGTATGTGCTGAATTCGCAATACCTCACGGCCCTTGCCGATGCCCTGCCAATTGCCGACAAGCACGCCAAGAGCCGCCTGCAGTTTTTCACCAAGCAATATGTGGAAGCGCTGTCTCCAGCCAATTTTGCTGCGACCAATCCGGAATTCGTGCAGCGCGCGCTGGCAACCAAGGGTGAAAGCGTTACCGCGGGCGTGATGAACATGATCGCCGACATGGAGAAGGGGCGCATCTCGATGACGGATGACACCGCCTTCGAGGTCGGCGTCAATCTGGCCACCACGCAAGGCTCGGTGATCTACGAAAACGATGTCATGCAGCTGATCCAGTACGCGCCGCTCAGCGACAAGGTCAGCGAGGCGCCCTTGCTGATCGTGCCGCCGTGCATCAACAAATACTACATCCTCGATCTGCAGCCTGAGAACTCCTTCGTTCGCTACGCGGTGGAGCAGGGGCTGACGGTGTTCCTGGTTTCTTGGCGCAATCCGAAGGCCGAGCAGTCCACGCTGAACTGGGACGATTATGTCGGTGACGGCGTACTCAAGGCGCTCGAAGTCGTGCGCGATATCGGCAAGGTCGCCAAACCCAATGTGCTCGGTTTCTGCATTGGCGGCACACTTGTGGCGAGTGCGCTGGCTGTGGCGTATGCGCGCGGCGAAGATCCGGTCGAGAGCGTGACTTTCCTCACCGCCTTGCTCGACTTCTCCGAAACCGGCGAGATCGCTTGCTATGTCGATGAGACAGCCGTTGCCGCCAAGGAAGTAACGATAGGCAAGAGCGGCCTCATGAATGGACGCGAGCTTTCCAATATCTTCTCCAGCTTGCGGCCGAACGACCTGATCTGGAATTACGTGGTCGACAACTACCTCAAGGGTAACAAGCCGCCGGTGTTCGATCTGCTGTACTGGAACTCCGACAGCACCAATCTTCCAGGCCCGTTTGCTGCCTGGTACCTGCGCAATATGTACCTGGAAAACAATCTGCGTATTCCAGGCAAGCTCGAGATGCTCGGCGAGAAAGTGGACCTTGGCCGCATTACCTGTCCGGCATATTTCATGGCTGCGCGCGAGGATCACATCGTGCCCTGGCAAACTTCCTACCTTGGCCGTCGTCTGCTGAACGGCAACTCCACTTTCGTGCTTGGCGCCAGTGGCCATATCGCAGGTGTCGTCAATCCGGCGGCGAAGAACAAGCGCAATTACTGGACCAATGACGCCTCTGCGGCAACCTCGGCAGAATGGCTTGAGACCGCAGCAGAACAGAAGGGCAGCTGGTGGCCGCACTGGATCGACTGGCTCAAGCAGCGCAGTGGCAAACAGGTTTCGGCACGTACGCGTCTGGGCAATCGCCAATACAAGCAGATGGAAGCAGCGCCTGGCAGCTACGTCAAAGAGAAGTTGTAATATGGAAGAGGCGCAGCTGCCCCGGCTGCGCCTCTTGTTGTTTGCACGCGGGCAAAAACTAAAACTGGAGACAATAAATGGTTCGAATCGCGCTGGTGACTGGTGGTATGGGCGGGCTGGGTGAAGCTGTATGTATCAAGCTGGCCGCGCTTGGCTACAAGGTTGCAACGACGTATTCGCCGAGCAATACAACGGCAGACGAATGGCTGACCAAAATGCACCACCTTGGCTATGCGTTCAAAGGCTACAAATGCGACGTGACTGACTTTGATTCCGCCCAAGCCTGCGTCGCACAAGTGACTGCCGAGCTGGGTCACGTGGACGTACTGGTCAACAACGCCGGTATCACACGCGACATGACATTCAAGAAGATGGGCAAGGCTGACTGGGATGCGGTCATTCACACCAACCTCGACAGCGTCTTCAACATGACCAAGCAGGTCATGGACGGCATGGTCGAGCGCAAGTGGGGCCGTGTCATCAATGTCGCTTCCGTCAACGGTCAGAAGGGTGCTTTCGGCCAGACCAATTACTCGGCAGCCAAGGCCGGCATGCACGGTTTTACGAAAGCACTGGCGCTCGAAGTGGCCAAGCATGGCGTCACGGTCAACACCATTTCACCGGGCTATATCGGCACGAAAATGGTGACGTCCATTCCGCAGGAAATTCTCGAGTCGAAAATTCTGCCGCAGATACCCATGAGTCGCCTGGGCAAGCCCGAAGAAATTGCTGGCCTGGTCGCCTATCTGGCGTCGGACGAAGCGGCATTCCTGACCGGTGGCAACATCTCGATCAACGGCGGGCAGCACATGTATTGAGCATTGCCCCGCATGGGGCAGGATGGCCGACCCGATCCCCGTCGGAGCCGGCCCGGGATTTTGATCAAGAGAGAGGTGCATCATGTCGAAGAACGTCGCATTGGTAACAGGTGGCATGGGTGGCTTGGGTACGGCTATCTGTAAGGCGCTGGCGAGCGAGGGCTATAAAGTCGTAGCCAACTGCCTGCCGGATTTCCCGCCGAAGGATGAATGGCTTGCCAAAATGAAGGCCGACGGATTCGACGTTTACGCCGGTGAAGCCGATGTCACCGATTACGAACAATGTGGCGCCATGGTCAAGAAGATCGAAGCCGAGATCGGCCAGATCGACGTGCTGGTGAATAACGCCGGCATCACCCGCGATGGCATGTTCCGCAAGATGGACAAGGCCAACTGGGATGCGGTGATCTCGACCAATCTCGACAGCGTGTTCAACGTCACCCACCACATCCTGCCGAGCATGGCAGAGCGTGGCTATGGTCGCGTGATCAACATCTCTTCGGTCAATGGCGTCAAGGGTCAGTTCGGTCAGGCCAATTACTCCGCTGCCAAGGCCGGTATCCTCGGCGTGACCAAGGCTCTCGCCCAGGAAGTTGCCAAGAAGGGCGTGACGGTCAACGCCATCGCACCAGGCTATATCGGCACCGACATGGTCATGGCGATCAAGGAAGAAGTGCGCGAGGCAATCATTGCCACGGTACCCGCAGGCCGTCTCGGCAAGCCTGAAGAGATCGGTGATCTGTGTGCCTACCTGGCCTCCGACAAGGCCGGTTACATCACGGGCGCGACCATCAATATCAACGGCGGCTTGCACATGGGCTGACACGCCACAGGGCGTGGATACACCACGGCTACACAAACGCTGTCGTGGTGTATGCTGCAAAGCGAGAACTAGTTCCTAAGTAGTAGTCGGTTTTCTTTGCAGCGTGCTGCTTTTGCGCTTCTCATAGCTGCAGCAAACCATAGAAAGACGGTGCGGTCACGTGTAGTCTTGCGACGGCGCGTATCTCGCAAAACGTCATAAACAGCAGGCCTCCGGAGGACGACATGGCGGAGCATCACTCACGACTTATCAAAAAATACCCGAATCGTCGGCTGTACGACACGGCATCGAGCTGTTACATCACACTTGCCGATGTGCGCGATCTGGTACTTGGGCAGGAAGACTTCCAGGTCATCGATGCCAAGAGCGGCGACGATCTCACCCGCACCATCCTGCTGCAGATCATTCTGGAAGAAGAAAACGGCGGCACGCCGATGTTTACCAGCGACCTGTTGTCGCAGATGATCCGTTTCTATGGCAACGCCATGCAGGGCTTCATGGGGCGTTACCTCGAGAACAACATCACGGCTTTTACCGACATGCAGTCGAAGTTGCAGGAGCAGACCAAATCGCTCTACGGCGAAAACAGCCCGATGAGCAAGGACCTTTGGGCCCAGTTCCTGAGCTTCCAGGGGCCTGCCCTCAATAGCATGATGACGGCATACGTTGACCAGAGCCGTCGCATGTTCTCGCAGATGCAGGAACAGATCGAATCGCAAACCCGCAATCTCTTCACCGGTTTTCCGTTTCCGGGCAAAGGTGACGAGGAGAAGAAATAAGCTGGCAGATTGGTTTGCAGCCAGACAGAGCGGCGCTCCAGCGCCGCTTTTGTTTTGTGAGGTGTTTTCGCTAAGCCCTGCTAAAATAACGACTTACGTGCAATGCCAAGCATCCTGCAAACAGGGCGCAGCCTCGTGGCTGCGCCCGCTGTCTTTCTGGAAGGTTCTTCGTTTTGAGTTCAATCATCATCCCCCGATTCGCTTCGGGCGCCATTTCGGGCAACACTCCCAAGGTCGGGTTCGTGTCCCTCGGTTGCCCCAAGGCAACTGTCGATTCGGAAAATATCCTGACCCGTCTGCGCGCCGAAGGCTATGACATCTCCAATAGCTACGAGGGCGCAGATATCGTCGTGGTGAATACCTGCGGCTTTATTGACGCCGCCGTGGAGGAGTCGCTGGATGCAATCGGCGAGGCGCTCAAGGAAAATGGCAAGGTGATCGTGACCGGTTGTCTCGGCGCGAAGAAGGACGCGAGCGGGCAGGGCATCGTGCAGATGGCGCATCCCAAGGTGCTCGCCGTAACGGGCCCACATGCAACCGATGAAGTCATGGACGTGGTGCATCAGTATCTGCCCAAGCCTCATGACCCTTTCACCGATCTTGTGCCGCCGCAGGGCGTGCGCCTGACACCCGGGCATTTTGCCTATCTGAAAATTTCCGAGGGCTGCAATCATCGCTGCACCTTCTGCATCATTCCCTCGATGCGTGGCGACCTTGTGTCGCGTCCCATCCACGATGTGATGCGCGAAGCCGAAGCCTTGGTCAATGCCGGCGTGAAGGAAATTCTCGTCATCTCGCAGGACACCAGCGCCTATGGCGTCGACGTCAAATACCGCACCGGTTTCGTCAATGGCAAGCCGGTGAAGACCAAGCTCTATGACCTGTGCAGCGCGTTGTCGGAGCTCGACGTGTGGGTGCGTCTGCACTACGTCTATCCGTATCCCAGCGTCGACGACATCATTCCGCTGATGGCCGAGGGCAAGATACTTCCGTACCTCGACGTGCCGTTCCAGCATGCCAGCCCGCGCATCCTCAAGCTCATGAAGCGCCCGGCGAGCGCCGAGAACAATCTCGAACGCATTCGCCGCTGGCGCGAGATATGCCCTGATCTGACGATTCGTAGCACCTTCATCGCTGGCTTCCCGGGCGAGACGGAGCAAGAGTTTGAAGAGCTGCTCGGCTTCCTGGAAGAGGCGCAGCTGGATCGCGTCGGCTGCTTCCCATATTCGCCTGTTGAAGGCGCAACGGCGAATGCCTTGCCTGATCCTGTACCCGAGGAAGTTCGCCAGGAGCGCAAGTCGCGCCTCATGGAATTCCAGGAAGACATCAGCACGCAGCGCCTCGAAGCCAAGATCGGTAAGGAGATTGTCGTACTGGTCGACGACGTCGATGAGGAGGGCGCAGTCGCGCGTTCCGAGGGCGATGCACCGGACATTGACGGGCTCGTCATGATTCCTGATGGTCACGATATGGAGCCGGGTGGTTTCTATCGCGTTCGTGTCACGGATTGCGATGTGCACGACCTTTACGCTGAACCGATCTACGCTGACGAAGGCGGTTGCGCCTAGATTGTCGTAGCGCGATGTTCCTCGCGGCCACATGCTCATGACAGACCTGATCGCCTCGCTCCGCACCGTCGTTGGTGACAGTCATGTGCTCTCCACTGCAGCTGATCGTGCTCCTTTCGAGCTCGATTGGCGCGGCCGTTACCGAGGCGATGCGCTGTGTGTCGTGCGGCCCGGCACTACCGCAGAAGTCGCAGCAGTTGTACGGATCTGCGCCGAGCGCGGCATTGCGATGGTGCCGCAAGGCGGTAACACGGGACTCGTCGGTGGCGGTGTGCCGTTGGGTAATGGCAATGAAGTCGTCATCAGCCTTTCGCGGCTCAATCGGGTGCGCGAAATCGATCCGGATAACAATACGCTGACAGTCGAAGCGGGCTGCACACTTGTCTCGGTGCAAGCGGTGGCGGCGGAGCATGACCGCCTGTTCCCTTTGTCGCTCGCTTCCGAAGGCTCCTGCCAGATTGGCGGCAATCTGTCCGCCAACGCCGGTGGTGTGCATGTACTGCGCTATGGCAATACACGCGAGCTGACGCTGGGCCTCGAAGCGGTCTTGCCCGATGGCCGGATATGGGACGGACTGCGCGGGCTGCGCAAGGACAACACCGGCTACGATCTCAAGCACTTGTTCATTGGCGCAGAGGGGACGCTGGGAATCATCACCGCTGCCGTCCTCAAGCTTTTCCCCATGCCGCGTGCAAGCGCTGTGGCATGGGTGGCACTTGCCGATGCGGCCGATGCCATTGAACTGCTTGGCAAGGTGCGCGACGTTTGTGGCGAGCGCCTGGCTGCATTTGAAATCGTGGGCCGCCCTGCGCTCGAGCTGGTGCTCAGGCATATTCCCGGCAGCACTGATCCATTGCGCGAGCCAAGTGCCTGCTATGCACTGATCGAACTGACAGACCCGGCGAGTGACACCGATCTGCAAAGCCCGTTGCAAACTGTGCTGTCTACAGCAATGGCATCAGGCCGCATCGGCGACGCCGTGATTGCCGCCAGCGAGACGCAGGCGAAATCCCTGTGGGCGTTGCGCGAAAATATTTCAGAAGCGCAGCGGATCGAGGGTGTCAGCATCAAACATGACATTGCCGTACCGGTCAGCAGCATCCCGGTTTTTCTGGAACGGGCTGGCAATGCCTTGCGCGAAGCTTTTCCGGATATACGCGTCGTTGCTTTTGGACATGCGGGAGATGGCAATCTGCACTACAACCTTTCCAAGCCCGTTGCGGCGGACAATGCTGGTTTCATTGCGCAGACCGCTGCGATAAACCGCATCGTGCATGACATCGTGGCAGCGCTCGGCGGCTCGATTTCGGCCGAACACGGCCTCGGCCAGCTCAAGCGCGAAGAGGTGACGCGCTACAAATCGCCGATCGAACTGGAATTGATGCGCTCGATCAAAAACGCACTCGACCCGCAACACCTGATGAATCCGGGCAAACTAATTTGAGAATGTCCAGCCCCGAAATTTTGTGTTGTGCAAAGAGAGACACAATCGCTGCAGATATAGCGAAAGCACACGCTAATCGGCAAATTGGAGTTGACGGGTCGATAAGGCATTTCTATAATTTCGCTTCTTCGCTGTTGGGGGTATAGCTCAGCTGGGAGAGCGCTTGCATGGCATGCAAGAGGTCAGCGGTTCGATCCCGCTTACCTCCACCAACAAAGCGAAGAAGTAACGCCGTTGTAAATACAGGTCCCCATCGTCTAGAGGCCTAGGACATTACCCTTTCACGGTAAGTACCGGGGTTCGAATCCCCGTGGGGACGCCAAGGTTTGAAGTGCGTTGATTGGCAGTATTGATCAGCGCACATGGAGTGGTAGTTCAGTTGGTTAGAATACCGGCCTGTCACGCCGGGGGTCGCGGGTTCGAGTCCCGTCCACTCCGCCAACACATGAAAGCCGCTGGAGCAGCGGCTTTTTTATTCTCTCTGCATGAAGTACGTGCGGATGAGTTCGGTTCTTAGCGGTTTTTAGGTCCCCATCGTCTAGAGGCCTAGGACATTACCCTTTCACGGTAAGTACCGGGGTTCGAATCCCCGTGGGGACGCCAGGTTTTGAAGTGCGTTGATTGGCAGTATTGATCGGCGCATAGGGAGTGGTAGTTCAGTTGGTTAGAATACCGGCCTGTCACGCCGGGGGTCGCGGGTTCGAGTCCCGTCCACTCCGCCAATAAAGCAGAAAGCCGCCTTCGGGCGGCTTTTTGTTTGTGTCCATCCGTTCGGTACTGCAGCCGTCGCATGGTCAGCCCTGCGCATACAATGTGTGCTTGCCATCGGGACGTAGCGCGGACATGAAGGTCTTTGGGTTTGCCGGGTATTCCGGCTCCGGTAAAACGACGCTTATCGAACAGCTCATTCCACTGCTTGCTGCTGATGGTTTGAGAGTGTCACTCGTCAAGCACACGCATCACGGGTTCGACATCGACAAGCCGGGCAAGGATTCCTTTCGCTTTCGCGAAGCGGGTGCGCAGGAGGTCATGCTTGCCGGTGCGCAGCGCTGGGCGTTGATGCATGAGCTGCGTGACGACACGGAGCCTGTTCTGGCCGATCTACTTGCACACATGTCACCTTGCGACGTGGTGCTCGTGGAGGGGTTTCGTTCGGTCGATATACCGAAGATGGAAGTGCATCGGCCCAGCACGGGCCATGCCCTGATTCATCCTGTTTTTCCGAACGTGGTGGCGGTGGCCAGCGATGAGCGTATCGATGTGCCCCTGCCATGGCTTGATCTCAACGATGTCGTGGCGATCGCCGATTTCGTGAAGCGCTTCCTGATGATTGACTGCAATGAAAAGTGAAATGCGATGCTGAGTTTCGAAGAAGCCCGTGAATTGTTGCTGTCTGGCGCACGGCCGATTCGACGCACCGAGCCGGTGGATGTACTGCACGCAGGAGGCAGGGTGCTGGCGGAAGACGTACTGGCCGGGCTGAACGTGCCGCCTGCCGACAATTCGGCAATGGATGGCTATGCCATGCGCCAATCCGATATCGCCTGCGCCGGTATGTCGCTGCCGCTCAGCCAGCGTGTTCCCGCAGGCAGTGTTCCTGAGCCTCTCTTGCCGGGTACGGCCGCGCGGATTTTTACCGGCGCACAGATACCGCCTGGTGCCGATGCCGTCGTCATGCAAGAGCGCTGTGTCGTCGTGGCGGGTGACGAAGTGCGGGTCGATATCGTTCCGAAAGCCGGTGAGAACATCCGGCGAGCGGGTGAGGACATTACGGTCGGCTGTCAGGTCCTCGATGCGGGTACATTGCTGCGTGCGCAAGAGCTGGGTCTGGCTGCGTCACTGGGCATTGCCCAACTCAAGGTATTCGAACGTATGCGTGTCGCCGTATTCTTCACGGGAGATGAATTGCGCATGCCCGGTGAAGCGCTGGCGCCGGGGCAGATCTACAACTCGAATCGCTTTGTGTTGAACGGCCTGTTAAACGAGATGGGTTGCGATATCACGGACCTCGGGATTGTTCGCGATGATCTGCTGGCCACTCGCGATGCCTTGCGGCACGCAGCGCAACATGCCGACCTCATTCTTACCTGTGGTGGCGTGTCGGTGGGCGAAGAGGATCATGTCAAGGCTGCGGTCGAGGCGGAAGGCGCTCTGCAAAGCTGGCGCATCGCCATCAAGCCCGGCAAGCCGCTGGCCTTTGGCCGAGTTGGCGAGACGCCATTCATTGGCTTGCCCGGCAATCCGGTTTCCAGCTTTGTTACCTTCCAGATGCTGGTGCGCCCCTATCTGCGGCGCATGCAGGGAAGCATCGACGTATTGCCGCTGGCGCTACCCATGCGCGCAGACTTTGCATGGAACAGGTCGGTGCCTGTACGCGAGTTTCTGCGGGTGCGGCGCAATGCTGCGGGCGGCCTCGATCTCTTCCACAGTCAGAGCAGCGGTGTGCTGACTTCTTGTACCTGGGCAGACGGGCTGGTCGAGAATGCGCCGGAGACAATGATCGGCCACGGCGACACAGTGCGTTATCTGCCGTTCGATGGACTGTGATCACAGCATGAGCACGCCATGAGCATTACGATTCTTTACTTTGCCGGCCTGCGGGAAGCGCTCGGCGTCGAGCGCGAGTTGGTCGACATGCCGTCAGGTGTGAATGACGTTGCGAGCCTGCGCAGTTGGCTTCTGGCGCGTGGCGCGGCCTGGCAACCCTTGTCTGCGCCGCGCATCCGGGCGGCTGTCAATCAGAGCCTGGCCAGTGATGCGAGTGTCGTGGCCGATGGTGACGAAGTCGCATTTTTTCCGCCGGTCACCGGTGGTTGAAAGTTGGCCGACGCTGTCAGGGAAACCGACAGGAAAACCGGCAGAAACGCAGGAGGTACCGTGAGCGTCGAGACGAACATCGCTATTCAGCATGAAGATTTTGATGTCGGCATCGAGGTCGACGCGCTATCGGGCACTGGTGTTGCGGGCGCTGTGGCGACCTTCGTGGGATTCGTGCGCGGCGGTGCCGACGATGTGCTGGCCATGACGCTGGAGCACTATCCTGGCATGACCGAGCGCACGCTGCGGGATATTGTCGGGCTGGCGCAGGCGCGTTGGTTCTTGCTCGGTGTGCGCGTCATTCATCGTGTCGGCAGGCTTTTGCCGGGCGAGCGAATTGTCTTTGTTGGCGTGGCTGGCCGTCATCGCGGCGAAGCGTTTGCAGCCTGTCAGTTCATCATGGACTACCTGAAAACGCAGGCACCTTTCTGGAAGAAGGAAGAGACCGCCAATGGTGCTCGCTGGGTAGATGCACGCGACAGCGATGAGGCCGCGCTGAAGCAGTGGCAGACCTGATCGATGTTGCGGCTACGATCCCGGTCCAGGCTCCTGCAGGTCCTCGTGATTCGGTAGTTCGCAACCGATATCGGTACACACGACGCCGTAGACGAAGACCCAGTTACGGTAGTTCTGCTTGCCCTTGAAATAGAAGAGTTCGTCGGGGAAACCATCCTGCCGGATCGGTGTTCCCCGAGCCTTGCTGAAGACGCCCAGGATGCCGCCTTCTGCCGAACGAATCAGGCCCCAGTCAGGCTTGCCGGTGAGCGGATCGTTGTAGATCTTGCGCAGATGACGTTTGACGTTCGGAAAACGCGGGTCGCGCACCAGATCTTCGAGCGTCCTGGGGGCGCTCGAAGGCACGCCTTCGGGTGTGGCTTCGAAATAACTGCGTACGGCGAGCTTGAATTCCAGCCCCACCGCGATCAGATCTTCCTCGGCGTCGCGTCGTTGCGAGACTGCGCCAGCTTGCACAGTGCCTGCCGCTACGACCGCAATGATGGCAATGATGATCAGCAGGCCAATGTACGAAAACCCGTCACAGTAAGGTCTGCGTATGGCGTGCGCGTTGGAAGGCTGTTTCAAATGACGGCGCATGCGATCAGGTTTGACGGCCGGGTTACCAGCGGCGGTAAGGAGTGCCATTGAGGCCAGGCTGTTCGGATTTGGAATAGACGTCGTACACATCGTCGCCTTCATGGGGATCGGCGGCGTCGCTGGCGTAGCTGCGCAAACCCCAGGTTGCGCCATCCGGCAGAGCCGGGTCGTCATTGAACGGGTCGCGCGGGATGCGCCGCAGGAAAAAGATCTTGCGGCTGCCGGCGGTGCGCTGGTCGACCTTGCCGAGCACCAGGTCGTCGAGTGTCTTCGGGTAGCCGGGCGAGCCAACCTCCATCGCAATGACGCCCTGGTCCGAGGCCGTCTTGTAGGCGTCGATTCCGCGCCGGATTTCCCGCAGGGCAAGCCGCAATTCCTGCTCCTTGCCGCGCTGGACTGTCACCTGAACGATCGGCACGGCCATGCTCGCCAGCACGGCCAGGATGGCAAGCGTGATCAACAGCTCGATCAGGCTGAAGCCGGCATGGCGGCGGGACATTGCATGGGGAGTGACGGTCACGTGAATCGGCGAAGGCTGCGTCATGGCGAGCGCGCATTTTGCACGCGGGGGCTCGCCGCGTCCATGCTGTGCCGCAATGTTGCGGGATGTAAGGTCACAGGGCGGCAAGATCAAGGACTGCCAGAAACAGTGAAGAAGGCGCGCGTAAAATACTTGCGGTGACAATAAGCTTTAATGATTTTGCGGCCGGACATGGCGCCATTGGCTCGACTTCGCTAATCTTGCAGTTCACGGCAGCACTCGCCGGTAACCTTTGGGCAGCCAGGAATTGCAATGAGACCTACTCTTCTTGACGCAGCCGAGCTCGACGCTGCGCTGCGTAGTTTGCCGCTCTGGCAGCGCGTGACGACAGCTGGTGGCCGCGAGGGCGTGCGTCGCGACTTCCAGTTTGAAGATTTCAATGCGGCTTTCGGCTTCATGTCGCGGGTCGCGATGATGGCGGAGCGTCTTGATCATCATCCTGAATGGTCAAACGTCTATAACCGGGTAGCCGTGACGCTCAGCACTCACGATGCCGGCGGCGTGACGGCCCTCGACCTGAAACTGGCGCATTTTTGCGATGCAGCCACGACGGACCGTGGCGCTGGCAAGTCATGACGTGTTCAAGAATATCGACATGAAATGTAAATTTCAGTATCGCGACGTACCTGCCGTTAATGTCCGAAGGGGCAGGCTAGTGCAACAGATAGTCACGATAGGGGACTGCTTCGCTGCGCCGCCCTCGTTTTCGTGGGCAACGCAAGCTTTCAAAGGGTTTCAGGGGATGCTTGAAAATGTATGAATACGCAGCCCGGAAGGGGAGGCAACAGAGACATGACGCGTAACTCAGCGCAGCCTCGCGTGTTCGCACCCGATATGACGGCCAGCGTGACGTCCAATCCAGGCAAGGACAATGACACGGTTGTGTTCGCAGCCGAGTTAGGCAAAGGCGTGGACGATGCCGCCGAGGGGTCAGGTAATCCCAGTATTCAGCCCTGGCGGATATTGATCGCTGACGACGACGAAGAAGTCCACCGGGCTACTGCCTTTGCCTTGCGCGGTGTGAAGATCGATGGGGCTTCGCTGGAGCTGTTGCACGCATACAGCGCCGCTGAAGCTGCAACGATGCTTGCCAGCCAGGAAGGCATTGCCGTGGCAATGCTCGATGTCGTGATGGAGACCACGGATGCGGGTTTGACCCTGGTCGACAGCATTCGCAACCAGTTGGGCCTGAAGACGCTGCGTATCGTCCTGCGTACCGGCCAGCCGGGCTACGCGCCCGAGCTTGAAGTGATCCAGCGCTATGACATCAATGACTACCGCACCAAGTCCGAACTCACGCAGACGCGGCTCATCACCACGCTGACTTCGGCGGTGCGTGCTTACGCACAGCTCGATCACATCGAGCGGACCAACCAGGGGCTGGGTAAAGTCTCGCGTGCTTCCAACAGCATGTTCCGCATCCGCTCGGCGACCGAATTCTCCAATCAGTTGCTGAGCCATCTTGGAAATCTATTGGGCGTGCCGCCAAGCGGTTTCGTTTGCGTCGATCTTCCCGCCACCCTCGAGCGCGCCACAACCGGTTTGTCGGTGCTGAATGCCGTGGGTGACTATGCGGGGCTGGTCGGCATCAAGCTCGACAAGGTGGCCGATGTCGATTTGCAGCGCGCCATCAGTCGGTGCGTTGCATCGCGAGTCACCGTCTTTGAAGGGACACGCTGTTTCATCTGGATGGGGGGTGGCACGCGTGATGCCGTGGTCGTTTTCGACCTGGGCCGCGAGGTCAGTCAGAGCGTCTCTGATATCTCGCGTCGCCTGATCGAAATTCTCGCTACGAATCTGACGGTCGGATTCGAGAATGTCGATCTGTTCGAACGCCTCGATTTCTTCGCCTTCTTCGATCCGCTCACGCATCTGCCAAACCGCACGCGGTTTCTCTCCGACGTCGATCAGGACCTGTTTGCCAGGGCAGGCAGCTCGCGTTGCCTGGCGCTTGCCGACATCGTGCGTTTTTCCGATATCAATGACGCGCTGGGCCATCGTTGTGGTGACACCTTGCTGATCGGCGTATCCAAACGCCTGCGCGCCGCAATCGGGCCCGAGGTCATCTGTGCGCGAATATCCGGCGACGTTTTCGCGCTGTTCGGGCCGGAGAGTGCCATCGATCCAGCCGCCGTGCGTCGCGCGTTCGAGTCGCCGTTTTTTGTTCACGGTCATGCCTTGTCGGTACAGATTCGCCTGGGAATCGTGCGCGTCGCGGACAGTCGCGGCAGTGCCGTCGAGCTGGTGCGAAGTGCCAATCTGGCGCTGAACCAGGCGCGGCAGTCGGGCGGCGGGGCCTGGAGCTACTTCACGCGTGCGCTGTCGGAAGACGTGCAGAGCCGCGTTTCCATGTTGCACAGCCTGCGCGCGGCAATCGACTTCAAGCGCGGTCTGAGCCTGGCTTATCAGCCGCTCGTCAACGCACGCACAGGCGAGCTGGTAGGCGCTGAAGCGCTACTGCGCTGGCGCAACGATTTCGGTGAGTCCGTGCCGCCACTGCGTTTCATTCCGCTCGCCGAACGCACCGGCCTGATCAACGAGCTGGGTCTCTGGGTCATCGAAACGGCACTGGACCGCCTGGCGAGCTGGCGTACTCAAGGCCTGCGCGACATGGTGATGAGCATCAATGTTTCTTCGGTACAGTTCCGCGCCGAGGATTTTGCCATCCAGGTAAAACGGCTCATCGATCTGTGCGATGTGCCGGCGGGTTCCGTCACTTTGGAAATCACCGAATCGATAGCGCTCGAAGACCATGCCCACGTCATGGCACAGATCGAAGATCTGCGGCGCTGGGGTGTGCGCTTTGCGATTGATGATTTTGGAACCGGTTTTTCTTCGCTCAGCCAGATCGCACGATTGCCTGCCGATCAGTTGAAAATCGACCGTGCCTTCGTCGAGAATATCTGCAATTCGACCGCTGACCATTCGATCGCCGCGACGGTGGTCATGCTGGCGCAGGGGCGGGGGCTCGGCATGGTTGCCGAAGGCGTGGAAACCGAGGCGCAAAAGGAAGCCTTGCTGGCCCTGGGGTGCGAAAAAATGCAGGGCTACCTGTTCGGCCGCCCCATGAGTGTGGAGCAGTTCGACAGCTGGTTGCGCGAGCGCCGTAGCGCCGCTGCTTCGTAAATCCTGTCAGTGGGTAGCGCCAGGGCCCGGAACGATCGTCTGTTCTTTTGCCGGCGTTTCATGCTGTCTGTCGTACAAAGGTAGCTTGCGGACATTGTCACGGCTCTTCGCAGCGCTTGCGTTTGCGGGCCTGCAAGTGGTCATCGCCGTCGCAATGAGCGCCAGCAGCAGTGTTCTTGGCATGTCATCCTCCTGAGCATCCGCCAAAGCCTGAACCGGTCGGTTGGTTGGCGGGGCAATCGGCCGCTCACTTGTTATTGCCCATGTTTTCATAAAAATCCAGTATTTAGCTCATATAACTCGAAAGTTCATCAGCTCCTTGATGGGTATCAAACTGTGTCAGTCGTGGCTGTCTCTGGCGCGGCATGCACTATCATGACGGCCTTGAATCCCCCTGCACCGCATTCATGGACATCCTTCTTCAGCTCGTAGATATCGTTCTTCATCTCGACAAACATCTGGAGGTGCTGGCTGCCAACTACGGCCAGTGGATCTACGTGATCCTGTTTGCCATCATCTTCTGCGAAACAGGATTGGTGATTGCGCCCTTTCTGCCCGGTGACTCACTGCTGTTTGTCGCCGGCGGGCTGGCAGCCACCGGCAACATGGATGTGCACTTGCTGGCGCTCATCCTGTTTGTTGCAGCGGTGCTCGGCGACAATCTGAATTACTGGATCGGTCGCGTGGTCGGTCCGCGCGTGTTTCGCTGGGAGCAATCACGCTGGTTCAACCGCGCCGCTTTCGACAAGACCCATGCCTATTTCGAGCACCATGGCGGCAAGACGATCATTGCCGCGCGTTTTATCCCGTTGCTGCGCAGCTTTGCGCCCTTCGTGGCGGGGGTAGGCAAAATGGACTGGCAACGGTTTCTGCCACTCGATATTTTCGGCGGCGCATTGTGGATCGGCTCCCTGACCTATGCCGGCTATTTCTTTGCCAATATCCCGTTCGTGCGCAGCAATCTGAGTTTCTTCATTTTCGGCATCATTGGCGTGTCCCTGCTGCCGGTCGTCGTGGCATGGGCCAAGTCGCGCCGCCGCCCGGCCTGACAGGTCAGATTTTCCGATACGACACATGATCAAGAACATCGTCATACTCATTTCCGGCCGTGGCAGCAATATGGAAGCCATCGTGCGCAGCGCCATTCCGGGCGCTCGCATCGCCGCCGTCATCGCCAACCGTGCCGATGCAGGCGGCCTGGCATTCGCCGCAGAGCATGGCATCGCAACCGCTGTGGTGGACCACAAGGCCTACGCCAGCCGTGAGGCATTCGATGCGGTGCTTGCTGCGGAGATCGATAGCCATGAGCCACATCTGGTGGTGCTTGCGGGTTTCATGCGTGTGTTGACCGCCGACTTCGTAACGCATTACGCGGGGCGCCTGATCAATATCCACCCTTCCTTGCTGCCGTCATTTCCCGGTCTTCACACGCACGTGCGCGCGCTCGAGGCTGGCGTGAAGGTGCATGGTGCCAGCGTGCATTTCGTGACGTCTGATCTCGATTGCGGACCCATCATCGTTCAAGCCGTTGTGCCGGTGCTTGACGATGATGACGAGCAGCGGCTTTCGGCGCGCGTGCTGGCACAAGAGCACCGTATTTATCCGCAAGCCGTGCGCTGGTTCGTCGACGAGCGCATTGTTCTCCTTAATGGTCGCGCCAAAGTCACAAGCTCCGGATCCGGGCCGGAGAGCTGGACCGTGCCGCTGATCGAAGACGACACTCCCTAGAAGATGCCGAAAGCGCGTGGCATGCGGATAAGCACAGTATCCATTGCCGCCAGCGTTTCCGTGCTGGTACACCTCGCTGCGCTCGCTCCCGACTGGCATGTGCAAGACAACGAGGCGTCCGGCAGCAAGCCGATCTCTGCCGTACTGCTCGCTGCGCCTGCGGCAGAGCCCGCCGTCGCACCCGACGTAGTGCCGAAGCCCAAGCCCAAGCCCAGACCTGATCTGCGAAAGCCGCCGCCAATAGCCGACGCGCCGACTGCCGCGCTGGGCGATCAGCCGCATGCCGATAGCATGCCAGCAGCGAGCGAGGCTGCGGGTGAGATACCTCCCGCTGTCGCGACCGCACAGTCAGCGGCGATCCCCGAGATTGCCGCATCTGCCGTGTTGGCTGAGGCGCAGTCGCCGCCTCTCGCCGACTCACGTTCGGCGCCACTTGCAGACACGCCACCGCAACCCCCGGCTTCTCTGGCTGATCTCAGCAACTGGGCAAGGCAGGGCCGCATCAGGTATGTATCCAGTTATTACGGACTGCCGATCAGTGGCGAGCAGACCTGGTCGCATGATGACAAGCGGTTTTCCGCCTCCTTGCGTGGCTCGGTTCCCATCAAGGGTGAGCTGATCAAGCAGGTGTCGAGCGGCCGCATCACGACTGGCCGGCCGGTATCGGAAAGCTTTACGGAAACCTTCAATTCAGCGCGCTACGAAACGCGTTTCGATGCGGCAGGCAACAAGGTGCAACAGGTACGCAAAGGTGACGCGCGCGACGTCGAAACCGGCGGCTATGCATTGGACATGCTGGCACTGACGCACTTCATGGGATTGCAGCCGGTTGGAGGCCAAAGCTTCGATGTATTCGTTGTCACGTTTCGCGGCTCGGTCAGTCGTGTCACGATCGAGCAGCGTGCGGCGCGCGTGGTCGAGCTACCTGTCGGTATGGTCAACGCCCGTCAGTTTCACGCCGAAGCGCGCAACGGCTCGTTGAAGATCGACATCTGGCTGGCAGTCGATTGGCGCAATGCACCGGTACGTATCCGGGTCGAAGATGCCGGTGGTACCTATGACTTGAAGGCCGAAGAGGTTGAAGTAGAAGGGCAGATCGTCGGTAGTCGTCCGCCGACGTCCAGGTCGAGCGACTGACGCGTAAGGCTGCGGCCTGTCATACCGGGGTAACGTCCGCCCCTCAGGATCAGCCGCTTTCAACCTTACGGATGTTCGCCATGACCTGCAAGAAAGCCATCCCCTTTTTCCTTGCCTCGCTGTTTGCCGTCCCTGCCGGCGCTACCGTGGATCTGCTCGCCGTAGGCAGCCTGAGTGGCCGTGCTTACGATCTTTCGACGCAGACTTCCGGAGCGCTGGAGAACGGTGTGGCCGGCAACCTTCTCGGTGGATTGGGTTCGGGCCTCGCCTGGGCGGGCGGCAACACTTTCATTTCGACGCCTGACCGTGGCCCCAATGCAAAGAGCTACAACTCGTTCATTGATGACACCACGTCTTACATTACGCGCTTTCAGACGCTCAGTCTGGCGCTCTCCGCCAATGCGCCGGGCTCTTCCTATGCCTATAGCCTGACGCCATCTCTCACGGCGACGACGCTGCTTTCCAGCGCAACACCCCTGACCTATGGCAACGGCGCCGGCCTTGGCGTGGGTAGCGGCGCACCGGCGCTGAACGCCATGAACGGCACGCAGTACTTCACCGGACGTTCGGACAATTTCAATCCCGCCCTGTCCTCCAGCAATCCGGACAACGCGCGCTTTGATCCGGAAGGTGTGCGTGTTTCCAACGATGGCAAAAGCGTCTTCATTTCGGACGAGTACGGTCCCTACGTGTACCAGTTCGACAGGGCGACCGGCGAGCGCATCAAGACTTTTGCCTTGCCTGCCAACCTCGCGACTACCCATCTGAGTGCGCGTGGCGACGATGAGATCGCTGGCAATACGGTGGGTCGTGTTGCCAACAAGGGCATGGAAGGTCTGGCCATTACGCCGGATGGCAAGACCCTCGTTGGCATCATGCAGGCGCCGCTCGAACAGGACATCAACAAGAACGTGCGCATCGTCACCATCGACATCGCCACAGGTGTCACGCACGAATACGCCTACAAGCTCACGACAGGTTCCGGTGTCAGCGAGATCGTGGCACTCAATGATCATCAATTCGTTATCGACGAACGTGATGGCAAGGGTCTGGGGGATGGTTCAACCGCCGTGGCGAAACAGCTCTTCAAGATCGACATTGCCGGAGCGCAGGACGTTACAGGCCTCAGCGGCGATTTGTCTTCCAAGGCTGTGCCCAAGACCCTCTTCGTTGACCTGGTGGCGCTGATGAATGCGAAAGGCATTACCAGCAAGCAGATTCCAGCCAAGATCGAGGGTCTGGCATTCGGTGATGATCTGACCATAGACGGACTTCTCACGCATACCTTGTATTTTGCCAATGACAATGATTTTGCTGCCGATCTTGCCGGTGACAATAATTTCTATGTCATTGGCTTCACCGATGCCGACCTGGCCGCCATTGGCGCAAGCTTCACCGCGCAGGCGATCAACGACATTCCTGAGCCCGGCACCAGCACCATGCTGCTGACAGGGCTTGGCCTGATGGGGCTCGTTGCACGTCGTCGTTCGCGCCGATAGCCGTCAATCCAGCACGCCTTGCGGTTCGCCCGAAACATCGTCGGCGAACCGCATTCGTGTTGTGACACGGTAGTTTTCCCATTGGGTGAGGCAAACCATGTTGCAGCGGGGGCAGGGGCTATAATCCGCCCTCATTCAACCCCGCGTTAAACACTTCATGGCCCTCCGAATTTCCGCCGAGCAGCTCGATGCAGCAAGTCAGGCGCTCGACGAAGTCCTGGACTTCAAATATCCAGCCGACGGTGTTCTCTCCGCCTTTTTCCGTGGCCAGCGCGCCTTGAGCATGGCGGATCGTGCCTTCGTGGCCGAGGCCGTGTATGGAGTCGTCCGGCATTTGCGCCAATTGCGTCGCGTCGGTGGCGATTCGGTG
The DNA here is from genome assembly GCA_028292485.1 of Rhodocyclales bacterium. GTDB lineage: Bacteria > Pseudomonadota > Gammaproteobacteria > Burkholderiales > Rhodocyclaceae > Viridibacterium. Next base: position 37,744 of record JAQGMG010000017.1, on the reverse strand, counting down.
GGCGCGCGCAAGCTTCTCATCGTGTGGCTGACGCGCTACGACGGCTTGTCGATCCGCCAGCTTGAACCTTTGCTTTCCTTGGGCGAACGCAACTGGCTTGCCGAGCTGAAAACCGGCGAGGTTGAAGCGCCGACCCTGGGCGAGCGTTGTGACCTGCCCGACTGGCTGACCGAACGCATGCTGACCCAGTATGGCGAGGCAGGATTGATCGCCCTGGCCGATTCATTGAATACGCCTGCACCGCTGGATATCCGCGTCAATCCCGTCAAGATCGAGCGCGACGCAGCCATCGCGCGTCTTGCCGAAGACGGGCTGATCGGCACACCGGGCAAGTATTCGCCCTACGCCATTCGCATGAACGAGAAGGTGGCATTGCAGAAGCACCCCTTGTTTCTGGATGGCAGTATTGAAGTGCAGGACGAAGGTAGCCAGCTGCTGGCAATCCTTGTCGCACCGAAGCGCAGCGAAATGGTGGCGGACTTCTGCGCCGGCGCAGGCGGCAAGACGTTGCTGCTTGGCGCCTTGATGCGCTCGACGGGGCGCCTTTACGCTTTCGACGTGTCCGAGAAGCGCCTGGCGCGTTTCAAGCCACGCATGGCGCGCTCGGGTCTGTCGAATGTTCACCCGACGGCCATTGCTCATGAAAATGACAAACGCCTGAAAAAGCTGGCAGGCAAGATGGACCGTGTGCTGGTCGATGCACCGTGCAGCGGTTTCGGCACATTGCGCCGCAATCCCGATCTCAAGTGGCGTCAGACACAGGTTGGCGTGCTGGAGCTGGTCGTCAAGCAGGCCTCTATTCTGGCCGCTGCGGCAAAACTAGTGAAAGTCGGTGGGCGTCTGGTGTATGCAACCTGTTCGCTGCTTGTCGAAGAAAACGACGCCATTGTCGATAACTTCCTGGCAGCGCATCCACAGTTTGCGGAGCAGCCGGTGAACGAATTGCTGGCTGCACAAAAGATCGAGCTCGATAGCGGGCCGCGCTTGCGGCTTACGCCATTGGAATATGGCACCGACGGTTTCTTCGCCGCAGTATTTACACGAATCAGCTGAAGATCAGGCATGGGCGACGCGGCAAACATGTTTGCATATCTGGAAAACGCGACAGCGTGGCGCGAGCTGCTGGTCATCGCGCTGGCATTGGTGCTTGCCGCCGTGCTGGCGCGTGTGCTGCGGCAGCGTCGCCTGACGACAGGCCACGCATTGCCGGAGCAGGGTGTGAGGCGTCTGGCTTTTCCGCTGATAGCCATGGTCTTGCTGGCCGTCGTGCGCTTTGTCGCCGACCATTTCGGCTGGCGCCTGCACATGGTCGGTATTGCCATGCAGCTTGTCGTCGCGCTGGCTGGCGTGCGCATCGTCGTGTTCGCGCTGCGCAATGCGTTCGCACCATCCGGCTGGCTGGCCAGCTTCGAGCGGACGGTGTCGACGCTTATCTGGGTCGGTGTGGCGCTCGATCTGCTGGGCGTGCTGCCCGAGTTGATCAAGTGGCTCGACAGCTACTCGCTGCATATCGGCAAGAGCCACATTTCCACATGGCAGATTCTGCAAGGCGTGACGACAGTGATCGTCACCGCCATCACCGCATTGTGGCTGGGCGGTATTGCGGAAGCCCGTCTGCAGGCAGCTCATGGGCTCGATAGCAGCCTGAGAGTCGTTTTCTCGCGCATCATCAAGGCCGTGTTGCTGTTCGTGGCAGTGCTGCTCGGCATGTCGCTGGTGGGCCTGGACATCACGACGCTATCGGTTTTCGGCGGTGCATTGGGTGTTGGCCTCGGCTTCGGCATGCAGAAGATCGCCAGCAACTATGTGTCGGGTTTCATCATCCTGCTGGATCGTTCGATCCGCATCGGCAATCTGATCCAGGTTGGCGCCGAGCAGCGCGGCGAAGTGATGCAGATCACCACGCGCTATACCGTGTTGCGCGGTCTGAATGGCTCGTACTTCATTGTGCCCAATGAGTTACTTGTCAGCACCGTCGTGCACAACGAGACCTTCACACGTCCGCGCATACGCATCGGCATCGTGGTGCCGGTTGCTCATGGTCAGAACGTCGAGCAGGCAATACAGATACTTGAAGAGGCCGCCACTGATGAACCCCGCGTGCTGGCCGAGCCTGCGCCGCGCGCCTATCTTGCCGAATTTGCCGACAATGGCATCAAGCTCGAACTGGCTGTGTGGATAGAAGATCCGCTCAATGGCACGCTGGAAGTGCGTTCCAATATCCAGCGTCTCGCACTGTCGCGCTTCAATGCTGAAGGCATCGAACTGCCGCAGCCGCAGAAGGCGGCGGCCAAGCCGACAGTAGCAAATTACAACGATTGATTGCAGCACTCGGTCAGTGATGGCCGATGCAGTGCGGCGCACTACTCGAACAGCACAGGTGCTTGCGAAAAACCTAGCGTGCCAGCACCTTGCTGATGCGCGAGCTCGGACCATGCGACGGCCAGTGGCGTGTTATCCGGCCGCATCTGTAACACGAAGACCTGGCGTGATGGACTGATGCTGGCGATCACGCCGCTGACAGTGGCGCCGTCGGGCATGTTGAAGCGCAAGCTCTGACCGGCTTCCAGCCGGGACAATGCCGGTGGTATTTCCGGATCGCGCGGCAGATAGCCTGGCCGCCGCAGAATCTGCAAACCTTCCGCACCTGACACTTTTTCCAGACGCGACGCTTCATCCTGCGGCGCCGCGACATCGGGTTCGACGAGTCGCGGGTCACGCCCCTGCAGCGCTTCTGCGTGCAAGCCGGCAAAACGTTCGAGCAGGCGATCGCGCGTCTCCGGCTTGACACGAATTGCATCCAGGCCGTTCTGCAAGTGCTGCACCAGGCGCGGCAGCATGCTTGTCAGCCGCTCGCGGTCAGCCGCTTCGGTCTTGGGCTGCATGCTCCAGATCAGACCATCTGCAACCTTGAGCGCCTGTGTCCATTCTTCGCTGCGGTCGCCATAGGTGACCAGGGTTCGGCGCAGCAACACGCTCCAGTAGTGCTCAAGAAACAGGCGCACCGTGCGTGGCGGTTCCTGTGCGCATAGTGCGCGGATTGCTTTCGACGCATTGCGACGCGCGAGCTCTGCGCGCTCTTCGATGCGAATGCCCTCTGCATAATTTCCGACACGTCGCGCAAGGGCCGCAAGCCGCTCGTTGCGCGCGTTTTCCAGCACGCTGAGCACCTCGGCGAATACGGCAGCGTCGTCGCTGTATTCGCGCGCCAGTCGCGACACGCTGGCTTCGATCAGGTTGAGTTGCGTTGTGCCAGGCGCGGCATCGACAGGCAATTCGCTGGCTTCGCGTGCCAGCGCCGTGAGCAGTCTGCGCGCAGGATGTTCAGGTTGTTTCGCAAGCGCCGGTTCGCGCAATGCGAGCTTCAGCAGCGGCACACGCAGGCCATCCAGCGCCTGTTTGGCCGGGTTGGGAATGTCTGCGTGGGTTGTCAAACGATCAAGCGCCTGTTCGATGCACTCGACGGCTTGTCGCGACTCACCCGGCAACAGACCGGCCAGTTCCGTACGGCCAAGCTGGCGTGCGACCTGGGGCGCATTGCCACCGCTGGCGAGTTGCTCGTCCAGCCACGAGATCATACGGTCACGTAGCGCTGCAGCAATCGCCGGATCCACGGCGGCAGGCGTCGACACAGCGGCGTTTTCAGGAGTCGCGGCGTGGCGCGGCGTCGATCTGTCCGAAGAGCGCGATAACGATTTCTGTTCGATGCCCAACTCGTCGAGCCGTTCATTGAGCTTCTGGTAAAGCGCACGTAGACGACGGATCAATTCGCTGCGCAGATCCTGCAGCATGCGAATGCGCTCGTCCGGGCTCAGGCCAGCCTCAGAGGCCAGCGCGCGCAATGCGCAACCAACCGTTTCCGGGCCGACCGGGAGTTGTTCGGGCGCAGCCTCCTGCTGATCGAGCAGGGTCATGAAACGCAAATGCAATTGCCCAAGAGGTAGCTCGCAGCTCTCGCGCAGTTGCTGGGCAAGGTCGGAGAGGCGAATCGAAAACTCGAGATCCTCTTCGTGCACCAGGCTGATACGCGAGGCGGTCAGGCTGCGCTGGCTTTCGAAAGTCTTCCGGTCGCGTAATCCGACGAGTTGATCGAACTGTTCGCGGGCACCATTCAGCGTGGCATCGACGACGCCGGCGTCGACATACTTGAAGTCGCGTAACACGATACCGAGCGTGTCGAGCAGCGCTGTGCGGCACTCATCGAGCGCCTGACTGCGCAAACTGTCGGACATGGTTTTCGAAGACGGGCCTGCTGGTTCAGTCATGGCGTGTCGGATCTTGACGAAATCAGCTCACAGTCTAGACGAACTGGCGCTCTGGAAAGCGCCAGATATCGACCGACAATCCTGGCTATTCAGGACTGGGTTGCAGGCAATTGCCCAGTGCCTGCAACGCTCGCAAGCAATTCGCGCGACTTCGCATCGCGTGCGACCACGCGATTTGCGGCCGAAATCAACGCACGCAGCGAGGCCTCGACGATGCTTGATGAGCAGCCAGCGCCAAACAGTGTTCCCGCCATGCCGGAGCTGGCGATCTCCAGGAAAGCGACCGCACGTGCATCGCCGCCAATACCGAGCGAGCGTTCCTCGAAGCTGTGGATCGCGAGTGGCAGACCCAGTGCGCGCAAGGCCGCGTCGAGCGGGCCATTGCCTTCGCCGCGCAGACGACGTGGTTTGCCGTCAATCATCACGTCGAGCTCGACCGCATGGTGGTCGCGCGACTCTTCGAGGCGATGGGCGAGCAGCACTACGGGAAGATCCGCCTGCAGATAAGCGTGCTCGAAGATTGCCCAGATGTCCTGCGCGCTTTGTTCCTGGCCGGTGTCGTCCATGACTTGCTGTACTTCGGCCGAGAACTCGACCTGCATGCGTCGCGGCATCACCAAACCATAGGCGGATTCCATGAGGTAGGCGATACCTCCCTTGCCGGACTGGCTATTGACGCGAATGATGGAGTCATACGTGCGGCCGAGGTCGGCGGGGTCTACGGGCAGGTAAGGTACTTCCCACAGCGCATTCGCATCCTGCACGGCGAGGCCTTTCTTGATTGCATCCTGGTGCGAGCCGGAGAAGGCCGTGAACACGAGATCGCCGACATAGGGATGGCGCGGATGAATCGGCAACTGCGTGCATTCCTCGGCCGTGCGGGCGATGTGATTGATCTGCGAGAAGTCGAGTTGCGGGGCGACGCCTTGTGAGTAAAGGTTGAGCGCGAGGGTGACGAGGTCGACGTTACCGGTGCGCTCGCCGTTGCCGAACAGACAGCCTTCGACGCGATCAGCGCCCGCCATGACGGCAAGCTCGGCAGCGGCGACGGCCGTGCCACGGTCATTGTGCGGATGCACGCTGACGATGACGGCTTCGCGATTCGACAGGTTGCGGCAGATCCATTCTATCTGATCGGCATATATGTTCGGCGTGGCCGCTTCGACCGTTGCCGGCAGGTTGAGAATGGCGGGGCGCTCTTTCGTCGGCTGCCAGATTTCGAAAACACGTTCGCTGATTTCCAAGGCGAAATTGAGCTCCGTGGAAGAGAAGGTTTCAGGGCTGTACTGGAAGATCCATTCGGTTTCAGGCTGCGCTTCGGCGCATTCGCGTACGAGTTTGGCTGCTTCCGTAGCAATCTTGATGCAGCCAGCGCGATCGACGTTGAATACGATACGACGGAAGTTCGGTGCCGTGGCGTTATAGACATGCATGATGGCGCGGCGCGCGCCCTTGAGACTTTCAAAGCTGCGCCGGATCAGGTGATCGCGCGCTTGCGTGAGTACTTCGACGGTCACATCCTGTGGAATGCGGTTTTCCTCGATCAGCTTGCGCACGAAGTCGAAATCAGTCTGCGAGGCAGACGGAAAAGCGACTTCAATTTCCTTGAAACCGATCTGGCACAACATCTCGAACATCGAGAGTTTGCGCGCGGCCGACATCGGCTCGAACAAAGCCTGATTGCCGTCGCGCAGATCGGTGCTCATCCAGATCGGTGGACGCGTGATCGTCTTGCCGGGCCAGGTGCGGTCAGCGAGCTGGATTGCAGGGAAAGCGTGGTACTTGGTATTCGGTTGTTTCAACATTTCGTATGCTCCGTTTGCTTGGGTATCGAACAGATGGCCTGAGCAAGGGCGATCGGCGGCCCGATTCTGGTCCAACTCAAGGCCAATCGCCCGATGGGCAGTCGCAGCAAGCAATAAAGTGAAGTCATAAAGAAACTCGGGATCGAGAAGAAATGGGCAAGCAGCGGCCGAACCATCATGAGAAGGTGCGGTCAAAGCCAAAACGAGGGAGTTTTTTTATCTGCGCGCGGGGCGCAGCAGCCGACGTGCCAGCAGTGCGGCAGTCAGCGAAGAAAGCAGGGCGAAAGAGAAGAGCACAGCGTGCTGCAGGGAGATCATGCATTGACAGTAGCGGGCATAGTCGCCGTTTGTCAAGCCGTCAGGCTATAAGTGGTCAATTAATCGTCAATTTGTAACAAACGGGTGCAGCTTGCTTTGGGCGTGACGTAGACATCACGTACAATCGCGCCGCCAAATCCAGGTTCAGGCTCTTGACCTCTTTTGGAATTTTCAGCAATAGAGCCGCCATAAGGATTCTATGTTCTCAGGTTTACTGGATTTGCCGTGGTGGGGCACCGTGCTGTGCGTTCTTGGCCTCACCCATATCACGATCGCCTCGGTCACGATTTTCCTGCATCGCCACCAAGCTCACCGAGCCCTTGATCTGCATCCACTGCCGAGCCATTTTTTCCGCGCCTGGTTGTGGCTGACGACAGGTATGGTCACCAAGCAGTGGGCTGCCATTCACCGCAAGCACCACGCCAAGTGCGAGACCGCTGAAGATCCGCACAGCCCACAAGTTCTTGGCATCAAGCGCGTGCTGTTCACTGGCGTGCTGCTGTATGTGAAAGAAACGCGTAACGCCGAAACCATGGAGCGCTACGGTCATGGCACGCCTGATGACTGGATCGAGCGCAATGTCTACAGCCGCAGCCAGAAGCTGGGCGTGGCCATCACGATGCTGATCGACATGGCCGTGTTTGGCGTGCTGCCGGGCCTGGCGATCTGGTCAGTGCAGATGTTGTGGATTCCGTTCTGGGCTGCCGGCGTCATCAATGGTGCGGGTCACTACTGGGGCTATCGTAACTATGACTGTGCCGATGCTTCGACCAACCTGCTGCCGTGGGGCATCCTGATCGGTGGTGAAGAGCTGCATAACAACCATCACACCTACGCGACTTCGGCCAAGTTGTCGGCCAAGTGGTACGAGTTCGACATTGGCTGGATGTATATCCGCATCCTCGAAATGCTTGGTCTGGCTACAGTCAAGAAAACGATTCCCGTGCCGCGCATCGGTGAGACACGCAAGGTAGTCGACCTCGACATGCTGCAGAACGTGATCACGCATCGCTACGATGTGATGACGCGCTATGTGAAATCCCTGCAGCAGGTTTATTCCGAAGAGCTGGCGCGTTTGCGTGCTGCACATGCGGTGGATGCGCGCAAATTGCGCGTGCATTTGCTGGCTGACGCGCAATCCTTGTCGGCCAACGCCCGTGCTCAGCTGGTCGAGGCGCTTGCGCACAGCCCCAAGCTGGAAAAATTGCATGCCATGCGTGAAGAGCTTTCCGCGCTGTGGGCACGTTCATCGGCGTCGAGTGAACAACTTCTCAAGCATTTGCAGGACTGGTGCCATCGCGCCGAAGAGAGCGGCGTGCAGCAGTTGCGCGAGCTGTCGCTGCGCATGCGTTCGTATGCTGCGTGATTGACCAGGCTCATTGAAAAAGCCCGTCTCGACGGGCTTTTTTATTGCGCAAAATCAAGATTTTGGCGCCGATAACCTTCCGTTATATGCAGATTAGCCTTAGGTGCTTACCTAAAGCGCCACAGTGGCTTATAAAGGCACTATCAACATTCAAGCGAGCAGCATCATGGCAGCCGTAGCCCCCGAAAAAGTTCTGAGCGTTCATCACTGGAACGATTCCCTGTTCAGCTTCAAGACGACGCGTGATTCAAGTTTCCGTTTCCGTAACGGACATTTCGTCATGATCGGGCTGGAAGTGGAAGGCAAGCCGCTGCTGCGCGCTTACAGCATTGCCAGCGCGAATTACGAAGAGCACCTGGAATTCTTCAGCATCAAGGTGCAGAACGGCCCGCTGACTTCGCGCCTGCAACATCTGAAGGAAGGCGATGAAATCCTGGTTGGCAGGAAGCCGACCGGTACGCTGGTGCTTGACGATTTGAAGCCCGGCAAGAATCTTTACCTGTTCGGCACGGGCACGGGCCTGGCACCGTTCATGAGCCTGATCCGCGACCCGGAAGCCTACGAGCGCTTCGAGAAAGTGGTGCTGTTCCACGGCGTGCGCACTGTGAGCGAACTGGCTTACCAGGAATACATTAGCCAGGAATTACATGGTGACGAGTTCCTCGGTGAGCTGGTACGTGACAAGCTGATGTACTACCCGAGCGTTACGCGCGAGCCGTATCGCAATCAAGGCCGTTTGACCGATCTGATCATCTCCAACAAGATGACCGACGATCTGGGCTTGCCTCCGCTGAATCCGGAAACTGACCGCGTGATGATCTGCGGCAGTCCATCGATGAACAAGGACACGGCTGATTTGCTGGAAGAGCGTGGTTTCGTGATTTCGCCTAGCGTGGGTGTGCCGGGCGATTACGTGATTGAGCGTGCGTTCGTGGAAAGATAGTCCGCTGCGACGGAAATAAAAAAGCCCGTACTTCATTGAAGTGCGGGCTTTTTCTTTGGTTGAAATATTCAATCCGTCATTCCCGCGAAAGCGGGAATCCACTCAATTGCACAGGCTCACGTAGAAGTGGATTCCCGCTTTCGCGGGAATGACGAAGTCGTGTGGTGCTGCTTGAATCAGCTCAGTGCCTTGAACACATCGCGAATGCGCGCCACGCGATCTTTCAACGTTTCCGAGTAGACGGTCACCGACAGCTTGTCCTGACCCGCCAGCTTGTAGTGACGATTTTTCTGGATCAGCTGGATGATCTTGATCGGCTCGATCGGCGGGTTGGGTTCGAATTGCATATTGATGCGGTTCTCCGAGGCGTCGATCTTGATGATGCCCAATGGCTTCGCACTGATTCGCAGGCGATGCGTTTCGATCAGCGCCTGGGTTTGCGAAGGCATCTCGCCGAAGCGGTCGATCAGCTCCTCCTGGATGTCCTGCAACTCTTCCGCGCTGTCGCTGTTGGCCATGCGCTTGTACAGCGTCAGGCGTTCCTGCACATCGCTGCAATAGGCGTCGGGCAGCAGGGCGGGTGTATGCAGATTGATTTCCGAGATCGCGTCGAGCGGTTGTGCGAGGTCGACGTCCTTGCCGCTCTGTAGCGCTTTCACGGCGCGTTTTAGCATCTGCGTGTACAGCGAGAAGCCGACCTGCTGGATCTCGCCCGATTGCGAATCGCCCAGCACTTCGCCGGCGCCGCGGATTTCCAGGTCGTGCATTGCCAGGAAGAAACCGGAACCGAGGTCCTCCATCATGGTGATGGCTTCGAGCCGCTTCTGCGCGTTGGCGCTGGGCTTGACGCCCGCGTCTGTCAGCAGATAGGCATAGGCTTGATGATGTGAGCGCCCGACACGTCCGCGCAACTGGTGCAATTGTGCAAGGCCGAAGCGATCTGCGCGATTGATGACAATGGTATTGGCGGTCGGAATGTTGATACCGGTCTCGATGATGGTGGTACACAGCAACAGGTTGGCACGTTGCGAGGTGAAGTCCTTCATCACGCGTTCCAGCTCACGTTCGGGCAACTGGCCGTGACCGACGACGATGCGCGCTTCTGGTAACAGCTCCGTCAGCGATTCGCGCATGTTTTCGATGGTGTCGACTTCGTTATGCAGGAAGTACACCTGACCGCCGCGTTTGAACTCACGGAGCACGGCTTCACGCACCACGCCTTTCGACCAGCCCTGCACGAAGGTCTTGATGGAGAGCCGCTTCTGCGGTGCCGTCGCGATGACCGAGAATTCGCGCAGCCCTTCCATCGCCATGCCGAGCGTGCGCGGGATTGGTGTGGCGGTCAGCGTGAGGATGTCGACCTCCTTGCGCATGGCTTTTAGCGCTTCTTTCTGGCGCACGCCGAAGCGATGTTCTTCGTCAATGATGACCAGGCCGAGGCGTTTGAACTCGACGTCCTTTTGCAGCAGTCGGTGTGTGCCGATGAGGATGTCGACCTTACCTTCGGCCAGAAGCTCAAGCGCCTCTGCCTGCTCCTTGGCGCTCTTGAAGCGCGAGATCTCTGCGATCTTCACGGGCCAGTCGGCGAAGCGGTCGGCGAAGGTCTGGTAGTGCTGTTCGGCGAGCAGCGTGGTCGGACACAGCACCGCTACTTGCTTGCTGTCTGCGATCGCGATGAAAGCGGCGCGCAACGCAACCTCGGTCTTGCCGAAGCCGACATCGCCACATACGAGACGATCCATCGGCCGACCCGAGCGCATGTCTTCGACGACGGCGTTGATGGCGTTGAGCTGGTCGACTGTCTCCTCGAAACCGAAACCCTCAGCGAAGGCGTCGAGATCGTGCTGTTTGAAGTCGAACTTGTGGCCGGGGCGCGCAGCGCGCAGCGCATACAGTTGCAGCAGCTCCACGGCGGTATCGCGTACCTGCTGCGCGGCTTTCTTTTTGGCCTTTTCCCATTGCCCACTGCCGAGTTTGTGCAGGGTGATGGCGTCCGGGTCGGCACCGGCATAACGCGTGATGACATGCAATTGGGATACGGGGACATAGAGCTTGTCGCCGCCCGCGTATTCCAGATCGAGGAACTCGGTGTCGCCCTCGCCGAGATCCATGTGGATCAGGCCCAGGTAACGCCCGATGCCGTGGCTGGCGTGCACGACGGGATCGCCTGCCTTGAGTTCGGAGAGATCCTTGAGCCAGCCCTCCACAGAAGTCTTGCGGCCATCACGGCCACGGCCGCGTGGTCGGGCCTGACTGGCATAAAGCTCGTTCTCGGTGAGGATGGCAATGTTGGCGTCGGGCAATACGAAGCCATTGCTGAGCGGCCCGACCGACAAGGACAGCTTGGCATCGCTTGCCAGGAAGCCGCCCAGATCGACACTCGTTGCCGCGTTCAAACCGTATTCAGTGAAGTACTCGTTGATGGTCTGCTGACGGCCGGCCGATTCTGCAAGCACCAGCACACGCCATGGGAAATTGGCGAGGTAATGTTTGAGCTTGTGCAGCGGATCGGTAGCCTTGCGTTCAACCCCGAGGTCAGGCAGCGGTGATGTCGTTGGCATTCCTGCGCCGGTGTCGCCGAGGGCAAGCCTTGGTAGTACCTTAGCGGCCGCAAAGAATTGCTCGGCGGGCAGGAACAACTGGTCAGGCGGCAGCAGTGGTCGCGAGCGATCACCCGCCATGAGCCGATAGCGGCTGTTGGCTTCGACCCAGAAGGCGTCGACTGCCGCAGGCACATCGCGATGCGTAACCAGCACCACGTCTTTCGGCAGGTAGTCGAAAATCGTCGCCGTCTCTTCGAAGAACAGCGTCAGGTAGTACTCGATACCTGGCGAGGCGATGCCGTTGGAGATGTCCTTGTAGATGACTGACTTGGTCGGGTCGCCCTCGAAGGCTTCGCGAAAGCGCTGGCGGAACGAAGTGCGTGCCTTGTCGTCGAGCGGAAATTCGCGCGCTGGCAGCAGGCGGATTTCCGGTACGGGGAACAGCGTGCGTTGCGTATCAGGGTCGAAGGTGCGGATCGTGTCGATCTCGTCATCGAACAGGTCGATGCGATACGGCATCGACGAGCCCATCGGGAACAGGTCGATCAAGCCTCCACGCACCGAGAATTCGCCGGGCCGGATCACCTGTGTGACATGGTCATAACCAGCCAGCGTCATCTGGTTGCGCAGGCCTTCGAGATTGAGTTTTGTCTTCGCCTTGAGAAAGAAGGTGTATGCCGCCATGTAGGCTGGCGGCGCCATGCGATACAGGGCAGTGGAGGCAGGCACCAGGGTAAGGTCGGAGTCGCCGCGCTGGATCGCGTGCAATGTCGCGAGCCGCTCGGAGATCAAGTCCTGGTGCGGCGAGAAGTTATCGTAGGGCAGCGTTTCCCAGTCCGGTAGCAAATGCGCCTTGATATCCGGTGCGAACCAGGCAATTTCTTCTTTAAGGCGTTGCGCGTCGAGCGGATTGGCCGTGACGACCAGCAGTTTCTGACCTGTGCTCGCGATTTGTGCCAGCGCAGCGGCATCGGCCGAGCCATGCAGGAGCGGCAGATCGAGACGCTGTCCGGGCTTGGGCAGGCTCGGCTTGTCGAGGGGTTGCAGCAGCGCGTGAGAAGATGTGGAAGAGGGCAAGGAAGCAGTCATCGAGTTGATAGTGCAAATGCAGGACACCGCTCAGCGGCGTCGGGACGAAGCGTCCTGGGCCGGTGTGCGGTGAGAGAGGGGCATTATACGTTGCCGCGTGTTGCGGAATGAAGCGTGCGGAACGAAGCGCCGCGTGGCTGGTCTTGAAAGTGTTGCGCTGTGTAGATGTCCGTCATTCCCGCGAAAGCGGAAATCCACTTTTACGTGATGAGTCGCCAATGAAGTGGATTCCCGCTTTTGCGGGAATGACGCGCTTGTTGGCGTTTTATTGAGAGTTACTGCATGCGGTGTGTTTCATGAATTTTCTATCGCAAATGCGACTGTCCCTGACGATGCTCCGCCGTGACCTGCGTGCGGGCGAACTGACCCTGCTTGGCATCGCTTTGTTGATAGCCGTGGCCAGCCTGACCAGTGTCGGCTTCTTCACTGATCGCGTTAATCAAGCACTCAAGCGCGACGCCACCCAATTGCTCGGTGGTGATTTGCTGATATCGGGCGATGCGCCCTTGCCGCTGGCCTGGCAGCAGGAAGCGCAGCGGCGCGGTTTGCGCGTGACCAACACGACGACCTTCTCCAGCATGGTGAGTACGGACGATCTGGCGCAGCTCTCTGCCGTGAAATTCGTCCAGCCGCAATATCCCTTGCGTGGCAGTCTGAAAATCGCTGATCGCATGGGTGGCGAGGCGCGTGAAGCGGGGCGTATCCCGGAGCCAGGTGAAGCCTGGATCGAGGAGCGTCTGCTGACGGCGTTGCAGGTCAAGCCGGGCGATATGGTCAGTCTCGGCAATATCCAGCTGCGCGTCGGTGCGCTGATTACTTTCGAGTCCGATCGTGGCAACGGCTTCTTCAATTTCATACCGCGCATCATGCTCAATGCCGGCGACTTGCCGCGTACCGGGCTGATACAGGAAGGCAGCCGCGTGCGTTATCGAATGCAGATCGCTGCGGAGGGGACGGATGCCGATGCGCGTGCCTTGGTAGACGAGTTTGAACGCTGGTTGAAACCACAGCTAGGCGGTGGTCAGCAACTCGAGAGCATCGACAATGCGCGCCCCGAAGTGCGTGGCAACCTGGATCGCATCCAGCACTTCCTTCAGCTCGCTGCCATGCTGTCGGTGGTGCTGGCCGCTGTGGCGATCGGGCTGTGCGCGCGTCGCTACCTGCAGCGCCATCTCGATGGTTGTGCGGCGATGCGTTGCTTTGGCGCGCGACGCTCGCAACTGCTTGGTTTGTTCCTCACCGAATTCAGCCTGTTCGGCATTGGCGTGGCCATAGTCGGATGTGTAGCGGGGTTCGGCGTGCAGGCTGCCATTGCCGCATTGGCTGGTTCGCTCATCAAAGCAGAGTTGCCATTGCCAGGGCTGTTACCCATATTGCATGGATTGCTTGTGGGCGTGGCCTTGGTAGTTGGCTTCGTTGCGCCGCAGCTCTTGCACATGACGCGCGTGCCACCTGTGCGCGTGCTGCGTCGCGAGTGGGGTGGGCCAGAGCCGAGCACGCTGGGTGCATGGAGCATCGGGGCACTCGTATTGCTGGGCCTCTTCCTATGGGTGGCGGGCGACCTGAAACTTGGCGCCTGGGTCGCTGCGGGCTTTGCCGGGGCCTGCATTGTTTTCGCGCTGCTGGCGCGTGCAGCGCTTGGGCTGCTTGCCATGGCACGCCACCGCGACTCGGGTGCGTTGAGCACATGGGGTTTGCGCTACGGGCTGGCGGCGATGCACAGAAGATTGTCGGCCAGCGTCGTGCAAGCCGTCGCGCTTGGACTCGGCCTGATGGCGATGCTGTTGCTTGGTCTTGTATCGAGCGATCTGCTGCGTGGCTGGCAGCGTAGCCTGCGACCCGATGCGCCGAACCAGTTCGTACTCAATATTCAGCCCGAACAACGCGAACCGCTCAAAGCATTTTTCCAGACGCATCATCTGCCGCAGCCCGAGCTATTGCCGATGATTCGCGGCCGTCTTGTCGAGCTGCGTGGCAAACCCATACATGCAAGCGACTTCCAGGAGGAGCGCGCTCGTAATCTGCTGGACCGCGAGTTCAATCTGTCGTATGCCAATGTCTTGCAAGAGGGCAACACGGTTGTTGCCGGAAAGTGGCACGGTGACAATCCTGGTTCGGTCTTTTCCATGGAGGAGGGCGTCGGCAAGAATCTCGGCATCAAGCTTGGCGATAGCGTCGTTTTCGATGTCGGCGGGCAGCGAGTAACTGGCACCGTTGGCAGCATCCGCAAACTGGACTGGGATTCGATGCGCGTGAACTTCTTCTTCACGGCAGCCCCTGGTCTGATGGAAGACATGCCGACATCATGGATTACCAGCTTCTTGCTGCCACCAGGGCGTGGTGCCGATATCAATGCCATGGTCAGCGCTTTTCCGAACCTCACGGTGATCGATGTCGGGGCCGTCATCGCGCAGGTGCAGGACCTCACATCCAAACTGATACGCGTGGTGCAGTTCGTCTTCGGCTTCGCGCTCATGGCCGGCGCGGTAGTGTTGTTTGCTGCCTTGCGTGCCACCCATGACGAACGCATGCACGAGCTGGCGGTATTGCGCACGCTCGGCGCGCGCAATGCGCAGCTACGCATGGCGATGCTGTCCGAATTCGTGGTGTTGGGTGTGTTGTCAGCTACGCTGGCAACCATTGGTGCCTTGGCGACGGGCTATGTGTTGGCCATCAAGGTGTTTGAAATTGCCTACGATCCTGCCTGGCTACCCTTGTTGGGCTACGTCGTACTCGCTGTGTTGGGCGTGATTGTGTGCGGCTGGCTTGGTGTGCGCGGGCTGCTCAGAAAAACAGTTGTCGATGGCCTGCGCTCGGTAGCATGAACATATCGATTCATCCGGGACAATACATGGGAAATGACAATGGCTAAGGTCGCGACTGCCTGGGTACGCGCGGCGCGCAGCTTGATGCGGCCGGATATTTTATGGCACATGTTGTGGCCGACATTCGTTGCGTTCGCACTATGGATCGTCGCTGCCGTCCTGGTCTGGAGCGAGGCGGCCGATCTGATCCTGCATTTCGTGCAGCGCTGGCCCTGGGTCGGTCATTGGTTTGCCACGGGTTCGGCGCAGGCACTTGTCGTGACAGGGTTTGCGCATGTGATGCTGATACTGCTGCTCGTGCCCCTGTCGTTGCTCACTGCAGCGGTGCTTATCTCGGTATTTGCCTTGCCTTTGATGCTCGATCGCGTGGCGGCGACCGACTATCCCGATCTCGTGCAGCGTCGCGGCGGCAGTCAGCTGGGGAGCGTAATCAATGCCTTGCGGGCGTTGCTGCTTTTTATCATTGTCGGCGCAATGACTTTGCCACTATGGTTCATTCCCGGCTTGGGGATCGTGCTATCTATCGTGCTGAGTGCATGGCTCAACCAGCGTTGCTATCGTTATGATGTTCTCATGCGGCATGCCGATCGCGAGGAGTTGCGCCGCCTGCCGCGCGAAAATCGCGGTGCGCTTTACCTGATAGGTGCAGCCGCCGGCGTTCTCGTCTTCGTGCCGATATTCAATTTTCTTGTACCGGCGTTGAGTGGCCTGGCCTTCGTGCACTACCTGTTGCAGGAACTCAGAGAATCGCGCAGCAGCGCGAAAGTTGTATACGAATCACATCAAGCTTGAGGTAAGCATGGCATTTGGCGTACTCATCATCGGCGATGAAATTCTCTCTGGCAGACGTGCGGACAAGCATCTTGTCAAAGCCATCGAATTGCTCAAGACACGCGGACTGGCTTTGTCATGGGCACGTTACTGTGGTGACGAGCGGCCACGTCTGATCGAGACTTTGCGTCAGAGCTTTGCGAGCGGCGACGTGGTGTTTTCGTTTGGCGGCATCGGTGCCACGCCGGACGACCACACGCGGCAGTGCGCGGCTGCAGCACTTAATGTCGATCTCGCGCTGCACGCCGACGCGGAGCGCGAGATTCGCGCACGCTTCGGCGACGAAGCGAATCCGCAGCGCCTGGTGATGGGCGAGTTCCCCGTCGGCAGCCAGATCATTCCGAATCCCTATAACCGGATTCCCGGGTTCGGCATTCGCGAACATTGGTTCTTACCGGGCTTCCCGGAAATGTCCTGGCCGATGATGGAATGGGTGCTCGATACACACTACAAACACCTGCATCATGCGCAGCCATGGGAAGAGCAGTCGATTGCCGTCCTACACACGCACGAGAGTCAGCTGCTCGATCTCATGAATGCATGGCAGATGCGCTTCGGTGTGACGATTTTCAGCTTGCCGAGCCTAGGAGGAAAAGAAGGACGTCGGCATATCGAACTCGGCGCCAAAGGCACACCAGAAGCCGTTGCAGCTGCCATGGCTGCAATGCGTGAAGACATCGCGCGCAACGGTCATCCGTGGTGTGAAATGGATGCGCTATTGCGAGAAAGTTAGACAGTCATTCCCGCGAAAGCGGGGATCCACTTCTACGTGAGGCCTGTGCCACCGAGTGGATTGCCGCTCTCGTGGGAATGACGAAAAACGAAAATCGGGGCCTGCATGTTAAGCATGCAATTCCCAATGAAAAAGCCGCAACCCTTTCGGATTGCGGCTTTTTCATTTTCCTCGCGATGTTCTGCGAGGTCTTTCAAGACTGGAACTTAAGCAGCCTTCTTGCTCTTCGGTGCAGCAGCTGCCGAAGCGCCCACAGCCTTGACGGTTGCATCGGTTGCAGCGGTCACATTGGCTTCAGCAATTTCAGCAACTTGCTTGGCAGCCTTGCTCATGCTGTCGTAGGCCGAATTAGCGGCAGCGATGGCCGACTTGACTGCGGCCACCGCCACATCGGAACCAGCTGGCGCCGACTTGGCAACCTTGTCCAGAGTGGAAGCGATGTTCTGTTTGATTTCCGTGACTTGGCCTTCAGCGATCTTGGCGAACTGGCCTTGCACTTCGGTGGCGATTTCATAAACGCTGCGGCCATAGGCAACAGCCTTTTCGAGGCTCGGGCGAGCCAGGCTGGCTTGCAGGCTGGCGAATTCCTGTGGATCCTTGACGCTGAACAAAGCCTTGGTATTGGCAACGCTGTCTTCCAGCGCGCTACGGGCGGTATTCAGGTTCAGTGCTGCCAGGCGTTCAACGCTGGCGAAAGCGGTATTGGCAATGGTCAACCAGGCTTCAACGGCCGACTTGTTGGCACTTGCGATTTGCTCGGGGGTTGCAAACATTTTCTATCTCCTCAAAGGTCAGTGGGGAACTCAGCTGCAAGCTGGCGCTACCAAGATAAATATGTTGCGCCGCACAATCACAATTTTAGACAAAGCAATCGTTTTGTCAAGCAGTTTTTGTGCACTGCACATAAAACTGGCTAATTTGACGAAATCGCCAATCAATCAAGCTCTTGCGATGTGCCGACGTGGAAAAATGATGCACTGCAACTATGTCACGAAGTCCTTGGCGCGGCAAGCGCCGCGCGACGCAGCCTGTGCGCTGCGTCAAGAGACATGTGTGCCTAGTCGTAATGGCCTGCGGAATTCGGGCTACTTCTTGCGCTCGCAGGTGATTGCCACAGCCGGGGCGGACTGTGCGGCCTTGCCTGGCAAAACGATCTCCACCTGGTCGCCAGGCTTGGTGCCGCTGCGTGTTGCCTGGTAGGTCTCGTTCTGGGCGTTGTATTCAATATTGTCAGCGCATGCTTCGTTGCCGACACCCATGCGTATCCACGCACGCTTGATCAACTTGGCTTTTTCTGTGCGCGCATCGTATTCAATGCGCTCGCCTTCGGCATAGACCATCTCGTTCTTGCCTTCGCGCTTCTGTTGCAGGCGCGCAAGATTTCCCTCGCCACTGATTGCCACGGCTGTTTGAAAACCATCCGCGTCCTGCGTCACGATGGCCTTGTTGGCCAGAATGACCAGCGTACCCTGGGTGATCTTGACATGGCCCTCAAGCGTGACGGTCTTGGTCTTGTCGTCGACAGGCGCGAAATCGGCCTGGATACGCACGGGCTTTTCGCGGTCGGCTCGCTCGGCTTGTGCTGACGCCGAATGCAAGGCGGCAGCTGCTCCAATGAGGGTGCTGGCAATTGCGCTCAAGCTCAGGCCGATCAGGATTCTGGAATTTTGCATGCTCATTTTGCTTGGTTTGAATTGCGTGGAAAGGTGGCATCGACTTGCGTGAGGTTCAGCAGGCCTTCGATATTGTTCCATTCGCCGCTGGCTGCGTCGATGCGCGTCATCCCCTGCGTGAGAATCAGGGGCTTGTTGATGTGAGCAATTTCGTCTTGCGTTTGCAGCGCTACTTCCGAGGTCGTCAGCACCTGTTCTGCTGATGTTGGCGTGGCCACGCGTGTGCCACGTACATTGTCGATGAGCTGAATGTGGTCGCCGCGCTCGGTGACCCTGGCCTTATCGCTGCGCCAGGTGCTGTCGCGGCCGCCCGAGAGGAAGCGTATGCGTGGCTGGGTCAGGTCGGCCGAGTCATCCTTGGGATAGTGCTTGAGCTGGTCGGCATCGAGCTTCATTGCGAGCTTGCCGCGTGCGTCGAACTTGTCGACGTGAAAGCGCTCGATGATCGTGTCGGGATCTCCGCGATCATTGCCAAGATTGGGTGTGCGCTCGTTGCTGACGACAAATTGCAGCCAATAGGTCGCTACTGCGAGCAAGGCGACGATCAGTAGCGGGAAAAGCGCAGGCAGGCGTCGTATCAATTGGTTCTCACCAGGTATCCGTTTGTCATCATCGCGTCAGGTAGCTGTCGAGCATCGCGTCGAGCTTGCCCTGCGCCGCAAGGATGAAATCGCACAATTCGCGCACGGCACCGCGGCCGCCACCATTCTTTGCCACATAGTCGACGTGTTGATGAACGAACGCATGCCCGTCGCTCACCGATGCCGAGAAGCCGCAATCGCGCAGCACGGGCAGATCAACCACATCGTCACCCATATAGCCGCTCTGCGCCGCAGAAATGCCCAATTGTTCGCGCAAGGTGTGCATCACGGCGCGCTTGTCATCCACGCCCTGGAATAGATGAGCAACGCCCAGGTTCGTCGCACGCAATTCGACCATGCGCGAGCTGCGGCCGGTAATGATGGCCACTTCGATACCCGCCTCAGTAAGCATCTTCAGACCGTGACCATCGAGACTGGAGAAGGCCTTGATTTCATCGCCGCCAGGGGTGAAGAACAGTGTGCCGTCGGTGAGCACGCCGTCGACGTCAAAGGCCATGAGTTTTACCTTTGCGGCTTTGGCCTGCGCGGATTCTTGATCGGGCTTGTTTGGAAAAAGCATCAGATAACCTTGGCGGTGAGCAAGTCCTGCGTATTGAGTGCACCGACGAGCGTGCCATTCCCGTCGACGACCAGCAGGCGTGTGATGGACAGTTGCTCCATCATGCTGGCGGCCTCTGCAGCCAGTGCTTCGGGCGCAATGCAGCGCGGCGAGCGATGCATGACGTCGGCGATTTTCAAGCCTTCGATGTTGCCGGTGCGTTCCAGCAGTCGGCGCAAGTCGCCATCGGTGAATACGCCGAGCAATTTACCTGGCATATTCTCCTGCACGTTGCAGATGGCTGTCATACCCATGCCTTTGCGCGAAATTTCCAGCAAGGCCTCGGCAAAGCTGGCTTCCGGCGTGACAAATGGTATGGTTTCGCCGGTACGCATCACGTCGCGCACATGCGTCAGCAAACGGCGACCGAGTGTGCCACCTGGATGCGAGCGGGCGAAGTCTTCCGGGCCGAAGCCGCGTGCGTCAAGCAGCACCACGGCGAGTGCGTCGCCCATGGCGAGCGCGGCGGTGGTGCTGGCGGTTGGTGCGAGGTTCAGCGAACAGGCTTCCTCCGCGACACCGACATCCAGGTGGGCATCACTCATTTGCGCAAGCGGGGAGTCTGCCCTACCTGTCATGGCGATCATGCGCGCGCCCATACGCTTGACGAAAGGCACGATGACCAGCAGCTCTTCTGCACTGCCGGAGTTGGACAGGGCGATCAATACGTCGTCAGGCTGGATCATGCCCAGATCGCCATGCGCTGCTTCTGCAGGATGTACGAAGTAAGCGGGGGTGCCGGTGCTGGCAAGCGTTGCCGCGATCTTGCGGGCGATGTGGCCCGACTTGCCGACGCCGCTGACAATGACGCGACCTGTGCTTTGCAGAATGATTTCGACAGCGCGCAGGAATTGCGCGTCGACGCGCGAGGCAAGTGCCGCCACGGCAGCCGCTTCGATCTCCAGCACGGCGCGGGCACGCGCAATGAGTGCCTGTGAGTCGAGCTTGCCAGGGGTTTCCGCAGAATCGGGTTCTGCAGAATCCGTCGTGGAATGTTCGGATCGTTTTCTAGATTGACTCATGCCATTTGCTTAGCGCGTTTGCTGCGCTGGTAAGCGCGGCGGGTGATGCTTCGTGGTCAGACCGGGTTGGCAAGGCAGCACGGTTAAACTTGAGGCCAGCAGTTCCATCATTGGCTGGCCCATCGCTGTTTACCTGCATGGCTTCAGGCAGCAAGCCAGGGCCGGCTCGCGGTAACATCCACAGGCAGCCTGTTCGCCGAGCGCTGCAGTATAACAAACCGTTGCTGCCGCACTGCGTCAGCGGATGAGTCAAACCGGGGGCCGCTATGCGGCCCAGCATATCGAACACTGCCATGCACCATGCGCTGGAACTGATCCTGCTGTTGCTCGCCGCCGCCGTTGCGGTCGTGGCCCTGTTCCGCTCAATGAATCTGCCGCCCGTGCTGGGCTACCTGGCCATGGGCGCTGTACTCGGACCCAACGCGGCAGGCCTTGTGCCTGATACGGCCCAGGCGCACTACCTGGCCGAGTTTGGCGTGGTCTTCCTGATGTTCACCATCGGGCTCGAGTTTTCCCTCGGGCGTTTGTTTGCCATGAAGCGGCTGGTGTTCGGCCTCGGCGGCTTGCAGGTGGCATTGACCATTCTGGTGGGCACGGCCTTGGGCAAGCTTCTCGGGCTGGGCGGCCTGGCCAGCTTTGCGCTGGCATCGGCGATGGCAATGTCCTCGACCGCGGTGCTGACCAAGCTGCTGGCCGACCGTATGCAGGTCGATACAGCGCATGGCCGTGAAGTGCTCGGCGTCTTGTTGTTCCAGGATGTGGCTGTCGTTCCCTTGCTGATCCTCATTCCGGCGCTGGGCCAGAAAAGCGTCGATCTTGCGCCGATTCTTGGCTGGGCCGCCTTCAAGGCGGTCGTGGTCCTTACCGTGTTGCTGTTCTTTGGCCATCGGCTGATGCGGCCGTGGTTTCAGATGGTGGCGCGGCGTCGCTCGTCCGAACTGTTCATGCTCAACATCCTCCTGATCACCTTGGGGCTGGCGTGGGTCACGGAGCGTGCGGGCTTGTCGCTGGCGCTTGGAGCCTTCCTTGCCGGCATGCTGATTTCCGAAACCGAATTCCGCTTCCAGGTGGAAGAAGACATCAAACCGTTCCGTGACGTGCTGCTGGGCTTCTTCATGGTCACGGTCGGCATGTTCTTGAATGTCTTTGTCATCGCAAGTAATTTCCTGGCCGTGATCGGCGTATTGGCGGCCTTGCTGCTCATCAAATTCGGTATCGTGTTTGTAAGTTCGCGTTTGTTCAAGGCCACTACCGGCACGGCGGTGCGCAGCGGTTTGTGGCTGTGTGCGGGTGGGGAGTTCGGCTTTGTGCTGCTCACCCAGGCGGGTGACCTGGACATTGGCTCGGCGCGCGCCCTGCAGGTGACTGTCGCTGCGCTGGTATTGTCGATGCTGCTTGCGCCACTCATCGTGCAGATGAGCGATCGCATCGTGATGCGCTTTGTGACTTCGGAATGGTTGCTGCGCTCGATGGAACTGACCAAGGTCGCGGCGCAATCCATCGCCACCGAGAAACACATCATCATTTGCGGCTATGGCCGCAGCGGACAGTACCTCGCGCGTTTCCTCGAGCAGGAAGAGCTCAGCTACGTCGCACTCGATCTCGACCCTGACCGTGTCCGTGGCGCGGCTTCAGCGGGCGATACGGTGGTGTTCGGCGATTGTTCGCGGCGCGAGACATTGATTGCCGCAGGCCTCATGCGCGCGAGTGCCGTCGTGGTGTCTTTCAATGATGTGCAGGCCGCCATGCGCGTACTCCACCACGTTCAGGCCGTGAGGCCGGACGTACCGGTCGTGGCACGCGCGGCGGACGATGCCGATCTGGAGTCGCTCATGGATGCAGGCGCGGTGGAAGTCGTGCCGGAAATGCTGGAGACCAGCATCATGCTGGCCAGCCACGTCATGGCGCTTATTGGTATGCCCTTGTCGCGCGTCATTCGTAGCGTGCGCGACATCCGCAATCAGCGTTACTCAGTGATGCGCGGATTCTTTCATGGCGCTTCGGACGCTGCCGACCGGCCGGACGCATTGCAGGAGCGGCTGCATTCCATCGCCCTGCAGGCCGGTGCCTATGCCATTGGCAAGCGACTCGATAGTTTGCGTCTTGAGGAAATCAACGTCGCCGTCACCGCAATTCGCCGTCGCGGCATTCGTGGCGTGAATCCAGCTGCGGATACGCAGCTGGAGGCGGGGGATGTGCTGGTGTTGCTGGGGGTATCCGCTGATTTGTCGGTGGCGGAGTTGAAGTTACTTAGAGGCGGATAAGCAGAGGACGATCAAACCACACACCAATCAGAAGCTCGCGCAGACAACATATAGCGTGTTCTCATCGAATGTGCCGCCAACCCCAACAGTAACCGGGACGATTGCTACGCCAGCAGCCCCAAGCACACCGAAACGAATCGACCCTTGGTTAGGGAGCCCATCATCCATTGTGGAATCGACCTGAAGCGCAATACGTCCTGACACATTACCTTGGCAGACAAACATACGACCAGTCATTCCGGTAAATGGTGCGATGCCTTGAACTCCGACCTGGCCGCCCTCCGAATTGCGCGGTAACCAGTCTGCCGCAACCAGTGCTGCCGTGGGGGCTGTCGTGTCGCCCGATGCAAGGTTAGCCAAACGCAAATGCTGCCACATCAGCACCGACTCGTCAGTGACCGTTGTGGAGTTCCAGCAACCGTCAATGCCGCCATTGGAAATGGCCCCTGCAGGGGCAGCGCCGCACGCGAACGTGGTTGCTACCACCGCCGTTGCCAAGTGAGTATTGGCGGCTCTGTCGTCGCCGGGCAACGTACGGAATCGATCCTGATATGCCGCAATCATGGTTGCGGTATTGCGGAAGTCGCTGATTACAGCTTTGGACTTCGCGCTATTGATCAACTCCTGGCCTTTGAGCACCCCGCCCAGTAGCAATCCGATAATGACAAGGACGATAGCAATTTCGACGAGCGTGAAGCCGGACTGTTGTGATCTCATGTTTATCGACTCTGAATTATTGTTTGTGTGCAGACTTGAGCAACAATGATGCCATCCCTTGAAACTGAAATATTGCGAATTTATGGCAAGGAACGCATGAAAAAGTGTCGAATCCCTGACGATGTGTGGAGGATTTCACAGCAGCGGGCGTCATATTCTGAGCACGCCCAATGGGGAACATCGCCTTGAAGCACTGGATCGCCCGTCTCGCTGCGTTCGAAGTGCGCCCCTGGCTGCTGGCGTTCAGCCTCGTGCTATTGCACCTGGGCTTGTTGCAGGGAGTGAGCACCCTAGTGGGACGTGGGTTGATAGTCGGCCACCTCGGGGCAGTATTGTTGTGGCAGCCGCTGGTGCGGCAGGACCGTACCCTGAGCATTGGCGCGCTACTGGCGGGCTTGCTGATCGTAGCCTGCCTCGGGATATTCATGTCCTGGGGGCTCATCCTGCTATGGATGCTGGTGCTGGCGGGCCTTGTGGGCGCGGAGTTGTTTCGTTACCCCGAAGGCAAGGCGCGGCTGTCTTTCTGGTGTGCTGAGGCCTATCTGATCATCGCGCTGGTTGCGCTGACCTTGCCCGAGCTATTGCCGGAAGCATCGCGCCCCATGGATTTGCTGCGCACGGCGATTGCCTGGAACGCGCCGCTGCTCTTGATCATGATTCCGGCGCTGGCACGAAGGCTCGGGCGTTCGCGGCAACAGATGGCGCTGGACTTCATCGGCGGTCTGGTCATCGTGCTGGTACTCAGTGGCGTACTGCTCGGCGCCCTGGCACTGATGTTTGTCTCCGGGCTCGAATACATTCCGGCGCTATTGCAGGCCTTGGCCATCATGGCGGTGAGCCTGTTGCTGCTTGGCTGGGCGTGGAGCCCGGGGCAGGGCGCGGGCTTGAGCCTGGCCATCGCGCGCCATGCCTTGTCGGGTGGTGCGCCTTTCAGCCATTGGCTGGATGAGGTCGCCAGACTTGCGGCCAGTGAAGAAGGGCCCGAGAAACTCATGGAGGGAGCCGTAACGCGCATGCTGGGCTGGCCCGGTGTGGAAGGCGCTGACTGGCGCGTAATGGTTGAAGGCAATGCACAGAATGGTTTTGTGGGACGTGTTGCAAATCGGCGCAGTCGTTTGCAGCACGGCGTTGTGGAAATCGGTATTCATGCGCGCCATGAACTGGCGCCGATGCATTTATGGCAAATGGATTTGATGGTGCGCCTGCTGGCCGAGTTCCATGCCGCCAAAGAGCAGTCGCGTCGCCTGCAATCCATGTCTTACATGCGGGCGGTGTATGAGACAGGCGCCCGCATGACGCATGAAGTCAAGAATCTGCTGCAGTCGATCGACACCCTGTGCTTCGCTATCGGACAGGCCGAGCGCGATGGCCGGAGCGAGGCGCTACAGGGCCTGTTGAGCCGTCAGTTGCCCGTGATCAGCCGGCGCTTGCATGAAGCCCTCGAGCGCATTCGCCAGCCGGTAGCCGCCGATGTGCACGATGGCGATGCGCTGCAATGGTGGACTGCCGCGCAAGAGCGGCTGGCAGATGCGCAGATATCCTTCGTGCTGGAGGGAAGCCCCGTCGGTGCGAATTTGCCAATCCTGCTGTTCGATACCGTGGCGGAAAATCTGATTCGCAATGCGTTGGACAAGAACAGAGATAACGATAAGGACGACGACTGGCGTACGACACCAAGAATCGTTGTCACACTGAAAGTGAGTCAGGGCGAATGCTTGTTGCATGTCGAAGACAATGGCATGCCACTGGATGGCGATCGGGCCGATCTGCTGTTCATTCAGCCGCTTCCGTCAGATCGCGGCTTGGGCATCGGCCTGTATCAGGCCTACCGCCTCGCCGAATCGCTCGACTATCGCCTGTCGTTGGCGAGCAATATCAGGGAATGTGTGCGGTTCGAGCTCAAACGTGTGGCGGGCTCACTGCGGCTGTAGCCAACATCACCTGAGCGGGCAAAAAGTATCCGCAACTACTCCGCACATGCATCGCCATGGATGTTATCGGTAGTGGCCTCGCTTCAGAGCCATCCTACGCAACGTGTTGCAGATCCGCTTCATCATCAGCGACACGGCCTTCCAGACGCCAGACATCTACGTGCCCCTTGCCCTTCAAGTGCAGCGTAATCGCTTCGCCAAACCTGAAGCGCCCCTTCAGCAAATCATGGCTGGCACGGTCGCACTGGATTCCATCAGGCAAGCCTTCGTCGGTGATGCGGCTGGCGAGGTTGACGGTGTCGCCCCACAGGTCATAAATGAATTTCTTTTTGCCGACCACGCCGGCGACCACCGGCCCGGTGCCGATACCTACTCGCACATGCAAGGGCACACTGTGCTTGTCCTGACTGCGTAGCCATTCATGCATGTCGAGCGCAAGCTCCGCCACCGCACAGCAAGCCTCCGGCAAGGCATCCGACAGGCCGCCAGCAACCATATAGGCGTCGCCAATGGTCTTTATCTTCTCCAGGCCGCGCCGCTCGGCCAGCTCATCAAAGCTGCTGAAGACGCGATTGAGCATTGCAAACACTTCGTCAGGCCGCATATTGGCGGCCAGCTCGGTGAAGTTCACGATATCGGCGAACATCACGGAGACTTCTGCAAAACCGTCTGCAATGGTGGCGTCCGATTCCCTGAGGCGATGTGCGATGGGCGCTGGCAGGATATTGAGCAGCAAACGCTCCGAGCGCTCCTGCTCGGCCGCAAGCTTGGTGTGCGCGTCTTCAAGCGCCGAACGAGCCTTGGCACGATCAATCAGGGCGAAGCGCAACAGGAGGTAGACCAGCGTCGACAGCGTGACGAAGTTCAGCGCAAAGAACACCACGGACGTGCGACGCGAAATGCTTGTATTGATGGCAGGCGTGACATCGGCCAACAGATAGTCGAATGCACCTGTCATCAAGGTCAGAATGACATAAGCAAAAAACCATGGCAGCGATTCGCGCACGCCCATGCATAGCAGGGCGCAAATTGGCGCGAGCAAACCCCACAGAATCAAGCCGGAAGCAGAGACAAAATCGCCGAGCGCCCATTGCGCGACAAACGGGAAAAACAGCAGCAAACCGATCTGCGAAATGCGGAACAGTTCGAAATTGCGGAACTGGATGTAGACCCACAGATTGAAGGCAACCAGCACCTGCAATCCGAAAGGCAACGAGGACGAAAGATTTGGTCCCAGCCAGCTATAGATCATCAGCCACAGCACAGAAGCAAGACTGACCAGGCCACTCATGAAGACGAGCAGTGACTTCTGCTGGCGCAGGTCTTCGCTGTCGCCGGGTTCTACGCCGGCGTGGCGGAGTCGATCTACAAATGAAGCGCGAGAAATGTTTGATGGCGACATATGCATTCGCATCCAGAACCGTGTCAGCTTAACGGGATGTTGTAGCCAGCATCCATCAAGCGTTTAAAGAGAGTAAAGCGTGACACCCAGATCACCGAATCATCAAACTCGCCGTAGGACGATCCTTGTTCGCTGGCTGGACGTGCTACTACGGCGCCGTTCATGTTGACGGTTGGACTGTTCACGTTCTCGTCGATCGTGTTCGTGCCAGCTAGTTGTTGCCGGCTTGCGAAATTGATTGCGTAGTGACCGTTTGCGCCATGCGACCAGATTGCAAACGCGACGGAGCCGTCGTCTGCAATCGAAGCTGATGGCGTAACTGTCTTGGTTTCCATGAGCAGGGGTGCGTCATATATGGAAGTCGGCGCCGTTACCGAAAAGCCGGTCGCTGTGAAATCCGGTGTTACTTGGTAAGTAAGGTATTGGTCCCAAGCATCTAGCCCCGAAATACCAAGTGTTTTCCAAGGAATGAGCCCTCGCCGGAATGACGCAAGCGTGCAGCCTGCGGCTCGTGATTTACCGATATCTGTGGAAGCAGCAGGAAAAGGTTCCGCAGGACAGGGCAGCCGCCCGTTTGCCGCCACGTATCCCAGGATGGCTTCTTTCGCTTCTGCCAATGCAGCCTGCGTTTGTTGCGCGGCAGCGCGCTGAGTCTGAACACGCACAGCGACAACTGCTCCGGCCAACAGGAGCATGAAAATGATCATTGCTATGCCGAGTTCGACCAGAGTGAAGCCACCCTGATATTTCCCCTGAGCCGTGTTTGTCTTATCCATGGCCACTTATTGGCAAGCGATACTCTTGTCGTCAAGGTAAAGGTCGCAGCGATACTTTGCGGCCGCAATAGATTCGTTCAGCGTGATGGAAATGGATTTTTTGGTGCCCGGGTTGTAGCGCATGAATCGATACCATTGATTGGCACATAGCCAGAGAGGGCGGGGATCGCTGCCTCCAGTGCTATCGAAACAGCCATTCGCTTCAGGACTGGCAGAGCCCTTGATGTCGACGAAAACTTCTTCGTCAAAGCCATGAGGATCGGCATTTCGTACTGTATCGAGAGTGGTCGAGGCAACATAACCCGATAGCCGCGAGTTCAGTCCTGTTACTGCATTTATGCCACTAACATCAGTTGCAAGCTTTTGAAGAACGACTCTGATCAAGGGCTTCATGATGTCGCTACTGCGGATTGGTAGTACGACGTCATTGCTGCATGGATCGCCTCTATCATCTGGATCGAGTATCGATGTTTTCAACGCGCATGTAGACAAAGACTTCTTGATTGCGCTTGGAAAGGCCGCATCAGCAAATGCGCCTGTGCTTCCGGCATTGTTATTACCTTCGAGCGATTCCAGATACATGGCTGCGTAGCTGGCGGGCAACGGACAGCCTGCGACGCAGTCACCGTTGTCGCTGCACCGATGCGTTTTTTGTGCCGACAGCGGTCCTCCAGGGGCGATCAGGACCGCCACCACATTGTTCCCGTTGTAAAGAAGGCTACCAAGGTTGGCGGGATTAACAGGAAGCTGATCGGGGGTCGTAATTTTGCGACTACCTTCGGACAGCGAGTTGCGGAAGGACGGAGACAGGGCGTACCAGATACATTCGCCAGCTATATCTTTGATAGGAGATCGAGGCGTAGCGTCTGGCAGTGGTTTTGCATCGTTATAGGGAAACAGACCGGCTGTGCGCGCATTTACGGCGCTACAACTGGATCCAAGTCCAGAATTGTTGCGGTCCGGACAAGTCAGTTCTCCCGGTTTGTCGTTGCTAGGTTCCAAAGCTTCGACGAGAAGACGTACGCGTGCTTGTTCGAGTGTGTTGAGAGCTGCGGCACGATAGTCCTCAATTGCCGGCTGATCGAAATCCCGTTGAGTCGCTTGAGCGAATTTGATTGCAAAGGCAACTCCAAGCGCCATCAAGATCGCCAGAGTAGCGATAAGGATATAGCCTTGCACTTGCCCCCTAGAGTAACGCATGGCGTCTAGGGCTCCTTGGGTGCCGCGGACTCTGGTGTCAAACGTGCCGATTCGCCTACCTTCAATTCCACGCCAGCTTTGCTCCCCGAAATGATCCGTGCTGAACTCTCATCCATGCGGGTAACAGGGGCACGGTCGTTATAGCTCTGCCCGTTTATCCAGATCGTTTGCTTGCCGGAGGAGCGCCGCACGATGCCGTCGAGGCGGACATTCTC
Source organism: Rhodocyclales bacterium (assembly GCA_028292485.1). Classification (GTDB taxonomy): domain Bacteria; phylum Pseudomonadota; class Gammaproteobacteria; order Burkholderiales; family Rhodocyclaceae; genus Viridibacterium. The sequence continues at coordinate 8,626 of JAQGMG010000017.1, read as the reverse complement.
AAGCTGTTGCGTGGGCTCGATGCGGACGTTGCCGTGACGCAATTCATCGAGCAAGGCGCGTTTCTGAGGCGTGACGAAAAGGCGGCCCAACCCGGCAGGCGAGTCTGCGTTGGCTGCTTTTGCAAAAGCGCCGGATGACACAAGAATCATGGTGAGAACACAGCAGCGAAGCATCATGGTTTTGCCCCCGTCGTGGCGCTGACCGTCAGCCACTCCACGGTGCATTCTGCGCGCAGATTGATGCCTTGTGCAGCACGTTCGGCGGACGGTGTGAGCGTGCAGCGGCGTGGTGCGACGATGGCGTTGGTCGGTTGGCGCAGTTCGCTCACGAGGTCGAAGAAGTCGCCTTCGTGCAGCAGGCCGGCGCGTATCTGCATGCGACTGGCGCTGAGCTGATAGTCGCCCGCAGCAGACAGTGGCCCGACGATGCGCTGTGGTGCCAGTTCGAAATCGAGCTGGGGGAGGCGATGCCGGTCGCGAATGGTGCGCAGCTTGTCGGTCCAGTCGAGGCGTTGCTCGGGGCCGATGATGCCGGCCAGACGCAGCGTATCGAAACGGCCGATAGTGTCGCGGATGATGGCTTCGTCCGTCGCCGTGTGGCGGTAGCGATCTGTTGCTTCGCGTGCGTGCTGACTGGCCTTGACGCGTTCAGTGATCGCTTTGCTACGCGCGCCATGTGCCAGCCAGAGCAGCCCGGCGCTGATAACGAGCAGGGCGAGACTTAGCAGGATCGGGCCGGCGAATGTATTGGGGCGTTTGCGCATCATGGTTTGCCCCCGGGCAGCGAGAGTTGCAGGCGGAAGGCCGGGCGTTTGCCGACGTTCTGGGCTTCGCTTCTGAGGGTCTTGGTGGATTCGCTATCGAAAGGCTGCTGTATCAGGACGACATCGCCTTTGCTTTGCTCGCGCAGGACATTGGCAAAAGCCTGCACACGCAATATGGCGGCGCGCGGGTCCGTTGCGCTGGCGATGTCGAGCGACGCATTTACGGTCAGGGACTGGCGTGGGGCGTCGGCCGGAACGCTAGCCGGTGAAACGGTTCGTGACTCTTCGCTCCAGTCGGTTTCCTGCCATTCGACGCCGTCAAGCGTGATGTCGGGGAAAGCATCGAGTGCCTTGCTGAGATATTGCAGCGCCAGGCGCGGGTCTGTGACGCGCGCGGACAGCTGATCTATGCCGTCGACCGTGCTGCGCAATGCATCCAGCGAGGTTGGCATTTGTGGCAGCGTCGACAGCAGACGTTGATACAGCGATTCCTGCAGTCGAGCCTGGCTGCGCTGGCTGTCGGCCTCGATCTGCTCGGTGCGCGCTTCGAGTGCCCACTTGAGCGACAGCACGCTGCTGGCCACCAGTACCACCAGGCCCGCGACAAGAATGGCGAAGCGCGCTTGCCAGATGCGGTAGAACCGCCGTTCGCCAGCCGGCGCCAGTTGAACCGTGCTGTTGCCATGCAATGCCAATTGCATGATTACGTCGCGACTGTCGGAATGTGCGTGCTGCAAGGAGACGCCAAGCTGTGCGGCCAGTGTTTCCAGAGACGCTGCCTGGAAGACCAGACTGTCTGCAGCTTGCGTGCTGGTGGCCAGGTCCTCAAGCAGGATGGGAGCGTCCTGCGCCGACAGAAGGACGCGTACCGGCAGGGGCGTGCCGCGCGGCAGCCAGCGTTGCGCGTTGAGATATTGATAGGTCTTCTGTGCTTCGCGCAGGCAATCGAGTCCCCAGCGCGAGAAGGCGCCTTCCGGTGCTTGCGCAAGGCGCGAAAAACGCAGACGCCCATGTTCGAAATAGATCTGGCGGATGCCCGAGTCCGACAGCAGCAGGATCAGGCCACGCGGGCTGTCCGGACAAATCTGCTTGACCAGCTTTTCGGTCAGCAACGGCACCGTATAGAGCGCTGCAACGGCGGCTTCCGCGCGTCGCAGGGCGCCAAGCCATGGCTCGATCAGCGCCGGCCGCGTAACGGCGGTAAAGAGCAGGCGCTCGTCGTGCCGGCCGGTTTTCTCGCGGCCCAGCGACAAGGCGGTCGAGTAGGGCGAGCCGAAAAAATGTTGCGCAAGTTTGCGGGCGATGAGCGCACGCCGGTCGGGGCCCATGACGCGCGGCACGCTTTCGAGATGGAAACCTTCGTCAGCCACATCGGCCAGCAAGGTGTGCAAGCCGTTGCCCGCATGCCGCAGCCACAGCTCGAATGCAACAACGCCTTCCTCACCGACCGCGAAGCTGTGCACATGCTGCACATCGCGCTGATGCACGATGTGGCAGTGCAGGCCGTCATGGTTGATGAAGTGAAGATAGCGGGTGGGCATGTCTCGGTGGGTCTTGTGTGTGCGTGCTCTTGTTCAGGTCTTCAGTCAGGTTTTACTCAGGTTTTCATCTTCGTGATGATGTCATACACCGGCCCGAGCACCGAGAGTGCGACCCACAACATTAGCGCTCCAAGCACGATCGTGAGCATCGGTTCGAGCAAGGTCTGCAAGCGCTCGACGGATTCCTTCACGTCGCGTTCGTAGAAATAGCTGACGCCCTTTAGCGCCTGATCCAGTGAGCCCGTGTGCTCGCCAACGCGCAGCATGCGTATGACGAGGGGCGGGAACAGTCTCGCTGACGAAAAAGCTGCCGTGACATTCTGTCCTTCGGCGATGGCCTGCTCCACGCGAATCAGGGCATCGCGCACTTCACGGTTGCCGACTATCTCCTGTGCGACGCGGATCGTATCGATGATGGCGATGCCGGATGAATACATCATCGCGAATAAAGTAGCGAACCGCGACAGGATCACCTTGCGATACACATCGCCTACCAACGGCGCCGACAGCTTCAACCGGTCCCAGCGTAGCGCGGCACGGGGGCTCGTCCGGATCCAGGCAGCCATGCCGATGGCGCCGGACACCAGGAACACGAGCACGAGAGGCCAGAAGTGTACGAGGAAGTTGGACAGGCCGACGAGGATGCGTGTCTGCAAAGGCAGTGTTTGCCCCGTGCTCTGGAACAGACGAGAGAGTTGCGGTACGACGAAGATCATTGATGTGGCGACGGCCGCCAGCGTGACCGTCAGCACGATAGAGGGATAGATGATCAGTTTGGTCAGGAAGGAGCGCAGCTCGTCTTCGCGCTTGAGCGACTCGGTCAGCTCGCGCAGCACGTCGGGAAGATTGCCGCTGGACTCGCCTGCGCGAATCAGCGCGCAAAAAACCGGATCGAAGATTTGCCCCTGCTCGCTCAAGGCTTGCGACAGGCTGCGTCCGCCCTCGATGCTTTCCACGATTGACGCGATCACCTGCCGAAAGCGCGGGTTCTCCGTTGAATCGCGCAAGTCGGCAAGGGCTTCGATCAACGGCACGCCTGAGCGACTCAGTTGCTCAAGATGAAAGCAGAAATGGATGCGTTCGCGCAGTGGAATGCGTGGCGCACCGAAGCCGCCATGCGCGCGGGCCGGCTTGCCGGTGATGAGGTCGAGCTCCATGCGCTTGAGGCGCATTTCCAGATCGATGAGGTTCAGCGCTTCCGTCTCGCCGCGCAGGATGCGGCCGGAGGTGTCCATGGCGCGGTAAGCGAAGATAGCCATATGGACGCTGCCTACATCTCTGCGCTGAACATCCGCTCGGTCAGATCGACCACGCGGGCCAGCTCGTCAAGAGAGGTCGTGCCATCTAGCACGCGCCGCACGCCGTCTTCCGCCAGAGTACGAAACCCTTTCGCGCGTGCCGCATTGCGCAACTCGCGCATGGTGGCGCGGCGGGCGATCAACTCGTCGATATCGGCGTCCATGCGCATCAATTCCATGATAGCGGTGCGACCTCTGTACCCCTGGAAATCACACTTCTCGCAGCCCACCGCATCGTAGAGCACCGCTGCGCCACGCTCTGCAGGCAGGCTCAGCAAGCGCAGCTCGTAGGGCGCTGGCGGACGCGCCTGGGCGCAGTGCGAGCAGAGCTTGCGCACCAGGCGCTGGGCGACCACCCCGATGATGTTGCCGGCCATGATGTCGGGCAGGATGCCGATGTCGAGCAGGCGCGGGATGACGCCGATGGCGGAATTGGTATGCAGCGTCGAATACACCTGATGACCCGTCATCGCCGCGCGAAAGGCCATGTCGGCGGTATCTGCGTCGCGGATTTCACCTACCAGGATGACGTCCGGATCCTGCCGCATCATCGAACGTATGCCGTTGGCAAAGTCGAGTTTGGTGGATTCTGAAACGGATGTCTGGCGGATCATCGCCATCGGGTATTCGACGGGGTCTTCGAGGGTCATGATGTTGATGCCCTCGTTGTTGATGTGATTCAGAATGGAGTAGAGCGTCGTTGTCTTGCCGCTACCGGTGGGGCCGGTGAACAGCAGGATGCCTTCCGGACGCGCGATCATCAGCTTCAGGATGTCGAGCTGCGAATCCGTGAGACCGAGATCGACCAGCGAAACGATGCCCTTCTGGCGATCAAGCACGCGCAACACGATGTTCTCGCCGTGCAGTGTCGGTTGCGCCGACACGCGAAAGTCGACCGGGCGCCCACGCACGTTCAGGGAAATGCGCCCATCTTGTGGTGCCCGGCTTTCGGCAATATTCAGCGCAGCCATCACCTTCATGCGCACCGCCATTGCCGGCCAGTAGGATTTGTGCAGAACGCGTATCTGGCGCAGCAAGCCATCGATGCGATAGCGCACGCGCAGGAAGCTGGCTTCCGGTTCGAAGTGGATGTCGGAGGCTTCGCGTTTTACAGCGTCGGAGAGCAGGGCGTCGACCAGACGAACGACTGGCTGGCTGTATTCATTGGTCGAGCTGGCCAGCGAGCGATAGTCGATTTCGCCGGTTTCGATTTCTGTCAGGATGCCGTCGATCGATAATTCGAAGCCGTAGTGCTGATCGATGGCGCGCTCGATTTCGCTCTCGCCCGCCAGCCAGGTTTCGATCTCGGCGTTTTCCGGCAGGATCGCGCGCAGCTTGTCGAGCGCGACAATGTCATCGACATCGGCCATCGCGACCACGAGCCGATGCGTGTCTGCTTCCCACAGCAAAGGGAGGAGCAGGTGGCGCTTGGCTACCTCCTCAGGTACCAGCGCCAGCGCTTCAGGGCCGGCGATGGCGTGGGTGAGATCGACGCCCTGTTTACCGAGCGAGGCCGATAACGCATCACGCAAGGTGACTTCGCTGACGAAGCCCAGCTTGACGAGTAACTTGCCTAGAGGTTCATTGGCGCGCGACTGCTCGTGCAGCGCGATACGCAGCTGATCTTCGCTGAGAATGCCCTGATTGATGAGTTGTTGCCCAAGCGGCAGCCTGTACCCGGATGTCATGAGTGTGCTCAGCGACTTCCGAGAGCCAGCAAACGCCCCTGGGCCAGGCTCTTGTCGAATCCCGCGGGGCGTCGCGCTGCTGCCTGCAAGGCGCGATCGTAAAACTGCCGTGCCACTGTAGGCTGCGAAAGATGCTCAAGGCAGACGGCCAGATTGAACAACACATCAGGATTGTCGCTGTCGAGCGTATAGGCCTGGAACAGCGCTTGTTGGGCTTCGCTCCAGCGCTCCTGCCGCGACAACAGACTGCCTAGCGCAAAGTAAGCAGGCGCCGCAGCAGGTTGCGAGGCGATCAGATTGCGCAGGCGGCTCTCGGACGCGGTCGAGTCTCCTTCCGAATACAGCAATGCCAGTTGCGCCATGGCGGTCGCATCCTTCGGGTCGGCATGTAGCGCAGCGCGAAACATGCGTTCGGCTACGTCGGGTTGCCCGCTGCGCCAGGCAATCAGACCCAGTGCATTCATTGCGTCGACGCTGCGCGGATCCTGGCGCAAGACTTCCTGATAACGTTGGCGGGCAACGCTGTAGTTGCCTTCGAGGAAAGCGGTGTAAGCGGCCTGAATGCCATTGGCATCCGAAGTGTTGGAATTCCCGCTGCGAATTTGCAGTCGCGCGCTGTCGGTGGACAATGTATCCGTCTGCGATGTCTCTGCAGCACGCTTGGTGGTGGATGCGGGGGCACGGAACATCTCGCGTCGGCTGCGACGCTGTGCCGCCTCTTCGGCTGAGGCAACGGCGCTGCCGGACGAGGTCTGGAGCTCTTGCGGCAAAGCGCCTGGTGGTGTGTTCGGCGCTGGCGAGGGTATGGATGCCAGCGCTTGAGAATCCGCAGCATTCGATACGGGGATATTTGTATTCGCACCCGCATTCAAGGCCGGACCCACCAGACTGCTATGCGGTTGCATCGCCCACCAGACGTAGCCGGCACCACAAAGAAACAGCAGCACGCCGACCGCCGCCAGAATCAGTGGCAAACGATTCGGGGCGGGTTGCTTGACTTCAAACAATTCGCGCGCAGCGTCGCTTGCGACAACGTTGGGCCTTTGGCCGGCCGGGCGAGAACGGCGCGGTTCGCGCGATGGCAAGGGCGCCGACGCTTCGCTGCGAGCGTTGGTAGCCGTTGTAGCTTGAGTTGCTGTGCCCCTGTGTGTTGGCAGCGGTTCCAGTTCCAGCCCGTCTTCAGGGGATTCGAGGGACTCCCCCTTTGCCTGGGCCCGCGCGGCCTCGGCTTGTTTCAGGGCGTCTATCAGCAGGCTCATCGCCCGCCTCCGAGCGTGGCCGGACCAGGCATGCCCCGCGGGGTATTGAAGAAGGTCGAGCCCGGCAAATCGCTGATATCGACATTTGTATCGCCTTCGCGAATGACGGTGGGGCGAATGAAGATGACTAACTCGGTTTTCCGCTTGGTGTCGTTGCGATTTTCGAAGAGACCGCCAAATATCGGGCTTCTCGAGAGGCCGGGGACGGTGTCATCGGTGTTGTTCAACAGGTCTTCCATGAGCCCGCCCATCACGGCGATATTGCCGCTGTTGACGCGCAGGATGGATTCGATTTCGCGTGATCGCACAATGGGAATGCGGTTGACGATGCCTTCCCTCTTGAGGTCCGGGTTGGGGTCGATTGCGCCGTCCCCTACTGTGCGCGAGAGGGTGGGCCGGATATTCAGCAATATGGAATTACTCTCGCCGATTTGCGGCGTCACGTTCATGACCAGTCCGATTGGAACCGTATGTATCGTGCTTGTGAAGGTTGCAAGATCCTGTGTTGTGGTGCCATTTCCGCGGACAAGATTTTGTTCGACCGTAAAATAGACGACGTTATCTACGACCTTCAGAACAGCCGTCTGGTTATTCAGCACGCTGACTTTCGGGCTGGATAGCACCTTGACGTTGCCGAAAGACTCGAGGAATTTCAGCGAGCTCTTGAAATTACCGCCGCTTGAGTCATAGCCCACTTCAAGCAGGGTTGAACTAGGGCCGGTGATGCCTCCGACGGCGCTCTGGATGATGCGCGCGCCTGTGTCGAACACATTCAGCGCGCGCCAATCAACGCCTTGCTGGTAATTCTGTGAAAGCTCGACTTCGGCGATGGTTGCCTCGATGAGTACCTGGCGCCGCGCGCTATTCATGACCTGACTGAGGAACTCCTGCACTTTTTCATGCTGGCGTGCCGTGGCGCGTATCGAAACCACGCCAGCTTCCGGATTGGCAATGATCGATGCCGCTTCACGGAAGGTGACGGTCTTCTCCACCTGTGTTGACTTCTTTTCTGTGTCTGCGCTGCGTGACAACAGGTCATCGGGCTTGCTTGCCCTGACCGACGTTGTGGTCGTTCCGCCCTGGGTGGTGGTTTCCACGGTTTTTTCAGCAGCGCCGTCTGGAAATATCTTGTCTGTCTCGCGCAGCAAATCTTTCATGTTCTGGATCAAGGTGTCCCAGAAGTGATTGCGCGCTGTATTCGTGATCAAGGTGTTGGAGCTATTGCCCGTAGTGCCCGAGCCGCTGTTGCTACTGTTACTACCGACACCGCTCGTACCTGCGGTCGCAATCTGGCTCGAGACGGCTACCGTGCCCGATGTGTCGCGCGACATGTTGACGTAATCGATACGATAGGTGCGCAGAAAAGGGGAGTCAGGCATCACCGTGAGGTTGTCGCCGTCAAACTCGAAACGCATGTCCACCTGCTTGGAAATGCGGCTCAGCAGCTGCGGCAAGGTTTGATCCAGGGCGTTCAGCGTGACCGTGCCGGTCAACCCGGGATGAATGTCCACATTGACCTTTGCGTCTCTTGCAAGAGAGAAGAGCAGATCCTGTACGCGAACATTGTTAACGACGACGGAATAGGTTTCAGGCTTCGCCTGAGAACGGGGCGGAGGCAGGCTGTAACCCTGTTGAACCGGGGCAGGGATGTCACGTGTGGCCGAAGAGGTCTGCTGCGCCTGAGGCGAAGTCAAATGATGATCCGTATCCAGTTGCACGCCATTCTTGGTAGCGCATGCAGTCAGCAGCAAAGTAGATAGCAGCAGGCCAAGAGGTGTCCACAACTTCACGTGCCGAGTCCCTGTGTTGGATTTTGTTCGATATTAACGCAAAACGTGAATATGTCACGGTAAGCGCTCCCTCCATATGCTAAGCGGATCAGGCTTGAGCACGCATCGTTGGAATCTTGCGGTAGATGCCAGAATGCTCTTGACGCTTCTTCGGTAAGCGCCCATAATTCTGCCTCTTCGCTGCGTTGGTGGCGGGGGTCTGAGGTGGGAAGCGGGGCGGGTGGGTTGAGCGCTTTGCCAGAGAGCTTCAGTGCTTGCAGAGCCAGGCAGGGCGCGGGTTTGCAGC
>JAQGMG010000012.1 GCA_028292485.1 Rhodocyclales bacterium | reverse complement strand
GTAGAAAACCAGATGTCGATCGGACGATTGACGACGTAATCCGCCATCGTCATGCGCTCTCTTGGTGTCGGAATCTGCAGCCTGAGTCCGAAGGAGAATGCCAGCAACAAGTCGTGATAGAAAAGATCGAACAAAGGCGAAAACACAGCCGAGATGCTCGACGCTGTTGAATACTCTGGAATGAACCCGGCAACGCCATCGACATAGGCACGCAGATTCCATTGAGATACGAGAATGCCCTTTGGCTTGCCTGTAGTGCCGGAGGTGAACAGGCAATAGACATCGCCTTGCTTGCGTTCCGCGGTGCCTTGTCCTTGATGTGTGGACAGTTCGCCTTTCTCGTCGATGAAAACGAAGTAAGGCAATAGCTCGCTCAGGTCTGCAAAGGGAATCTTGAGCGTGCTGAATGGCACGACCGTACGGTCCGTGAGAACGCAGGCACAAAAAACGGAGATATACAGTTCAACGTTGGAAGCGTCGCAAACGACGAACTTCGCGTCAGGCATTTCTTCCAGATGCGCCGCAATCCTGCGGGCCGCGGCGGCAACATCGGCGAACGTTTTCGTGGTCGAACCGAGGTCAAGCGCAACGTGCTCGCCAAACTGTTCGAATGCTGTCGTCACAGGAAGCATGAGGTCGTCCTTATTGGCCGGGGGCGCAGTACCCTGCATTGATGAATGCCATGGACATGCGCATCATGCTTGCACGGCGTGGTGTTCGCGACGAACCAATGCATCGGTTATCGCGTTTGTGAGTTCCTGAAAGCTGCTGGCCGTGTAGATGATGTCCGGCTCAAGCAGTTCTTCCCCGAATTCACGACCGATACGTTCGAGCATTCGAATGGCTGCAAGCGAGTCGCCGCCAAGTTCGAAGAAGTCGTCGTCCGGTGTTATGTCTGTGACATGCAGGAGATCCTGCCAGATTGCGAGTAACGCTGTTGTCACGCGAGGGGCGTAAGAGCTGACGTCATCCGGCAGTACGCCGCCCGGAAAAGGGGCGGGCGCTGGTTCATCGATGTCCGTTTCTGCTGGCGAGGCGCCGATTGGGACTTCTGTTTTCACCGTTGTTTCCTCTTCTGTAGGCGGATGAACCCGGTTGAGTAGGTGGCCATTGCTGACCGGAAATTTGTATTTGTCGAAAATAAAAACTAAAGCTTGTCAAGGATATAGGCCAAGAATCTGCCAAATAGATTACCAGAAAGTGTCAAATTTGTTGTCGTTTTCAAATTTGTCGTTAAAAAGACAAAAAAACCTCCGCCGACCGCGTTCTGTCGCGACCAGGGAGGTGCTCCTAAACTACTTGGGGGAGGTCTAACCGGGTGTTGGCGAGGGGCGCGCGCGGCCGATTTGGGGGGCCGGCAAGGCTTTCCGGTTGACCTTGCCATTAGGGCCGACAGGCATTTCAGACAAGAAAACGAAATTCTGCGGCAGCATGTAATCAGGCAGACTTTTCTTCAGGAAAACCTTGATCTCGGCGGCCGTAACTTCGCCTTCAAGAACAACATAGGCAACCAGTCGCTTGTCTCCGGGATGGTCTTCACGAACCATGACGGCGGCATCTTTTATGAATGCATTCGTCATTATTGCGCTTTCTATTTCGCCAAGTTCGATGCGATAACCACGCAGTTTCACTTGCTGATCAATGCGGCCGAGAAACTCGATGTTGCCGTCTTCGCGATAGCGGGTTTTGTCTCCGGTCCGGTACATTCGGGACCCTGGAATAATGCTGAATGGGTTGGCAATGAAGCGCTCGGAGGTCAGATCCGGGCGGCCCAGATAGCCGCGTGCGAGACCGATACCGCTAATATGAAGCTCGCCCGCAACGCCTATCGGCGTGGGTTTCAGGTACTCATCGAGTATGTAGAGATTGACGTTGGCAAGCGGCTTGCCGATGGGAATCGTGTTTTCCACGGACGGATCAACGAGCATCCAGGTGGCACAGACTGTTGCCTCCGTGGGCCCATAAGCATTCAGCATACGTCTGTCGAGACCCCACACCCTGGCAAGTTCCGGCGCCCAGGCCTCTCCCGCGAGCACCAGTGTTTTCAACGCCGGTAAAGGCTTCTGCGGCAACACAGCAAGCAGGGATGGAGGAAGGGTGACGACGCTGATGGCTGATTGTTCAAGAAGCTTCATGATCTCGTAGGAAGAGCGCAAGGCTTCCTGCCGGATCAGATGCAGACTGGCGCCTTGTGTCAGCGTCACGAAGGCTTCGGACACCGCAGCATCGAAACTGATCGAGGCGAATTGCAGCACGCGGCTCGTCTCGTCGACTTCGAAGGCCTGTGCCTGGGCAAAGCATAGATTGCATAAGCCTCGATGGGCCAACGCGACACCTTTTGGTTTGCCTGTCGAGCCGGACGTATAGATGACGTATGCCAGCATGTCCGGCTGGACGTTTGACGCAGGATTCGTCGTTGCGCAGTGGCTGAGAGATGGCCAGTCACGGTCGAGACAAAACCTTGAAATGTTCTCCTGCCCGAGAAGGCCGAGCAAGCACTCCTGAGTCAGTAGCATGACGGGGCGGGCGTCTTCGACCATGTAAGCCAGCCTGTCGGGCGGGTAGGCGGGATCGAGCGGCACGTAGGCACCGCCTGTCTTCAAGATGCTAAGCAGCGCGACGATCATTTCCAGTGAGCGCCCGACGCATACGCCAACAAGCACGTCAGGCCCTACGCCTCGTGAGAGGAGGTAATGCGCTAGCTGATTGGCTCTGGCATTCAGCTCGATATAGGTAAGTGTTTGATCGCCGAAAACTACTGCCGATGCATTCGGCGTTCTCTCAACCTGCTCTTCGAATAGTTCATGAACGCAGCGACCTGGGCAGTCCGCTGTTGTTGCATTCCAGTCGACGACGATCTGCTGATATTCGCGTGCAGAAAGCTCGGTCAGTTCGGCAATACGTTGTTCTGGATTCTCTATGACCCTGTGAAGCAGGGTTACCAGATGGCCCGCCATGCGTTCGATAGTGCTGGCCTTGAACAGATCGGGGTCATAGCAAAATTCGGCGGTCAGTTCTTCATCATCCGAGATGCGTAAAGTGAGGTCGAAGCGTGACCATGGATCTGTACCTCTCGTGGTCCGCAAGTCTTGCTGCCCAAAACTGAAGCAGGCTTGCGCGAGCGGTGCGTGGCTGGTGCAGCCCGGCGCGAGCGCTTCCGCAAGATGTGCGAAAGAGAAATCCCTGTGCGCGAGTGCATCGTTGAGGAGTTCCTGCGTTTGTCGCAGCAATTGCAGAAAGCCCGGATTGCCTGAGAGGTCGCTGCGGATCACCAGCGTATTGAAATCGTCGCTCACCGGGTTGCGTGGTTCCACGGCATCATCACCCGTGACGAGCCGTCCAATACTCAAGTCTGTTTGCCAGCCACAGTAACGGGCCAGCAGCACGCTGAAGCCGGCATGAAGGATCTCGTCGAGCCCTGCACTGTGCGACCGGCCAAGGGCAAGCAAATCGTTGTGCAGCGCCTTGCCCAGGATAAGGCGCTGGCGGCCTTCATGGCGGGCCTGCACGGCAGCCCGAGGAAAGTCTGTCGGCAAGTCGAGCAGGGCAGGGGCCCCGGCGAGTCTTTCCTGCCAATACGCAAACTGCCCTTCCCGGTTCGTCTCGCGCACGTGTCTTGCCCCCATGTCCTCATGGCGTCCAATGCGCCATGATTTGCGGACGGTATATTAGCCCAGCTAACCGAAAAGATTGTCGTGCTCTCGATTCCTCTATCCGGTGGATAGCGGCGCAAAAAAACGGCCAACGACGTGGGTCGTTGGCCGTTTCTCCATGTTTCCCGAAACCAGGGGAAACATGCAAGGGTGCTGAATCGCGTTACTTCGATTCTTTCTCGATCAGCTTGTCGACCATGCTTGCCGGCACTTCATCGTAGTGATCGAACTCCATCGTGAAGGTACCGCGGCCGCTGGTGGCGGAGCGCAGGAAGTTGATGTAGCCGAACATTTCCGCGAGCGGCACGAAGCCTTGTACGAAGGCTTGCGGGCCTTTCTGGCCTTGGTCGGTCACCTGACCGCGACGGCGGTTGATGTCGCCGATGACATCGCCCAGGTAGTCGGCTTCGGTCACGACTTCGATCTTCATGCTTGGTTCGAGCAGCTTGGGCTTGCTCATGCGGTGCGCTTCACGGAAGCAGCTCTTGCCGGCAATTTCGAAGGCCAGGGCCGACGAGTCCACATCGTGATATTTGCCGTCGATGAGGCGAGCCTTGAAGTCGACCACTTCGTAACCTGCGATCTGACCGTTCTTGGATTCGGTGCGGATTGCATGTTCAACGGCCGGAATGAATTCGCGTGGTACGCGACCGCCCGTGACTTCGTCCGAGAACTGGACGCCACTGCCGACGGGCAGAGGCTCGAAAATCATCTTCACTTCAGCGAACTGACCGGAACCGCCGGACTGTTTCTTGTGGGTGTAGATATGTTCGACGACGCCACCGAAAGCTTCGCGGAAGCTGACCTTTGGCTTGCCCATGTTGGCTTCTACGCCGAGCTCGGTACGCATGCGGTCGATGGTGACTTCGAGGTGAAGCTCGCCCATACCGCGCAACACGGTCTGGCCGGTTTCCTTGTCGACTTCCAGGCGCAGTGACGGGTCGGCCCTCGCCATTTTGTACAGGGCGGTGGACATCTTGTCGACGTCGCCGCGCGTCTTCGGTTCGACCGATACGCTGATGACGGGGTCTGGGAAACGCATGCGTTCGAGCAGGGCTGGATGAGCCGGGTCGGACAGCGAGTCACCGGTTTCCGTGTCTTTCATCGAAACCAGTGCGCAGATGTCGCCAGCGCGCACCTCGTCGATGTCCTTCATGACGTTTGCCTGAACTTCAACGATACGGCCGATACGTTCCTTCTTGTCGCGGGTGACGTTGAGCAGCGTGTCACCCTTCTTGATGATGCCGGAATACACGCGGATGAAGGTCAGCGTGCCGAACTGGTCGTTGATCACCTTGAATGCCAGCGCGCGTGCAGGAGCGTCATCCTTCACTTCCTGGCTGCCGATGATATTACCGTCTTCGTCCACCATCGAGATGCCGCCGTTTTCGCCCGGGTAGGGCATGTAATCGACGACAGCGTCGAGCAATTGTTGCACGCCTTTGTTCTTGAACGAGGAGCCGCACAGTACTGGCACGACGGCGCCGGTCACGGTGCCCTTGCGGATCAGTTTCTTGAGGATGGCCGGATCGAATTCGCCGGTTTCGACGAAGTGCATGAAGGCGTCGTCATCGAGTGCCAGAGCGGTTTCCAGTGCTTCCTGACGCAGCTCGGGCAGGCGATCGATCCAGTCGTTGTCCGACGTGGTCTCGAAGTTGAAACGTGCGCGCAGTGATTCCAGCGGCACGGTTTCCCAAGGGCTGTCTTTGTCTTCTTCTTTCCAGATGTAGGCGCAGTTGTTGATCAGGTCGGCCATGCCGCAGAACTCGTTCGAGCTACCCAGCGGGATCTGACACAGCAGGACATTGGCGCCAAGGCGCTCACGGATGCCCTTCACACAATGCGCGAAGTTGGCCCCCATGCGGTCCATCTTGTTCACGTAGCACAGACGTGGCACGTTGTACTGGTTGGCCAGGCGCCAGTTGGTTTCGGTTTGCGGTTCTACACCGGCAACACCGTCAAACACAACAACAGCACCGTCGAGCACGCGCAGACTACGATTCACTTCGATGGTGAAGTCCACGTGTCCGGGGGTGTCGATCACGTTGATCTGGTGACCCTTCCACTCGGTCGACACAGCAGCACTCTGAATCGTGATACCGCGTTTCTTTTCCTGTTCCAGGTAATCGGTCGTCGTGCTGCTCTTGCCGTCCTTCGTGTCATGCACGTCAACGATCTGGTGCTTCTTGCCGGTGTAGTACAGGACGCGTTCGGTTGTAGTCGTCTTGCCCGCATCGATGTGCGCGATGATGCCGATATTGCGGTAAAGACTGAGTTCTTTCTGCCTGGCCATGATGTCTTCTTTTCGGAAAAGTAATTTACGTGGGCCGCATTATGGACCCGATTGATGTCTGTTTCGCCCAAAGCTGTGCGACGAAGTGCCCCGCACGGGACATTTGTCGCGCTTGCAACCCGCAAGAATAGCTCGAACTGCCTACCCTCGTCCAGTTCCGGGGGATTACAATCCCGCGCAATCCTGCGATTGCTCCGTATATAAGACTCGGAGTCGATTCACCAGGATCAGGGCTAACGTATGGCCGGGAGCATTACCAGTCTGTTCTCTCAATCGCAGCTGAACCACGGAGACGCTCAAACATGCAACGCACGTTCCTCATCACCCTTTTTGCAATCGCCAGCCTTGCTGCCTGCTCCAAGACGGAAGAAGCAGGCAAGGATGCCGCTCAGGCCATGGGCCAGGCGGTCGATACGGCTCAATCTGCTACCGCAGGCATCGGCCAGGCCATTGCAAATGACGCGCAATCGGCTGCTGCGGCTGCGAAAGATGCGGTGACCAATACGGTTGGCCAGGTCAAGGACTCGGCGCAATCGGCGGCCGACAGTACCAACAACGCAGTCAGCAATGTCGTCGATGCCACCAAGGGCGCGGCACACGAGGTCAAGGAGGCCGCAAAAGAAGTGGGCAAAGACGTAAAGGATGGGGCTGTCAAAGCGAAAGAGGCAGCCAAGGATGCAATGAAAAATAATGCCTCCATGTCGGTTGGTTCCGCAAACGGGCACCAGCAAAAGGAGCCCGTTTCGTTTTAAGGATTGGCGCCGTTCAAATGTCCGGGAGCCGCGTTCGTCGGCAGTTGGCGACATCCAGATCTTAAGCAAAGCCGCTTGTGTCGACCCGCGTTCCGCTGGTCTGCACCGCTCTACGAGAATGCGTTGCGATGCTCGATAGTGCGGCCCGTTTGCACGCCCAGGTATTTGTTGGTGGCGATGCAAAGCCTGGCGTGATGTGCACGCCGTGGGTCGACATTTCAGAGGACGCATCGCGTGTTTTTTTCTCGTTTCCGTTTTACCTTGCTGGTCTTCGTCGCAACAACGCTGGTGGCTTGTGGCGGTGGCGGTTCGTCGCCCTCTGCATCGACGTCGACTGCGGCAACTGATGCATTGTCAGTTGCCGCTGCAGAGACTTCTGCTGCAGCGGCGGTTGTCGAATCCCCGGCGACGCTCGCAGTCTCGGCGACCGCTACGTCGAGTACCCCCGCGGTCAGGCTGGCGCCTGTCGTGCAGTACCCGGTATCGCCGCTTGAGCTCATGCTCAACGGCGACTTCTCCAATCAGATGTACTTCTGGATTCTTGCCGACCCGCAAACGGGCGCTGTGCCAAGCACGCTCAGGCCCGGTGGCAAAGCGCTTCGCGTCAATTCGTGGGCTGGACAAAAACTGGCGGCCAATACGCTTCAGCCGGGCAAGTCATACGTGCTGACAGTGACAGCAAGAAAGACGGCGGCAACCGGCAGCACCGGAATGACCGTTGCGTTCAGCGACAAGAACTCAGTGACCTACCGCAGCTATCGCCGCACATTCACGGCGACATCCGATACGCAATACACCTTGCGCTTTACGGCGCCGGCGTATGTAGCTGCTGCCAGCGTGTCGTTCTCGGCTGGCGGGGTGCAAGCAATCGTCGACAAGGTGTCGCTGAAAATGCAGGCGCCCATCGTGCAGACCGAGCCTGTGGCTTCGATGGCCGGCTCCTATGTGCCATCGGGCTATGGCCTGGCGTTCAATGACGAATTCAATGGCACCGCGCTCAATACGGACAAATGGTTTACGCGCTTCATTTACGACGGTGGCACGCGCGACCGGCTCAATGATGAACAGCAACGCTATCGCGACAACGGCAATCAACTGCTTGCCGGTGGCATATTGAGCCTCGTGGCACGCAAGGTCTCGTCGAATGATCCGCAAGGCATCGACTATGAATCCGGCATGATCCGCTCCGACTGGACGACACGCTATGGCTACATGGAAGCACGCGTCAAGATGCCCGGCGCCATCGGTGTGTGGCCAGCATTCTGGCTCAACCCGGACGTATCGGAGAACGGCTCTCTGGTATGGCCGCCGGAGATCGACATTTTCGAATTCGTGAACAATGGCGTCGAGGATCTGACGAACATGCTGCACATGGGCGTCGTGCAGCAACCCGGTGTTCCGGCCAGCTACCTTTTTCTCGATGCCAGCTTTGTCAGCCAATGGACCTACTGGAACGCGCCGTTCAGATTCAATGAAGGGTGGCACACCGTCGGCGCAGAGTGGACGCCCACCACGGTCACGACCTTTATTGATGGCCGCAAGATAATGACGCGAGGGTACGAGTGGAAAGACGCAAGCGGGCAGCTTGCCGGCCCGGCCCACATCCTCCTGGATCTGGCCGTCGGCGGCAGCTGGGCAGGGCGCCATGGCGTCGATGCAGCGGCATTTCCACAGGCATTGCAGGTCGACTGGGTGCGCGCTTACAGGAAACTTAATTAAGGTTTCGCAAGTCACGACAGCCCGTTCGGGCCGAGGGCCGCCCTCGACATGCTCGGGATAAACCGGGCTACGCCCGGCGACGTATCGAGGCTAGCGCGTGATCGACCTACCGCCGCTACGCGGCCACTCGGGGCGAACGGCTGCGACGGAGCCGGTCTCGTTGCCGTGAATTCTGGAAGGATCAATAGTCTTGCCCTGATTGGTGCGTTGAATTCCAAACAAAAACAGCGACTCTCAGGTCGCTGTTTCTGCTTGATGCACCAGGAACGTCAGGCCCGTGCGTCGCCCCAACGCAGCACGGCTGTGTCGTCACCGACATAGGTCGTGTGACCGCTGCGATCCACGCAGTAGGACGGCGAGACCACCATCTCCTTGAACTTCATGCCTTCGCCGATGCGGGTGTACTCGAAAAGCACGCTGCGCTCGACGCGCGCGCCACGCCGCAGGTGGCTGCCATGGCCGATCCAGGTCGGGCCGATGACGGCCGAGCCCGCTTCGATCTTCACGCTCGAGCCGATATAAACCGGCCCTTCGATAAGCACATTGTCCCAGTCGACCGATGTATTCAGACCGACCCAGACGCCGGGCCGGATTTCCTTGCCGGGCATGTCCATCTGCGCCACTTCACCGCTCAGCACGCGTTGCAGCACGGCCCAGAAATCGGTTACCCGGCCAATGTCGATCCAGTTGAAGAAGCGCTTCTGCGCGTAGAACGGCAGATCGCGTTCGACCAGCATCGGGAACAGTTCGCTGCCGATGTCGAAAACGCGCTTCTCCGGGATCATGTAGGCCACGGCCGGCTCGAAGATGTAGATGCCGGTACTGGCCAGCGTCGACTTGGCATTTTCGGGCTTGGGTTTTTCCTGGAACGAGCGGATACGGCCATCTTCATCCGTCACCACGATGCCGTAATTCACAACCTCTTCACGTGGCACGTCGAGTGTGACCACGCTGGCGATCGCGCCTTTTGTCTTGTGCTCGTGCAGGGCCGCGCTGATATCCAGATCAATGATCGCGTCGCCGCAAATGACCAATGTTGTTTCGTCGAAAAAGCCGCTGTTGTCCTGGATGCGGCGCATGCCGCCGGCTGAGCCGCATGGACGCGGCACGATTTCGCCGTGCTCGTAGGCACCTTCGTACGAGTAGCCGATCTCGACGCCCCAGCGATGTCCATCACCGAAATATTCCTCGATCTTATGGTGCATGTACGCCACGTTGATCATGATTTCCTTGATGCCGTAACGCGCAAGGTGTTCGATGAGGTATTCCATCACCGGCTTGCCGAGAATCGGGATCATCGGCTTTGGAACATCCTTGGTCAGTGGTCTTACTCGCGTCCCCTGGCCAGCGGCCAGGATCAGTGCTTTTGCCATTTACTGCTCCTCGTTGAAAACTAACTGATTCACTACGACCAAGGTCGAAAACTGTTTTTTGTCCTGTTCATCAGGGCAGGAAAATTCATCATGCTCAGCGGTTGCTGCGAATCATATCGATTCTCTGCAGCAAGGCATCGGAATCATTCGGAAATTTGCGTGCAAACAGCAATTCTCCGGGTCCATATACATCATCTTCCGGGCTGCGCATATCCGTTTCGAATAATACGAGATGCGCTTCGCTGATCGGCGCCGGGTTGGCGCCTCCTGCGCTCCAGTCGGTAAAGACAAGATTGCGTCGCATCTGATTGCGAAAAGGCGAATTGCCCAGGATCGTCTGAAAGAACATCTCATCCGGCGCGTGGCAATGTTTGCAGAATTGAACGAACTCGGGGTGCTCTGCGACGTATCGAAGTGTGTATTCTGCCGCAGCGCGCGTGATTGCCCACCATTCACTGCCGCCATAAGGCTGCAGATCGCCGAAATGGCGCTTGTAATCCCGTTCTTCGGCCAGCACGTGCAGCTTCGTGAGCAGCTTGCGTGCCGCGCGGGCAAATACAGGCGTACCTGCCGCGTGCCGGTAGCGGGTCAAGCGCGACAACGGCTTTCCCGCAGCCTCAGATGGCATGCTGACAATATTCATGAACTCCGTACCGCGATGTTCGCTGAAAAACGTCTGGATCGTGGCCGCCGAATAAAGCGGGTAATCGCTACCGCTCAGCAGCACGAAATAGTCGAATTCATCGGCATGTTGCAAGCCATTGCGAAGTAATTCGAGGATGGCATCCACTTGCGAAAAGTCACCCCAGAAAACCGCCTTCCTGTCTTCGATAAAACTGACGTCTGCCGCACGCACAGGCTCAAAAAGCTCGATGTCGGCCTTGCTGTCGATATGCACGAAGAAGTGGTTGCCCTCCAGGCGCAGGCTTCTGACCAGGGCTTGCAGATGCCGTGGCGTGTTGTGGGCAAGAATCAGATAGGCGATTTTCATTTGGCTCAACGGGTTGACTCTATTCTTTCACAGTATGGATGCCGTACCGGGCGCAATGTAGTTGCATGTCATGCCTGCTGCACGCCAGGGCGCCATTCAAGCAGCCGCTGGATGTCACGGCGCGAGCCCAGAAACAAAGCTCGTGTCAGGCTGGTCGAGCGCATCGTCAGGTAAGCGACATACGAAACGCCGGTTGCGACCAGCACGACGAGGGTGACCGACTTGATATGAAACTTGTCGATCATCACCATATACACCGGCGCATGCACAAACATGATGACCAGCGATGCTTCGCCAAGGCGCATGAATGGCGCTGCCAGCGACGGGCGTTGTGCCATGAGCTTGCATAGCCCGAACAGCGTGACGATGAAGCCGAGCGCCACCACGAAGCTGAGTATCGGGATACCGAAGTAGGCCGTCTTCATGTCATAGCGCAGCGGTACATGCATGCTGAAAAGGACGACGCCAAGCAACATCGCAATGAAGGCAGCGGCCTTGATGGAGACGCTCGATGTAACGCGTTTGTAAAGATAGCCGGCGAAGTAAAACGGCGCGGCGCCGGCTACGACATTGAGCGCCAGAGGCAACCAGAACGTGGGGAAGAGCCAGGTCTGCGCATAGCTGAGCGCCAGGAGCAGCAACACGACGTAAGTGGTGCGGCGCATGCCAAATGTCGACAACAGCAGATTCACCAGCTGCTGCGTGAAGAACAGGCAGACGATGAACCAGGCAGTGCCCGGCCAGCCCTGCAGTACTTCGCCACCCAGCAGCGTGGATTCGAACGCCCAGATGAACTGGTCAGTGCGTCCGGCGACTGCATGCTTGGCTATTTCGCGACTGCCCAGCAGCACGACGAAGGCGACGTAGGGGATCAGCAGGCTGATCGATTTGTCGGCAAGGAATTTGCCCTTGTCGTTGCGTACAGTCGAAAGATAGCCACTCAGGAAAAAGAACAGCGGCATGTGGAACATGTAGATGAACGCTTTTGGCGTGCCGTTCCACACGTGACCAATGACGACCAGCAGGATGCCTAGTCCCTTGGCGACATCCACCCAGTCTTCGCGCTGCGCCGTGCTGCGCATTGTTGTGCTGGCTGAGGCGCCTGTTTCTGTGCCCGTCGCTGTGTTCTTCATGTTCGCTACCTCGTCGCGGATGCTGTGGCATCCATGAATGCCTGCTCTTCGCCGGTGTCGAGCAGGGCCAGCAATTGCGTATCGAGCGTGCGTGCATTGAAGTGCTTTTCGACGTGGCTTCGTGCCATTACCCGGAGGCTTGCCAGGTCATGCCTGGCCGAAGCGAGTGTGTTGAGCACGCCGGAAATGCCAGAGGCGTCACGCTCCTCGACAAGGAAACCCGTTACGCCATCTTCGATCAGTTCGGGAATGCCGCTGTGTCGCGTCGATACCGTCAGGATGCCGCTGGCCATGGCCTCCATCAATGCCACCGGAATGCCTTCCATGTCACCGCTGCTCGCCGTGATGGAAGGCAGCAGGAAAATATCGCTTTGCTGCAGATGCTCGAACACGGTCTCGTGACTCTGCTCGCCAAGAAAATGAACACGTTCGTCAACGCCAAGTGTGCGCGCCAGTTCCTGAAGCGCGTCGAGCAATTCACCGCTACCGATGATGGTGTATTCGGCAGAGCAGCCGGGTAGCGCGCGTATGCCGTATTCGATGCCTTTCTTCTCCGTCAGCCGCGCCACGCTGAGCACGCGCAGCGGTGAAGACAACGGCCGATGCGGCGATGGAAAGCTCATCTGCTCGACATCGACGCCCATGCGCAGCACGCGGATCTTCTCCGCCGGGCAGCCCCAGCCCAGCAGACGTTGCCGCCAGAACTCGCTGATCGGCAAGCAGCGCCCCGGGTGAGCAAAGAGTTGCCGGTATGCCGGCAAGTACCGCCTTACGACGTCGTGCACGCTCAGGTCGTAACCGTGGAAGACGGTCAGCAAGGTGCCCTGCAACAGGCCCGCCTGCTGCAGGTGCATGGCCAGCACGCCGCCCGTGCCGAAGTGCGCGATGACATAGTCGTAACGGGGCAGGGCCTGGGCGTCGGCCAGATGCACGATGTCGGCAGCAATGTCCGGCAGGCCTGCCATGTATGCACGTATTGCGGCAAGCAGGCGACGCGGCGCCAGCAAACTCGTCAGGAAAAAGCGTGTCAGCAAGCCAGCCTTGGCGAGGGTGCCGTTGCGCTGTTTGCGGATCGGCCGCGTGCGTTCGGCGAGCCCGTGGCGCAGGTAATTGATGTGCAGGGTCGTCAGGTCGCCGCGATGCGAGCAGATCACATCCACCTGGTCTCCCGCATCCAGCAGGCCAGTGATCTGCCGCAGTACGAAGGTCTCCGACACGACGGGAAAGCAATTGACGAGAAACGCGATTCTGGCCTGGCGCATGTCAGGTCCTTTTGAGCACGAGCAGCAACAGCTCCTTGCGGGAGCCGCACGCGAAGAGGGCAATCAGCGCACCGTAGATGCAGGCGCCGCCGACCGAGAGAAGAATCAACTGCGCCATGCCTGGCAATGCCTGAACCTGTGGTTCGCCCTTTGCCAGGGTGATGAGCCCTGCCATCAGCAAGGCAGCAGTGACCGGCCACCATATCGACACGAGGACGTCGAGCAAACGGCGTTCAACCAGGCGCAAGGCCATACCCAGGCACGGCAGCGCATTGATGACATTGGCAACGAAATAGCAGGCCGCTACGCCGACAGCGCCCCAGCGCAAGCCGATCAGGAACGCGGCGATCTGCAGCACGGCACTGAACACGCCGAGCTTGAACAGCACATCGGTGCGCCCGCGTGCCATGAACACGGTACCGACAGTGCTGACCAGAGACTGGATGAAACCGACCGGCGCCAGCCAGGCGATGATGTCTATCGCGGCCGACCACTGCGCGCCGAGTACGACTGGAACGAACACGTCGCGCAAGGCGAACAGGCCGGCCATCATCGGCGCAGTGACTGTGGCGATGATCAGCAGCGTGCGCAGGTACAGATTTGCCATGTCGCCGATAGCGGCCTGCTGGCGACTCATCACCGGAAACAGCGCACGGCTCGCCACGATGGTCAGGTTCTGCAGCGGGAACAACATGAGCCGATAGGCCAGCGAGTAGGCGCCAAGCGCACCCGCACCGAGGAAGCGGCCGATGATCATGCTGTCGGCATTGCGCGAAAAATAGTTAACGAAATTGAACGCAGCCAGATTGCTGCTGAACTGCCAGATGCTTTTCAGTGCGGCGCCGCTCCACTGCTTCTGCGGACGCCATTTGCTGGCGAGCCAGAGCTGCACTGTCGACATGGCGGCGGCAGCGAGCGTCTGCGCCACCAGGCTGTAGGCGCCTGCACCCGCGTGGGCCAGCGCGATGGCGATTGCCAGCCCGACCATGCCGGAGACGGATTCGATGCGTGCCACGAGCTTGAATTGCGAATCGCGCTCGAGCAGCGCCTGATGCACGCTGGCAGCGCTGGCGATAGGGAAGGTCAGCGACAGCAGCAGGAAAATACCGGTCAATGCCGGCGCCTTGAATGCGGCAGCCAGCACCGGCGATAACAACGCGATGCACAGGCCCAACAGGCTGCCGATACCGAGGCTGAACCAGTAGGCCGTGTTCTTGGTGGCCTCGTCCAGCGTCTCGCGCTGGATGACGGCGGAGGCAGTGCCGAGGTCGCGCACCAGGTTGGCAAAGTTGGCGACGACCGTCGCCATGGCGACCAGGCCGAAATCGCCGGGCGACAAGATGCGCGACAGGAAAATGAGGCCGAGCACCTGCACGCCGACCCGCATTGCCTGGCCGACCGCTACCCAGCGAGCATTCGACAGCGCGCTCATCGGTCCTCGCCGCGGAGGAAAGCATGGAGTGCAGTCACGCGGTTTTCCCCACGAAGATGCGCGCCAGCTTGGCGGTGTTCTTCAGGCTGAAGCCGTAGCGGCCAAACTCCATGAGATCACGCGTATCCGGCCGAAAGCCGTAGAAGGGCGAGAAGGCCTGCAGAAACAGCGCCTGCTTCATTTTCGGCGTGGCGTACTCGCTCTTTTCCGCCAGCCTGCGATAGGCCGACAGGATTTTTGGTTTCGAGGCCTTGGAGATGCGGTCTTCGCGCGGCTCGTCGTTGAAGAAATACAGCCCGCAGTCGAGCAGCTTTGCGGGGCCGTATTTGCCGAGTATGCGGATGAACAGATCCAGGTCCTGCCAGGCTGGCATCTGTTCATCGAACAGACCTGCACCGAGCATGTAGGGGCGGCGCGTGAATAGCTGGTTGCCGATCAAGTTGTAAGAGAAAAGATCCTGCATCTGGACCGAGCCGGGTTTCTTCGACAGGGATTGTTGTGCGCCGCATAGCACCACGTCCTGCGTGAACAGGCTGGAGAAGCTCTCGCCCGCAGCTTCGAGCAGGTGCCAGTACTGCACCAGCGCAGCGATGCGATGCAGGTGGAAGCTGTCGTCATCGTCCAGCCCGGTGATGAAGTCGCCGGTGGCAAGCTCGATGGCGCGATTGCGCGCAGGCGGCGCGCCGACGGATTTCTCGTTGTGGATGACGGTCACGCGCTGGTCGGTCGCGGCGAGGCTCTCCAGGTAGTCGAAGGTATCGTCGGTCGAGCCGTCATTGACGACGATGAGTTCGATGTTCCGATAGCTCTGGTTCAGGACCGAGGCAATGGCTTGCGATGCGATCTCGCGCCGATTCTTGGTCGGCATGTAAATGCTGACTTTTGCCGTGGACTGCTGCGTGTCGTGGTTGTTCATGCTCTCGCTCCTAACTGCCATTGCTGCTTTGATGCGGCAGCATGGAGAATTGGCGTGCGACCTTGCGCACAAAGCTGTCGGAGCGCGTGGGCTCGCAACTGTGAATGTAGTCCCAGGTTTCCTGGCTCAGCTGGTAGTAGCGCTTGTCTTCATGCGAGCGCGCGAACACGCGGCACATGCGAATCGATGCAAGGCTGGCGCGCAAGGCCTCGCGCGCGATGCCGTTGCGCCAGCCCTTTACGAAGAAGGCTGCGGCCGACAAGGCCTGGCGCGGCAAGGACGCACCGAATTTGCGTGCGGTATAAAGGTTGTTGCGCACCGTGTAGAAGAAGCGGCCTTTGCCCCAGAACACGCGATGCTCCGGTGATACCTTGTGGCGGATGGCGACTTCCGGCGCATAGGCGATACGCTTGCCGGTATTGAGCATGCGGTAGCACAGGTCCAGCTCTTCGCCGCAGAAGAAAAGTCGTTCGTCATAAGCGCCGACTGCTTCGAAAACGCTGCGACGGATGGCATGACCGGCACCGATGAAACGCGTGGTGAGGAAGCCCTGGTCGGGCGTGCGTCCGGCAGGGTAGTCCCACGAGGTGTCGTCGTTTTGCCCGGTGAAGAAGTTCTCGATGCGAAAGCCGATGGCGCACAGGTTGGGATGATCATCGAGCTGCTGCACGGCACGCGCCAATGCCTGGCTATCGGCAAACACCGCATCGCTGTCGAGGGCCACGATGTAACGCGCACGCCCCATTGCACTGGCGATATTGCGGCCGCCAGCGACGCCGGAGTTGCGCCCCAGTTTCTGCAGGCGTGCTTCAGGTACGGCGCGGAGAAAAGATTCCAGCTGTGCCAGGTTTTCCTGGTCGCTGCCCTGATCGACGATCAGGATGCGCTTGCTGATGCCTGCCTGATCGTGGGCGCTCTGGATCGCGGCAATCGTGTCATCCACGCGGTTCCACGACAGCACGATCACGTCTACGTCGACATCCTCGTTGGCAGTTGTCTGCATTGATTCGGCCATGTTCTTCTCTCGTCCTGGATGTCTGTAAGTGGTCAGCTCTTGCTGTAAGCGCGGATGTAATCGATTTCGAACTTGCCGGGGAAAGGCGTCGAGTCGTCAGGATCGGGCACCCAGCCCGCGTCGTGACTGCCCAGTGCCAAATTGGCAAGCAGGTACATGTCTTCGTGAATGCCATGCGGACCGACCTGGAAGACCTGCTTGCCATCGATGAAGTAGGCGATCTGGTCGGCCGTCCATTCGAGCGCATAGAGGTGAAACGCGTCAGAGGTGTCGATGCCGTTGTTGACCCATTTGCCAGTCTCCTGCGCATATTTCTGCGACTTGTCGAGGAAGCCGACATGAACGTCGTGCGGCCGCGCGCCGGATGCTTCCAGCACGTCGATTTCCGGTGGCCATGTGGCGCGCTTGGGCAGCAGCCAGAATGCAGGCCAGAAGCCTTTGCCGCGCGGCAGGCGAGCGCGCATTTCGAAATAACCGTAGGTCTGCCAGTGCGTCAGTTCGGTGGTGATGCAGCCAGAGGTATAGCGCTGGCCCGACAGCGCGCCGAGCAGTGGTGCGGGCGTGCGCTCGGCGCGAATCGTCAGCACGCTGTCGGCAATGGCAAAAGGCTGTATGCCAACCGGTTGTGTGCCGGAACCCGTATAGGCGGGATCGACGTAGATCTGTTTCTCGGCGTTAATGAATTTGTTGCGCTCGTGACGGTAGCGACTGCGCCAGGCCGGTGCGCCGGGTTTGCCACCCGTGGCGTTTTCATTGATGCGCGTCAGATTGCTGTCGTTGAAATCGTCTTCGAAGCTTATGCGATAGGCATTCGACACGAATGCTGGTGCCTTGATGCTTGCCAGCGGCGCCGTCGCGGCGGTGATTTTCGCAAGCGCCAAGGGGCGGTTCAGCGGCTGCCCTCCCTGGTCGGTCATGCCCAGGCGCATGCGTTGGCCCACATCGAGACGCGCTTTGCCTGCGGTGTTGGCCAGCGGCGTCATGGTGCTCTCGGTTTTTCCCGAAAAAATCTGCACGCCGGCGCCACTCCATTCGAGTCGCACCCAGGTGTCGGCGGTACGGTCGCCAAAGCCTGTGGCGGTGACACTACCGACACGTGCCCTCAGCCAGCCACTGTTCGTGTACTGCAGACGCAGGCCGCCGTCGTTGCCACCGCTCTTGTCACCGGCATCAAGGATGACGGCGCCGTGTCGACCGCCAGCAGGCAGATTGAGCGTGACGCCGCCGCTGGCGGGGAGCCATGAAGAAGGCATTGAAAGCGCGTCGGCGCTGCGGGTCATGGCGGGCTCGCCGGGTGGCACGTAGGAGCTGGCATCGTTGCCCGATTCGACCTGTGGACCCCACATCAGAACCTGCGTGAGTGCAGTGCGCGGGTCGGCCGTCATGCCCGGCTTGAGCACCGGCTCGCTGAGCGCAACGGCGAAACGGCGTGCGCCGGTGTCGCGCAGATGCAGGGTCAGGGTGACGGCGTAGCGCTGCCACTCCGGCCCGACTTCGACCAGTGCCGCATTGCCGTTGTAGGTGGTGAAATCGATCAGCCGCAGACGCCAGGTTCCGCTGCCCGCAGGCGAGCGCAGCCACACCGATGCGGTGCAGAAGTCGCCATCGGCAGCGGTCGGCACCCACATATCTACGATGCTGTTTCCACCGGTCGGTCTGCGGCTGAGCTTTATGACGCCGGCGCTGCCATCGGGCCCTTTCTCGTTCGGCGCGGGCGTTGCATCGCCGCCATTGCTGAGCGCGAAGGACTGCGGGCTTAGCGCATTGGCATTGCGTACGCGGTTTTGCGCTGCACCTTCCAGTAGTACGCCCTGACAATCCGCAGGGGTGCCGACAAAGCGCGGCTGCGACGCGGCAACGACGCTCAGGCCGGCTCCCTTGTCGGCAATGCTGGCAAGCGTGGCGCGCGATTCGCGCTGGAAGTGCATGCCCTCGGGCAACTTGCCGCAGAAGTTCAGCGTGCGATCAGACGTGTTGGCAAAGACACTGCGTGGCAGCCACAGACTGCCGGCGACAAGGCCTGAGTCGCGCAGGAAGTGGCGTCGTTGCAAGCGGAATTCGTGTCGTGGGGAGTTTTTCATGATTCGAACATCACTCGGCCATCAAAAGGCCGCAGGCCGTGGCTGGGAGCCCTGTCGCATGCGCAGCGCCTGCATGGCAATGGCATGCAACGGTGGCCGCAGGGTATCGCGATAGACGGCAAAGATGCTGAACGCGAGCAGGGCGAGCCAGCGTGGCGCCTGCAGGTTCATGCGTCTGGCGTAGGCGTCGTAGTACTTGTCGAAGAAGTAGCGGGTGTAATAGATCGACCAGTACAGGCGCTTGAGTTTGCTGGTGCGCTGACCACCGGTGCGTACCTGGCTCATCGGCAGGTGAACACTGTGCACGGCATTGGTGACAAAGATGTCGTGCCCGTTCACGAAGAGATTCATCTGGTAGTCGGTCTCCTCGCGGTAACCGTTGCCACGCGCGTAGTGGCCATCGAAGGGGTGCTGCAATAGCAGTTCGCGCCGCGTCAGGATGATGGCGTTGGTAAAAGGCAGGCGTATGTCGCCGTCGAAGCGCGCGCCATTGACGTATTCGCACAGCATGGGCCGGAACGGCGCGGTGTTGCGCATGCCGGTGCCGAAGCGCTCGAGGGCCTGGGCTTGTGTTTCGCCGGTCTGCATATAGACGCGTCGACCCGATACGGCGGCTGCGCGATAGGCAAGTAGCTTTTTCAGGCAAACGCTGGCGTAGCCGGGTTCGAGGTATTCGTCGTCGTCGCAAAACAGGACGAAGGGATGGTTGGTTTCAGCGATGCCGATATTGCGCGATTGCGAGGCGCCCTGACGTGTCTCGTTGCGCAGGAAGCGAAATGCCACTTCGGGATGAAGGCGCGCGACGTCGCGCAACACGGCCTCGCTGTCGTCGTCGCCAGCGTCGCTGACAAAGATGATTTCAGACACCATCTCCTGCGCGAAGTAACTCGGCGCCACGAGGCGCAGGGTGTGGGCGCGATTGCGTGTGGGGATCACCATGCTGATCATGGCCGTGGCTCCCATGCCTCAGGCAGCGCACGCGGCAGCTTGGCGATGCTGCCTGGTGAGAGGTGAGTCACTGGCTTGCTCCCAGTCTGCAGTGACTCGACCGCGCGCCTGAGTGCAGCACCACGATCCTTCCAGTCGAAAAGCGAATGGGCTGCGGTGAAGGCTTGCTGCTGCAGCGTGTTCAGGTGCTCGTGCTGGTCGATGGTAGCGATGATCACGTCGATCAACTGGGCCAGATCGTCGCAGCAGAGCATATTGTCGCGAATCGCTTGCGGTAGCCCGGCAGCAGCTTCGCCAATGGTGGCGATCGGCACGCGTGCGAACAGGTAGTCGAGATATTTGAGCTTGAAGCCACCGCCGATGACTTCCGGCACGACGGCCATGCGTGCGGTTGCAAAGTAGGGCGCAATATCATCTACAAAGCCGTGAAACTGCGTTGCCTGAAGCGTCGGGCGCAGTTCGTCGAGCAAGGCTTGCGGCACGTCGCCGATGACATCGAAGCAGATGTCATGTTGCTTGAAGCGCGCATCGGCAAGCTCCAGGAAACGACGCAGGTTTTCCTGTTTGACGACCCAGCGGAACGAGCCGACAAGCACCACGCGACGCGGCGTGCTGGCGTCGATGGTGCGCTCGGGCACTGACCAGCCCGAGTAACCCGGTGTGAGCGTCACCGTGGGTTTGCCGGCGGCTTGCTGTGTATAGGTCTGCGCGTCTTCTTCGGTGATGGCCGACACCATATCGGCGCGTGCCACCAGGCGCCGCTCCAGCGCACGTACCTTGAGGTAGTTCTGCCACAGCGCGAGCCGCTTCGGCAGGCTGGCCTGACCTTGCGCGGCCATGCTGCGCCAGATGGATTCTTCGTGGTTATGTGAGAAATAGACAATCGTCGGCACCTTGCCGCCAGTGTTTCGCGCCCGTTCCCTGGCAGCAAGGCAGGCGTCCAGCGCCCAGCCTGAACCGTAGCTGTCGATGACGAGGAAGTCCCAGTCTTCCGCCAGTTGCCGCGCAAGCACGGCCCGGTACTCGGGCGTGGCGTGAATGGCGGCAGCAATCGGCAGATGACTGAACAGCGCATTCAACTTGCCGCGCTTGTGGCCCGCGAGGACGTGGGTGGCAATCATTGACTGGTCGGCCCATGCGCCCGGCAGATTCCCCGGTACGGCTGCGCCATAGCCAATGAAGCTGACCTGCACGCCGGCTAGCGCCGATGCATCTGCCATATTGGCGGAATAGATCCTGTCGCCGGCATCCTGCGGAAAAGGAATGTCACGCGAGATCCACAGGCATTTGAGCTTGTCGCGGGATTCCGGCTGCCTGATGCTGCCAGTACCGCGCCTCACGAAAGGCACGACCTTGGCTGGTTCTCCGGCAGTTCCTCGTGCCAGCGAGGTCTTCGAATACAGATCACGAGGCATGAGCCACTCCTTCCGCCAGCGGATCGAGAGCGATGCAGCGCACCGCCATCGGCAGGGCGCTATTCGCGACGTTGTCGATAGGCAATTGCCAGACCGTGCTGCCATCGTCAGGCGCATCGACCGGCATGAAGCCCAGCCCGGCGTAGTGGTCCTCGACCAGTGCATTGCGGTCGGTCGGGATGTAGATGCCGATGAGCTGCGTGATGCCTCGGCGTTGTGCTTGCTGGCACAGCACATCGAGCACTGCATGCTCGACCTTGCGCCCCAGCACGCGACAGCTCATCAGCCAGGTGTCGATGTGCCAGGAGTCGAGCTCGTGACGGCAGATGACGACGCTGATCATGCCGTTGTCACCGAAGACATCGGCGAGGCGTATCTGCAGTGCGAAGCAGTCCGCATCGTTTTCGATGTCGGCGACTTCCACCTCGGTGTAGCGACGCGTGGTGAGGTTGTACTGGTTGGATTTGTTGATGAGCTGCGCGATGCGCGAGCGCCCGGTCTCGTCGAAGCGCTGCACGGTCATCACCATGTCGAGCGACTGGAGGTAGGCATCCATGTCGCCGGCTTGCGATTGCAGGGCGACGCGGCGTGCGTTGTCCTGGTAGAAGCCGGCGCGTTGTTTGTCCTCTACCGAAAACGTGATCGACTCGAAATAGCCTGCGGCGAGCAGGGTGCGCGCGTAGAGCGCCGGATCAGCGGGCAACTCCGGCACGGCGACTTGCGGCAGCATCTGACGGATCAGGTTGCGCTCGACGGGGTTGTCGTCGAGAAACACCATGGCATCGAGGCCAAGCGCCAATTCTTTGGCGATGGCCGTGATGTTGGTTGCCTTGTCGTTCCAGTTGGCCTGGAAGACGGCGATGTGCTCTTCACGCAGCAGCATTTCCGGATGATTCCTGAACGGGCCGCGTGCGACTTCATCCGTATTCTTCGATGACACGGCGAGCACCACGCCGCGATCGCGCAGGTTCAGCGCGGTGCGCTGTACGGCGAGATGGGCTTCGCCGGTGGCGTCGCCCTGGCCTATGACAATGCCTTCCAGCCCGTCGTCACCGATCACGCCACCCCATACCGTATTGTCCAGATCGAGGATCAGGCAACGGCGGCTCTTGCCACGCATTGCGGCGACGAGGCGGCAGACGTGGTCGACGTAAAGCGGCAGGAACACGCTGGCGAACGGTACCTTGGCCATGTTCCACATCGTCGCGTCGTGCCAGTCGGCGAGGCCCACGGTTTCAGCCAGATGCGCGACATCGAACAGCAGGTCTTCGGTGTCGAGAATGCTTTCGGCAATGCCGCGATTGATATCGTCGATCAGGCTGCGCAAGGTGCCGGGCAGCACGGCGTCGAGCCCGCCGAACAAGGCTTCGACCGGGCGCGCGATATTCTGAATTATGCAGATGGTCTTGCCATTCCGCTTGAGACCATTGCGCACCATGTTGAGGTGCGTCAATGCAGCGACCACGCTGGCCTTTGCGGTGTCGCCATCGCCCGCCGAGGTCTTGAGCGGCAGGCCGCGGTAGTCGACGGCGATGAGCACGGCATCGAGCTGCGCACGATTGATCGTCGATTCCGGCGACAGCGCTTCCTGCATTACCTGATCGAAGTCGGCCTCGATGCATTCGAGCGCAATACCGTGACGCGCTGCCGTGGCTTCGAGTGCCGGCAACAGGAAGTGCGAAGTGGCATTGCTGATGATGCCGAGGCGGAAGGGCGTCAGCGGTGCGAGCGACTTGCCAGCGTCGCGCGCCTTGCGGATCGTCTTTGCCAGCTTGATGAGATTGTTCTCGTCGAGCGCGTGCGCGGCAAGCGCCTGGAAGTGGCGGCCGAGGCTTTCCTGTGCAGGGACTTCTGCCTTGCACTGCGCGGCGAAACCGGATGGTGCCGGTGGCAGCCATGCCATTTGCGTGAATAGGCTGTTACTCATGGTGCGAGTGCCTCCTCAACGATGAGTGACGCGACTTGTTGCGGCGTCAGGAATTCCTGTTTTTCGCGCTGAAGCGCGAGGAAGCGTTCGTCGAATGCCTGCAGCATCGGCGTCTCGGTATAACCGGGTTTGACGGAGCGAACGCGTAACCACGGGTAATCCGCGGCGAGCAGTTCGAGCAGGCCGGCCATGCCGTACTTGGCGATGACATAGGCACCCATGCCCGAGGCGACGCCATGGCCGTGATGTGTCGCATCCTTGTTTTGTCCCATAGCCTGGGTCAGCACGCCGACCACGATGCCTTCCTTGTTCTTACGGAAGCAGCGCCGCACCAGTTCCGCAAGCAGCAGCTGCGGGCCGATGACATTGACCTGCAACTGCAACTGCAGGTCCTCGGTCGTGATCTTGCCGAACGGTGCCAGCGCGAGTGGCGGCGAGCCGCACAGGATCACGCCGGCAAGTGCTCCACCATCGTTTGCGTCGCTCGCCGTCAGTGCCTCGATGTGATCGACCGCATCCATGATGGATGTCCCGGACGTGAGGTCGAGATGCTGCGCGATGCCGTCGTTGCGCTCGGCAATGTCATGCGCGGCGAACTGGTTACTGCGATAGCCGACGATGGGGCAAAAGCCGCGCGTGGCGAGTTCGTGGCACACCGCTGCACCGATGCCGCCGGAACCGCCCGAAACGAGGAAGCGCTTACGGCTGGGCAAGCAACACCTCCGCCTGGCCCTTGGCCAGCAATTTTCCTGCGGCGCGAACGCTGAGTTTCAGCTCGATCATGCCAGTCGAGACCGATACGCCTGCAACGGTCCCTTCGACCTGTGCTGCTTGATTGACGTAGAGCGGCTTGCGGAACTCCATCGACACGCTGGCCCAGACGGCGTCACGGCCAGGCAATTTCATGCCGATCAGTTGCGACGCCTTGGCAACCAGCAGGGCGCCGTAAACCACGGCACCTTCGAAGCCCTTGCTGCGCGCGAAAGTGTCGTCGGTATGCAGGGGGTTGCGGTCGCCGGATATGACTGCGAAGGCGCGCATGTCATCGTGCGTGATGGTGAAGTCGACGCTGGCCGAGTGGCCTTCGGCAAGTTCGTTCAAAGCGAGAGTGGCTGCGTCCGCCAGGGCGGGCGCTTCGGCGATGCTCACGCGGCGGCCTTCATCCGGATCAGCTCGACGAACTCGCCGACGTTCTTGAGGCGGCCCACTTCGGCGGCCGAGAATTTCAGATGAAAGCTGCGCTCGATGGATACGACGAGGCGGATATGCGTCAGGCTGTCCCATTCGTCGATATCGGATGCCGTCAGCTCAGGCGTCACGACGATGCTGTCGTCATCGAATACGTCGTGAAATATTTCTGTCAGGCGGTCGTAGATTGCTTGGTTGTCCATGATCGTGGTCCCGGTTAGTCGGCTTGCCTTGCCGATTGTTGAATGCTGTTGTGCGTCAGCCTGTCTTGCGTCAGAGCCTGTGCCGCCGTGGAACGCTGGGCGTTCAGCGCAGAAGCCAGTTGCTGTGCCCATGCCGGCGTGACCCTGGGCTTCGGATGCACCTCGTCGCTGAAATTTTCGTCAGCATTGCCACCGTGCATGCTTACCGTGCTGACATGCAAGGCATTGCCTGTCTCGGCAAAAAGCTGTTGCTTGTACTGCTGGTATTCGGCGAAGTAGGGCGATCGCTCGGCGTGCCATGCCGGCAGCGGCAAGTCGACGAGAACGACGCGACCGCCGTTGGCAACGATGCTGTCGATCAGCTCGCGCAGGACAGCAAACTGCTGGCGGGAGAGCGGCTTGTGGCCCATGTAGTCGGCCCAGAAATCGAGGTAGCGCTGTTTCTGGTTCTCCGAGAGCACTACCGCGTTGCGTTGTGCGTCAGTGATGCCGCTTGCTTTGGTTGAAACGCTTTGGCGCAGGCTGCGCGTCAGATTGTTTGCCACATCGCGCGCCAGACCGTCGATGACCAGGTAGGGGTGAATCAGCGTCTTGCCGACGTCAAGGTAGCGGGCTGGTAGCAGCGGCACGGGGCCGGATTCGCTACGGCGGAAAAAGCCGTAGCGATAGCGTTCGATATCGAGATCCGTGTCACCTGCGTGGCGATCGGGCGTGTTCCAGCGTACGTCGTCGTCGGCGAACAGGCCGTACCACATGCCGATGACGAAGGTATTGTGCTGACGCGCTGCGGGCGTTTGCACGTCCTGCACCAGGTCCACGATCTCGCGCACTTGCGTGATGTTCGAGCCGCCGACGCCGAGGTTGTTGATCTGCGCGCCGGGCACGAGCTGTTGCACCTGTGCTTGCTTGAAGCCGACTACGACATTGGAAGCACCAACCAGGATGATCTTGTCGCTCTCGGTATTGAGAGCAGTGCGGCCGAGGAAGACGTATTTCGGTTCGGTGAGGTAGAGCGAATTGCCGGCGCGCGCAGTGTCCAGACCTTCGGTGCTGGTGCCTTCTTCCTGGAGCGGCACCAGGGCAAGCGTGATGGCCAATACGATGGCATACAGCATGAGCACCGAAACGAGGAGCATGCCGAACTGCTTGAGAATCGTCGCAAGATTCGTTGCTCCAGAATTCATCGTCCGGTCCATGTCGTTTGCGCTCGTGTCTGGCATGTTGGTATCCGGCATGGCTGGTCAGAACGCCCGGTACACGAACTCGGGCGCCTTGTGGAAAAACGAGGCGACGACGGCAATACCAAGCACGCGTGTGCCCAGCAAAAGGTTGCGCGCAACAAAGCCACGCGTGGCATTGCTCCAGCCTTCGATGCGAGGCGTCAGCCAGCTCGTCAAGGCATGGCCGGCCATCAGCAGCACGCCGGCTACAACAGCCATGGCGAGCAGTGCAGCAAGGATGCCGCCGATGCCAAGCAGGCGAACGAGACCCTGCAACTGGGCCATGTCGGTCCAGAAGCAGGTCAATGCGAGGGCGAAGAAGGCGAATGTCAGACCTGTGCAGAACCAGGCGTAGAGCGGGTTGGCGGCAAGTGCCTTGTAACGCTGCTTGCCCAGACGCTTCGTCATGTTGATCTGCCAGAACTTGTTGGCGCTGGCCGCCGCGCCCAGCAGCAGGCCGTACACCAGGAAGACGTTGGTCGTGCCGTGCCACATGCCCATGATGAGAAAGGTGACGAAGAAGGCAATGACACCCAGATAGGGTTGCAGCGCCGGCGATTCGACGCGCATGGCCATCGACTTGAGCAATGGATTGAAGACGTAGAGCTTGAACCAGTCGGACAGCGTCATGTGCCAGCGCGACCAGAACTCGAGGAAGTTGCGCGACGAGAACGGCTTGTTGAAGTTCTCCGGCAGGTCGAGACCGATCAGCCAGCTCACGCCGATGACGATGTCCATGTAGCCGGCGAAGTTGTAGTACAGGTAGATCGTGTAGATGCTGGCGGCAAGCGCGTAGATCGCTACGGCTTTTGGCCAGGCATCCGATGTTGCGAACAATTGCGCGGAGAGGCTGCCGAAAAAATAGTTGGCAACCGCAGAGACGATTGCCAGCTTGACGAAGCCGGTTATGGCACGCGAGAAAGCAGCGAACACTTTCTCTTCATCGAGCACGAGTGGCGCAGCGCAGCGTTCGGCGTAATCCTGGAAGCGCTGGATAGGGCCCGAGACGAAGGCGAGGAAGTTCGAGGTGTAGTTGAAGAAGGCCAGCAGGCCGATCTTCGCAGGCAGGCCGCCCTGGCAGGCGTCGACCAGGATGTGGATGACGCGGAACAGGATGTAGGACAGGCCGATCACGAGGTAGGGGAAGGGCAGTGTCGCGATGCCGTCGAGGAAGCTGAATTTCTTCAGGTAGATGAAGCTGGCCACGACCAACGAAATCGAAATCGCGAGAGCGGCGCGCGAAGGCCGCGCCTGCACCCAGACGACCATGCCGTAGCAAAGGGCCAGAAACGCCGCCAGCGGCACGATCTGCAGCGGGCTGGTGAGGTAGCTCGCCACGAACACCGCACTGCCCGCAGCGAGCACCAGGCTGCGGCCGAGCGGTGACGCGAAGCACTGCGTGAGCAGCACGACGAGGGTAACCAGCGCGAGGAAGTTGAAGGACGTGAATGCCATGGCTGGTCGGATCAGCTCTTGCGGATGGACGCGGCAGGCGTCCAGGTCTGGAAGCGCTCGCCGCGGATCGAGCGCCACACGCCCAGACCGGCACCGGCGAACGCGACGAGGATGTCGGCGACCTGGCTGAAGGGCTTCACTTCCCACACGAAGCCAAGTGCGAGGCCGACGGCAATCATCAAGGCTGCGCCGACGGCAAGCGACCACTGACCTGCAACGAGGAGCGCCAGCAGGCCGAAGACGATGGACAGCGTCAGCGAATAGATCGTCATCCAGCGGATGAGCTTGTGCGAGACGTACTTGTAGAGCGTGAAGCCATCGAGCTGACGCAGGTGCGGCCAGATCAGGCGATGCACATTGAAGGCCTGGCAGGCGATGCGCACCTTGCGCTTGAATTCCTCATGCGAGGAGGTAACGGAGGCCTCATAGGCGCGCACGTCGTCGGCCTGCACGATGCGATAGCCATCGCACAGGATCATGAATGACACGTACATGTCGTCGATGATGTGATCTGGCGGACGATGGTGCAGGGCGCGGCGGATGGCGAACAGCGAGCCGTCGGCACCCATGATGGAGCCGGTCGATTGCTCCATCTTCTTGATCGACTGTTCGAGCTTCCAGTACAGCGAGCCGGATGCGGCCGTCAGCGATTCATCGGCATTGGTGTAGATGAGATTGCCGCAGACGCAGCCGATCTCCGGATCCGTGAAATGGCCGCGCAGCTTGTCGAGCGCTTCCATGTCGAGCATCACATTGGCGTCGGTGAAGACGATGATCGAGGCCGTGGCCTGCGCTACCAGCAGGTTCATGCCATGCGTTTTGCCGTGGCGTTCCTTCGAGGCGTGCAGATGGATCTGGTCGCCGTAGGCTTCGAGCAATTCGGTGGTACGGTCGCTGGCGGCGTCGACATACACGAGGATCTCCATGCCGGGCTCACGCTCGCGCAAGGCCAGCAGGTTGCGCATCTTCTCGTCGATGACACGCTCTTCGTTGTAGGCGCACATGCAGACGGCAAAAGTGGGCGGTACTGCATTACTCACTGCATCGCTCGCCACTGCGCTACGTGGGCCTTTCACGAACAGGCCGATGATCCGCAGGGATAGTGGATAGCTGACGAAGGGATGCACTGCCAGCAGAAAGAGGAGCGCGCTGCATGCACCAAGGAAGATTGCCATCGACGTTGCCATTGAGATTGCCACGCTTGAGTTCAGGTTGATCCAGTCGCGAAGGCACCATGGCTCGCGTTGTTTGCGTTTCCGTTGTTCTTTTTCTCGCGATCGGTCTTCGCCCACAGCGGTATGGGCGGCAACGAAATTGCCGAGCTCCAGACGATGAGCGACAGGGCCAGCGAGTGAACGAAGGTGTTGTAGGCACCGTTCAGGAACAGGCACAGGGCCAGTGCCAGGCGAACCACGAAGGGCCCCCTGGCGCTGAAGATGCAGAAGAAGATGAAGCCGAAGTAACTCAGCGCACCGACGACACCGAATTCGATGACGATCTTGAACAGGGCCATCTCGGCAGCGGGGTGACCGAGGCGTTGCACCACGTCGCGATAGGCGCCGGGCCCGTAACCGAAGAGGGCACGTATTGGATCGGTGCCGAGTGCCACGTCAAAGATGTGGAAGCCACCGACAAAGCGTTCGTAGCCGCTCGATTTGGTCGAGCCGAATTCGCCCACGCGGCCAACGAGATTGTCGATGTGCAGCAGCGGGCCTGCCAGGATCAGGACCAGCAGCAAGGCCATGCAGCCCAGCAGCAGATCGCCGCGCCGGTACGCGATCATGAGTATCGGCATGCACACGGCCAGCAGGATCAAGCCGGTGCCGGATTGCGATACGACGATGGCGAAAGCCAGCAAGCCGGCACGCCACAAGCGATTCAAGGTGACCAGTTCAGTGATGACGGCAATGGCCAGCAACTGGCTGTAGAACGAAGGCTCCTGCATGAAGATGCCATTGGCGCGATACACCGTCGAGCCATATGACAAAGGTATCTGCATGTTGAAGCCGGTGACACGCAGCGAGTCGGGTAGCAGATTCTCGATCGGAAAGATCCAGGCGGTCGGTACGAAGGATTGAGCCGCGTACTGCACGATGCCGCAGATGCCAATGATGAGGGCGATATTGAGAAACACCCGGATGGCGGCGGTGCGCGTCCTGTCGCTGCCCTGGATATTGAAGACATAAGGCAGGTGCAGCATCATCAGGAAAAGTATCGAGGTCGTCGACACGTGTTCCGAACTCAGCGCGGACGAGGCGCCGAGCATGCCGGCCATCAGGCAGAAGGCCATCAGCCGCGACCATTCCAGGGCGAGCAGATCACCGGTGTAGGCAGCGCAGGCCAGCGCCAGATAGATGAGCGGAAAGCCGATGCCGATACCATCTACGTGGAGGCCAGGAATGGCGAATTTCGACAGGAACGTCGCACCGACAAGCGGCGCCGCCAGAATCAGCAGCGCCGTTCTGGCGCGCCGTGACGCGACCGTGCGTTGCAACTGTGCGGTCGCTTCGGCAGGGTCGTAATTACCGATCTTCAGAGAAGCTGCGCTTTCCAATTTCGCTCTCCGCCATCAGGCAAGGTGAATGATCTGGCCGCATGACCGGATGCTTTCCGTGAACTCGTCATTCCCGCCAATCCCCTCTCCCCCAACCCCTCTCCCGCAAGCGTGAGAGGGGAGCGTCGTGCGGCTGCGCCGGTCGTAAAGCTGGCGGGAATGACGATGTGAGAACCTGCTTGCCTGCTGCAAAGCTCCCGATCCAGGCATGCAGTCAGTGCTTGCTGATAACGCTGCCCACAACCTGTGCACCCGTCTCACGTATGTCATTGAGCACGCGCTTGATCCGGGTCGAGCGGCTGATGTCCTTCTGCGTAATCAATACGGCACTGCCTGCGCGCGCAGCGATGGTCTGCGCGTCGGCATTCACGGCAGCCGCAGGGGTATCCAGAAGTATGACGTCGTACTGTTTCCGGATTTCGGAGAGGAACATGTCGAAGAAGGGCCGCGATAACAGTTCTTGCGGATTGGGCGGCAACATGCCCGCGGGCAGGATGCTCAGATCGCGCAATTGCGGGATGCGCTGGATGCAGCTCTCGGCGCGCCGTCCGGTGAGCAGTGTCGACAGACCGACGCTGTTGTCGATACCGAACATGCTGTGCTGACGCGGATTGCGCAGGTCGGCATCGATAAGCAAGGTGCGCTCGCCGAGCTGCGAAAAGACGATGGCGAGATTGGCGGCAGTCCAGCTGCGGCCTTCACCCCGGTCTGCGCTGACGACGGCAAGCGTCTGATGCAATGCACTGGCGCCAAACCAGCGCAGCATGAGCTGGCTGCGCAAAGCGCGCAGGCCTTCTGCGGCTGCGGAGTCGGGGTCGTAGGCGGCGATCAGTTCGCCGCTGAGCGTGCTGCGTCCCGGCGTGACGCGGAAATAATCGAACTGGCGCGCCAGCGCAAACTGGATGTCGTCCTCAGACAGGATGTTCAGCCGTTTGGCTGCCTCGCCGAAGCGCAGGCCATTTTCCTGGGCAACGCGCAAGACACGATCGGCATCTTCGAGGCTGAGGCGCCCATCCTCGGTGAGGATGGTGCCGATGAGCTTGCCGTCGTGGCGCGGAACAAGTGCCGGTTCGAACACTCGTTCGTTGAAGGGTGAGGTATTTCCTAGTGGAGCATTCATGATCTGGATCCCGGTTCTGGTTGCTCGTTGGCTCTGCGGCGCGCGTTCATGACGCAATAGCCGGAACGTGACGCGAGGACAGGCGACCGGGCCTGCTGACGCTGATCAGCGGCGCATATTCGATGACTCCCAGCAGGGGGATGCCGAACAGCGTACGGAAATCGTCTTCGCCGTGAACGCGTTGATCCAGTCTCTCAAGCAACAGCGCCAGGCCGATACCGAAGACAGTGCCGAAAATCAGCGCAAGCAGCAGGTTCACCATCTTGCGTGGCTTGCCGGAGCCAAACTCCTGCGTGGCAGGCGTGATGATCATCGCGTTGGCCGTCTGGTTCTGGCTCTCAAGGCTGGTCTGCGCCAGGCGCTGTGTGACCATGTCATAAGCCTTCTGGGCATTGGCCACATCGTTCTGCAGTACGGCGATCTCGTTGCGATCGTTGGTGAGGTGCAGCACGCGCTGGCGCTGTCCTTCCAGCGCCCCACGAATCTCCGCCTCGCGCTGGGTGTTGATCTGGTTGGATGCAGTGAGCGACGCGGTGACGCGGTTGATCTCGGCATTGAGCCGCGTCCTGAGCGCAGCGATCTCGGCATCCTGACGCTGGATTTCCGGATGCTCGCTGCCAAGCCGGCTGGCGATCTCTTCACGTTTGGATTCGAGGCGCGCAAGGTCGCTCTTGAGGCTGATCACCATCGGGTTCTGCAGGACTTCCGGCATCGTGTCGCGGCCACTGGTGGCCTGGCGCTGACGCGACTGACTGTCGACGCGCACGCCTTGCAGGGCAGTGGCTTGCGCCGAGAGTTCATTCAGGCGGTTGGTCTCGACATCGAGATGTTCATCGGTCGTGACGACAATGCCTTTTTCGCGCTGGTAGGCGGAGAGGCGCTGCTGCGCCTTTTCCACGTTCTCGCGCAGTGTCTTGTTACGTTCCTCGAACCAGCTTGCATACTGCTTCGCCGGCTCGACCTTGAGTTCGAGGTTGGTATCGAGATAGCTTTGTGCAAAAGCGTTGGCGAGTTTCATGGCATGTACCGGATCGGTCCAGGTCATGGTGATGTTGATCAGGTTGCCATCGTGCGCAGCGCGAACATCGAGGTTCTTGCTGAGCACTGCGGAGATCCAGAGGTCGAAGGGCAATTGCCCTTTCGTTTCCTTCTGGTACTGCCGTTGAATGTCGGGGTCCTGTGCGAGTAGCTGGGAGGCGACAACGCGCTTGACCACCCGTTCGCTGCTGACGATGCCCACCTGTGTTGCAAGATAGCCAGTCACTGCTTGTTGCGCCGTCACTGCGGCATTGATCGGGTCTGTCGTCTTGGTGTCGATGACGATGGTTGCGGTCGAGTGGTACTGCTTTGGTAGCACCCAGTTGATGGTGATCACGGCAAGCACCGACAGCACCATGATGCTCGCCACGGTCAGCCAGCGCGCACGCAGAATCAGGATCAGTTGTTGGAGTGTCATGGCCGGCTACCTAAAAAAGACTTTCGCGAACGACGATCACGTCGTTGGGCTGTAGTACTTCGTCCATCTTCGGTTCGACTACTGCCATCTTGCCGCTGGCATTGCGGCGATTGATCCGGATGCCCTTGAGCGTGCCGCGCGGTGTGCTGCCCCCGCCTGCCGCCACGCCTTGCATGACCATCATGTCGCGATCAAGGCGGTAGATGCCCGGTCGTTGAACCTCGCCGTAGATGTAGAAGACAGGCGCGCGATTGACAAAGATAGCGTCGCCGCCAGCCAGGACAACCTCATTGGTCATATCGCCGCCGTTGTACATGGCAGCAAGATCGATTTCCTTGCGGAAGGGCTTGCCATTGCGCATACCGGTGACGATGACCGTATCCGCGCCTTTCTCGCCTATGCCGCCAGCGAGCGCGAGCATGTCGGCCACGCGCATCTCGGTCGTCTCAAGCGGATAGCGGCCGGGCTTGTTAACCTGACCGAGCACGGCAACCTGATTGCCGCGAATCTCCTGAAGAAGAACGATGACTTGCGGCTTGATGACGAAGCGCCCGTCTGCGAGTTGTCTGGATAGCAGCGCTTCCGCTTGCGGAACAGTCAGCCCACCCAGTTGCACACCACCGAGAAGCGGGAAGCTGATCCGGCCGTTTTCGGAGATGCGCGTGTCGGTCGTGAGATCAGGATTTTGATAGACCTGCACATGGACGACATCGCCGGGCGCGAGTTTGTAGTCGTTCGCAACGGTCTCGGCCTGAGCACCGGCAAGTGAGGACACAGACACCAGCAGCGCGACGGACAGCAGGCGAAAGAGGCCTATCAGGCGAAGATCATTCAGTGAGCGGAAGGGGGTTCGAACTGTTGTCATTTTATCGTTCAGCGATGGAGATAACGGAGGTCTCACAGCACTTAACGTGCCCGGCAAAAACAAGGGAGAGTGCGCATTCACGGCTCTTTGGACTGCGGTTAGTGCACTGCAGCAAAAAAGCGGAAAAATTTTCAGGACTTGGTAAATCTTGCACTGCAGCAAATCCTCTGGCGCTGTTGCGTCATCCGTTGTCTGCAGACTAAAAGCGGCCCATGCGGCGGATGATCGACATCACCCCGAGCCCCAATGCAGCTGCCAACATGGCGAAAACATTGAGGTTATCGCCGCTGCCTTGTTCCTGCACATGAATGCTTTCGGCCGGTACCTGCGTGGCTGCCGCGTCAGCAGCCGCGACCTTCATGCGCCAGCCCTGTATCTCTGCCTCGGTCGGTGCCATGGCGATCACCTCGCGGTGTCTGCGGGTGCTCGCTGACAGGTCGCTCTTTCTGTCCGAGACGCGGGAGAGGTGCTTCGTTTCATGCTTCGCCTCTGGCGCTGCTTTCACACTGGACATGGCCGCAGGGCAAGCGGTTACGGCCGAAAATGCGATCAAGAATACGATCTTGCGTGACATGATTTACCTCGCTAACTGTTGAATCCTGTTCCTTGACTACAAGCGCAAGGTCGGTGCCTGCGCCTTTGTTCGGGCTTACATTTTCCATTCGGCCGACAGCCAGCTTATGACGTCGGAGTAGTTCTGGGCGGCCGCGCTGGAGCGACGGCGTTCGTCGCTTACGTTGAAACCCAGCAACCAGTTTCGTGTCACGGCGTAACGCGCGCTGACGCCCACTTTTGTCGTGCGGTCGGGTGCGCGGCTCTCCAGCGCGAAGCCGCTATAGCTGCGTCTGCGCCATTCCAGCATCGAGCCCAGAGCGATCTTCGAGGTGGCCTTCCACACCGGCTGGATGCCGATTCCGTAGCTCTTTGCGTAGCTTGCGGAGGAGTCGCTGACAGCGCCCAGATCCCTGAAGATCCGGGTGGCGAGCGACGTAGCAGTCGTGGGGCGCCACAAGTACCTGAGCGAGCCAACCCAACCGCTGAAATCACGCTCGGCGAAGTTTTCATGCTCACGGCGTACGAAGCTGATACGACCTTCGAGCCGCGATGGCTCGTTCAATTGCACGTTGCCGGAAAGCTCCAGCTCGTTCTGCGTATACGTGTTGTCAGCCAGGACACTAGGAATGACGTTTGGATAGTCGTAATGCGAATGCCGATAGCGCAGATCAATGTTGTTGCCGGATGTGGGTATGAAGCGGATACCGCCATCTGCTGCCCAGCCATGGTTGTCGCCGCCTTGCTCTGTCCCTGAACTATTGCGTGAACGATCGGCGCGCCAGGCTGTGACTGCTTGCCAATGCGCTCCGGTGGGTATTGCCAGATCGGCGCCGAGTTGATCGCGCGTCACCCTGTTACCTGTGGGCACCTGTTGATCGGCGGGATCGGTTGCGAACTTCAGGTGTTCATAGTTGAGGCCGTAGCGCCCATCGGTGCCGACGCGGCCGCTCCAGTCGGCCAGGAAGTCCTGGCCCACATAGTCGAGATCGTTGAAGCGCGCATAGCGCACCACGGATGGCGCAGCCAGCAGATACAGACGATGGCGGCCGAATTCCTTGTTGAGTCCGAGCCGCAAACTCGTCGTCGAGATGAAATCGTACTGCTGGCCTGCGTCGCTCGTTAGTGCGGTACTGCTGCCATCGGAAAGTTTAAAGATGTTGCTGTCATACCTGATCTCTTGCGTTGCGGTAACGCCGAGCACTTCATTCTCTCGCACGGGATCGTGATCACGATCGGGTAGACCAGCAGCCCACGCAGGCGACGCGCCTGCGACGGCAAGAAAATCAATCAGGCCCGTGAGCGCAAGCAGGGCGGGAAGACGTTGAAGCCGGCAACCGGGTGTGTGTTTTTTATTGGTCATGATTCTTGCTGAAGGGTGAGCATCGATTCTGATCGGCGGGAAGATTACCCGGATCGTTACGCAATGGCCGTGCCCGCCCCATGCCGAGTGGTCTGGCGACGGGCCTCCTGAGCAGTAGAAATTTTCCAGAATCCGACGCGGTCAGCCGCGCGCTGCAAGTTGTTTCAAAGGAAGAAACTCGCGATGCAAGAAGTCACGTTTGGCGGACAAACTTTTCATGGCTTTATCCGTGGCAGGCTTACGCTGTCTACCGCTGTTGAGCTTTTCCTGGACCCGGCAGTCATCGTGTGCAGCATCTTCCTGGTCGCCGCATATCTTGGCGAACCTGTTGAAGCGCAGCACATCAGCCTTGCGTTGATCGCGCTGCTGGCAACCTTTCCCGGCTCATTGCGTTTGCGCGATAGCAGGTGGCGTGTTGCAGGCAGGGCGATGGCGGAATGGCTGCTGGTAGTGGCCATGCTGTCGCTGTTCGGCTACGCCTCCGGTTACATCACCTATTTTTCGACCTCGTTCATGATTGGCTGGGCGACCACCTCGCTGGGCGGAATACTGGTGGCGCACGAAGTGGCGCGGCGTGTCGTGCCAAGAGTGCTGGAGCACTCCAATCAGTGCACTGCCGTCATTATCGGCAGTAATGACATTGGCACAACGCTGGCCCAGCAATTCATTGGTAATCAATACCTGGGCGTGCGCTTCGTCGGTTTTTTCGATGATCGCGAACGCGAACGCCTCAGCGATATGGGTGACGCAAGCCTTCTCGGCTCCCTCAACGACATTGCCGGTTACGTAAAGACCCATCGCATCGATCACATCTACATTGCACTGCCGATGGCCTCGCAGCCGCGCATTCTGTCGCTGCTCG
The DNA here is from genome assembly GCA_028292485.1 of Rhodocyclales bacterium. Classification (GTDB taxonomy): domain Bacteria; phylum Pseudomonadota; class Gammaproteobacteria; order Burkholderiales; family Rhodocyclaceae; genus Viridibacterium. Next base: position 14,944 of record JAQGMG010000012.1, on the reverse strand, counting down.
ACGACATGAGAGACACCACGGCGTCCATCTTCTTCGTGCCGGACATCTTCATGACCGACCTGATCCAGGGGCGGGTGGACTCGATCAATGGCATGCCTGTCGTCGCCATTTGCGAAACGCCATTCACTGGCGTGCGCGGTTTGCTCAAGCGGGCGTCCGATATTGTTTTGTCATCTATCATCCTGCTGCTCATCTCGCCGGTTCTGGCAGCGGTCGCTGTCGGTGTCTATCGCAGCTCTCCCGGTCCGGTGATCTTCGCGCAAAGACGCTATGGCCTCGATGGCCGCGAAATCATCGTGTACAAATTCCGTTCGATGAGTGTCACCGAAGACGGCGACAAGCGTTACACGCAGGTCACGCGCGGCGATCCGCGCGTAACGCCGTTCGGTGCTTTCATCCGCAAGACCTCGCTCGATGAGCTACCGCAGTTCATCAATGTCTTGCAGGGGCGCATGAGCATCGTCGGGCCGCGTCCGCATGCGGTGTCGGTCAACGAGCAGTATCGCAAGCTGATTCCCGGCTACATGATTCGCCACAAGGTGAAGCCCGGCATCACGGGATGGGCGCAGGTAAATGGCTACCGCGGTGGCGACGATCTCGAACACATGAAAATGCGCATCAAGTTCGATCTGGAATATCTGCGCAACTGGTCGCTGCGGCTGGATCTGTCCATCATCTTTCGAACCGTGGGGCTGGTGGCGCGTGATAGCAGTGCATTCTGAGCTCAGGATAAACGGGCTATGCCGGGCCGGAGTCCAGTACGGTGCCTGCGGGCCTGGATCCTGGCCCTGCGGGCGGCTTACCGCAGAGGCGCAAAGGCGCAAGTAAATTCGAAGGACGGGAAATTGCGCTTCCACAACGCTCTTCCAGGCCCTTCGGATGGTTTGAATCAGATGTGCATGCAAAGGAGATCAGGCCCGTTTTCTCTGCGGCCCTCTGCGGTGAAACTTTTGACAGCCGCTTTGTCAGGCGTGCATGGTCTTGTGTTGTCGCTGACGCCCGTGGGTCAGGCGGCGGTGCAGGCGCTGCATGGGTCGATGAAAGACGACGGCGAGTATGCCCAGCGCGCCAAGCCCGAATGCTGCCAGGTCGATAGCAGAGGCATGCGTGGCGCTGCTGAAAAACAGCGCGGCGAGCATTGACAGGATTGTCAGCGTTTTCATCGGCGAGGACTCCTTGGGACAACGTGCGCTTTGTGCACGTCCGCCTGAGGTCGCAAGAATCATGCGTCAGCCCCTCGTCGCCGACCTACGGTTGCCCCTTTGCGCAGAGCAAGTATCGGCGCGGCTTTGCGGCAAACGCATGTGCGCATGCCGCGCGTGGGAGGCCAGCGCGAGTTGAAAAAAAGTGCATGAAAAGCTGCGCGGCTGGTAGTTGTTGCCAGCATTTGGTTGCCGGCATTTTTTCCGTACAGACAGCACGTGCCATTAGCCTTGCGGGCGCTGCTCATCACGACGGTGATGGCGCTCCCCGTCGGGCTGTCTCTGCGGCCTGTTGTCTTCGCGCGGAGCGGCCGGCGCTGGCGGCGCGGCGCGGTCAGCAGGACGCTCTTCGCGCCGTGGTCCACGATCCTGTTCGCTGCGTGGTGGCCGCACCGGTTCGACACGCTGTTGCTCGCTTGGGCGCATTTCATTCGGCCGTGCTTCACGCTGTCGTATTTCACGCAACTCAGGTTGCTCGCGTCTTTCCTGCTGCGCCGGTGGTGTAGCCGCCGGTGCCTGTTGCATCGGTCTGCCGAACGCAGGGCCGGCATCAGGCCGCTCGCGTTGTGGTCGTTCCTGACGAATGCGGTCGTCGTCTCGCGGACGGTCCGTCTGCATCGGCCGTGGCTCGTTGATTGGCGCTCTGGGTGTGTCCGGCACAACGCGTCTTTCGACATTGCCCGGCGGTGGCTCGGAGACGCGGACAGGGTCGCGCCTCACAGGCTCGGCAGTTGGCTGCGGCACGTCGATCGACGTGCCGCGAGCCCTGTCACGCGGCACATTGGCTGGCGCTGGTTCATCGCGTCTGACAGGCGCAGGGCGGACCTGGTCGGGTCTGGCGCCGTCACGCGCAGCTTCTTCGGGTCGGCTGCTGGCTGGCGGCAGTGTCTGAACCGGTGTTGGCGGGCTGGTCGCAGGTCGTGCCCGGAGGCGTGGGTTGCGATCCTCCTGCGGCGCTGCACGGTTGCGGTCGTCGCTAACGGGACGCCTGCCTGCGGGTGATCCAGCAGGTGGTTCACGTCCGTTCTCCTGGTTTGCACGGACCGGGCGGGCGACTGGCGTGAAGGCCGGGCCTGCCCCGGATACGGTGCCTTGCTGCTCGGCAAACCTGCGTGCCAGCCTGTCGTGAAACACGGGGGCTTCGGGGGCCTGACGACGGGCGACGACGCCATGATCGCGGAAGCGCTCGGGCGGTGCTGACTGCGCTGTGCGTCCTTCACGCACGACGCTTTGACGCACCGGTGCAACAGTGACAGAAGATGCTGACGGCATGTTCGAAAACTCTCTCAATCTGTCGCCGCGAATTTCGCGCATGTGTTCATGTGCAGACTGCCCGCGCACAAAGGCATTGGCAGGCATCGCCGCAATGGCATTCGGAACGCGCTGATTGATGTACACATTGTTGCGAACCGTGACGCGATTGACGATGACGGTGCGGTTGATCCTGCCGATGTAGGCCGGGCTGTTCGAGTAGGCCGGCCGATAGTGTTCGCCGGGTGCCAGGGGGAACCATGCAACGCCAGGCACGCCGACAGACATTGAAACACTCCAGTGTGCACCGCCGTCGCCGACGAAGCCGACCAGTGCAGGAGCATAGACAGGTCGCGGTGCGATGGCACCGGGCACCCAGGCCCAATAGCCGTGGATATGCGCCCAGCGACCGTAGTGGAACGGCGCAAATCCCCAGCGCTCGTCATCGACCCAGGTCCAGCCCCACGGCGCAATCCATGACCAATGGCCGTAGTGATAGGGCGCCCAGTCGCGGATGGTGACGCGTGGCACCCAGACAGGACCATAGTCGGCTACCTCGCGCCATTCGCCATTGTCATCGAGCTCCTCGTAACCGGTCATGTCGCGCGATACATAACGCGCGCTGTTCGAGTTGTCTTCTCGCTCGTCGCGCTGGACGGCCCAGCGATCAAAAGCATCGCGTGGCGGTGCATCGCCAGAAAAGCTGTAGAAGAGATCTTCACCCGAGAAGGTCAATTGACGCCCGCCAGTCACACGTACGGAGCGGTTATCGGCCTGGGCCCCATATGCCTGGCCGGAACCGCGCCGCACGGTGACCGTGGTGGTGTCGCGATCGGGATCGATATCGAAACGATATTCCCCCGGCTCGCGTATCGAGAATGCGAGATTTGGCGTATCGATCTCGATGTCATCGTCGCGGTCCATGCTGCGCACGCGTATTGCGAATGTGCCCTGCGTGAGTTTCAACTGCATGGACTGGTCGTCGAGATCGAGTACTTCCAGGCTCGAGCCCGCAGCGAGCCGCATTGCTGTCGCGCCGACGTGAAGCTCCGAACGGCTTCCCTGATCGACCCAGACGCGATCACCGATGGTGAGGGGGCGGTTCTGCTCGGCGAGTGACCAGTCATCGGTCCCCGCAGGAGAGAAGCTGACAGTGCCCTCGATGTAGTTGAGGCGCGCGACCCGCGATGGAGGGTCAGTCTCCGTCTGCGCTGCCGCCAATGACATTTGCAAGAATATGGCCGTGCAGACCAGCGCCTGCATGCGCCAGCCGGTTCGTATTGCCTTGAGCATCGTTGCCTTGAGCATGTTCGTATTGCCTCCTCGTGCGGCACGCAGCCGTTCATTCATTTAACGCTACAGCCGGCAAGTCGTTGGCGCGCCAGATGTAACAATTTATTTGTGAACATGCGGCACTGCGAGGATGGCGCAGGAGCACCGCAGCAGATTTGGGGATTGGGGACCGGGAGCAGCACGGGCATGGGCTTTGCAGCGCTCGAACACGTATCTATCCGGATTACAACAACATGCATGGAGTCGAAAAAATGCCCGATCCGCTCGCAACACGTAAATCCCTGACTGCGCCACTATGTCTCACCGTCCTCGCACTCGGCCTTGCCGCTTGCGGCGAGACTGCCACCTTGCCAGGCAGCGAGGGTTTCGGGCCGACACCGAAGCTGCCTGCACCCAATCCCACACTGCTACCTACAATGCATATTGCGCCAGCGACCGGCTGGCCCGCCGGGGGGACGCCTGTCGCTGCTGCCGGCCTGGCGGTCAAGGCCTACGCCAGTGAGCTGGATCACCCGCGTTGGCTATACACGCTTCCCAACGGTGACGTGCTGGTGGCTGAAAGCAATGCGCCGCCGAAGCCCGAGGACGGCAAAGGCATCAAGGCCTGGATCATGCGCAAGGTGATGAAGCGGGCCGGTGCCGGCACGCCGAGCGCCAATCGCATCTCCCTGCTGCGCGATACCGACGGCGATGGCGTGGCGGATACCCGCGCGATCTTTCTGCAAGGCCTGAATTCGCCATTCGGCATGACGCTCGTCGGGCACGATCTATATGTCGCGACGACCGACGCGGTGATCCGTTTTCCCTACAAGGATGGCGATCTTCACATCGATCAGGCTGGCGTGAAACTGGTCGACCTGCCTGCGGGGCCGATCAATCATCACTGGACCAAGAACGTCATTGCAGACCGTAGCGGCGAGCATCTCTATGTGACGGTCGGTTCCAACAGCAACGTGGCCGAAAGGGGCATGGACAATGAAGTCAATCGTGCCAATGTGCTCGAGATCGATCGCGCCTCCGGCCGCATGCGCGTGTTCGCGTCGGGGTTGCGAAATCCTAACGGGCTCGCCTGGCAACCGCAGAGCGGTGCGCTATGGACTGCCGTGAATGAACGCGACGAAATTGGCAGCGACCTTGTTCCCGATTACATGACCGCCTTGAAGGACGGTGCGTTCTACGGCTGGCCCTACAGCTACTACGGTCAACATGTCGATACGCGCGTCGAGCCGCAACGCCCGGACCTGGTTGCCGCTGCAGCGGTGCCGGACTATGCATTGGGTGCTCATACCGCGTCTCTCGGTCTGGCTTTCAATGACGGCCCCCTGTTGCCAGCACATTACGCGGGCGGCGCGTTTGTCGGTCAGCATGGTTCGTGGAATCGCAAGCCGCGTAGTGGCTACAAAGTGATTTTCGTGCCTTTTGCGCAGGGTCGTCCGGCCGGCACGCCGGAAGACGTTCTGACTGGTTTCGTGAACGACAAGGGTGAAGCGCAAGGGCGTCCGGTTGGCGTGACACTCGACCGCGCCGGCGCATTGCTCGTTGCTGACGATGTTGGCAATGTCATATGGCGTGTGACGCCGGCAGCGCCGACGAAGTAGGGCGTTGCAAGGAAAAAAGGGATTGAATACCTGGCTCGCACTCCCATTTTCGTCATTCCCGCGTAGTGGGGTAAGCAGGCATTTCCGCATAAGCGGAAAGCTCGCAAAACGGGAATCCACTTCTACGCGAGGTCTGTGCCACCGAGTGGATTCCCGCTTTTGCGGGAATGACGGCAAACATGTAATTCCCGGAAAAAAGCCCCGCATGTGCGGGGCTTTCTTTTACGTCATTACTACTGATGGTATTACTTCGGCGTGCGGGTTCCCACTGCTTCGAGCTCCACGCGACGATCCGGGCCAAGGCAATCGATGAGCTTGCGATTGCGCCTGTTGTCGGGACCGATGTTCTTGCATGAGTCGCCTGTAACAGGCTGGGTTTCGCCCTTGCCTTCGGTATAGATGCGATTGGCCGGCACGCCCTGACCGATCAGGAAGTCCTTGACGGAGTTGGCGCGCTTTTCCGAAAGCTTCTGGTTGTAGCTGTCGGAACCGATCCGGTCAGCATGTCCCACGGCGGTAATCACTTCAAGATTGATGCCATTGACGCGGGTGACGAACTGGCCGAGTTTCTCGCGTCCGATATCCGTAATCTCCGCTTTGTCGTAAGCAAACAGCGCATCCGAAGGGATATTCACCTTTTCTGCTGACGGTACGGGTGTCAGGACAGGCGGTGGTGGCGTCACAGGTGCTGGCGCCGGTTGTGGTGCGGGTGCCGGTGCAGCGACGGGTGCCGGAGCCGGTGGCGAGCAGACATTCTGTGGCAACAGGCCCGGTTCGCAGTAGCAGCCGACAGGGAGGCTGGTTTCCTTGATGATGACTGCCCGTGCTGCCTCGAGTGACCAGTATCCCGTGCGGAGGCAGCGCGTTGCACCACCGTGCACCAGCTCGGAACGCGTTGTGACCACGTACGGGATCGGACCATTGTCCTGCCGCACCGTAAGTGTTGAGTTGTCTGTCTGGGCGTGCGCCGGGAAAGCAAGGCCCATTACGGCAAGTGCAGGTATGAGACGTAGTGCCAATCCAGAGGAACGGGTGTTACCCGAATTGATTGCTCCACGATATTCGTCGTTCAGCAGCCGCGGAGCGTGGCTTTGCTCTGGACGTTTCTTCGATTTGTTCATGATTTCTCCAGCCGCATGGCATTGAATTGCGCCCACGCAATCGCGAGGCAACCGAGCTACAGCAATTAGCGTTCCGCACCTCCGGCACGCAGTGGTGGCGGGGCATTCATCCCTCCGGAAGAAATCTTTCAACTGCCATTCCTGGCAACCGAACCTCGGCCCTCACTGGCTCCTGCGCATGCTATGGCGGATATTTACCATTCAAGGCGGAAGCAATGCCATGGACATATATCGTGCTCGGTCAGGAAATCTGGATAGCAAGCCGGGGCTCGTTCGACCTGACTGGTTGTTGTCACCAGAGAGCCGCACATACCTGAATCGGTAATTCTTACACCGTTGCTCTTGCACTCGCTCCTGGACCCTATCGTAGAAAGTAGGAGTGCAGGGCGAAGTGCAGTGGCGGTACAGGCAGGCATGACGATTGCGGCTAACAAGTGAAGGCCGGTGAGTGATACAGCCTTTCTCTGTTCATCAAGCCAAGGGACAACACAACATGAACCCGAACTCGATATTGATCAAAGCTGTAGTGAGCGGTTACCTCGCTGCTGCGGCGCTCGATGCAACGGCCGCTTCCGCTGAGAAGGCGGAACGCGACAAGATCAAAGCGGAATACAACATGGACATGGAGAAATGCGGTTCATTGAGTGGCAATCCGCGCGATGTCTGCAAGGTTGAAGCCAAGGCCCATGAAGCGAAAGCGGAAGCCAAGTTGAAGGCCGATAAAGATCCGTCGGCGAAGGCTTCGCGTCGCATGCAGGAGGAGTATGCAGAGATCGATTACAAGGTCGCGCGTGAAAAATGCGACGCACTGAAGGGCAACGACAAGGATGTCTGTGTCAAGGAAGCCAAGGCCAGCAAGGTCTCGGCGATGACGGATGCCAAGACCAACAAGGCGGTTTACGACAGTAAGGGAAAGTCGGCTGAAGTGAAGAACGATGCCGAGTATGCGGTCGCCAGGGAAAAGTGCGGTGCGTTGGCAGGTGCAGCCAAGGACAAATGCGTGGCCGAGGCGAAGCTCAATTACGGCAAGTGAAACATTAAAGTCTGTATGACAAATCGATCAATGGAACTGGAGGAAATCATGAATAAGGATCAAGCCAAAGGCAGTATCAAGGAAAACGCCGGTAAGGCACAGGAGTCGATCGGAAAAGCTATTGGCAGCAGCCGGCAGGAAAACAAGGGTCTTGAAAAACAGGTTGAAGGCGGCGTGCAGAAAACATATGGCGATGCCAAGGAAAGCCTGAAGGATTCGCTCAAAGGCCGCTGATTCGCTGAATTCCATACCTGCCAACAAAACGGGCAATCGCATCTTGCGATTGCCTGTTTTGCTATTGATCCCGAGCAAACGGTGGCTGGCGCAGCATGTAAATGCTGTGTCAGGGATTTGTAAAAAATACAGAAAATGTCAAATATCCGCCGTCTTCATGGCCGCCCGCACCGCCCTGCGAGCTGTCGGTTTCTTCCGGCGATTTATGACGAATTGCCGCTACGAGGCCCATGCCGCAATGGTTTGAAGAAGCGCCCCGATAGTAGCCTACGACGGCGTCCTGCGCCGGGCGAGGGATGTTTCGTTCATTTCCGACAAGCCGGAACAGTTATTGCATAAGTCACACCCCGTCCATTGAAGCCGCGTGTGGGGCATGGCTCGATGGGCAACTGACCTGACAGGCCTGCGCGTAACGCCATTCAGTCGTACCTTAATGTCATTTGAATTTCTGTCATTTGAATCTCCGGCGAATTGATGAATAAATTCTCGAGTGATCGGATGCTTTCAATGAAGTCAGGCAAATCTCTATCACCGACCGGTGATTGTGTGTTGGCAATCATTGCCGCGAGTATCGCGATTGCATTGTCGATTGCGTTGAGATATGAATTTTCCGGCCCCGGATTTGCCGAGCCTGTGGCGGAGCACGCCAATTTTCTGTTCTATCTTGGCGCCGTCATTGCCTGCGCGCATTTCGGCGGGCGAAGGGCTGGGCTGTTGTGCCTGGCGCTGACCTTGCTGGCCAATCTCGTGCTGTTCTGGGCTGGCGCCTCTGTGCAGTCTTCATGGGTGGCAGAAGCCATATCTGCGGCCATTCTTGCCGCGCTGGGCATGGCGATATGCTTCAGCTATGGCGCCATGCATCGCGCGCTGGCCTTGCGCGAGACGCAAGTGCTGCAAGGCCGGCAGACCGAGGAATTCCTGTTGGCCGAGATCGAACATCGTGCGGCCTCTGAAAAGGATATCGGCGTACTGCGCACCTGGCTGAAAACCACGCTTGCCAGTATCGGCGACGCGGCCATCCTGATCGACGAACATGAACGCATCATATCCATGAATCCGGTGGCAGAGCGGCTGACCGGCTGGAGCGAGCGCGTCGAGGGGCAGTACATCAAGGCGGTCTTCACGCTGCTGGACGAGAAGACACGTCTGCCCGTTGAAAACCCCGTCAGCAAGGTCATCAGCACCGCAGAGGTAGTCAGACATGAGCAGGATACTTTGCTGGTGGACAAGAGCGGCGTGGAATACCCGGTCGAAAGCAGTGCCGCACCGATGTTCGGCACGGATGGTCATGTAGCGGGTGTGGTGCTGGTATTTCGTGACGTATCTGCGCGCCGACGCGCAGATCGTGAAATGCAGCGTTTGCTGAGCGAGCTGCGCGAGGCCGACCGCCTCAAGGACGAATTCCTGGCGCTGCTGGCACATGAGTTACGCAATCCGCTGGCGCCCATTCGTTCGGCGATCGACATCGTGCGCATGGGTGACAAGGCTGCCGTGAAAAATGCCTGCGACATACTGCAGCGCCAGGTGGCCAATATGGCGCGCCTGGTCGACGATCTGCTGCAGATCTCGCGTATTACTCACAATCAACTGGAAATGCGCAAGGTTTATACGGACCTTGCACCCATCCTGCGTGATGCGCTGGAGATCAGCCGGCCGCTCATCGAGGCCAAATCGCATCGGCTTGTCGAGGAAATTCCGTCCGGGCCGATGCCTGTGCACGCAGATCCGACGCGTCTGGCACAATTGTTCGCAAATCTGCTTAATAATGCCGCAAAGTTCACCGACCCCGGTGGCGAGGTGGCATTGATGGTGGAGCGCAATCCTGACCGTGTGGTCATTGCGGTGAGCGATACCGGAATGGGCATCCCGCGAGGTATGGAAGACAAGATATTCCAGTTGTTCACGCAGCTGGATACCGGTCTTTCACGATCACAAGGGGGGCTTGGCATCGGCCTGACACTGGTGCAAAGAATCGTACAGATGCATGGTGGCAGTGTTCGGGTAGCACGAACGGAGGATCCGGGGACGACTTTCATGGTGGAGTTGCCCCTGTCTCTTTCTTATTCTCAATACAGCAGCACAGTTCCAGTGGGGCCAGAAGTGAATACAAAGCAGAATCCGGATGAATCCGGTCCATTGTCCTTGCGCGTACTCGTGGTGGACGACAATCACGACGCGGCTGAAAGCATGGCCGTGTTGCTGAATATCCTCGGCAGCGAAGTGCGTGTCTGTCACGATGGCATAGAGGCGGTGGAGGCATTTTCCGATTTCCGGCCACAAGCCATCTTGCTCGATATCGGCCTGCCGCGGCTTGACGGCTACGGTGCGGCAGAGCAGATCAGAGCCCTTCCCGGTGGCGACGCGGTAACCCTGATCGCGCTGAGTGGATATGGTCGGGATGACGACCGAAGGCGTTCGCGCGAAGCCGGCTTCGACCATCACCTGGTCAAGCCGATTGCGCCAGACACCCTCATCAACTTGCTGGCACCGGTCGTTGGTTCGCGACAGGTATCCGACGCCGAAGTACCGTAAAACAGGATTGATACCGCAACTTTTCGATATGCCAAACAACTACACAGGGAAATTCGAAATTGTTGCCGGATTCAAAGAGATTCTGAAAGCTTCGCTGAACCGCCTCCTGTTCAGGTCGGCGGGGACCGAAGAGAGCAGTCTGCGCTGGCTCAGGGCGGTAATGCGCGCATCCGTCGTGGTGCCGCTCGTGCTGCTGCTGATTGTCGCGGTCCATGCATACGTGGAGGAAAGCAGGGCGGCAGAGGTGCGCATCGAGCGCGATGCGCGCATCGTTCAGGAGCACGCGCTCAAGGTGCTCGAGACGGCCGCCGCCGTTGCCGGGCGTATCGATGATGTCGTCAGTATCGACACGACGCTCCTCGCGCGTTCGAACGAGTGGCGACTCCACGAAAAACTTGCTGACATTTCCACCGGCATTGCACAGTTGCAATCCGTCTGGGTTTGCGACGAAGACGGTATGGGCATTGCCTCGGACCGCTATTACCCGGTGCCCATCGGCACCAGTGTCGCGAATCGCGAATTTTTCAAAACGCAGAAACGAAGCCCCATTCCGGTGGTTTTGTCGGGCGTCCTGCGTGGCGCCGTCAGTGGCCTCAACTTCTTCAGCCTGAGCCGCCGCAGGCAATCGCCCGACGGGCATTTTCTCGGCGTGATCAGCGTCGGCCTCGCCGAAAGCTACTTCACCGATTTTTATCGCTCCATTGCCAGAGCGGACACTGATCTTGCCATCGCGCTCATTCGCGAAGATGGTACGGCGCTGGTCAGTTTCCCCACACCGACGGCCAGTGTCGGAACCTATTCGCGGGCCAGCGCAACCATGCAGGCAATCCGCCAGAGCGACCCATTACGCAATACGGCCAGCGCCGAACTGGATGGCGTGCAACGGCTTGTCGCCGTGCGCAAAGTTGGCCAATACCCCGTCTACATTGCCGTGGGCTCGCTGCGCAGCACGGTGATGGACCGCTGGATTTCACGCATGGCTGTGGCGGCAGGTTTCGTGCTGCCAGCCACTATCGCACTGGTATTGCTGTCGTGGACGGCGTTGCGCAAGGTTGGTCGCGAGCATGCTGCCATAGCGCAATTGCGCGACGAGATGACGCGACGTATCAGCGCCGAAGAAGCGCTGATGCGCGCGCAGAAAATGGATGCCATCGGCCAGATGACGGGGGGCGTCGCACATGACTTCAACAATATGCTGCAGATCGTCAGCAGCAATGTTCACATCATTCGTCTGAAGTTGCCGGGCGCCGGCATCGACAGTCAGCTCGCCGCAATCGATCGCGCGCGCCTGAGCGGCGAAAGCCTGACGCGCCAGTTGCTGGCGTTTTCCCGGCAGCAGGCCTTACGCCCCGAGGCCGTGGATATCGAGCAACGCATGCCGTCGATCTGCGAACTCATACATCATTCTCTCGGCGCTCACATCCAGCTGGATTGCGAAACGGAAGCGGATACATGGCTGATCGAGGTCGATCCCTCGCAGCTCGATCTGGCGTTGTTCAATCTCGCCATCAACGCACGCGATGCGATGCCGGACGGCGGCCGGATCACGGTACGCGCGCACAACGTCGGCGCCGTGGAGCGTGCCGGCACCAAGGCCGATCTGCGTGGCGATTTCGTTGCCATCGTTATTGCCGATACGGGCCATGGCGTGCCCGAGGAAATCGCCGAGCGCATCTTCGAACCCTTCTTCACCACCAAGGACGTTGGCAAGGGCACGGGCCTCGGCTTGAGCCAGGTCTACGGTTTCGCCACGCAATCGGGCGGCACCGTGACGCTCAAGAGCACCGTCGGCGAAGGCACGACGATGACCATCTACCTGCCGCGCGCCCACATGCAGATCAGCAAGCGGGCAACGCCGGACGTGCTCGACGCCAGCTATGCGGCCAAGGGCCGGCTGCTCGTGGTCGAAGACAATATCGAGGTGGGCGACGGGCTGGCCCAGCTGCTCGGCGAAGTCGGCTTCACCGTGACCCTCGTGCGCAGCGCTGTCGAAGCCACCCAGATGCTGGGCAGCGGCGAGGCGTTCGATCTCCTGCTTACCGACCTGGTGATGCCCGGCAATTTCAATGGCCTGGAGCTCGCGCGCCTGGTGATGTGCGACTACCCCGAGCTCCCCGTCATCCTGATGACCGGTTACAGCGCCGAAGTGCGCAAGGCGTCTGCCGAGGGCTTTACCATCCTCATCAAACCGTTCCAGATGTCAGCGCTGATAACGGCGATCCGCGAACGGCTCGAGAACGAGACGGAAAGACCGCAGAAAGCGTAGGGCAGGGAGGATGCCTTTGTCCGCAGAGAAAAAGGCCGCATTGATGCCGTGAAGGCTTCAAATGAGCTGATGGAATTTGCCAAAATCGACGATCTGCAATATTTTTTGATAAATATGTCAAATGGCCTAATGGCATTTGCATGATTATCGGCCGCTCGTCGAAAAATCAGGTATCGACAAACACCGCGTAGGCACTGCATGGCAGACGCAATGCGATAATCGCGAATCTTCGCATCGACACATGTCTCCATGAGCCTGCCCGCCCTCCCCAGCGTTGCCGCCCTCGCACAATTGCTCAGCCTCGACTCCACCACGCGCCTGTATGACATCGAGATAGACGGCATCAGCCAGGCGACCACCCCGCTGCAGATCGAAGCGTTTTGCGGCGAAGAAGCCTTGTCCAGCCTCTACCACTTCGACCTGCTGCTGCTCTCGACCAATGCCCACATCGCGCTCCAATCCCTGACCGGACGCCAGGTCCGCCTGACCACGCGCCTCGCCGACGGCAGCGCCTTCGCCCGCACCGGCTACATCAGCCAGATCGAACGCCTCGGCACCAATGGCGCCCTGTGCCGCTACCGCGCCAGGGTCGTCCCATGGTCGTGGCAGATGACCAGGCGGTTCGATTGCAGGGTGTTCCAGGAGAAGACCGTCCTGCAGATCATCGAATCGGTCTTCGCCGTTTTTGCACCACGCGCCCACTGGCAACTGGCCGAAGGCGTCGAATCCTTCATGGCATCCGCCCCTGCCCGCAGCTACTGCGTGCAGTACCGCGAAACGGACTATGCGTTTGTCACACGCCTGCTGGCCGAGGAAGGCCTCGGCTTCTGCTTAGTTTGTCGGATTTCCCCTCTCATCACCAGAAGGTGGTACTCGTCGATTACGAGATTGCCGAGCAAGCGGTGGGATTTGTCATGGGTCACAATATGCTACGTGACTATTGGGATACTGACGACCATGTCTATGACTCGGACCTTCGCCTCGGCTTTCTGCCCTGGCAAGACCTTTCCTCCCGCGTCTATGGGCCGGTACTGTGGGATCTGAACGAAAATTTCTGCACGGCCTGGACCAAAGCACAGCCCTGGATCGGTAGCGATCAACCCATTGGCAGCGCCCGTCTGGCTATCAAGCCGACGGTCTTCGCTGCGCCTGCGGCAAAGCATGGCACTGGCCACGTCGCACAGATCACGCGTACGCAGCCGCAAGAGAATGACCGTAGCATCCTGGAGAGTTACAAGCTCGCGCTCGCCAACGCGCGCAACTACGTCTACTTCGAGAATCAGTATTTCCGCAATACCGAACTTGCCATGCAACTGCGCAGCATGCGGCGCAAGCTCAAGACGGGCGGGTGGAAGAAAGACCTGTATGTCTTCGTCGTCACCAACGTGCCGGATGGCAGCGGCAAGCTCAGCACTTTCGACATGCTCAAGACCTTGGGAAAGGCCGAGCTGATGCCCACGCTGGAAAAGAAGCACGGCGATGAATCACCCGAAGAACGCGCACTGCGCAAGACAGATCTGGACGGCATGAATGTCGTCGTCTGTACCTTGTGCGCATCCGGCTACCGCAGCACCGAGGCCCAGGCCTACCAGACAGGCGGCACGGGGCCGATGGGCTTTCCCGCATATGCGATGGTCCCCGCGCAAGCTTATGCGGTTTACAAGAACATCTATGTGCATGCCAAGCTCTTGCTGGTGGATGACGTGTTCTTTACGCTCGGCTCGGCAAACGTCAACGTGCGTAGCATGGAAGTAGACTCCGAGCTGAACATTGCGATGCCTGCGCCCGAAGTCACCCGGCAGTGGCGCGAACACTTATGGAAGTTGCATACAGGTGCAGCGCCTGGAGAGAACATGTCTCTTGAATTCAAAAATTGGGGGAAGCTAGTTGCAATGAATTCCAGCAGCAAATCTAAAGGTGAGCAACTTTCTGCGCCGCTAATCGAATTTTTTGACGGCGAAAGCGCCATGATGAGGCTGGATTGAGCATGTATGCCCTAAAGCTTTTGTTTGCCGTCTGTTTGGTAGCGTTGATGGCCTGTTCTAAATCAGCAGAACATAGGACTCCTGGAATGGAAAATATTGATTGGCAAAGCCTGGATTTTACCTGCGTCAAAGAGGTGAACCCTCCCCTCGATCGGGAGGCGGACCAGTGGTATCGCACAGCGCGCAACCTGCAAAAGAAGGATGAGGAAAAATATTACAAAGAGATTTTTGACTTCTACATAAAGGCCGCCGAGCGCAATCATTACAAGGCACTGATCTGGCTTTCGACTTTGTACGTGGACGGCATCGTCGTAAAGGCTGATGAACGAATTGCCGTCGAGTACGTAGAGAAGGTGATAAGACTTAACGTACCTGCGGGGTATTACCAGATGGGCGTATTTCTCGAACAGGGCATTGGCGTCAAGCAGG
>JAQGMG010000041.1 GCA_028292485.1 Rhodocyclales bacterium | reverse complement strand
GCGCACGGCACGCCTGGCGAGCTCGTTGAACAAAGCGGTTTCTCGACGTGGAATGTCAGCGGCGCCGATACCAACGAGCTCGCCGCAAAACTCGAAGCGCTGCCTGCCGTTGAACTGGTGACGCGCTTCGGCATGGCGCTGCACGTGAGCGGCACCGATGCAGCGGCGCTCGATGCGGCGCTGGCACCTTATCAAAAGGATGACCGCTTCGAATGGACACGCAGCAAGCCCGCTCTTGAAGAAATCTTCATCCACCTGATGCGGCAGAGTGCCGACAACTTCCAATGAGAAAACAACAATGCATATCCTGATCGAAGCCGTCGGCAGTGCTGGCGACGTGCACCCCTTTCTTGCCATCGGCCAGGCGCTGGCGGCGCGCGGTCACGAGGTCGATGTCATGACTTCGGAATACTTCGCCGGGCGCGTCAGACAGGCCGGGCTGGGTGTCATTGCCGGTAGTTCCGCAGAGGACTATCAACGCGCCATTTCGCAGCCCGATTTGTGGCATCCTCGCCTCGGCTTCAGGGCCCTGTGGCGCGAATCGCAAAAAAAGCTGCTGCCGTACTACGCGCTATTGCAGGAACACATACGGCCCGGTGAAACGGTCTTGCTCGGCAGCACCCTGGCCTGGTCGGTGCGCCTTGCGCAGGAGTGCCTCGGTGTGCCCGCTGCGACGGTACATCTCTCGCCGAGCTGCATCCTGTCGGCGGACGCGCCTGCGCGCATGGCGGGGCTTGGCTCCTGGCTCGAACACCTGCCGGTGAGCTGGCGACGTGCGTTCCTGGGCTGGGTGGAAAAGAAATTTCTGGACGGCGTTGTCATGGACGATCTGAATGTCATCCGCGCGCAGCTCGGGCTGGCGCCAGTCAGCAAAGTCTTCAGTCATTGGCAGCACTCCCCGCAGGCGGTGATCTGCGCGTTTCCGGCGTGGTTCTGTGCGCCACAAAAAGACTGGCCAGCGCTCAGCGTGACGACGGGCTTCCCGATGTGGCGCATGCCGGGCACGCAGGCGTTGAGTCCGGCGCTGCAGGCCTTCCTCGCCGAGGGCGAGGGGCCCATCGGCTTCACACCGGGCTCGGCAATGGCATTTGGTCGCCCCTTCTTCGAGCGCGCGCAAGCGGCCTGCGCGGCGCTCGGGCGTCGTGCCGTCTTCGTGACACCGTTCAGCGAGCAATTGCCGTGGGGCACCAATGGGGCAGCACCCGCATTCATTCACCATGAGCGCTACGTACCCTTCGACGCCCTGGTGCCGCAACTGGCGGCACTGGTGCATCACGGCGGCATTGGCACCATGGCGCAGGCCATGCATGCTGGCGTGCCGCAGCTCATCACGCCCTTCGCGCACGACCAGTTCGATAACGCCGCGCGTGTCACCAGGTTGGGTTGTGGTGCACAACTCGATGCTGCGTCGCCGGTCAAGAAGTGGACCAGCACGCTGGCACGTTTGCTCGCCGACCCTGCCACGCGCGCCGCCTGCCAGCGCATGCAGGGCCTGATGTCCGATCAGGCGCAAGTGCTGGCGCAGATCGTTGCACAGGTTGAAGCGCTGGCGGTCGGACAGCAGGAGGCTGTACTGACGTGAGTTTGCGGCAGCACTTCGATCCGGGTCGATTCGGCGCCATCATGCTCAAGGAGTTCATCCAGCTGCGGCGCGATCGGCTGACCTTCGCCATGATGATCGGCATCCCGCTCATCCAGATGGCATTGTTCGGCTTCGCCATCAATGGCGACCCCAAGAGTCTGCCGACAGCCATCGTGGCGCAGGAGCAGGGCACGTTCACGCGCAGCATCGTGCGCGCACTGGAAAACTCGGGCTACTTCAAGGTGACCGCGCCGGATGTCAGCGCGGCCGAAGCCGACCGCCTGCTTGCAGAAGGCCACGTGCAGTTCGCCCTCACCATACCGGCAGGCTTCGCACGCGCCATCGCGCGCGGCGAACAGCCAACCGTGTTGCTCGAAGCGGATGCGACCGACCCGGCGGCGACCGGCAACGCCATCGCTGCCGTGCAACAGCTTGCGCAGACGGCGCTGGCGCACGACCTGACGGGGCCACTTGCGAGAGCGCCCGTAGCAGCGCCTTTCGAGCTGCGCATCCATCGCCGCTACAATCCCGATGGCATTACGCAATACAACATCGTGCCCGGCCTGATGGGCGTGATCCTGACCATGACGATGATCATGATGACCTCGCTCGGTGTGACGCGTGAAGTCGAGCGCGGCACGATGGAAAATCTGCTGGCCACGCCGGTACGCCCCGTCGAGGTGATGGTCGGCAAGATCGCGCCGTACATCGTGATCGGCTACGTGCAGGTTGGCGTCATCCTGCTGGCGGCACGCTACGTGTTCGACGTGCCTTTCGAAGGCAGCTTCCTGTTGCTGATGGTTTGCCTGCTGGTGTTCATCTGCGCCAATCTCGCGGTCGGTATCACCATCTCCAGCGTCGCGCGTACACAGACACAGGCAATGCAGATGACATTCTTCGTGTTCCTGCCGTCGATGCTGCTGTCGGGCTTCATGTTTCCGTTTCGTGGCATGCCGGCCTGGGCACAGGCTATCGGCGAAGTGCTGCCACTGACGCACTTCCTGCGCCTGATCCGTGGCGTGATGCTCAAGGGCAATGGCGTGGTCGAGCTATGGCCGGAAGTATGGCCGCTGCTGTTGTTCATTGCCGTCGTGATGGCTGTGGGACTCAAGCGCTTCCGCGCGACGCTGGATTAGCGCCAACTTGGCAAAAAAGCACAGTCATTCCCGCCAGCTTTACAGCCGGCGCAGCCGCACGACGCTCCCCTCGCCCGCCTGCGGGAGAGGGGCTGGGGGAGAGGGATGCGGGAATGACTGAATACCTAAGCCGCCTCTCGCGAAGTCCCCGCCGCATCCGCAGCGTCTGCCTCGAACAGCGAGCGCAATTCCTCGCTGGCCTGCTTCACGTTTTGCACAAGCGCGGCCTCGTCCTGGTACACCGCATGCTGGCGCTTCAGATTGGCTTCATCGAATTGCGAGAAGCGGGCAATCGCCGCTTTCACTTCCGCAGCGGGCAGTTTCATGCCGAGCAGCACCTGTTCAGCCAGCGCCACGCTGCTGTGCCAGGTTTCGCGTACCAGCAGCTTCACGCCAAGGTCCATCAGCTTGTAGGCGTGAAAGCGATTGCGGGCGCGCGCATAGATCGGCAGCGAGGGATAGTGGCGCCGGACCAACTCGGCCGTTTTCAACGAGGCCTCCACATCGTCGATGGCCAGCACGAACAGCTTGGCGTGCTGGATGCCAGCCGCATGCAACACGTCGAGGCGCGAGGCATCGCCGAAATACACTTTCGAGCCGAACTGGCGTACGTAGTCCACCTGCGTCGGGCTGGCCTCGAGCACGGTGAAGGGAATGTGCTTGAGCGCCAGCAGACGCGCGACGATCTGCCCGACCCGGCCGAAGCCCGCGATGAGCACCGCCTGGCTCGGGTCGTCCACCGTATCGAAAGGCCGCGGCGCGTCCTTCTCGTCGAAGCGCGGCGCCAGCAGCCGGTCTTCGAGCAGGAACAGCAGCGGCGCAGCGAGCATCGACAGTGTCACCACGACCACCAGCCAGTCGGTCTGTGCCGTGCTCAGCAGGCCATGCTGATGTGCAAGCTGGAATAACACGAAGGCGAATTCACCGCCCTGTGCCAACGCCACGGCCAGCTTGCGCGAGCTGCGGTTGGAGCAGTCGGTGACGCGCCCCAGCACATACAGGACGACAAACTTCAATACCATGAGTAACAGGACAATACCCAATATGGGTAGTGCGTCGCCGCGCAGCAGGCCAAGGTTGGCGCTCATGCCGACAGCGATGAAGAACAGGCCGAGCAGCAGGCCCTTGAAAGGCTCGATGTCCGCTTCCAGCTCGTGGCGATATTCCGAATCGGCCAGCAGCACGCCGGCGAGGAAGGCGCCAAGGGAAGCGGTGAGCCCGGCGAATTCCATCAGCAGCGTGGTGCCGATGACGACCAGCAGCGCCGCAGCAGTAAAGGTCTCGCGGCTGCCCAGCGTGGCAATCCATTTGAAGGCGGGCCGCAGCAGCGTGCGCCCACCGACGACAACCGCCGCGATGATGGCAATCGCCTTGAGCAGGTTGAGTATTTCGAAGTCGACACCACCGTCGCTGGCCATCATCGGCAGCAACGCGAGGATGGGAATCACCGCCAGATCCTGAAACAGCAATATGGCAAACGCATCGCGGCCATGGCGTGCCGTCAGTTGCTGTTTCTCGGCAAGCGATTGCAGTACCAGCGCAGTTGACGACATGGCCAGCGCAAGGCCAACGACCAGCGCAGCACGCCAGCCGACGCCAAGCCCCAGGGCGATGCCGCCGATGGCCACTGTGCTGACCAGCACCTGCGCACTGCCGAGGCCGAATACCTGGCGGCGCAGCACCCACAATCGCGAAGGTTGCAGCTCCAGGCCGATGATGAACAAGAACAGCACCACGCCGAATTCGGCGAAATGCAGAATCGCTCCCACGTCGCTGATCAGGCCCAGGCCCCACGGCCCGATCAGCACGCCCGCGGCGAGATAGCCAAGCACCGCACCCAACCCCAGTTTGCGGGCGATAGGCACCATGAGTACGGCGGCGGCGAGGAAGATGGCGGTCTGACTCAGCATGGTGGATTCCGGTTTAAAGCGCGCGATGGAAAGGCGCAAAATCGTTGCAGAGCGTTACGCGGCTATGTTATCCCACCGCGTGACGTCATTTCCGCGAAGACGGGAATCCACCGGCGTCGATGTCGGACTTGCTCCCTGGCATGATCAAGAGCACGGGCGTAGATACCGTCTCCAAGCTCAAGATTTTTTTATAGCGAAAGTGGGGCTATAGGGCTTGCCGGAATGCACGACGCCAAAGCAAAGATGAGCGAGCTTGCGCATGGCCGCTCCGATAGCGGCCAT
>JAQGMG010000030.1 GCA_028292485.1 Rhodocyclales bacterium | reverse complement strand
GTAGCGCAGCCCGGTAGCGCGCTTGCTTTGGGAGCAAGATGTCGAGAGTTCGAATCCCTCCACCCCGACCAGTTTTACCCGAGGCCAAGCCGGATCCCAAGTTTCAAACCCTCCGCTTGCGGCTTGTCAGATCTGCCCGTAGCTCAACTGGATAGAGCAACGGCCTTCTAAGCCGTAGGTTAGGGGTTCGATTCCCTTCGGGCAGGCCATAGCAGTAATTTCAGCTTCAATGGCGGCATTAGCTCAGTTGGTAGAGTACTGGATTGTGATTCCAGGTGTCACCGGTTCGAGCCCGGTATGTCGCCCCAGATTTTAAAAGCCCGGCTTCGCGCCGGGCTTTTTCTTTTGGGAATTTGGGGCTCTCTCGAATTGAGGGCTTTCCACGATATGCGCCAACCCCAAACTACAACCCCTGCTTGCTAAGTTCACACCCAGCCTAATGGTGAAGCCGGTAGCGCTAATGAGGCGCTAGCGCTAGGTCCCGCATGAAGCTTTATTGGAAGCTATGGCACGATTGTGCGGTACTACGCATCCTCCAGGTTGTCGGCTGTGCCAGATGCATCTTTGCCGTTTTCTGTGTTGCTGTTAGCTCACAGACGGGAAGGCCTCAAACTCCCCAATACTTCAATCCAAAAAAGACCAACTGACTACTTGCTGCTGTCATGAAAGACAGGGCAAAATGACGTCATCGTTCTCTGTGCTCGTCTCGAAGCGAGCCAGAAGTCAAAATTACAAAAGCAATTCGGGGTTCCGCGGACGTCGTGCAGCTATGGCAGACCCTTGTGCCGGTAGCTTGTGTCTGCGTGCGCCTATGGATGGTTGGGATCATTGTTGTTATTTCAGATTGGGTTCATATATGAAAGTAATACTGAATATTGCTGTTTTGCTGTTCTTGGCCTGTGAATCCTTTGCGGCTCTAGGCCAGGCAGAGCACCAATTCGATTACTACAAAGAGGCGGGGCAATATCCAACACGGGATTATTTGAACCAATCCTTTAGCGAGCAAATCGACCCATTCAGCGGCAGACTCCAAGTTCATACCACTGATCTGCGGATTCCCGGCAACGGCGGTTTCGAAATCGCAATTCAGCGCTCTTATACAAGTGTTGATGATAGTGTCGCAGGTTCTGTGACTCCATTTGGCTATGGCTGGACCATTCACTTTGGGCGCGTGCTACGCAAGGTAAATAACGGACTTTGCGCAATTGGCTCTGCCACCGGTTCGGTCATGCCTTCTCTTGAACTGCCTGACGGAAGCCGCCAGACTTTATACAAGGACGACATATACGTAAGTGGAGGGCTCATCTCATTGCAGCGTTGGCGTGCTGAATGTATACCTGGCGGTTCCGGGTTGAAAGTTTTTTCGCCGGATGGCACGCAGTACATTATGACTACCCTGGGTAGCGCCCCGGCTGGCATGTACGCCTATTACACAACTCAAATTATTGATCGTAATAATAATGTTGCGACCATTGGGTATACAAATTTTGGTGGAATTACTGTCCCAACTTCAGTAACTTCTGATGGGCGGTCTGTCACGCTTGCTTATACGTCTTCGGGGGCTGACCTTCGGTTGGAGTCGATAAAAGACAACGGCACAAACCGTACCTGGATTTATGATTATAAAAAAGTGTCTGGATTGTGGTTGCTTACCAAAGTCACCCCTCCCGTTGGCGGGGCATGGCAATATGATTACAAAGAATCAGGCCCCGGTTACGGCGTGTTATCCCTGTCTAAAATGACATATCCCCAGTCTGGATATATCAGCTACACATATGACCGGATGGTTTTTTTCTCGGGATCGGGTTCCATCGAAAATACCGTTGTCAAATCGAAGGTGACATCGGATGGTTATTCGTGGGGGTTCGCATACCAGCCGTCTAACGGACCCGGAATTAATGATGTAACCACGGTAACGACGCCTGAGGGTGTTGTCACGTACAAGCATATTGGATTCAGCACAGTAGTGTCCGGAACATTGTGGAAGGTAGGGTTGCTTGTCGAAAAAAAACAGCAATCTATTAATGCGCTTCAAACAGAGACTTACACTTGGATAGGCCAGCAAATTTCAACGCAGGATAATCCGCGGCCTGGCAATACGCTCTATAAGGATTTAGAAACTACAGCCCCGATTTTGAGCAAGAAGGTAGTGGTACGGGATGGTGGTACCTACACGACGGATTACCTGTCACCGGACCTGTACGGAAACCCGACGCAAATATCCGAATCGTCTGCCTCATTTTCGCGGACGACCTCGCTGACCTACCAGATCAATACTACGAAGTGGATCATTCACCAGGAGAAGGACCGCTCCTTTGACGGCTATTCCATAACGCGCAATATTGACGGCAATGGCAACATCACCCAGGAGAACAAATTCGGTGTTATCACAAACTATGCCTATGAAGACGGCCAAGGTAACCGCACGCGCCTGACCAACGCGCGAGGCAAGGTATGGACTTTCACCAATTACTACCGCGGAATTCCCAAAAACGAATCACACCCTGAAGGCGTCAATATCGTCCGCGTGGTCAGCCCGGCAGGAAATGTCACCTCTGAAACCGACGGCGCAGGGCACACCATTGGTTACGGCTATGACGATCTGAACCGGGTAACGTCCATTAACTACCCGATCGGAAACGACGTCACCATCGCCTACATCCCGACCAAGACCACGCTCACGCGAGGCGGCTACACTGAAGCCCATAACTTCGACGGATTCGGACGCATCACCTCCGTCGTTCGCCCAGGCATCACCACCACCTTCCAGAACGATGCACTGGGACGCCGGACCTTTGAGTCCTATCCCGGCAGCGCCCTTGGCACGATCACCGCCTATGACATTCTGGGCCGACCCCAGACCATCACCAACGGTGATGCAACGAAGAAGACCTTCTCCTATCTGGACCACCAGATCTCGATCACCAACGAGCGTAGCAAGACAGCCACCTATACCTACCGTGCCCTCGGCGATCCGGACACCAAGGAGCTGATGAGCATCGCGTATGCCTCAGACCCATCGCTGAACCAGATCTTTGGACGTAATTTGTTGGGTCAGCTGACGAGCGTGACGCAGGGGACCAAGGCGCGCAGCTATGGCTATGACACCCGCGGCTACCTGTTAACCGTGACCGAACCCGAAACAGGCGTCACGACCCTGGGGCGTGATGCTGTTGGCAATATGACGTCGCGCTATGTCTCCAATGCACTGGGCACCTCACCGGCGACGACATTCACGTACGACGGCCTCAACCGCCTGACCGATATCCTGTATCCGGCAGGCACACCGAGCGTCAATAAAACCTACTACAAGGACGATACGGTCTGGACCGTCGGCAACGGCACGGCATCGCGTACGTACACCTACGACAGCAACAAGAACCTGAAGGTGGAGCAGGTCACCATCGGACCCAAGTCCTACGCCATCGGCTACAACTACGGTGGCAACGATGGCCTGGACAATATGACCTACCCATCGGGTCTGGGCGTGAATTACAGCGCTGATATATTTGGACGTCCCAGCAAAGCGCTGCCCTTCGTGACGAGCGTGGGCTATCACCCCACGAATGAACCGAGCTCGATCAGCTATGCCAACGGGGTGGCTACGACAACGACCCTGAAGAGCAATCGACCCTGGCTGCAAGGCATCAATGCCGTCAAGGGTGCAAGCATCGTCAATCTGAATTATCTCTACGATGGTCTGGCCAACGTCACCAGCATCACCGATGGAATCGACTCCACCAATAACGTGACTGCCGATTACGACGCCATCGACCGCCTCACGGTTGCCAATACCCCCGGCGCAAACATCAACTTCTCTTACGATGCCACCGGCAATATCGGCAGCCAGACCATCGGCTCCAGCACGCTCAACTACACCTATGACGCGGGGACAAACAAGCTGACCGGCATCAGCGGCAGCAAGACCTACAACTTCAGCTACGACGTCTACGGCAACGTCACCGCCAATGGCAGCAAGAGCTTCACCTACAACGACGCCTCGCTGATGACCTCGGTCGTAGGCGGTGCCACCCATGCGTATGACGGCGACGGCATGCGTGTGACCACCACTGATGTCGCAGGTCAGAAGACCTATTACCTCTATACCAAGGGCGGCTCCCTGCTGGCCGAAGAAACCTTTGCTGCCGACGGTGCGCCCGTCTCGGTCAAGGAGTATGCGTACCTGCTCGGCAAACAGATTGCCGTGCGCCAGGACCTGGACCCGCACGTAACCTCCACCACAACGCTGACGCTATCACCCGCGGCGCCCGCGCTGGGGCAGGCAGTCACCTTGACGTCGACCGTTTCCGGCTTTGCGCCCACGGGCAGCGTAACGTTCTATGACAACGGCACAGCCATCGGCACAATCCCTCTCGCAGGCGCCACGGCCAGCCTGAGTGGTTACATCATCACGGCAGGCGCGCACAGCTTTACCGCAACCTATAGCGGCAATCCCAAGAACACCGTCAGCACCTCGGCTGCCGCCGCACTGAGCGTATCGCAAGCGGCACCAAGCCTGGCCCTGTCCGCCGCGCCTGCCAGCATTCACAAGGGAGAGGCCCTGAGCATCTCGGCAACGCTTGCGGGCGCCTATAACCCGACCGGCAGTGTCAGCTTCACAGGAAATGGTGCCCCGCTAGCCAGCACACCGGTGAGCGGAGGTGTTGCCACCCTGAGCACCAGTGGTGTGCCGGTCGGCACGCTGGTACTGAGCGCGAACTACTCTGGCGACGCCAACAACAGCGCCGCGACTGCCACAGCCACCGTGACCATCAACGTGCTCAAAGCCATCTCCAGTACGGCGCTCGCCGCGAGCCCGCCTGGCACTGCAATCAAGGGCAGGCCGGTCAGCTTCACCGCCACGGTCACCGGCTATACCCCGACGGGCAGTGTCGTGTTCAAGGTCGACGGCATTGCACAAGGCGCGCCGATTGCCTTGAGTAGTGGCACCGCGACATTCACAACCAGCAGTCTCACGCCAGGCAACCACACCCTGACCGCCGAATACTCGGGGGACAGCCAGAACGAGGCCAGCATCGTCTCCATCACACAGCGCGTCACCGATCCGGCCGTGTTGGTGCCCATCCTGCAAATGCTTCTGGATTGAGCGGAGAGAGGAAAAATCAAATGACAAACAACAGCAACTTCCTGACTCGCGCTGCACGGGCCCTGTGTCTGATGCTCGTGTTCCTGCTCGGCTTCGAGCCTGTCGTCTGGGCTGCACCGACGATTACCTATCTGCATAACGACGCTGCAGGCAGCCCGGTCGCTGCCACCGATGAATCAGGTGCCGTGCTCTGGCGCGAGAGCTACCGGCCGTATGGCGACCGCGTCAAGAACGAAGCGGCCGCCTCAAGCAACCGACAGTTCTTCCATGGCAAACCGCTCGATACCGATTCAGGGCTGAGCTACTTCGGGGCGCGCTATTACGACCCGGTGGTGGGGCGCTTCATGGGTGTCGATCCCGTGGGTTTCAGTGAGGACAACTTCCATAGCTTCAATCGGTATGCTTATGGGAACAATAATCCCTATCGTTACAGGGATTCCGATGGCCGTTTTTCGATCCCGCTTGCTGTCGGAGTGACAGTGGTTGCGATTGCTATCGCAGTTGCTGAACCACCAGAGTTGCGGGCAAGACAAGCGAGGGATCTTTCTCGTCTATGGAATGCAGCTAAAGGAATCTTTAGTCAAGATAACAATAACTTGGCGAACGACCCTGAGGTCCCTGCTGCCGATGGACAAAAGGATGTGAAGAAGCGTCCATCACGGGTTCGCAAAGGTACAGAGCAAGGCAACTGGGACAACGCCGAAGACGGGGAGCAAGGAGGTAAATTGTGCCCAACCTGTGGCAAAGAGGTCAAATCCAGGCCCGGCGAGAAGGGTAAGGATTGGGACAATGATCATCATCCTGACCCGTGGCGAGATCGCGATCTAACTGATAAGGATCGCAAGGGCGTTCTCGATGAGTACAACCGCGATACGCGCTTGCGCTGTGTGGGCTGTAATAGATCCGACAATGGGAAATGAGAACATCATGTCTTTGCCCGAGCACTACGAACGACACCTTGGCGAAATTTCGCATGGATGGTCTGATGAAAAGCAGGCTCATGGCATACAAGTTGTGAGCTTCGAAGGGCAGCCGGAATTGGGAACCAGGACGTTCGCAACGCTCGGGCTTAGTCGACACATCGTTGCGATGTCGGGGACGCGGCAGATTCGTCAAGAACTTCTGATGTCTGCACATGACGCGTTCTCTGCTGATGCTGTCGCTGGGCTCGTGCTTTCGCTAGCCGAATACATTCTAGAGCGTGGTAAAGCTTTCCTGCGCGGGGAAGTTATTGGCCCGGGAGCCCCTGTAATTGCAGGGGCAACACTCGCTGCAATCTATGTCACGAATCCGAGCCCCTTCGACAAGACGCTTGCAGAGTTTGTCTCTGAGCCGGAGGCAACAGTATTCGCGTATTTGGTGCCCATCACGGGTGCTGAGGCTTCACTAGTGCGAGAGCATGGGTGGAGTTGGTTCGAGGATCAACTTGAGCAGCAGAACCCCGATATATGGAATCTTGCGCGCTCTGAAGAGGTGGTGCTGCAAAGATAACTATAAGTTGGGGTCAGTCTATACACATGAGGTCAAGGTTTTCGTTCACGCATTTTTTCCTGACATTAGGGTTGGCAAGGGTATGTTTCGGCCGTATTGCCCGTCATAACGAGTGGGCGAAAACTGACTTATTGTGGGGTGTGCCAAAGCGCAGTCGAAACCTGCTATGCCTATCAGATAAGGCTTGGCGGATTGCAGCAAGGTAAATACCGGAGAATTCGGTATATTGAAGATGGTCGTTGTTTTTTAAATATTACTTGGGGAATTAAAATGAATAAAATTTTGTCGCTGCTCGTGTCGTTAGCTTTGTTGGCAAGTTCGAATGCGCATGCATTCAATGTGGACATAAGTGCAACGCCAGTAAGTGCCGGCATGAACAACGCGGTCGGTTTGATGTTTTTTCGTATAGCAGAACCGCAAACCTGTATCAACGGCGGCGCCATATGGATTTCTCTGGACACACAAGGCGTTGGCAAAGGTATGTACGCCACCGTATTGGCGGCGATAACAAGCGGTCGAAAGCTGGCTTATTTGGGATATAGCCAGGACTCGGGTGGGAATTGTTACGCTTATCAAGTTGAGATTGGCGGCCCGCAGTAAAAGTAGGGGGCAACGCCCCCCAAGTTGTATATGCCAAAATGTGAGCCCACCGCGCGCCGGTTGCCTTGAGTAGTGGCACCGCGACATTCACAACCAGCAGTCTCACGCCAGGCAACCATACCCTGACTGCAGAATACTCGGGCGATAGCCAGAACGAAGCCAGTACCGTCTCCATCACACAGGGCGTCACTGATCCGGCCGTGTTGGTGCCCATCCTGCAAATGCTTCTGGATTGAGCGGAGAGAGGAAAAGTCAAATGACAAACAACAGCAACTTCCTGACTCGCGCTGCACGAGCCCTGTGCCTGGTGCTCGTGTTCCTGCTCGGCTTCGAGCCTGTCGTCTGGGCCGCACCGACGATTACCTATCTGCATAACGACGCTGCAGGCAGCCCGGTCGCTGCCACCGATGAATTAGGCGCGGTGGTCTGGCGCGAGAGCTATCGGCCCTATGGCGACCGCGTCAAGAACGAAGCGGCCGCCTCAAGCAACCGACAGTTCTTCCATGGCAAACCGCTCGATACCGATTCAGGGCTGAGTTACTTCGGAGCGCGTTATTACGACCCGGTAGTGGGACGCTTCATGGGCGTCGATCCGGTGGGTTTCAGTGAGGAGAACTTCCATAGCTTCAACCGGTACGCTTATGGGAATAACAACCCATTAAAATATCGTGACCCGGATGGACGTTTGTCGATACTTGCGGTTGCGTTCTGGGGGACCGTACTCTACATCGGCGCTGTCATTTATGCAGGGAGGAAAGGTGGCGGGTCGTCTGTTGATCCATTAGGAGAGCCCACGCGGTCTGAAAAAACGTTTCGGAATCCACTTCATAACGACAATGCAAATACAGATGCCGGACAAGATGGTCGATCAAAAGCGGGAAGTGTTGATCAACCTCCGGTGCCGGGCGCAGCTCCAGGTACAGAAACAAAAGGCCGTTCAAAACAATGGGACAAGCCTGGGGGTATGTCTGACGCCGACAAAGATTTCGATTCAAAAGGGCCTAGAGATATTGTGCCTTTGCCTGACGGGGGCAGGCGAGGCACCCTGCCCGACGGGCGTCCAATTAACGTGCGACCAAATAGTACTGATGGCCGGCCAACTCTAGAAATTCAGGACGGAAAAAATAAAATTAAAGTGCGATATGGCCCAGCCAGCACGTGATACGGAAGCGATCTACGCGGAGAGAGATATGAATTCATATACTCCTTTTTCTCAAGAGTATCTAACGAAGACTCCGTTTGAATTGGAGTCATTGGTTGATCGAGGCGGAGTGCTATCTCTTACTCTGTCGAATGTAAGTGAGCAGAAGCTCGCGATATCATTCGATTCATACATGGCATACCGAAAGAGAGATGAAGGAGATGCGTTACTGACTTTGATGGATATGAAGCGAACTGGTGATACAGGAAAATATTTTTATCTTGTTGAGCCGTCTGATTTTGTGGAATGGTTTCTGAAAGAAATTTTTGTCGTTGAATATCATCAACCATTGACACATTATCTTGTGGCAACCATGAACGACATAGTGGATGTGATTGCTCTGGGTCCCCCATCTTTTAGCTATGTGATTGCATAGAATCGTGGTTCGCACGATTAATGATGCTAGCAAGCGATGGAGATACCATATTTTGTTGTGCTCAGCGAAGCTTCAATTCATTTTGCAAAAAGTCCACAAAGAAAAATATAGTATCCAAATTGAATGCGTTTTACGGTATCAGCGCCATTGTACTTTTCCTATTAAAGGTTGATATGTTCCGACTTATGTTGTTCTGCTTGGCTATGATGTGGTCGCCGTTTGCATATTCCAGTACTAATACAGGTAAAGTAACGTTCGTTGCCGTAACTCATGATACGAGCCCAGTTTGGGTAATCGTGAATGTCGACTCAGCATCAGGCGGCCATGCGTGCGCAGTACCCAATCCAAATTTGGGGCGTTACGTGTTTACCTCGGAGTCAAGCAGAGGAAAGGAAATGCTGGCGTTGATTCTCTCTGCAGAGTCCAGACAAGTCCCGATTACGATTGTTGGTAACAGCGTCTGCGTTGATCAGGGAAGAGAGAGCGTAAATTATATTTTTATCGGCGATCCGAGTATTTGAAAATGCGATCGCAGCTGGCCGGTTAGTCGTGTACTGGCATTTGTGTGTTAATTTTTGCCTATGCAGAGCAGCAGCAGAAGTCGCGGTTTGATGGCGCCGGTTGTCTTAGTGAGTGCAACGAGATTAGCGTGAGTTAAGCTTTTGGGTAACAGCGATTTTGTTACGTTGAAATTTCTAGAGATTTTGAAATTGGTTTTGTGTGCTTGGGAGGAAGTATGCGTTTGTTGAATTTTATCTTGCTGTTTTCTGTGTTTGGCTTGTTTTCGAATCTTGCAAGTGCTGCGTGGACTACTCCCGGTAAAGTAGTCTACGTAAATTTATGGCTTGGTGGATTTACTTATATGATCGAGGGCCAAACTGGTCCGAGCGATACATGCCCTGGCAGTGGATCCCCCCATTTTTTCGTAAGCGGAGGAACCAGCGATCCGACGAGTAGGCAGTGGTACGCGATGGTCATGTACGCATTTTCGTCAGGGGATTACATTGCTGCGGATGTGACCTGCGATGCGTATAACAGGAAATCTGTGGGAAACATGGATATGCGAAAAGCTCCATGAAGTTATTTACTCTTAAAGCTAGCAAGCAACTTACTTATTAGTTAAATATTGTTGGCATAGAGGTGGGCGAAAGACAGATTTTCTAGAAGCATTGAATAGGGCTTTTCGAGCTTGTCGCTTTCGGGGATGATGCGCTCACAATCAGCCCTGTCCTCCGTCATGACCGCTCAAGCCCAGACCGACTCCGCCAACGACGACGAAATCACGGCAACGCTCGACGAGGCGTTTGCCTATGCGCTGGAGCTGCATCAGAAGATGCGGGCTTGTTTTCACGACGAGTCATGCTGCTACAGTCATGTAAATGGCCTGTCACCGATAGAGCATAAAAGCAGTATTTCATAGGGTCAGTTGTCCAGAAAATCCGAGGCGATTGATTCTCCATAACGCCCTATTTGCACGAAGCCTCCAGCCAGATCACGGCATTGCGAATCGGGTAATTTCGCCGGACCTCAAGTACGACTGGATCAGGGTCCAATCCTTGCCATACTTTCAGCCAGTCATTGCGATTTGCTGCCATCGCACCGAACAAGAGTGCCGGCTGGCGAACAGGCCACTCATCCCAGCACATCACGTCCTGTTGGTACGGCCAGGATGATTTGTCCGCAAGGTATGGCGCGAGAAATTCGACGCTGCGAATGACGGATCTGCCGTCCGGCAGGGCATGTGGCAGCAGATTCTCCGCCGGCCTTGAAAGAATCAGTGCGAGGGATGTCATGACATCCAGATTGAACAGCGAATAGCCATAGGGCTTGGTTCGGGCCAGCTCCTGCGGGAAGCTTCCGTCTACTGCCATCTGACCCGGTAGAAGAACTTCAGTCAGGCGACGCCTGTGCGAGAAGCAACGCCATTAACATGGCCAAGAATCTGACAATGAATCGCGAGGATTTTATTGCCCGGCCTGCCGAACAGGCATCGAATCGGTATTTCGTTCCACGAGTTGCACCTTTGGGCGGCAAAACAGATGCGCGCGGTCTGGTACTAGGGGGCAAAAAACGGTCCTGCTAGGGTGTCGCAGACGAGATCCTTTGGGTCAAGGGACGCGGCTGCGTACCGGTGGGGCGCAGCGCGAAATGTTGATATAGATCTCGTCTCCCGCGGCAAATTTTCACCATCGGGTAGTGGCAGCGCATGGTGACTAGTGGGCGCACCAGCACCGGCATGTGACACCAGCACAAACCTGCCGCGCTGACGCGTTCTTCACGCAGTCATTGTCTGGGGGGCACGCGCAAGGACTCGCGTACCCGTCTGGATGTGCCCGACGCCAACCCTCGCGGTACGAATAGCGGTCTTCATAGACCGTCCCGCAGGCGGCCAGCAAAAGAGTGAGGACATATAGCCTCATGGTGACCTCCTGCACGTGGATACGGCGATCAATAGACCGACTGCAGCGCTTACTTCACCAGATCGATTGCCGTCACGGTGATGGCGCCATTGATCTGTTCGGCGTTGAATTGAACCTTGTCACCTGCCTTCACCTTGTCGAGCATCGCCGGGTCTTTGACCTGGAAGACCATGGTCATGCCGGGCATGCCGAGGTTCTTGATCTCACCGTGTTTGATAGTGATTTTCTTGGCTTCCTTGTCGACCTTGCGAACCTCTCCGGCGGTCATTGAGGCGGCAGATTGGGCAGCTGTCGGCATGTCCATGCCTTTCATGGAAGATTGGGCGGACGCTCCCAGTGCGACCGCTCCGGAGACCAGCGCCGCGAAAAGAAGATGGATTTTCATGTTTAATAACTCCTGATTGAAGTGGAAAAAACCGGTGGTCGGCAACTACTTTGCCACGACTTTGATCTGCCCCTTCATGCCAGCTTGGTAGTGGCCAGCAATAAGGCATGCGAAATCCACAGTGCCTGCGCGATTGAAGGTCCACACCAGCTCTTTGCTCGTGCCGGCTGGCACGTGCGCCATGTATGGCTCGCTATGTTCCATGTTGGGAAATTTCACCATGAGGGCCGCGTGCTCATCGAGCACCTTCTGCGTACCGAGCACGAACTCGTGCAGCATCTGGCCTTCGTTCTTGATGACGAATTTGATCGTCTCTCCCTTTTTGATCTCGAACTTGTACGGCGAGAAGCGCATGGTGTCGAGCATTTTGATGTTGAGGGTGCGTTTAGCCGCCTTGGCGTTGTCCGCTATGCCCCAGTCAGTCTGTTCCTTCTTTACCGGGCCTTTGGACTCATGTTCGTCGCCGTGGGCTAGCGCATAACTGGTGACCAGTGACAGGAAGAGCGTGAGCAGTACTGCATTCAGTCGTTTCATGTTCGTGTTCCTTGAGGGTAAGTCGGGACTGCGTTGATGAGGGAGATCAGTGCCTTGGCCGGGTCGGTTTGCGCACCTGCACTTCAACTTCCTTGATACCGCGCATCTGGGTGGGCATGGACCCGTCGCCTTTGGTATTCGAGCGTTGCGCGGCGGGCATCTCGCCGGTCCATTCATGCGCCACCGTGCCTTCGGGATGTTTGAACCAGCCCGGGTCCTTGTAGTCGTGCGTTTTCTGGTCCCGACGTACTTTCAGGATCGAGAACATGCCTCCCATCTCGACACCGCCAAACGGGCCTTGCCCGGTCATCATGGGTGCCGTGTTGTCGGGCAATGGCATCTCCATTTCGCCCATGTCCGCCATGTCGCGTTCGCCCATCACCATGTAGTCAGGGATCAGCTTGTTGATCTCTTTCGCAATGCCGCTGTGATCGACACCAATCATGGTCGGCACGCTGTGGCCCATGGCATTCATGGTGTGATGGCTCTTGTGACAGTGGAAGAAAGCACGTTCGGAGAGAGGCCTCTCTTGGCATTCTTTTAACTCGCAAAGAGAATGATCATGCAAACATTCACCCTGTTCGCACTACTCGCGTCGGAACTGGGCTCCGCCGCCGCACTCGCTGAGCCGTCTGGCACGCAAAGCATTCCCCCGGCAGCTCCCGTAACGGCGCCGCACAACCATATGACCGAAAAATCGGATGTGCCGGCACTTGCAAAACATGGCAGCACTGCCCCGGACAAGGCAGGAATGCAGAAACGCCACATTCACTCGCGCGACGCCAAGTAAAGGACGTATCGCTATGGCGGGCGATCATTTGATGTGGTCCAGCAACATCTTGATGAAGCCGGACGCAGCGGCGATCACTCTGGCAATCGCGGACAGCTCTGCTACGGTGAAGCGCATTTTTCTTTGGGGCATGAATCTCTCCTT
Organism: Rhodocyclales bacterium; assembly: GCA_028292485.1. GTDB lineage: Bacteria > Pseudomonadota > Gammaproteobacteria > Burkholderiales > Rhodocyclaceae > Viridibacterium. The sequence continues at coordinate 29,783 of JAQGMG010000030.1, read as the reverse complement.
CGTATTCGGGTACATCACATTGCCAGGCACGGAACGGACAATTTCCGAGGGGTTTCCGAAAAGATCGGATGCCCTATTTCAGCGTCACGACTCGAAATGGTCGAGTCAAAACGTTTGGAAATTTCACTTGCCATCTGGCTGCACCCAGTGTGCGAAGGCTTCATGGACGAGGAAGGGAAGAGTTCGGCCCCTCGCCGTCACCACGCCGGCGACAACAAAAAGGCTATGATCCGATCATGTCACGCGTTCTGCTGAGATTCGTTTCACGCTTGCTTCTGGCCTCGATGCTGTTCATGCAGCTTGCCGTGGCGGCGTATGCGTGTCCGCAGGATGTGCTGGATCGCTCGAGACCGGCTATGGCAGCAATGGCCGATATGCAGGACTGCGCGCAAATGTCGCAGTACGACAAGGCGGCGCCGGGTCTGTGTGCCGAGCATTGCCACCCTGCGCAGCAATTGACGCCGCATGCCGATGCGCCGTCGGTGCCCATGGCCTTGCCAGGGGGTTTCTTTGTGCCACTGCCTGCCAGTGAATCCCTCGCGCTACCCTTGGCGCGATATGCCGATGTGCTTACATTGGCAAGTTCTCCTCCCCACACCCTCCTGCACTGCTGCTTCCGCATTTGATCCCGGACGACGCCTTGACCGGCGTTTCGATGTGCGCGCTTGCGACCTGAACGTCGCCACCGCTCTTTGACGCGTTGCTGCGTCTCAGTCGTCTGCCATCGGCAGTCTGGAGTTCTTCATGCGTTATTCAATTCTTCTGGCGGCCTTGCAGTTGCCTATGTTGTTTGCGTCGCCCGTCTCGGCCGAGCCGCTTACTTTTGGTCAGGCACTCGACCTCGCACGTGCGCGCTCCCGCCAGCTGGTGGCGCAGGATGCTTCGGCTTCTGCCTCGCGTGAAATGGGCGTGGCGGCGCGTCAGTTGCCCGATCCGGTGTTGAAGGTCGGTGTCAATAATCTGCCCATCAATGGTCCGGACGCTTTCAGTCTGAGCAGCGATTTCATGACCATGCGGCAGGTCGGCGTGATGCAGGAATTCACGCGCGGCGACAAGCTGCGGGCGCGCTCGGCGCGTTATGAGCGCGAGGCCGAAGTGGCCGAGGCGGGCAAGGAGCTGACCATCGCCAACCTCGAACGCGACACGGCGCAGGCCTGGCTGGATCGCTACTATCAGGAAGCGATACGTGAGCTGCTGGTGAAGCAGCGTGACGAGGCGCGCTTGCAGATCACCGCGGCGGAGTCGGCTTATCGCAGCGGGCGCGGCATGCAGGCCGATGTGTTCGCGACACGACTCGCGGTAGCGCAGCTCGATGACCAGATCGCGCTGGCAAATCGGCAGGTGGCGACGGCAACGACGGTGCTGTCGCGCTGGGTAGGCGAGGCGGCTCGGGGTCCGCTGGCGGGCATGCCCGGCATGAGTGCTGTTCGCATGCACACCGATGCGGGCAGTGATCTCGACGCACAGGTGGCGCAGCATCCTGACATCGCATTGATGAACAAGCAGGAGGAACTGGCGAAGGCGGATGCGCAGGTGGCGCGCGCCAACAAGCAGACCGACTGGAGCGCGGAGTTCATGTACAACCAGCGCGGCAGTGCGTATTCGAAGATGGTGGCGCTGACCATCTCGATTCCCCTGCAGTGGAACCAGAAAGACCGGCAGGACCGCGAGCTGGGCGCGAAGCTCGCGCAGGTCGAACAGATACGTGCCGAGCGCGAAGAAGCGACACGCATGCACGTGGCGGAGATACGTGGCCTGCAGCAAGCCTGGCAGGGCAACCGCGAGCGCCTTGCGCGCTACGACGCCAGTTTGATCCCGCTCACTACCGAACGCACACGCGCGGCGACGACGGCTTACAGCACAAGCGGCGGCACGCTCACCAGCGTGCTCGATGCGCGCCGCGCGCAGATCGACATGCAGGTCGAACGGTTAAAGCTTGAAATGGAAACGGCCCGCCTGTGGGCACAACTCAACTATCTGGTCCCTACCGACCGCACAGCCGCAACGAATGCAGGGAGCGCGCCATGAAACAGAAAACTATCGTCGTGTCGCTGATCGCGGCTGTCGTGCTGGCTGCGGGCGGATATGGAATTTATGCGCTTGGCGTGCAGCGTGGCATGAGCAGTGTTGCAGCAGAAAAGCCCATGGTTGCCACGCCTTCTGCTTCGCTTGCCGCTGCGCCTCAGGAGTCCGGCGAGGACGCCACGCGTCGTCACATGAAGGCGGGCATCAAGGCCGGTGATGTCGATCCGGCCAACGGTAAGCGCGTGCTGTTCTACCAAGACCCGATGGCGCCCGGCAAGCGCTTCGATGCGCCGGGAAAGTCGCCCTTCATGGACATGATGCTGTCGCCTGTTTATGCGGATGCGGGCGGCGCGGCCGATCAGGGCACGGTGAGCGTCAGCTCGCGCGTGCAGCAGAACCTTGGCATCCGCACGGTGGAGGTGGTCAGCGGTTCGCTGGCGAGCAGCGTGCAGGCGGTGGGCAGCATCGCCTACAACGAGCGCGATCAGGTGGTGATCCAGGCGCGCACGGCGGGCTATGTCGAGCGCCTGAATGTGCGTGCCACGCTGGACCATGTCGCCAAAGGGCAGGCGCTGGTCGAGCTGTATGTGCCGGACTGGGTTGCTGCGCAGGAGGAGCTCCTGTCGGTACGTCGTATGCAAGGCTCCGAGCTGGCCAGCCTGGTCGATGGCGCACGTAACCGCATGCGCCAGGTCGGCATGAATGACGAACAGATACGCGCGGTGGAGACGAGTGGCAAGGTGCAGGCGCGCATCACGCTGCGCGCGCCTATCGGCGGTGTGGTGGTGGAGTTGCTGGTCCGCGAAGGCATGACGGTGGCGCCCGGTGCGACGCTGTTCCGCTTGAATGGCACGGGCAGCGTGTGGGCCAATGCCGAGGTGCCGGAAAGTCAGGCGGGGCTGGTGCGGCCCGGCGTGGCGGTGGAAGCGCGCTCGCCGTCCGCTGCGGCCACGGTGTTCAAGGGCCGCGTTCAGGCCATCCTGCCCGAGGTGAATGCGGCGACGCGCACGCTCAAGGCGCGCGTTGAACTCGCGAATCCGAACGGCATATTGTCGCCGGGTATGTTCGTGAACATGGCTTTCGCGAGTGGTGCTGCGCGTGCGGTGTTGCTGGTGCCGAGCGAGGCGGTGATCCAGACCGGCAGGCGCAGCGTGGTGATGCTAGCCGAGGGCGATGGCAAGTTCCGCCCCGTGGATGTAGAGATCGGTGCTGACAGCAATGGTCAGACGGAGATTCGCAGTGGGCTCACGGCGGGACAGCGCGTGGTGGCATCCGGTCAGTTCTTGCTCGATTCTGAAGCAAGCGTGACGGCGAGCGCGGGACGAATGAAAGGTGACGACGCGAGTAAGGTCCAGTCCGCGCCTGCTTCCGCTGCCACCGCACCTGCGCAGACTTATCAAGGCGTGGGCGTTGTCGAGGAAGTGCAGAAGGACGCGCTGATGATGTCCCATGAGCCGATTCCCGCGCTGAAGTGGGGCGCCATGACAATGGAGTTCGCGCTGCCTAAGGGCGGTTTGCCGACGAAGCTGGCGGCTGGCACTCGCGTGCAGTTTGAATTCGTGATGGGCGCGGATGGGCCGCAGCTCACCAGCGCCACTCCGGTAACGCAGAGCAATGCGCATCAGCACGGAGACATGAAATGATCGCCAAGCTGATCCGCTGGTCCATCGGCAACCGCTTCCTCGTCTTGCTGGCGATGGCCGTTATCACCGGCTGGGGCATCTGGTCGGTGCAGCAGACGCCACTGGATGCCTTGCCCGATCTGTCGGATGTGCAGGTCATCATCCGCACGAGCTATCCGGGGCAGGCGCCGCAGATTGTCGAGAACCAGGTGACCTATCCGCTCACCACGACGATGCTGTCGGTGCCGGGGGCGAAGACGGTGCGCGGCTATTCCTTTTTCGGCGACTCGTTCGTTTATGTGCTGTTCGAGGATGGCACCGATCTCTACTGGGCGCGTTCGCGCGTGCTGGAGTATCTGAACCAGGTGCAATCGCGTCTGCCCGCGTCGGCCAAGACAGCGCTCGGTCCGGATGCCACAGGGGTAGGCTGGGTCTATGAATATGCGCTGGTGGATCGCACCGGCAAGAACGATCTGTCGCAGCTGCGCACCCTGCAGGACTGGTTCCTCAAGTACGAGTTGAAGTCGCTGCCGAATGTCTCGGAGGTCGCGAGCGTGGGCGGCATGGTCAAGCAGTACCAGGTGGTGCTCGATCCCGACAAGCTGCGCGCCTACAACATCACCCAGGCGCGCGTGACCGATGCAGTACAGAAAGCAAACCAGGAGACCGGCGGCGCGCTGCTGGAGCTGGCCGAATCCGAGTATATGGTGCGCGCTTCGGGCTATCTGCAGACGCTGGACGACTTCCGCAAGATACCGCTGACGAGCACCGATGCCGGCGTGTCGGTGCGGCTGGGTGATGTCGCGCGCATACAGCTCGGGCCGGAGATGCGGCGCGGCGTGGCCGATCTGAATGGCGAGGGCGAAGTAGCGGGCGGCGTGATCATCATGCGCTCCGGCAAGAACGCGCTGGAGACGATCAAGGCGGTGAAAGCGAAGCTGGAGATGCTGAAGGCCAGCCTGCCTGCGGGCGTCGAGATCGTGACCGTGTATGACCGCTCCGAGCTTATCGGGCGCGCCGTCGATAACCTCAGTCACAAGCTGCTGGAAGAGTTCATCGTCGTCGCGCTGGTGTGCGCGATATTCCTGTTTCACATCCGCTCGGCGCTGGTGGCGATTGTGTCCTTGCCGCTGGGCATTCTCGCTGCCTTCATCGTCATGCATTACCAGGGCGTGAATGCGAACATCATGTCGCTGGGAGGTATTGCGATTGCGATTGGCGCGATGGTCGATGCGGCGGTGGTGATGATTGAGAATGCACACAAGCACATCGAGCATTGGCATCACGCACACCCAGATGAAAAGCTCGAAGGCGAGACGCACTGGCGCGTGATCGCCGATGCTGCCGCAGAAGTCGGCCCGGCGCTGTTCTTCTCGCTGCTGATCATCACGCTGTCCTTCATCCCGATCTTCACGCTGGAAGCGCAGGAAGGACGCTTGTTCTCGCCGCTGGCTTTCACCAAAACTTACGCAATGGCAGCGGCGGCGGCATTGTCTGTAACGCTGATTCCGGTGCTGATGGGCTACCTGATTCGTGGCCGCATCCCGGATGAGCAGCGCAATCCGCTGAATCGTTTTCTCATCGCGATCTATCGGCCGATGCTGGACGTGGTGCTGCGCTTCCCGAAAGCCACCATCATCATCGCGCTGCTCGCTATGGCGGCCACGGCCTGGCCGGTGCTACATGTCGGCGGCGAGTTCATGCCGCCGATGGACGAGGGTGATCTGCTCTACATGCCAAGCGCGTTGCCTGGTTTGTCGGCTGGCAAGGCCGCGCAGTTGCTGCAACAGACGGATCGACTCATTAAGACCGTGCCGGAAGTCGCGACCGTATTCGGCAAAGCAGGCCGTGCCGAAAGCGCGACCGATCCGGCGCCGATGGAGATGTTCGAGACGACCATTCAGTTCAAGCCGCGCGATCAATGGCGCGCGGGCATGACGCCTGACAAGCTGGTGCCCGAGCTGGATCGCGCTGTGAAGGTGCCGGGCCTGTCCAATATCTGGGTGCCACCGATTCGCAACCGCATCGACATGCTCGCCACCGGCATCAAGAGCTCAGTCGGCGTGAAGGTCGCTGGGGCGAGTCTGGCCGAGATCGATCGTATTACAGCTGAGGTCGAGCATGTGGTGAAGAAGGTGCCGGGCGTGTCCTCTGCACTTGCCGAGCGACTCACGGGCGGGCGCTATGTCGATGTGAAAATCGACCGCGATGCGGCTGCGCGCTTCGGCATGAACATCGCCGACGTGCAGGCCGTGGTGTCGTCTGCGATTGGCGGCGAGAACATTGGCGAGACGGTGGAAGGGTTGGCGCGTTTTCCGATCAATCTGCGCTATCCACGCGAGACGCGCGATTCGGTGGAGAAGCTGCGCCAGTTGCCCATCGTCACCGAGCGCGGTGCGCAGATTGTGCTGTCAGACGTAGCCGATGTGCATATCGCGGACGGACCACCGATGCTCAAGTCGGAGAATTCGCGCCTGTCTGGGTGGGTATATGTCGACATTCGCAATCGCGATCTGCGCTCGGCCGTGCACGACATGCAACGAGCGGTGAGTGCGGAAGTCAAACTGCCTGCGGGCTACTCGATCTCATGGTCGGGCCAGTTCGAATTCATGGAGCGCGCAACAGCCAAGCTCAAGATCGTCGTGCCTTTCACCTTGCTGATCATCTTCGTGCTGCTCTATTGCACTTTCCATCGGCTCGATGAAGCCTTGCTGATCATGGCCGCGCTGCCCTTCGCATTGGTGGGTGGTTTCTGGCTGCTCTATCTGCTCGGTCACAACGTCTCGATTGCGAGCGCAGTCGGCTTCATCGCACTGGCAGGCGTGTCGGCAGAATTTGGCGTGATCATGCTGCTGTATCTCAAGCATGCCTGGGACGACAGGCTGGCTGCAGGGCGCAGCAGGAACGAGGATTTACTGGATGCAATTCGCGAAGGCGCTGTCTTGCGTGTGCGCCCGAAAGCGATGACTGTGGCGGTGATTCTTGCAGGCCTGCTGCCCATCCTGTTCGGCTCGGGTAGCGGTTCGGAGGTCATGCAGCGCATTGCTGCGCCGATGGTGGGCGGCATGATCACGGCACCGCTCTTGTCGATGTTCGTGATCCCAGCGGTATATATTCTGATGCGCCGACCACGCAGGTGATGAACTTTTCTTCACGTCGTTTGATTGAATCAGGGCCGGTGCGCGTGATCGCTATTGCTCGCACTCATTTACGGCTGCATGCCAGGTGTCACCGGTTCGAGCCCGGTATGTCGCCCCAGCTCTCCAAAAGCCCGACCTTGTGTCGGGCTTTTTCTTTGAGGGTTGTCGTTGTGGTGCTCAGCTGGCGTGCTTAGTTGGCGTGCTTAGTTATGTGTTTTCTACCGCGAAGCTTCGAGCCAGATCACCGCATTGCGGATCGGATAGTTCCGTCGAACTTCGAGCACGACGGGGTCCGGGTTCAGTCCTTTCCATATCTCCAGCCAGTCATCGCGATTTGCCGCCAACGCACCGAACAACAATGCAGGCTGCTGGATGGGCCATTCATCCCAGCACATCACGTCCTTCTGATATGGCCAAGACGACTTGTCGGCAAGGAAAGGCGCGAGAAACTCGATGGCGCGGATGATGGATCTGCCGTCCGCCAGTGCATATAGCAGCAGGTTGTCAGTGGGCGAGGAGAGGATCTGCGCCAGTGACGTCATGACATCCAGATTGAACAGCGAATAGCCATAGGGCTTGGTTCGGGCCAGCTCTTGCGGGAAGCTTCCGTCTACTGCCATCTGTCCCGGTAGAATAACTTCAGTCAGGCGGCGCCTGCAGTCGGCAATGACTCTGGCATTGCCGGTGAGCTTGGCGAATGCGCTTGCCTGCAGGGCCCAGCAGGTGCCGTGATTGTTTGGCCAGTTACTCTCTTCAATGCCGTACGGGTGAGTACATAACCATTCGAGATAGGCGGCAAACCAGCCTGCAATGGGGACCACATCTTCACTGCTGAACATGCCGTTCTTGTGCAGGGCTTTTACGGCGAGTGCCACCTCCGCCAGATGCACCGTGTCGATTACGCCGATGCCACGCCCCGTGCAAATGCCCTGAATCGCTTGTGCATATTGAAGGTCCGGATTCATGCGCGTCGCGGGATCGACAAACCATGCACGCAGATGCGTCAGTGCAGCTTGCGCATACTGTTTCTCTCCCGTGACGAGGCATGCGCCAGCGAGCGTACCCACGGTTTCGGCGAAGGCCAGCATCAACTCGCGGTGAATGGTGAAGTTGGCCGGATTGCTTAGCCCGTCACGTTGTACATAGGGGCCGTCCGGGTTGGCAGGATCCGGCCACCAGTAGTCCGCTTCGGAAGAAAAGTCATGCACGCTGCCCGGACTGCGTGGATTGACCGCGCTTGTGATGGTGCGTGGCCCAGTGCTCAGGGCAAGCGATGCTTTGCGCACCAGACGTTCGCGTTCGAACTTCTTCAGATCAAAGTCTTGCATGTGTGGATGAATGGGCAGGTTGAAAAAACAAAGCCCTTCCGAGGAAAGGCTTTGCGAAAACTTTTACTCCACCGTGTGTTTATTTGGTGAAGAACCACTGTTGTGGCAGTGCAGGGCTGGGGTTCGGGTACGTCCAGCTTGCCAGCATTTTTTCATACACGTTTTGCAGGCGGTTGCTGCGAATCGCGGTTTCACCAAAGGTGCGCACGACGCCGATCATCTCGAATTCGTCCGCAGCAATGGCAAGGATCTCCTTGAAATAGCCATCTGCTTCGGCCTGCGTCTTGGCGACCTGGAACTTGTCGTAGAGCGTGAGGCGTTTCTTCATGCTTTCCGAAGGTTCTTCACCCTGTTTGCCGCCAGACAGCGCCCAGCGCGTCCAGGGAATGCTGACGCGAGACTCCGTGGGGTTGATGGAGAGAACAGAGCGCGGGTTCAGGTTGATGTCGTAGCCGCCGGAGACGTTGTCGGCGCTGATGTCGTAGTCATTGTTCGCCGCGCGATCATAGAACAGCGAGCGCTCGGAAGACAGCACCAGCATTTCAATACCGACCTTCGACCATTGCTTGCGAATGAGCTCCAGTGCGTCGATCTGCGCGGTTTGCGCAATGGACACGATGGTGTTCATGCGGATGCGACCGCCTTCAGGGTATTGACGATAGCCGTCAGCATCACGCGTGGTCAGACCGAGCTTGTCGAGCAGCTGGTTGGCTGTCTTGATGTCGTAGTCCAGGTACTGCGTGCCAAGTTTTTCGTTGTACCAGCGCGACTCCTTGACCGGACCGGTCTGCCAGGGAACGGATTGACCGAGATAGACGATGTCGTTGATTTCCTTGCGATCGACAGCATGCGACAAGGCAACGCGGAAATCCTTCTGGCGGATCAGCTTGCGCAGCTTGGCGTCTTTGGTCGAGTGGTTGAGAAAGAGGCCCAGTGCGCTTGCCGCAGTTCCGGGGAAGGTGATCACTTTGTAATTGGCCTTGACCGCATTTTCGGAAAGGACCGGGCGGTTCTGGATCGGATAGATGTGACGATGCTGATAGTCGAGCTGACCATTGATGGTCGCCAGCACCATTGTTTCCACGTCCGAGATCACCTGCAACTGGACTTTATCGATATAGGGCAGTTGCTGGCCCTTGTCATCGACTTGCCAGAAATACGGATTGCGTTCCAGGACCACGCGCGTTGCATTGCCGCTGTACGGCTCCTTCAGCAGCCAGGGGTCGAGTGTCGGGCGCTCGAGATTACCCCAGCGCGAGGGGAGCTCGATATCGCCGCATTTCAGCCGGAGCAGCGAAGGCCAGTCCTTGACCTTTTCGGAGGCGATCACGTCTGCGATCTTGGGGTTGTACTTGGGGTGAAACTGCGAACAATATTTCTTCTGGTACATCGCCGGGTGTTGGCCCAGGCCCGTAGCGAGTTGCTCGGGAAAAGCGAGGTTCGGCCCAGGAAATTTGAACACGACTGTCGCAGCGTCAGGCGAGGTGACGACTGCACCCTGGTCCTTGACCACGTACTGGTCAGGCGTCAGCGTGAAGAATTGTCTGTTATAGACGAGGTCATTCATTGCAAACAGGACGTCGTCAGCGGTGAACGGCGATCCGTCGGACCAGCGCATACCCTTGCGCAGCTTGAAGGTGTACTCCGATGCATCCGCGCTGACTGTCCAGCCTTCCGCGACATTCGGCAGAGCCTTGTTGAAATCCATCGACCAGCGTGTCAGGCCCTCGACGCCAATCAGGCGCGTGATGCTGTTCTGATCGCTGCTCGAGCGCATTGCGGTGCGCAAAGTGCCGCCGTAAATACCTGTTTTGGTTACCGGCTTTACAACTTCGGGCTTGGCAGGCAGGCGCTGTTCCAAAGGCGGGAGCTGCTTGTCCTTGACTAGTGCCTCAAGAGCAGGTGCTTGTGTAAACGCAAAGGCAGAAGCCGTGGCAAATGCCGGAAGCGCAGCGAGAAGGCGACGCAGCGTGAAACGAGTCATGATGTTGGTACTCCCCAAAAAAGGCTGTGGCCGGATAGTAGTGCTTTGCGCCCTGAATTGGACGCCTTTGCCTGCACAACTTTGTTGCTGCAGCGCACACCGGGGTTTTGATGTTCGCTGCTCGCTTATTGTAGGTAGCCACTGCTCGATACGCTTGAAGGCTTGCCGGAAACGACCATAACGTCTTCGTGGCAGACGGGCAGATTGCCGGATGTCCCCGCCTTGCAACGTAAATGCACATGCCGGGCGCAGCTGGCACGCCGGGCTGCCGGGAGCGCCGCAGGGGCTTTTCGAGCGCTTGCCTTTCGGGGATGATGCGTCACCAATGTTCTTGTCCAGAAGCCATGACCATGCAAGCGCCAATTGCAGATGAGGAAACAACTGTCACGGTCGATGAGGCGCTTGCCTATGCCCTGGAGCTCCATCAGAAGGCTCGGCTCGATGGGGCTGAAGAGCTGTACAAGCGCATATTGGCGGTCCTTCCCGAGCATCCCGACGTATTGCATTTTCTTGGTGTGTTGATGCATCAGCGCGGCCGCGATGATGAAGCGATTGCGCTGATTCAGCGCGCTACCGAGCTGGTGCCCGGTCACGTCGGATGCCATATCAATATGGGTAATGTGCTGGCCGAAAGTGGCCGGCTGGACGAGGCCGCCGCTGCGTACCGGCATGTCCTGAGCTTGCAGCCCGATCAGGCCGATGTCTTTAACAATCTCGGTGTGGTGCACAAGCTGCAGGAGCAGTGGCCGGAGGCCGAGACGTGCTATCGGCGCGCTATTGAACTCAACCCGCAGCATGTCAGCGCCTACAACAACATGGGCTTGCTGTTCGCGGCACAAGGCAGCATCAAGGAAGCGGTGGAGTACTACTGCCGCTCCATCGCCATGATGCCCGGCAACCCCGATAGTCGCCGCCTGCTTGGCATCGCCTACTACACGCTGGGTCGCATTGAGGAGGCGGCCGAGGTGTTCCGCCAGTGGCTGGAGGAGGCGCCGGATCATCCGGTTGCCAAGCATATGTATTCGGCATGTTCCGGCAAGGATGTGCCTGCGCGTGCGGCAGACGACTACATTGAACATACATTCGACCGCTTTGCCGAGAGCTTCGATTCGCAGTTGCAGGAGCGCTTGTCCTACAAGGCGCCTGAGATCGTAACCGAGGCACTGGAAAAGGTGCTGCAGGCGCAAGAAGCACAGCTGGATATTCTGGATGCAGGCTGTGGCACAGGTCTGTGCGGCCCGTTGCTGCGCCCTTTTGCGCGCCAGCTTTCAGGTGTGGATCTGTCTGGTGGCATGCTTGCCAAGGCCGAGGCGAAGCAGTGTTATGACGCGCTCGAGAAAGCCGAATTGACGGCCTTCATCGCCGCTCGCAAGGATAGTTACGATGCCATCGTCTCGGCAGACACCATCGTCTACTTCGGCCCGCTCGATGAAGTCTTCGGTGCTTGTCACGGCGCGCTACGGCCTGGCGGACTACTGATCTTCACCGTTGAGAAGGGCGAAGGCAGGATCACGGGGGATGTTGGTTACGCCATCAATCCGCACGGGCGCTATGCGCATACGCGAGCGTACTTGCGAGGTGCTTTTGAGCGCGCCGGCCTGATTGCCGGGGAGATGCTCGAGGTGGCACTGCGCAGTGAAGGCGGTGAGCCGGTCATGGGCTGGGTGGTAACGGCCCGCAAGGCCTGACAATCGCTGCATCGGCAAGCCTGGATTCGTAGGTGGGGCCTTGGCGGTATTGTCTTGTCAGCGGTTTTACAAGCGGCATGCAATCCTGTAGCTTCGCCAAGCGCAGTACGTGATCAACCCGCGTGATCAACAAAGTACGACATTTCAGACGAGATTGCAGACGCCATGGCAGACACAACACAGTTCGAGCTGATTACGCCCCTGGGGCACAACGCCCTGCTGTTCTCCCATCTGGTTGCCGACGAGGGCCTGTCGCAAGTCGCCGATTTCCAGATCGAATGCCTGAGTACCGAGACCAATGTGGATCTGGACAGCATTCTCGGCAAGCTTGTCAGCCTGCGCGTGAACATCCCGGAACAGAAGGACCGTTTCTTTGCAGGCTATGTCACAAGCATTTCGCACATCGGCACACAGAATCGCTACCAGGCCTACCGCTTGCAGGTGCGCCCTTGGTTGTGGTTTCTTTCTCGTACCACCGACTGCCGCATTTTCCAGAGCAAGACTGTTCCCGAAATCATCAAGGAAGTATTTGCCGATCATAAGATCGCCGAGGTTCGCGATGCGCTGACGGGGTCTTACCGCACGTGGGATTACTGCGTGCAGTATCGCGAGTCCGACTACAACTTCGTCTGCCGCCTTATGGAGCAGGAAGGCATCTACTTCTTCTTCGAGTACAAAAAGGACAAGAACGTCCTGGTGCTGGCAGACGCCTACAGTGCTCACACGCCCATCGAAGGCGGTGCCGAAATCGAGTTCGTCGAGAATCGTGGCGCGAAGGAGGAGTCCGACTTCATCAGCGATTGGTCATACGAGCGGCAAGTGCAGCCGGGCAAGATGGTGCTGACTGATTTTGATTTCACCAAACCTTCCGTCAAGCTCGAAGGCACGGCATCGGTGCCGCGCGAGCATGGCGAGGGCAAGCATGAAATCTTCGATCATCCCGGCGACTTCGATAAAGTGCCGGACGGCAAGCACTATGCGCAGGTCCGCGTCGACGAATTGCAGGCGCAGTTTGAACTGGCACAAGCCCGCACGAATGTGCGGCGCCTCGCTGCAGCCCATCTATTCACATTGAAGGGCCATGCACGCAAGGATCAGAATCGCGAATACCTGATCATCGGCACACACACCACGATCCGCGCCGAAGGCATCGAAACGGGCGGCAGCACGGGCAGCGGCTTCCATTGCAGTTTCAGCGCGCTCAATACGCGTCAGGATTTCAGGCCACGTCGTGCCACGCCGAAACCTTTCGTGCAGGGGCCACAGACCGCCATCGTCGTCGGCCCTTCCGGCGACGAGATTTATACGGACAAATACGGCCGCGTCAAAGTGCAATTCCATTGGGATCGCTACGGCAAGAAGGACGAACACAGCTCGTGCTGGGTACGCGTTTCGCATCCCTGGGCGGGCAAGAACTGGGGCTTTGTCGCCATTCCGCGCATCGGCCAGGAAGTGGTCGTGGACTTCCTCGAGGGCGATCCCGACCGGCCCATCATCACCGGCCGCGTCTACAACGCCGAGCAGATGCCGCCGTACGACTTGCCCGCCAACATGACGCAGACGGGCGTCAAGACGCGCTCAACGAAAGGCGGCGGCGCCGACAATTTCAACGAGATCCGCTTCGAGGACAAGAAAGGCTCCGAGCAGCTTTTCATCCACGCTGAAAAGAACCAGGACATCGAGGTCGAAAAGGACGAGACGCATTGGGTCGGCAATGATCGCAAGAAGACCATCGACCACGACGAAACGGTGCACGTCAAACACGACCGCACCGAGACCGTCGACAACAATGAGAAGATCACCATCGGCGTCAACCGCACCGAGAACGTGGGCGCTGAAGAGAAGATCACGATTGGTGCCAACAGAACCGAGAGTGTCGGCGCCAATGAAAAAATCACCATCGGTGCCAATCGCACGGAGAGCGTCGGCGCCGCCGAGAGCATCACCATCGGCGCCAACCAGACACTGACCGTCGGCGCCAATCAGAGCGTCACAGTTGGCGCGGCCAAGACCGAGACCATCGCATCCAGCTTGACGCAAACCGTCGGCGGGCCATGGAAGATGACGGCGGCGGGCCCAGTCACCATCACTGCCCCGGCGGGCCTGACCATCATCTCGCCTGGCGGCAACCGCACCATCGACAATATGTTCGACAAGATCGGCGGTTTCCTGACGCAGAAATTCGGTTCGCAAAGCACCGTTGCCGGCATGAGTTATCAGGCCACCGGCGTGGCCATTGCGCAGACGGGATCGAAGGTCGAAACGACCGGTACGGCACACGGTACGACTGGCCTCAACTACGAGGTCAAGGGCGTCAACATGGCCTACGTGGTGCTCAAGTGCGAAAAGGCGTCGTTCGAGATCAAGACGGCCGATGCGCACATCATTGCGTGAGAATGGCCGCAGCAGCCTTCTTGCGAGGACATGTCATTCCCGCGAAAGCGGGAATCTACTCATTGGCACGCTCTCACGTAGAAGTGGATTCCCGCTTTCGCGGGAATGACGAGTTTGAAAACGGGTTCTGAACAAGCCGCATGAAAACCATCAAACCCGGCGCAGTCGCACTGCTGACGCGCACGATTGAATACCGTGGGCGCTTTCGCTTCATCGTCACACCCATGTTGTTTGTCTCCCTGCAGGGGCCGCTGCGTATGCGTGGCGAAGCCGCGCTGTGGCAGTTCGTCGCAGATGAGCTTGGCGCCGATGCAATGCTGGATGCGTGCATGCCGAAAGTGCGTGGCGAGTACTTCGTGCACGGCCGTGCCAGCCCGCCGAATGCGCCCGCACCGGCGTGTGCCGTGCGTGCACGCGTGGCCGACAAGGAAAAAACGCTGGTCGTTTTCGGCGAACGTCATTGGCAGGGCAAGGACCCGAGCGCCCCTCGGCCTTTCAACGATATGCCGATTGACTGGAAGTCGACGTATGGCGGCGAGGGCTTCGCACTGAACCCGGCTGGCACCGGTCACGTCAAACCGCAAGACGGCGCGATGCCCTGGCGCCTGCCGCAGATCGAATATCCCGACGATCCTTCGATCCGGCCCGGCAAGCCGATCCGCCCGGCCGGCTTCGGTGCCCGCGATGTCATGCATCCGGAGCGCGCTGCGCTGATTGGCACCTATGATGACAATTGGCTGAAGACCGATTTCCCCGGTCTGGCGCGCGACATTGACTGGCGCTACTTCAACGTCACGCAGCAGGACCAATGGCTCGACTTGCCGATTGCACCTGAGGCGCCATGGGAATTCGAGAACCTGCATCCCACCAAGCCATTACTGCGCGGTACTTTGCCTGGCTTGGCCACGCGCTGCTTCATCACACGTCTGGTGGGCGATCAGCCGCGCTGCCAGGAGATTCCGACGCAGCTCGATACGGTGCTGTTTTTCCCGCATCGCGAGTGCGCCGTGCTGATCAGCCGCGGCAGCATGGAGGTGGCCGAGGAAGATGCCGCCGAGATCAAGCTGCTCCTTGCCGCCGCAGAATGGCACGACGAGCCGCGCCCGCTGGAGCACTACGCGGAAGCCATCCAGAGCAGGCTCGATCCTGAGAACGGTCACTTCCTGATGCTCAAGGAAGACGACCTGCTGCCCGGCGGCATGAACGAGCGCTACAGCGTCGAGCAGTTTGTCAGCGCGCCGCCCGAAGACCCCCGTCCGCTGCTGAGCGAGAACCTGCGTCGGCGTCAGCTCGCCGAGATCGAAGGCGCTCGCGCCATGGTTGCCAGTTACGGAATCAACCCGGACGAGGGTCACGCGCCCAGCTTGCCTGCTGCGCCGGAAGCGCTGCCGCAGAAGCTTGAAGACCTGCCAGTCTTTCTGAAGCAGATACAGGCGCGTGCCGAAGCAGGCAAAGAGGTGCTGGCGGCGCAGGAGAAAAAATCGGACGGCGAGCGCCGCGCCTTGTTCGCCAGTCTCGGCATGGATTACAGCGTCATAGAGCAGGAATACTCGGCCAAGCCTAAAGGGCCGCCGACGCTTACCGCGCAGGCACAGTTCGATGCCCTGGCACAGGTGCGCAGCACCCTCGCCGAGCAGAATGGGCCTGTCGACGAGATCGATCAGTATCTCGAAGATCCTGTGTTCCGTCAGCGCACGCATGCAGCCGAACAACAGGCCAAGGAAGCCTATCGTGTCAGCGCCCACTTGCAGGACGCTGCCGACCCGATGCCCGCCGAGCGCGCCGAATGGATTCGTCAGCGCTCTGCGCAGCACTTGCAAGGCGGCGGTTCATTTGCGGGCGTCAATCTGACGGGGGCGAATTTCTCTGGCATGAGTTTCGTGGGCTGCGACTTCAGCAGCGCGCAACTCGAAGCGGTCGATTTCACGGGCTGTGATCTGGCAGGTTGTTGCTTCGACAAGGCAGTATTGGCGCGTGCCAATTTCACCAAGGCCAACCTGACTGGCGCGAGCCTGCGCGAAGCGAATCTTGGCGAAGCCAACCTCAGCGATGCCAACTTCACAAACGCCGTGCTGGAAAGCGCCATCCTGCGCGGCGCGCATTTCGCGCGTGCAAGTTTTGTCGGTGCGAATCTCCAGAAAGCCAACCTCATGGGTGGCGCGGATTTTCGTGAGGCGGATATCTCCGGCAGCAATGCCGCCGACATAGTGCTGCTCGATGCCGATCTACAAGGCCTGGTGTGTCGCGATACCTGCCTCGACCGTGCCGCTTTCGTGCGCTGCGCGCTGACCGGCGCTGATTTCTCGGGCGCCAGCCTGGAGCGCGCGTCCTTCATCGAGGTCAAGGCAGCAGGCGTGCTGTTCGTCGGCGCACGCATCATCAAGACGGTGTTTGTCGGCGAGAACATGCTCGACGGTGCGGACTTCAGCGGTGCCGAAATCAGCACCAGCAACTTTCGCCCGGCCAGCATGCGCGGTGCGCGCTTCGATGGCGCGCGCATTCAGGAGTCGGATTTTTCCAGTACCGATCTTCACTCGGCAAGCTTCTCTGCGGCCAGTGCCACGGATTGCCGCTTCGTCAAGACAGATTTGCGCAAGGCCTTTCTGGCGGGCGCCAAGTTGATGAACAGCAATTTTGCCAGCGCGCGCCTGGAAGGGGCCGACCTTCGCGAGACGAATCTGTACGCGGCCGATCTGGCGCGTGTTGGCGCTGACACGGCAACGCGTTTCGATAATGCACTGACGACCAAGGTGCGCACCTTGCCACGTCGGCGCGATCCTGAAACGGGTGTCGTATGACAATCGGGAATCGCGAAGAGCTGGCAGCGCTGATCCGTTCCGGTCACGAAGCCAACGCGCTCGACCTGCGCGGTCTTGATCTGCGCTCGGCGGTGTTGAGTGGTGGTGTCTTTAATGCCTGTGATTTCTCCGGCGCTGATTTGTCGGCCGCCGACCTGCGCCAGTCGAGCTTCTTCGACTGTCGTTTCGATGCCGCTAATCTTGCCGACGCGCGCATGCAGGACAGCTTCTTCGCGCGCTGCTTTTTTGTACGCAGCAGTATGTTCAAGGCCTCGGCGCTCAACACCAATTTTGCCGAATGCCAGTTCAGCGAAGCGGACCTGAGCCACACCGATCTGGGCCTGGTGGTGTTCGTCAAATCGAAGCTTGATCGTGTGCGTTTCTGCGGTGCGCGCACCGACCGCGCGAACCTGCTCGAGTGCGAAGTGATCGCGCCGGATTTCAGCGCCACGCTGCTTGATCGTGTGGTTGTACTCAAGGCCGATCTGCGCGCTGCAAACTTTGCTGGTGCCATCCTGAAGAATGTCGTGTTCCTGCAATGCCTGCTTGCTGGCCAGAACTTCGCGGGCAGCGATCTGACGCAGAGCCAGCTGATTGGCGCCGACGTGAGTGGCTGCGATTTCAGCGGCGCCACATTGCGCCAATGCAATTTCCAGGGTGGCAAGGCAGCAGGCGCAATCTTCAGGAAGGCCGACGCGCGCAATGCCATTTTCATGTCTTGCGAATTGGCCGGTGCCGATTTCCAGGGCGCCCGTTTGATGCAGGCGATTTTCGTCGAAGCGCAAGCTGCGCAGGCGCGCTTCAACGACGCTGATATGCGGCAGTGCCTGTTGATGAAGGCAGTCTGTCTGCAAGCAACATTCGCTGGTGCGCAGCTCGATGAAGCCGATTGTTCGCACGCCGATCTGCGTGAAGCCGATTTGCGTGGTGCTTCGTTGTTCCGTACCAAATTGCATGGCGTGCAGGACAAGGGCGCTGCCTTTACCGATCGCGTGCGTGCGCTGGAAAGTGATACCGAATTGCTGGCTGCCGAGCAGTGGCAGCCGCGTACCGTCAAGACTGCCTGAGAGTGACCAAGATGAGGAAGAGAAATCATGGGTGACCACGCCAACGAATTGATCAAGAAAATCGTCAGCATGCCTGTCGACGAAACTCGGAACGATTCCACTTTTCGTCATTCCCGCGAAAGCGGGAATCCACTTATGAGCAAGGAATCGGCTTTCGGCGGCGAAGTGGATTCCCGCTTTCGCGGGAATGACGGATTTGTAGCGGGTTTCGATAACGTCATTGGGCACGTGCTTGGTGATGATGACAGCAATTTTGTCCGTGTTGAGTTCGACGGTAGCGAACACCGGGTGAGGCGCGCTGCCAGCTGCTTGCTGGCGCCGGCAACTGGCGACAGCGTGCTGGTGTGTGGGCCGAACGCGACGGCGCTATACATCATCGCGGTGCTCGAGCGTGGCAGTGATACACCATTGCGACTGGAACTCGGTCAGGACGCGCACATCGCTGCCAGCGGCAAGCTGAGCGTGTCGAGCGATGAGCTGCTGATACGCGCACGTCATGCCACGACACTGATCGATCAGCTCAGCAGTTTCGGCCGCGAGTTTAGTGCCTCCATCGGCAAGGTCAAGCTGGTGGGCAATCTGTTCGAGTCTTTCTTCGAGCGTGTCAGCCAGTTTGCCGGGCAGAGCGTGCGGACCGTTGAAGGCGTCGATCAGGTGCGCAGTGCGTGCATTGACTATCGCGCCGAACAATCGTTGAGCTTGCAGGGATCGGAAATCATTGCTACTGCGAAGACCTTGGCCAAGGTAGACGGCGGCCAGATTCACATAGGTTAAGAAATTTCAGCGTCATTCCCGCGAAAGCGGGAATCCACTTATTGGCAGAGTCTTACGTAGAAGTGGATTCCCGCTTTGCGAGCTTCCGGCTTAAGCCGGAATGCCTGCATATCCCGCTACGCGGGAATGACGCACTTGGTTGGATGGAGGAGTTGCGATGTTCGCCAACACACAAATGATGGGTATGGACAACGGCATGCCGGATGTCTGCCTGACGCCGGCACCGCCTGCGCCGCCGATTCCCGTGCCTTACCCGAACATTGCGATGGGGCCGACGGCGATTCCGAATTGTCCGACCATACTGTTCATGGGCGCGCCTGCGCACAATATGGCGACGACGATTCCGATGACCAATGGCGACAATGCCGGCGTCATGATGGGGGTTGCTTCCGGTACGGTGATGGGCCCGTCGCGCCATCTGACCGGCGCCTTCATGACCTTGCTGATGGGTATGCCTGCGACGCGGCTGACCAGTATGTCATTGCAGAACAGTACCAATTGCCCCGGCGCTCGCCTGGTACCCAGCCAGGTCAAAGTGCTGCTGCTTGGCCCTTGAAAATCATCCTGCACCCATGAAAAACATGATCACCGCGCTCATCGTCCTTGCAGGCCTCGTCATTATTGGCGGCGTCATCTATCTCGTCGTCGGCACAAAGGGGGCGGGGGACGGATTCGATTTCAGCCACACCCAGCGCACGCTGGAAAGCGGCACGCCCGCCAAGGCGCGCGTCCTGAAGATTCGCGATACGGGCGGGCGGCTCAACAGCAACCCGTCGATCGAGTTCCAGCTCGAGGTTCATCCTGAAACGGGGCCGAGCTTTACTGCCACGACACGCGCCATTATTTCCACGGTCGATCTGCCGCGTTTCCAGCCAGGGGCCGACATCAACGTGAAGTACGATCCGGCAGACCACGGCAGCGTTGCCGTGATTCCCTGACGGAGCCCGCAACCGGGTTGCAATCGGGGACATGGCCGACCAAAGGTGCGCGCAGGTTTTTGGTGCTTGGAGTAATCTTTCGAGTCGTTGGCGCAGCGAGCTGCAACGCGCGGGTTCTGGCGGGCATCTCCGATCACATGGCGCTTGTAGGCATCGTCAAAACATTTGAGTGGGAGAGGTTCGCTTGCTGCGTATTTCCGTTTTTCAATTCAGAGGCGAGCCGCCTATCGAGCCCTTGTCATGCGAATTCAACGAGCGTGGCGGTACGATCGGCCGCGATCTGAGCAACCAGCTCGCG
Source organism: Rhodocyclales bacterium (assembly GCA_028292485.1). Classification (GTDB taxonomy): domain Bacteria; phylum Pseudomonadota; class Gammaproteobacteria; order Burkholderiales; family Rhodocyclaceae; genus Viridibacterium. The sequence continues at coordinate 9,727 of JAQGMG010000030.1, read as the reverse complement.
TTACCCGATCCTGAACGCCACATGTCGCGTGTGCAGGCCGAGGTGCAGTACGCCAACGGCACCTATCTGTTGATCGATCATGGCAGCAATGCGACCAGCGTGAACGGGCACCCGCTTGGCAAGGGCACTTCAGCGCCGCTGCGCGATGGCGACGAGATTGGTATTGCCTTCTACAGCATGCGCGTCGAGCTGTTGCGTGCTGCTCCCGCTTTCTCGGCAAGCCCAGCAGCGGTGAGCCAGCCAGCGACGTCTGGCAGCGATCCACTAGGGTTGTTCGCGCCCACGTCTTCTCCACCCGCTACGCCACCGCCATCCTCGTTCGGGCCGACGGTTGCCCCGTCGCCCGGTCCCGCAGTACCAGGTCTTTTCGATCCAGCCCCGGCAGCGCCGTCGCAAGCTGACCCTTTTGCACAGCTTGCCGCATCGAGCCAGCCCGCGACTCCTGCCGCTCCTGCCGCGCCGCCTGCTCCACCATCACCCGCGGCGTTCGATGATCCTTTCTCCGTGTTTGCGGCGCCGCCAGCGAAGCCTGCCGCCCCTGTTCGCGGCGCCCCTGCGGCTTCGTCTGACGATCCCTTCGCGGCATTTGGCGCGCGTCCCAAGGCGCCAGAGCCAACGCCTGCTTCGCCACTGGGAATCGATATGGGCGGTGACCCGCTCGGTATGGGTCTTCAGTCTTCAGAGCCAAGTTCACTGGATGCGCTTTTCAGCCTGGAGCGCAAGAGCCCTTCGCAAGACCCGTTCGCTGGTTCTGCCTTAGGTGACCCGCTCTTCGGTGGTGGGGGGTCGGCCTCCGGCGGAACGGACGACCCGCTGGCTCTATTGTCAGGCGGTAGCCCGGTGGCACCAGCGACCGAACGCAACGATGCGCCTGTCATGCGCGAGGCTTTCGTGCCGCCCAAGGTGATCAGGGATGAGCCTGCGCCAGCAGCGGCGCCCGAGATACCGCGCCCCGGCAAGCCGCGCGGCGGGGTCGTTTCATGGGATGGTGAATCCCCGCTTTCCGCATCGGCGATTTCCGCGCCACAGCCGGAGCAGGCGCCGGCCGCGCCCAAAGCACCTCCCGCGCCTCCAGTCAAAGCACCGGTCGCCACGCCGGAGCCGCCTGCGGCCAAGCCGCTGCCAAAAGCCAAAGTGGTGGTGGAAGGGCTGGACAAGGCTGCGCCTGCCGCACCATCACCAGCCAGCGCGACGACCGATGCCAACACGGTGGAATTGCTCAATGCGCTGGCGCGCGGCCTGGGCGTTACCGGCCTCAATCCACCGGGAGGTCTGACGCCGCAATTGATGGAGCATGTCGGCCAGATGTTGCGCGAAGCTGCGCACGGCACCATCGAACTTCTGCTGGCACGTGCTGTGACCAAGCGCGAGGTGCGTGCCGAGCTGACCATGATCGTCAGCAAGAACAACAATCCCCTGAAGTTTTCGCCCGACGTCAATTTTGCGCTGATGCAATTGATCGCACCGCAGGGAGCAGGATTCATGGCACCTGTGGAAGCGATGCGCGACGCCTATGATGATCTGAGGGCGCATCAGATCGGCTTCATGGCCGGCATGCGTGGTGCACTGAGCGGGGTACTGGCGCGTTTCAAACCTGCCGACCTCGAGGCGCGGCTGACCGACAAGAGCTTTCTCGATTCGGTGATGCCCGGTAATCGCAAGGCAAAACTATGGGATCTTTACGAGCAGCGCTTTGCAGAGATTTCACGCGAGGCGGAAGACAACTTCCACACATTCTTCGGCCGCGAGTTTCTCAAGGCTTACGAGGAACAGCTTGAGCGATTGCAAGATGACCATGATTGATTGTCTTTGCGATATGGGCGAGCGTTGCGCCAGGGCCGGGGGGCTCCGATGATCGAGTTGCAGACCTCATATATCTCCGAAACGGGGCGTCGCCAACGCAACGAAGACGCTTGCGGCTACTGGAGCTCGGAGCAGGGCTGCTGCTGGGTGGTGTCCGACGGTGCGGGCGGTCATGGCAGTGGCGACAAGGCTTCCAAACTCGTCGTCAGTGCTGTGCTGGAAAAATTCTCTACTGATCCCGTTGTCAGCGAAGATCACGTCATCGCATTGCTGGAAGCAGCGCATGCGGCCGTCATGGACGAGAAGCGTGCCAATCCACAAGGCGATGACATGCATGCGACGGTCGCCGTGCTGCTGATCGATGTTCCGACGCAACGCGCGGTGTGGGGGCATGTCGGCGACTCACGTGTCTATCTTTTCCGCCAGCGCATGTTGGCGCACCAGACGCGCGACCACAGCCTGGTGCAGGGCATGATCGACGCCGGTTACGGCACCAGCGAGATGATCCGCACTCACCCGCAACGCAGCCTGCTGACATCGGCCATCGGCAACTCCGGCGAGCTGGCCCTGAGCGTGTCCGGCAAACCGGTCGTGGTCGAGGAGGGCGATGCGTTTCTCATGTGCACCGATGGCTGGTGGGAATACGTCGACGAGCCGACCATGGAGAACATGCTGCAGCAGGCCGAATCGGCACAGGAATGGCTCGATCAGATGGCGGCGCGCGTGAAGCAGAGCGAGAACGATCACAGCGACAACTACACCGCGATTGGCGTGCAGGCCGGCGACCTGGAGCCCGTTACAACCGTCATTCTCGTCAAGTGAAATACGGGAGGAAAACATGACAAATAGATCTGTCGTGACAACTGTGGCAGCTACGGCGCTGAGTGTCAGCTTGTTGGTGTCGGGCTGTGCCAGTAACAGCAAGACTGAAAATACGGCCGTCGGTGCCGCCATAGGCTGTGCGGCGGGTGCCGTGCTCGCCAAGCTGACGAAAAACGACGCCGGTACGGCCTGTGCCGCGGGTGCCGTGGTCGGCGGCCTTGCCGGCTACCTCAAGGCGCGCAACGCCGAGGTGGAGGAGGCGCACAAGGTTGCCGATGCGGCAGCCAAGGTCGAAGGTGCCAAGGTCTCGCCGGTGGAAACGCAATCCGTGCAGGTCGTCGACAAGAGTACCAACAAGACCGAAAAGGTCACCGCTTTCAAGGCCGTGTCCGTTGAAATTCCTGTAAGCCAATTGAATACGCCAGATGGCCGGGACGCCTTGCGCAAGCTGGACGAATACGCCCGCAAGACGGCCGATGAGCGCGGCGAGACAATAGATATGACAATCGCAAACGCGCCGGAACGTGGCGGTTCTTCGACCAAGGTGGCCTTGAAGGAAACGCTGGAGCCTTCCGGCAAGGGCAAGGTGCGGCGCATACAGGTCGCCGACCCGCGCGTCGCTGCAAACGTTCAGCGCATTACGATTGAGGCGAAGAACCCGAGTCGTGTCGAGGTATGACCTTGGTTTTCGTTGCGCGCGCCTGAAATAGCAGGCCGCAGTGGATTCGCTCAATGGAAGAGTTAGCCACGCAGTAGCCAGACAATGCGGTCGTATGAGACGGCATAGTGGATAAAAACCGCTGCAGCGAAGATTGCAGAGAACGGCTTGCTTCCCAGTTTGTACGACGCAAAGATCGCAAAGGCAAAGAACGCAGCTTCGATGCCGAACCGAATCGCTCCGGATACAGCTACTGGCGCTTTGTCTGAACGACTTCGGTCGCCAGGAACAGCAAAAATGCCCCATGCCGTCGCAGCGACAAGGGGAACGAGAATCGCTGAGACATAGCGTGCTGGACCATCGCTCTGCTGCCAGCCCCACAAGCCCATCGCGACAAGAGCCGACAGCTCCAGCAAAAACCTTATCGCCAGGTTGGCCGGATGAAAACCCATTGTGAGTTTCTCCACGTGTGCTTAACGTGCAAGTGAGAGGGCTCCGCAGTGCGGAAGGAACCAGGCGCAGTTTTTGGCGACCCCTCGGCTGTAGTGTTGGGCGTTGCGTCGGCCTGTCGGGAGTGCGTCATTTCTTTTGCGCGACGTCCCAGTGCTCCGCGATCTTGCCGGCCTCGATGCGGAACATATCGAACCATGCCGTTGTGTACTTCTTCGTAGCGTCGGCAGGGTCGTTGTACTCTTTAACAAAGCTCACAACGACCAGATTGCCTTCCGCAACGATGGAAACGACAGGGCTCTTCATCTTCGCCTCGATGGTTTTGGGCTTGGCGAATTTGGAGAAAAGTTCGACGAACCCGGCCCGCCCTGTAGGCACCGTTGGGTTGTGCTGGATATACGACTCGGCCAGGTACTTCTCGGCGAACTCCATGTGACCCCCTTCGAACACCTCGCGGTAAAAGTCGTAGACCAGGCGCTTGTTGGCAGCGAGGCGAGGGTCAGCGCTTGCAAGCAATTCCTCATGGTTGGGGCTGGCCTGAACAGGAACTTGAGCCCGTGCTGCACCACTGGCAAATGTGCAAGACGCGAGCAAGACGATCAGGAAGGTGTTGCGCATTTCTGTGATCTCCGCTGGAGGGCTTGTGACCAACGTTTGACATGAGCGGCAGGCAACAGGCGTAGCCCGTTGACTGTCCGCTTGATGAAAGGGTTAGGTGCCACCCTGGGCCTACTGCACGAAGATTTGCCACGCGAGGAGCGCTTGCGAAATGAAGCCGACGGTGAATGCCAGGGTGCGAACCCACGGCACAGCGAAGGTGTAGGCAACGGCATGCACGACACGAGCCCAGAAGTACACGACGCAGGCGCCCGCGATAGTGGCGTTTGTGATGCCAAGGGCGTGGGCGATCAGGACCAGGCTGGCAAAGACGACCAGATTTTCAACCGCGTTTGCGTGCGCCTTCATCAGACGCTGCGCCCAGGGTGACTGTGGCTTCGGGTTCTCCGGGTAGCCGACAGCATCAATAAGGCCACGAACCGCCACGCGGTCGAGAATGTACGGCACCCATAGGAGGCCGGTGAATGCCGTAACCAGGGTGAGGTATAGAAGCTCTGTGCTCATTCATATCTCCTTCGATCTTGGTTGAACTACACGACGGTGAAGTTGGCTGATTGTGAAGCCTGACGAATGAAAGGGATTTTCCCGGCCTCGATGGAATGGCTAGACGGCACCGTTGGACGGCGAGATATCAAAGTGCATCACATCTTCTCGGACGCCGAGCTTTGTGTAAAGCGCGACTGCCGCGTCGTCGCCATAGTCAGCTTGAACGAATATGACATATGCACCGCGCTCGGCGGCTATTTTTTTTAGGGTTTCAACCAGGGCAGTAGCGCAGCCCCGCCGCCGATGCTCGATGTCAACTGCGAGGTCATAGATGTAGAACTCGCTTCGGGCTTGCTCGAACTTGGGGAGCATGTAACCCGCCAGCCCTCCGATGACTGCGGAACCCGACCATGCCGCGATGGCGATGAAGGTCTCGCTCGATAGAAGATTGCGAAGATACTCGTCATCCGGTTGCTGGGAAACGTATGTCTCCCGGTCTTGGAAGGCCTTTCCAAAGAGCGCAAGCATCTCACGGAGCGGAGCGACGTCATTGACGCTGAGCAAACGGGGCGGGTCGATTGCATTCATTGAGCATGGAGGGATTGTGTCGCCTACGTTTGAGATAACTGGAGCTGCGCGGCTTTAAGCGCAGCATCCGGTTGATTGATTTGTTGAGCGTCAAGCTCACGACGGCTATTAATTGAAGTGTGCTGTGGACAGCCAACTAGCCACAGTAGCAATAAAGAGGACGGCCCCTAGATAATTCAGAACTCGGTGAACGGCAATCATCTTGTTTAGTCGTATGTCCTGAAGACGGACTCGCTCCTTTGATTTCAAGAAACTCTTGTACTGTTTGCGAGCCTCCAGTTCAGGGGCTTCGTCCTTAGCTTCTACCCACCATCCGTTACCAGAAAATTTAAACCGAGCCCAAATCGAAGGATAGTTGTCACGGACATACCGCGTGGTCATAACGCCTTGCAGCGCTGCTGCGATGCAGACGAATGAGAAGACTGCTAACAGGGGAATGATCATGACACCCAACGTTTGAGTTAACGGGAGGCCGAAGGCCATCCCGTTGAACGAAGGGTTGGATGGCGGCATCGGAAAACGCTCATTCGCGCTTGCTCCTCATGGCACGAGTTTGTTCGATGGAAGGGCTGCCCGACAACTGTTGGTACTTCTGACTTTCCATCGGTACGAGTGCAACCTTTCCTTCGCTATCGAAGTGGAGGCCCCAGCCATAAGACTTGGCCAATGGGGACGTTCGCATACAAGCCATGGGTTTGGAGAAGAAAGCCGACCAGAGCCCACCTCGCTTGGCCTTGAGTTGTGCTGGCGTGATGCCGGTTCGCTCAATATGCACAGAGAACTGAACTTCTTCTTGCGTGAACTTGTAGGGTTGCGGAGCAATGAGCTCATATTCGATTTGCGCGATAGATCGCGTGTTTTCGCGTGCAGGTGGAACCGTACCAACCTTCGCTTTGGTATCAGGAGACACAGCGATAAATGTATTGATGTAGTTCACGATTTACTCAAAGACGCCCAACGTTTGAGATAACCGGCATGACCCGGCTTGCCGGGGCATGTCCGGTTGATTGAAGGGTTGGGCGTCATTTCGTGCCCACAGACGATGTTGAACCGGAAGGGCCTTCCTCAAACTGAGGAGCGTCCCCCGCCAATGTGGTCCCACGGTGCTCTTGATCCAACAAACGTGTGCATTTCAATCTGAACACCGGGGTCACCATCGACTGTTCCGAGTGTTACTCCATGTACCTTGCCGTCGAAAATGCCGCACAGCGTAGAACCGCAAGTACGGCAGAACGCGAGCCCCCAACCTTGCGCAGAGGTGTATGTACAAAGCTCGTTTTCGCCGGTGATCCAACGGAACTCACTGCCATCTGCTATCTCCGCATAGGCCGATGATGCGCCGCTAAAAGCCTTGCGACAGCGCGAGCAATGACAGGCCTGCGCACCTTTAAGTGCGCCTTCTATTCGGAAGCGGACTGCGCCACAAAAGCACCCACCGTCAATCATTGCTTATCGCTCCTCTCGACTGCAAAGTTAGCCGAGAGCTCTGTCATTTCCCAAACCTCGGATCGCTTTCTGAGAAATCTGGATTGTTCTTGCTCTTTTGCGTTAGCTTGCCAACGGCATAGACATTGAATCCAAAGTTACAGCTTGGTGCAACTCCTGGCTGTCCGATTTCCACATGCCTCCGATAGAAACGGAATGTTATTTCGCAAGGCTTTTCTGTGCCGTCAATACCACCACTGAACTTTCCGCTACTCCCTATAAGTTTGAACTCGCCTTCTATCCACCCCGAATTGTAGGACGGGCCTCCTCTTTGCAACTCCAGCTGAAACCGAACCTGGTTGCCTTGTTGAAGCGTCTTTAGCCACATGCCCGACTCGGCTGGACCGTGGTATTCCCATGTGCCAGTCACATTTCCGGCAGCTGCGCTGCCCGTATGAAGAGTGAATGCAAAGCAGGCAGCCAAAAAGCGGATTGTCATAAGAGGCTAACGTGAAAGTGAGGGGCTCCGCTGCGCGTAGCGCGGAGGGAACCGACAAGCGCAGCTTGTTGGCTGTCCCTCTCGACTGACTAAAAAGGGACTTCCCACAGTCGCCGGTGGCGTGAGCCACACCGGCATCGAAGTGCCAAGATTGAGGTGTTGAAGTTCAATCTGAGATGGCGAAAGGGGAAGTCCAAATGAATACTACGACAGCAGCAGTGGATCTGGCAAAGAACGTATTTGCCGTGTGTATGGGTGATGCACATGGGCATGAAGGCAAGCTCGTCACGCTCAAACGCAACGCCTTTCTACCGTGGCTACGTACTTTGCCAGAGGGCACACCTGTCGCCATGGAAGCCTGTGGCAGCGCCCACCACTGGGCGCGCACCATGCAAGCACTCGGGCTCGTGCCGCGCATCATGGCCGCCGAGTTCGTCAAACCCTACCGCAAGAACCAACGCGTCAAGAACGACGCGCGCGACGCCGAAGCTATTCTCGCGGCGTTGCATGCCCCGCGCATGCGCTTTGTCACCGTCAAGACCGAAGCGCAGCAACAACGGCTGTGCTGGCATCGTCTGCGCGAAGGATGGAAAGCCGAGCGCACCGCGCTCCTCAATCGCATCCGAGGCCTACTTGCTGAACTGGGCATTGTCAGTGAAGTCGGCGCGGCCAAACTACGTCGCGTCCTCGCCGAGCTGCTGATCGAGCAGGACAAAGGCACGCTCAGCGCAGAACCGATTCGGCTCATGGTTCAAAGCGTGCTCAGCCAGATGCAAGCCCTCGACACGCGCATTGCCGAATGCGACCAACAGATCGCACGGCAAAGCGAACAAGATCCCGTGGTCAATCATCTACAGAAATGCCCCAGCGTCGGCCCGCTCATTGCCGATGCGCTCGTTGCCAGTGTCGGCGACGCGCGTCACTTCAAGAACGGCCGCCAGTTCGCCGCCAGTCTGGGCATCACCCCCGGCCAGCACAGCAGCGGCGGTAAAGCCCGCTACGGCAAGATCACGCGCAGGGGAGACGCCTACTTGCGCGGACTGCTCGTGCACAGCGCTGGCAGCGTGCTCAACGCCGCCCTACGGCTCTACAAAGCCACGCCCGACAAACTCAACCGGCTCCAACGCTGGATGGTCACCGCTCTACGAGCGGGTCGGCTACGCCAAAGCCAAAGTCGCCATTGCCAACAAACACGCCCGACAAGTGTGGGCCATGCTCAGCAAAGGCGAGGCGTACAACAGCGAAGCCTGGCGCCAATGGGAAGCGGCGCATGCCCAGGTGAGTGCAGCGGATTGCCTGGAAGACGACTTGCCTACCGACGCGCTCGCTGCCGCCAGCGTGTGAGGCGCGCTCACGCGAGCGCGTCCGTGGACAGGTCTGCAACGTCCTCAAAATGAAAGCAGTAAGCTCAACAGAAACCAGAACCGAGTTGAAGAGGAGCGCGAAGCAAGACTGTAAGAGTGTTGTGCAAAACGCCCAGGTCAGACCGGCCGGGGAAGAACCTGACTAACCCGATGCGCCGACCACAGAAGGCCTCTGCGACTGATCCTCGCACGGCCGGTCGAGACGACGACTGACTGAGGTTCCCCGGAGCGGTTTTTTGCAGGGTCCCGGTGGGCGCGAGCACACCGATCAAGACCGATTAAAGAGATGACAGTCTGCTCTGTGTCGTCAGCACATCACGCATGCAAGTGTCGCGATCCCGTATGAGGAATGCATGCATGAACACGCCGTTTGACACCACGTAAGCACAAAGCAAAACCGGCCTTGCGGCCGGTTCAACAACTAGGGGTTGACGGGAAGTCCCTTAAAGTAGTGTTAGAGCGCTCGCTCATAGAATCTCGACCGCCTTTTCTGCCAACGATGGAGCATAGGTTGGGGTGTGCCAATCAACGTTTGTAGCCACCGAAATGTGCGCGCCCAAATTTTCATACTCTTCGAAGTAGAGATTGCTCTTCGTTTTTGGGAGTCCGTAAGAAAACCACTCCCAACGGACACGGTCGGCGGCTTGGATAAAGAAAGCATTTTTGTTTATTCCAACGTCACGCGGATTTGTGACGGTTAGCGTTTCGTCTTCATTGAACATGAGAAGAATCTTGTTGCCCTCACTGGTGCAATGGACTACCTGATGCATATTGTCATACGGTCGGCCAAACCACTGACCCCAAAAGCGCAAGGTACCTTGCTTCAACATCGGAAGGTTCTCGTTGATCGCTGCGGCAATCTCGATTGGGCTCATTGGGCCTGCGCTCTAACGTAGAAGTGAGAGGCAGCCGGAGCGAAGCGGAGGGAACCAAAAGCGCAGCTTTTGGCTGTCCTGCTCGACTGCCATGTTAGGCCACGGACGGTACGCGCTATTGAAAGAACTTGAGCGCATC
>JAQGMG010000029.1 GCA_028292485.1 Rhodocyclales bacterium | reverse complement strand
CGTCTACCAATTCCGCCATCCCGGCAATGAGCGCGCATTATCCCGCAATCCTCCGGGGGCGACAACCAAAGAAGCTTCGGCATTGCAAGCGCAACGGGAGCGGTTCGCGCATTTGTTTTTGGATTATCCTCAGCACTTGTCAGATTCCGCCGGCCACGCTTTGAAACTTTCCGATTTCGACTATGAACTTCCGCCAAACCTGATCGCGCAATATCCGGCAGGTGAACGCAGCGCGAGTCGCCTGCTGCATCTCGACGGCACGACCGGCGATTTCGCCGACCGTCAGTTCCGCGACCTGCCGGCGCTTGTCGAGCCGGGCGATGTGCTGGTAATGAATGACACGCGGGTAATTAAAGCGCGGCTGACCGGACGCAAACAAAGCGGCGGTAAAGTTGAAGTGCTCGTCGAGCGTGTGCTCGATCACGAACGGGTGCTCGCACAGATTCGCGCCAGCAAGACGCCGCGCGGCGGATCACGCCTACTGCTTGCGCAGGATTTCACCGCTGAAGTGATCGGCCGCGCCGGCGAATTTTTCGAGTTGCGCTTTATCGATTGCACCAATGTCTTTGCTTTGCTCGAGCGCGCAGGCAGCGTGCCGCTGCCGCCTTACATCACGCACACGGCAGACACCGGCGACGACACGCGCTATCAGACTGTCTATGCGCAAACGCCGGGCGCCGTAGCCGCGCCGACGGCGGGATTGCATTTCGACGATGCGATGCTGGAAACGCTCAAGGCGCACGGCGTGCGACTGGCGTGGATTACCTTGCACGTCGGCGCCGGGACTTTTCAGCCGGTGCGCGTCGACGATCTTGCCGATCACACGATGCATGCCGAATGGTATGCAATTTCGCAGGCGACGGTCGACACGATCTCGGCGGCGAAAGCGGCGGGCGGTAAAATCATTGCGGTAGGCACGACGAGTTTGCGCACGCTCGAGTCGGCGGCGGCAAGCGGTGAATTACGCGCAGGCAATGCCGAGACCCGCCTTTTCATTTTGCCCGGCTACCGGTTTCGCGTGGTCGACCGGCTGCTCACGAATTTTCATTTGCCGAAATCGACGCTGATGATGCTCGTTTCGGCGTTCGGCGGCAGCGACAACATTCGTCGCGCTTATGCGCACGCGGTCGCCCGGCGTTATCGCTTCTTCAGCTACGGCGACGCGATGCTGATCGAGCGGCGCGACGCGTAACTGTTTCTACTTGAGTTTCGCGAGCGCATCCAACGCGTCGCCAGTCGCGCGAAACAGCCTCCATTCGCGCATCTGCGTTGCCCCGAGCTTCTCGTAGAAATCAATCGCCGGCGTGTTCCAGTCGAGTGCCATCCATTCAAAGCGCGCGCAGCGGCGTTCGGCCGCGATGCGCGCGACCGCGAGCAGCAGCGCGCGGCCGCAACCCTGGTGGCGATGCGATGGCCGCACGTAGAGATCTTCCAGATACAGGCCGCGGCGGCCGAGGAACGTTGAAAAATTATGGAAGAAAATTGCATAGCCGACCGCTTCGCCGCCGGCTACCGCGACGAGTGCCTCGGCTGCTGCATCGGGCCCAAACAGTTCCGCTGCGAGCTGATCCTCCGTCGCCGTGCACAAATGCGTGAGTTCTTCGTACTCGGCGAGTTCGCGGATCATCGCGAGTATCGTGCCGACGTCGCCGCGTTCGGCGGCGCGTACCTGAAATGTTTCGGACATATTGTCTTCCCGCGGAATGATTTACGCAGCGCTGGCGCGTGCACTATGGTGCGGCGATAATACCGCCCGTTTAAGCCATTTCCTATCCCGGCCGCAATGAGCAAAGCCCAGCCCGCCAGCCGTCAGCAGTTCCCGCATTTTCTTGCGATATCGACGCGCTGGCTCGATAACGACGTTTACAACCACGTCAACAACGTCAATTACTATTCGTTCTTCGACACGGTTGTCAACGAGTACATGCTGCGCGAGGGCGTGCTCAGCCTGGACGCCGGGCCGGTGTGCCTCGTCGTCGAAACCGGCTGCCAGTATTTCAGTCCCATCTCATTTCCCGATATCGTGAATTGCGGACTGCGTGTCGCGCATCTCGGCACGAGCAGCGTGCGGTTCGAGATCGGAGTTTTCCGTAACGACGACGAGACAGCCGCGGCGCAGGGACATTTCGTGCACGTGTGCTGCGACCGTGAAACGCACCGGCCGTTGACTATGCCCGAGTCGATGCGGCGGGCGCTCGCCAAGCTGGGCGCTGCATAATGGAATTTAACGTCAGCGCAACGGACGGCGCCGCGCGTCGCGGCACCCTGACGCTCGCGCACGGCAAAGTCGAGACGCCGGCGTTCATGCCGGTCGGCACCTACGGCACAGTCAAGGCGATGAGTCCGGCGGAGCTCACGGACATCGGCGCACAAATCGTGCTCGGCAATACTTTTCACCTGTGGCTGCGCCCGGGAATTGAAGTCATCGATGCGCATGGCGGCCTGCATCGCTTCATGGGTTGGCAGGGGCCCATCCTTACCGACTCGGGCGGATTCCAGGTGTTCAGTCTCGGCGCGATGCGCAAAATCAGCGAGGAGGGCGTCAAGTTCCAGTCGCCCGTGAACGGCGACGCATGTTTCCTCACGCCCGAGGAATCGATGCGCATTCAGCGCGCGTTGAACAGCGACATCGTGATGGTGTTCGACGAATGCACGCCCTATCCGGCCGACCTGAAGCAGGCTGACGAGTCGATGCAATTGTCATTGCGCTGGGCCGAACGTTCAAAGCGCTCGCATGAAGGCAACACGAACGCGCTGTTCGGCATCGTGCAAGGCGGCATGCACGAAAACCTGCGCGACCGCTCGCTCGCAGGCCTGACGGCCATCGGCTTCGATGGTTACGCGATCGGCGGGCTCTCCGTCGGCGAGCCGAAGGAAGACATGCAGCGCATCCTTGCGCACATAGCGCCGCAGCTGCCGGCGGCAAAGCCGCGCTACCTGATGGGCGTTGGCACCCCGGAAGATATCGTCGAAGCCGTGGCTGCGGGCGTCGACATGTTCGATTGCGTGCTGCCGACGCGCAACGCGCGCAACGGCTGGATTTTCACGCGCCGCGGCACCATCAAGCTGAGGAACGCGCAGTATCGCGACGATATTCGTCCGCTCGACGAGGCATGCGCGTGCTACACCTGCCGCAATTTCACGCGCGCTTATCTGCATCATTTGCAGAAAGTGAATGAAATCCTCGGCGCGCGGCTTAATACCTGGCACAACCTGCACTACTACCTGCACTTGATGCAGGATTTACGCGACGCCATCGGCTCCGGGCGCCTGGCTGATTTCATAAGCGAATTCAGGCGGCTGCGGTCGGTCGTTTAGGCGCCAAGGAGTCCCTAACACCGTGAAACGCGCGATGCGCTGTCACGATTCTGGCGCAAGGCTAGAAGAAAGTCTTGCAGCTTAGTCATTCTAAGCAAGGGACCTTTCGACGACGCCATGGGCACAAAACTCGTGCCAGCCCGAAGGGTTGCAGCCAGAATCGGCGGCGCACCGCAGCGTGGAGCCGGAGCCCCGCTCGCTGGGATGCGACCGTGAAGGTGCGCATGAGTCGCGTGGATTTCGTGCGCCGAGTGTCGCGCTACGGGGGTCGCATCCAAGCACACGACGCGTGGAACCTGCTCCGCCCTCCACGCGACGCCGCGTTGCTCGTCTTGGCAATAGATAACTATTACTATTGTCTTCACCGGGCGCCTTGCCCTCACCAATTCTGGTTGCAACGCACACGTGTTTCAGGGTGTTAGGGACTCCTAGTGTTAGAATACGCACCTTTTTAACGGTCGCGGCCATTGCCGCCGCGCCTCGAGGAGCTGCCAAAGTGTTTATCAACGAAGCCTGGGCGCAAACCGCTGTGCCGGGCGGCGCCGACATCATGTCGATGCTGCCGATCATCCTGATGTTCATCGTGCTCTACTTTGTGATGATCCGTCCGCAGATGAAGCGCGCCAAAGAACACAAAGCGATGGTCGAGGCGATCCAGAAAGGCGACGAAGTGATTGCCGCCGGCGGCGTGCTCGGGCGCGTCACCAAGGTTGCCGATAACTACGTAACGCTTGAAATTGCCGCCAACGTCGAAATTCGCGTCCAGCGTCCCGCCGTGCAGCTGGTACTGCCGAAAGGCACCATCAAGAGCGCGGATTAAGTTTTTATCCATTTGCGCGCACGCTTCGGCGTGCAGTGCCTATCACTGAATTTTCTATGAACCGTTACCCGCTCTGGATTAATCTTTTAATCGGCTTCACGATGCTGATCGGCGTCGTTTATACGCTGCCCAACTTCTTCGGCGAAGTCCCGGCCATTCAGGTCTCGCCGGCGAAATCGACGCAGAAAGTTGATGCCGAGCTGCAGCAGCGCGTGGAAGCCGTGCTGAAAACGGCGAACATCGCCACCGACGGCGTGTTTCTCGAAGCCGCGAGTCTTAAAGTGCGCTTCGCCGACACGGACACCCAACTGAAGGCCAAGGATACGGTTCAGAAAGACCTCGGCGAAGATTTTGTCGTCGCGCTTAATCTCGTGTCGCGCAGCCCGCGTTTTCTGACGGCAATCGGCGCGTTGCCGATGTATCTGGGGCTGGATCTGCGCGGCGGCGTGCACTTCCTGCTTCAGGTCGACATGGCTTCGGCGCTCACGAAAAAAGTTGACGGCCTGATCAGCAGCGTGCGCGCCCTCTTGCGCGACAAACGCATTTCGTACGGCAGCATTAATCGCGAGAACCTGAATCTGGTGCTCAAATTCCGCGATGCCGATTCGCGCAACAAGGCGCGTAAGGAAATCGAAACCACCAACCCGGACCTCGCGATCAACGAGCAGGAGCAGGGCGGCGAGTATCGCCTGGTCGCTTCATTGAAGCCCGAGGAACAAAAGCGCACGCAGGACCTGGCGCTGCAGCAGAACATCGCGACCTTGCGCAACCGCGTCAACGAACTCGGCGTCGCCGAACCCATCATCCAGCAGCAGGGCGCCGACCGTATCGTCGTGCAGTTGCCGGGCGTGCAGGACACTGCGCGGGCGAAGGAGCTGCTTGGCCGCACAGCGAGCCTCGAGTTGCGGCTGGTTGAAGCGCACGCGAGCGACCCGTCGGGCCGCGATTACGATCCGAAGAAAATCGACGATGCGCTCAAAGGCAACGTGCCCTTCGGCACCGAGTTGATGATCGAGCGCCGCGGCAAGGCAAACGAGCCGCTGCTCTTGTCGAAGAACGTGATCATCACCGGCGAACGCCTGACCAACGCGGCGCCGAGCTTCGACCAGCAGAACAACGAGCCGATCGTCAGTGTCGAGCTCGACGGACAGGGCGCGCGCATCATGCGCGACACGACGCGCGAAGCGGTCAAGCGCCGCATGGCGGTGCTGTTGATTGAAAAGGGCAAGCCCGAAGTGATCACCGCGCCGGTGATCCAGTCGGAACTGGGCGCGCGCTTCCAGATCTCGGGCCGCATGACGACGCGTGAGGCGAACGATCTTGCGCTGCTGTTGCGCGCGGGCTCGCTGGCGGCGCCGATGGACATCATCGAAGAGCGCACTGTCGGCCCGAGCCTCGGCGCCGACAATATCAAGATCGGTTTTCACTCGACGTGGATCGGCTTTACCGCCATTGCGATTTTCATGATCGTGTACTACCAGATGTTCGGCGTGATTTCCGTCATTGCGCTGGCGGTCAACGTGCTGTTCCTTGTATCGCTGTTGTCGATGCTGCAGGCCACGCTGACCCTGCCCGGCATGGCCGGTATCGCGCTCACGGTCGGCATGGCGATCGACGCCAACGTGCTCATCAACGAGCGCATACGCGAGGAGCTGCGCAACGGCAATACGCCGCAGGCCGCGATTCATGCCGGCTACGAGCGCGCGTGGGGCACGATTCTCGACTCCAACATCACGACGCTGATCGGCGGGCTTGCGTTGTTCGCGTTCGGCTCGGGCCCGGTCAAAGGCTTCGCGGTCGTATTGTGTCTCGGTATCCTGACTTCAATTTACAGCGCGGTGATGGTTTCGCGCAGCATCGTGAACCTTTTTTACGGTAACCGCCGCCGCCTTGAAAGCGTGTCGATCGGTTCGGTGTGGAAGGCGGGCGCGGAAAAACCGGTTGGACGCAAGGCGTCGATGAGCAAAGGGTAGTTTCTACCCGAACCTCGAACGCCAGGAGAGCACATGGAATTTTTCAGAATAAAACACGACATCCCGTTCATGCGCCACGCGCTGGTGTTCAACGTGATCTCCGTTATCACGTTCCTCATCGCGGTCGGTTCGCTCGCAACCAAGGGACTTAATTTTGGCGTCGACTTCACAGGCGGCACCGTTATGGAAGTGCATTACGAGCACGCGCCGGACGTCAATAAGCTGCGCGAGACCATGACCAAGATTGGTTTCCCCGATGCCTCGGTGCAGAATTTTGGCACCTCGCTGGACGTTCTGATTCGCCTGCCGGTCAAAGCGGGCGTTACCAGCGCGAAGTTGTCGGAGACCGTGCGCGACGAACTGCGTAAGGAAGATGCGACGGCGGAAGTGCGGCGCGTTGAATTCGTCGGCCCCCAGGTCGGCAAAGAGCTCGTCGAGAACGGCGGCCTCGCGCTGCTGTTCGTGTCGATCGGCATCGTCGCTTATCTCGCGATGCGGTTCGAGTGGAAATTCGGCCTCGCTGCAATCGTCGCGAACCTGCACGACGTCGTGATTATCCTCGGGTTCTTCTCCATCTTTCAATGGGAATTTTCGCTGACGGTGCTTGCTGCGGTGCTCGCCATTCTCGGCTACTCGGTTAACGAGTCGGTCGTCGTCTTCGACCGGATTCGCGAGAATTTCCGCAAGATGCGCGGTGCGAGCGTGACTACGGTCATCGACAACGCGATTACGCGCACGATCTCACGCACCATCATCACTCACGGCTGTACCCAGCTCATGGTGACGTCGATGCTCGTGTTCGGGGGCGAAACGCTGCATTACTTCGCGCTCGCGCTGACGATCGGCATCTGCTTCGGTATCTACTCGTCGGTGCTCGTCGCGAGCCCGATCGTGATGTGGCTCGGCGTGACGCGCAAAGACCTCGTCAAGCCCGAGAGGAAAACCGAAATCGGCGCGGCGATCTAGGTTTAGCTCGTGGAGTTGCTCGCGCAGTTCCTCGATCTTGTCCTGCATCTCGACAAGCATTTAGCGCTCCTGATCCAGCAGTACGGCGCCTGGATTTATGCCATCCTGTTCCTGATCATCTTCTGCGAGACCGGCCTCGTCGTGACGCCGTTCCTGCCTGGCGATTCGCTGCTGTTCGTGGCCGGCACCATGGCGGCGGTCGGCGCGATGGACGTTCATGCGCTCTTCGCGCTGCTCGTGATCGCTGCCTTCAGCGGCGACAACACCAATTACTGGATCGGCCACTACATCGGTCCCAAGGTGTTCAAGCGCGAGCGCTCGATTTTGCTGAATCCCGAGCATCTGCGGCACACTCAGCGCTTCTATGAAAAGCACGGCGGCAAAACCGTAGTGCTCGCGCGGTTCATGCCAATCGTGCGCACGTTCGCGCCCTTCGTCGCCGGCATCGGCCGCATGCGTTATACGAGCTTCATGTTCTACAGCTTTTCCGGCAGCGTGCTGTGGATCGGCTTCTTCGTTTACTGCGGTTACTATTTCGGCAACATTCCGTTCGTCAAGAACAACCTGACCGCCTTCATTCTCGGCGTGATCGTGCTGTCGATCATGCCGGCCATCGTCACGTACCTGAAAAGCAGGTTTGGCACCACCAGGAGCTGATTTCCCGCGCGTGCCGGGTCCGCATTATCTGGAGGATTCACCAGTGGCTGTCGACACCCCACCAACTGCCGATCCGGCAAAACCGCTCGCCGGACGCACCGCCATCGTCACCGGTTCGGGCCAGAACATCGGCCGGTCGATCGCGCTGCATTTCGCGCGTGCCGGTGCCAACGTCGTCGTGAACGGTCATCGCAATCAGTCGGCGATCGATAAGGTCGTGAAGGAGGTCGAAGCGCTGGGCGTGCAGGGGCTCGCCTGCCTCGCGGACGTCGGCGACGCCAAGGCGGTAGAGGCGATGGTCAAAAAAGCCGAAGATAAATTTGGCACGGTCGACATCGCGGTGTCCAACGTCTCACTGCGGCTGCATCAGAAGTTCTTCGACATCTCGCTCGAAGACTGGGACCGGATTCTGCGCTCGAACCTGAGTTCGGCGTTTTACCTCGCGCGCGCGGTGCTGCCGCGTATGCAGAAAGCGAAATGGGGGCGCATCATCCATATCTCCGGCGAAGACGGGTTTCAGGGACATATTCCGGGCCGCGCGCACAACATGGTGTGCAAAGCCGGCGTGCATGCGTTTTCCAAAGCGGTCGGCATCGAATTCGCGGCCGATGGCATCACGGCAAACACGGTGTCGCCCGGTTCGATCGAAACCACACGCGACTGGAGCCAGTATCCGAAGAATTGGCGGGAAATGCGCCTCGGGCAGATTCCGATGAAGCGCATTGGCCGCGTCGACGATATCGCGATGGCCTGCGTCTATCTCGCCGGCGACAGCGGTGCATTCATTTCCGGCCAGGTGATCCACGTCAACGGCGGTCAATTCATGTATTAATGCGTGACGCGCATTGTGTTGATCAGGAAGGCAGGATGACAGCGGCAGCAGAAGTTCTCTACGAGGTTCGCGGCGAAGTCGCTGTGATCACGCTCAACCGCCCCGATCAGTTGAACGCGATCAACAATGCGATGTGCGAACAGCTCACCGCGGCGTTTCGCCGGTTCGACGAGGACAGGGCGTTGCGCGTGGCGATACTCACGGCGGCGGGCGACCGGTCGTTTTCGGCGGGACGTGACCTGAAAGAAGTGGCGGGCGGGGCGCAGCGTCCGCCGATTCCGGTTATTGGCGCCACGGTCGAAGTAAACAAGCCCGTGATCGCGGCAGTGAATGGTACTGCGGTCGGCGGCGGCTGGATCTTCGCGCAGATGTGCGACCTGTGCATCGCCGCGGAACATGCGACATTCGGTATCGCAGAAGCGAAAGTCGGACGCGGACTGCATTGGACGCCGCCACTCGTGCACATGGTCGGCAGCCGCATTGCACTCGAACTGATGATCACCGGCAAGACTATTGACGCGCAACGCGCTCATGCGATCGGTTTCGTAAATCGCGTCGTGCCATACTCGGCGTTGCTGCCGGCAGCGTACGCGCTGGCCGAAGAAATCATCGCCTGTGCGCCCCTGTCCGTCGCCAATGCGCGAAGGATGGTGCGCGAGGCAATGAACAACGGCGTGGACGCGGCGCTCGCGGAGGGCGAAACGCTCGCGGCGCAGTTGTATGCCAGCGAAGATGCGAGCGAAGGGCCGCGCGCATTCAAGGAAAAACGTAAACCGGTATGGAAAGGCCGCTAGGGGGAGCCCGGAAAATGATCGAGTTCAAAACAATTTCATATGACCTCGTGCAGGTCGGCGAGGAATTCAAGTCCGACGACTTTTTGATCAAGCCGGAGGACGTCGAAACGTTCGCGTTCGCGGTCGACGACCACCACCCATGGTATTTCGACAGGTCGCCGTACGGCGGTCCAATCGCGCATCCGGTGCTGCTCGCCAACCAGGCGCTGATGATGCGCCACAGCCGCTACATCATTCCCGCCGGGCTGCACGCGAAGATGCAGATGGAATTCGTCGAGCCGCTCCGCGCCGGCATGCGCGTGCGCAGCTACGGCAAGGTCATCGACAAACTGGAAAAGCGCGGCCGCTATTACATGGTGACCGAATTCGAGACGAAGGACGAAGAGTCGGGCACTGTGCTTGTGCGCGGCCAGTTCACGCAGATGCTGTTCAAGGGGGAGCGCCATGTCGCTTAATAAGGCCGCGTCGATCAATATCGGCGACGAATTGGCGCCGCGCGTGAAACAAATAGCGCAGCGCCAGATCGATGCCTACTCGGGCGTGCGTCCGAAATCCATCCATACCGACGTCGAATGGGCGCAGAAAAAAGGATTTTCCGCCCCGCTCGCACAAGGCCTGATGTCGACTGCTTATGTGTCGCAAATGATGGTCGACCTGCTGGGTGAAGGCTTCGTGCGCGGCGGCAAAATTAACGTGGCTTTCATCAAGCCGGTGCTTGCGGGCGACACGCTGACCATGCACGGCGTAGTCAAAAGCAAGGCAGCCGAAAGCGACAAGACGCGCGTGACCGTCGAATTCTGGTGCGAAAGCCAGCGCGGGGAAAAGACGCTCGTCGGTACCGCGAGCGGCTTGGCGGCGTGAGAGCGTGAAGCGTGGATAACCTGGCTTCAGAACGCTATACCGATCTGACGCGTCTCTTCGCACCGCGTTGCGTGGCGATGGTCGGCGCCACCGACCACCCGACCAATTTCGGCGGTCGCGTGTTTCGCGCGATGCTCAAGTTCGGCTACCAGGGAAAAATTTATCCGGTCAATCCGCGGCTCAAGGAAATTCACGGCCTCGCCTGCTATCCGAGCCTCAAGGATGTGCCCGAGACGCCCGATCACGTCGGCATTATCGTCGCGACCGAGCGCGTGTTCGACGTGCTCGCCGATTGCGCGGCGCGCGGTGTGCCGTTCGCGACCGTCTATACGGCGGGCTTCGCCGAGACCGCAACGCCCGAGGGCCGCGAGCGCCAGGCCCGCCTGATTGCGTTCGCGCGCGCTTCCGGCATGCGCATCATGGGACCTAATTGCAACGGCGTGATTAACTTCATCGACAACTTCGCGATGACGTCGACCGGCGCGATCGGCCGCGCGCGCGGCAAAGCCGGCAACGTCGGCGTCATCAGCCACAGCGGCGGGCTCGGCCAGATCACGGTAATGTGGCGCGCGCAGATGACGGGCCTCGGCGTCAGTTATGAGGCGAGCTGCGGCAATGAAGCCGACCTCGATACGCTCGACTTTGCGCGCTTCATGCTGCGCTCGGAGTCGACCGACATCATCCTGATGGCGGTTGAAGGCTTCAAGGATGGCGCCAAGCTCGCATCCGTTGCGCGCGAAGCGCTTGAGCGTGAAAAGCCGCTCGTGGTTTTGAAACTCGGCCGCACGGAAGCCGGCAGCCGCGCTGCTTCTTCGCACACCGGAGCGATTGCGGGCGTCGACGATATTTATCAGGCCGCGTTCAAGCAATACGGCATCATCGGCGTGAATACATGCAACGAGTTGTATGAAACCGCGATCCTGCTGCGCAAGCGGCGCTGGCCGAAGGGACGGCGTACCGCATCGGTCGCCGCGACCGGCGGCAACATCGTGCATCTCGCCGACATGGGCGCCGACCAGGGTATCGAGTGGGCCGAGTATTCGCCGCCAACGCAGACAGTTTTGAGCAGCCTGCTGCCCGGCTACGGCAGCAAAATTCTGAATCCGAGCGATCTCACTTCGCTCGCAACGGGCGAGCCGGCGATGTTCAGCCGTGCGCTGAATGCCATCGTCGACGATCCGAATATCGACGTCATCGCGCCGATTTTTGCATTCGTCACGCGCGCGCAAATCGAGAGCGGCGTCGAGTTTGTTCGCAACTGCCCGAAGCCAGCCGCGATGATCTGGATCGGTGCATGTACTGATGACGAGCACCCGACGGCGGAAGAACTCGTCGCCGCTGGCCTTCCGGTATATCGCGACGCGTTGCCGTGCCTGCGCTCGATTCGCGTGGCGGCGGATTTCGGTCAGGCGGTCGCAGCACAACGCGAAGGCGCCGACCACCAGCCGCAACGTCCGGCCGGCATTTCACTCGAAGCGGCGCGCGCGAAACTCGGTAAGGGTGCCGGCACAATGACCGAACGTGAAGCCAAGCTCGTGCTCGCTGATTATGGTTTTCCGGTCACGCAGGAGACTTTGGCGCGCAGTGCTGACGAAGCCGTCCCGATAGCGGATCGAATTAACGGCAAGGTCGCGCTCAAAATCGATTCCGCCGACATCCTGCACAAGACCGATGCCGGGGCATTGAAGCTCGGCGTAAAGGGCGACGATAGCGTACGGTCGGCTTACGCTGAAGTGATCGCGGCGGCGAAGCGCCATGCGCCGAACGCGCAAATCAACGGCGTGCTCGTGCAGGAAATGGTGCCGCCGGGTGTTGAAATGATGCTTGGCGTCATACAAGACCCCGTTTTCGGCGCGGTGATCGCGGTCGGACTCGGCGGCATCCACATCGAAGTGCTGCGCGACGTGAGCTATGGCATCGCGCCCGTCACGCCGGCCCGTGCGCGCGCGATGATCGATGCATTGCGCGGCCGTAAGCTGCTCGACGGCGTACGCGGCATGACGGCGCGCGATGTGGAATCCGTTTGCGACCTGATCGTGCGGCTTTCATGGTTTGCGCACGATTGCAAAGACCGCATCGCCGAGGTCGACATTAATCCGCTCGTTGTTTTGCAGAGCGGTGCGGGCTGCCGCGTCGTCGACGCGCTGATCGTGCGGCGCGAATCCGCGAGTTGAGTGCATAACGATAAAAATAGCGCGGCCGGAGGAGAGCAGGAATGCAAACGAAATCATGGATGGCCGTCGCAGCGTTGCTCGTCAGTGCTTGTATCGCATTTGGGGAGGCTTGCGCTCAAGCGTATCCGACGAAGGCCGTGCGCATGGTCAATCCGTTCAGCCCCGGCGGCTCGCTCGATCTCGTGTCGCGCGCGCTCGCGCGCACGATGACAATCGAGCTCGGGCAATCCGTGTTTGTCGACAATCGCCCGGGTGCGGGCGGCAATCTCGGCGTCGAACTCGTCGCCAAGGCGCCCCCCGACGGTTACACGCTGCTCGCGATGCAAAGCAGCATCGTGATCAATCCAAGCCTGCAGAAGCAGGTTCCCTATGATCCGGTCAAGGATTTCGAACCGATCTCTAAAATTTCGGCATACATGTTTTTTCTCGTCGTGCATCCATCGACGCAGGCGCGCTCGGTGCAGCAATTGATCGCGCTCGCCAAAGCCAAGCCCGATCAACTCACCTATGCATCGGTCGGCGTCGGCAGCGGCACGCATCTCGCGGGCGAACTCTTCAAATCGATGGCCGGCGTCAAAATGATTCATGTGCCGTACAAAGGCAGCGGCCCGTCGATCATCGACCTCGTCGGCGGCCAGGTCGCGATGATGTTCGGCAGCACGTCCGTGCTCCCGCACGTGCAAACGAAAAAACTGATTCTGCTCGGCGTGTCGGGCTCAAAGCGCTCGAGCTTCGTGCCCGATACGCCGACGATTGCCGAGTCGGGCGTTCCCGGCTACGAGGTCACGGCATGGAATGCGTTGTTTGCGCCCGCCGGTACGCCGTCCGCGATCGTCACCCGCTTGAATCAGCTCGTGCGGCAGGGGCTCGCCAACGCCGACACCAAGGCAGTCATGGAAGCGCAGGGACTCGACGCGACGCCGAGCACGCCGCAGGAGTTAGGCGATCTCGTGCGCACGGAACTGCCGAAGTGGGCGAAAGTGATTAAATCGGCGGGTATCAAGCCCGAGTAGCTTTCAGTCGCCTTACCGACCGCGGGGTTGGGAAAACTCATTGTGGACTTACGGCAATGCCGACAGCGTCGCTGAAGCGATGGCGACATTGTGATAGATTCGAAAAACCAGAACCGTTTCCGCAAACACGCGCTGCACCGTCATCTCGCCGCAACGCGTCCCGTCAAAATCCGATAGCACGGCGCCAGGTCAGCCACGGCGTTCCGCAGCTATCGATCAGAAGGAGCAGCATGCAGTTTTATCTTCGTTTCATCCCGGCTTTTGCCTTGTGCGCGTTCGTGGGCGGCGCGCTGGCGCAGCCGTCGACGGCGAATTACCCGGACAAACCGATTCGCGTCATCGTGCCGGTGGCGGCGGGCGGCGGCACTGACATCATCGCGCGCATCGTGACCAGCAGACTCGGCGAGGCGCTCGGCACGGCCGTCGTCATCGACAATCGCGCCGGCGCCGGCGGCATACTCGGCAACGAAATCGTCGCGCACGCGCAGCCTGACGGCTATACGCTCCTCTTTACCTATGCCGCGCACACCATCGTGCCGTTCATCTATCGCAAGGTGCCCTATGACGTCTATAAGGACTTTGCGCCCGTGACCATGGCGGGATCGCAGCCTTTGCTGCTCGCGATTAACGCTTCGGTCAAAGCCAACACGGTGCAGGAACTGATCGCGCTCGCCAAGGCCAGGCCGAACGAGCTGAACGTGGCGCTCGCGACCCCGAGCAGTTCGGGCGCGCTCGCCGCCGAGCTCTTCAAGATTTTGACCAATACGCAGATGGTATCGGTGCCGTTCAAAGGCGGGGCGCCGGCGCTGACGGCCATGGTTTCCGGCGAGGTGCAGCTCATTTTCACGACGCCGCCGACGGTGATGCCGTATATCAAGGGCGGTAAGGTCAAGATACTCGGCACGTCCGGCAAGGATCGCGTGTCTTATCTGCCTGAAGTGCCGACGCTCGCGGAAGCCGGCATCAAGGATTTCAACACCGCGCCGTGGCAGGGCATGCTCGCCCCGGCGGGAACGCCGGCCCCAATTATCGACAAGCTCTACAAGCAGATCGGTGAAGTGCTGAAGACGCCGTACGCACATGAACGCTTCACCGCGGCCGGCACCGACGTCGTCGGCAGTTCGCCGAAAGATTTCGGCGAGCTCATCAAGCGCGAACTGGCGCAGAACAGCAAAGTCATCAAGGCCGTCGGCATGCGGGCGGACTGAGTACCGCAGCTCAAGCAGATTTTGACTATTCATTCAGAAAGATCGTATGCCTATTATTTGTGAAAAGCGCGGACACGTCGGCGTGCTGACTCTGAGCCGGCCCGAAGTGCGCAACGCATGGTGTGAAGATTTTTACGGCGAGCTGCGCGACGGCTTGCGCCAGCTTGAAGAAGATCCGGCGATTCGCTGTGTGATCATGACGGGCGACGAGGCGGGCGGTGCGTTCTGCGCGGGCGCGAATCTCAAAGATCCGAAAACGCACGTGTTGAATTCGGTCGCGGAATTCATCCGCAATATTCCGAACCGTCGCCATCATGCGTTCCGCGTGATGGATGATTTCCCCAAACCGCTGATCGCGGCGGTCAACGGTTACGCGGTCGGCATCGGTTGCATCGTCACTTACTGCTGCGACATGATCATCGCGTCCGACCGTGCGGAATGGCGCCTCACGCAGGTCAAGCTCGGCATCATTCCGGCGCAGGCGGCGCTGGTGCGGGTTGCGCGTTGGATCGGCAAAGGCAACGCGATGCGGCTCGGCATGGGGTTTCCGCTGAAGGCCGACGAAGCGCAGCGCATCGGCCTCGCGCAATGGGTCGTGCCGCACGCCGAGTTGATGGCACGCGCGATGGAAATCGCTGACCAGATTGCGGGATATCCGCCGCTCGCGAGCCGGCTCACCAAGGAATCGCTGAACCAGGGCATCAATATGCCGCATCTGACCGATGCCGCACTGATGGACTTGTACCGCTTCACGACGCTCGAAGGCACCGAAGACAAAAAGGAGAGCCACGACGCGTGGCGCGAGGGACGCAAGCCGCAAGTGAAGGACCAGTAACCGTGCCCATGTCAGCCGCATCTCACAGCCTTAAGATCGAGCGGATCGAGATCATTCCGCTCGACGTCGTGCCGGTCAACAAACGCCGGATTCCGACCGGACCCCATCTTTACGGCGGCAAGGGCAGCTGGGTCGGGCGCCCCGTCATGTTGCGCGTATGCGCCGGCGGTTTGAGCGGCTGGGGACTTGTCAGGCCGGTCAATCCTTTCGTCGGTGAGACCGCCGCGAGCATGTTCGCCTGCCTGCGTGATTTTTATGCGCCGCTTTGCATCGGCCGCGACGCGCTGAATATTGAAGACATCCTGCGCAACTGCGAATTGCAACTACCGAAAAATCCCGCCGCGCTCGCGGTGCTCGACTTCGCGTTGCACGATCTCGTCGGCAAGGCACTCGAAGTGCCGGTGCATGTGTTGCTCGGCGGCGCGTGCAAGGACAAAATCGAGATGGAATGGTCGCTCGGTCTCGCCGACGATAAGACGATGATCGACGAAGCGTTGATGGCGATCGAAAAATACGGCGTCAACTACCTGTGCGTGAAAGTCGGCCCGATGGCACAGATCGACATCGACGTGCGCGTCGTAACTGCCGTGCGCAAGGCGCTCGGGCCTGACGTATTTCTGGGTGTGGACGCCAATACGACGTACGACCGCGTCAATGCCGTCAAGCTCGTCGAACGGCTTGCGGACGTCGACCTAACGTACTTTGAGCAGCCGGTAGCGGCTGAGGCGCTCGGCGCCATGCGGTGGATCCGCGATCACGCCCGCGTCGCCGTGCTTGCCGATGAATCCGTGTACAGCGCGACGGATGCGGCGAACGTGATCGCGAGCCAGGCAGCGGATGTGCTCGGACTTAAATTCTATAAGTGCGGCGGGCTGCGCCGCAGCCGCGAGATCGCGGTGATCGCGGCGGCCGCGGGACTTCCGGTCAATTGCGCGGGCACCGCGAATGGCAGTTACATTGAAGCAATCGCGGGCGCGCACTTGTGCGCATCGATTCCGAATCACGCATTCGGCGCTGAATTCATGATGGGATTGCCGGCCGTCGCCGCCGATTCGCTGGTCAAAAACCAACCCATCGATATCAAAGACGGTTACTGCAGCCTGCCTCAGCTGCCCGGTCTCGGCATCGAGATCGACGAAGCGGAAATCAAGCGCCACGAGCTCGCGCATGAAGTGGTGACTGCCAAATGAATGTAATGCGATGAGCGGCTTCGAACATCTATTCAATCCGCGTGCGATCGCGGTGATCGGAGCGAGCCCTGAAGCAAACCGTCCCGGTGCGCAGACGATCCGCGCGCTGCAGGAACGCGGCTACGCGGGCGGTGTTTATCCGGTGAATCCGAAATACGATCAGATCGCCGGCTTGCGGTGTTATGCGGCGATCAAGGACGTGCCGTCGCCCTGCGACATTGCGGTCATCGCGCTGCCGGCGGCGCTGGTGCCGGACATGGTCGCCGAATGTGGACGTCATGGCTTGCGTTTCGTCGTCGTGTTCGGCGGCGGCTTTCGCGAATCGGGTCCGGAGGGGCAGGCGCGCGAAGCGGCAATGGTGAAAGCCGCGCGTGAGCATGGTGTGCGCATCATCGGCCCGAATTGTCTCGGCCTCGTCAATGTGCATTCACGTGCGTATGCTGCATTCGGCAGCCTTGCGCGTGCGCCGTACCTGCAGCCGGGATCCGTATCGGCGGTCATCCAGAGCGGCGGCTTCGGCAACAGCCTCGTGATTCGCTGTGCGACGGCGGGCATCGGTTTTCGGCAGGTCGTTGCAAGCGGCAGCGAGAGCGACTTGAGCGCGCCGGAACTCATCGAAGCGATGGTCGACGATCCGGGCACGCGCCTGATACTCATGTACATGGAAGGCGTCAGCGACGGGCGCCGCCTCGTGGCCGTGGCCGAGCGCGCGCTTGCCGCAGGCAAGCCCATCGTCGTGTGGAAGGCCGGCAACAGCGAGCAGGGCGTGAAAGCAGCGGCGTCGCACACCGCGAACATGACCGGCTCGTACGACATTTACCGTGCGGCGTTCCGTCAGTGCGGCATCGTTCAAGTGCATGAAATGGAAGAGGCAATCGATTGCGTGCAATGCCTGCTCGCCTACCTTGACCGGCCGGCCGGCGACGACGTCGCGATCATGGGCGGCTCAGGCGGATCCGCCGTCGTGTTCTCGGATGCCGCCGACGAATTCGGCATCCGCCTTTCAACCCTGGCGCCTGCCACGCTCGCGCTGCTGCAAAAGGTTCTTCCAAATACCGCTTCGCTTGAAAACCCGGTCGATTACGCCGCGGGCTTCATCACCGATGCAAACACGCCGCGCTTTCGCACTGCCGTCAATGCGGTGCTCGCCGATGCCGCGGTCCATCAATTGGGCGTGCTGTTCGCAACGACGACCGGCGAACAGGCGCGCAATGGTGCGACCGTGCTCGCCGAAGCGGTAAAGAAGCACAACAAGCCCGTGTTCACATTTCTGTCGGTGCCGCGGGAAACCATGGGCGGCGGCATGGAGATACTCGAGCAGGCCGCGATTCCAATTCTGCCGTCGCCGGGGCGCGTGGTCAAAGCGATGCATGTGCTTGCAGAATATCAGCGCGCGCGCAAGAAAACGCGCACACCGATCGGCGATCGACCGGCATCAATCGGTAAACGCTACGCGCCAGGCACGGCGAGCGAGCACGAAAGCAAAGAGATACTGAAAACCTTCGGGATCCCGGTCACGAGCGACCGCTTGTTGCCGGCTGCGTCTGTGAGCGCTGCCCAGCTTGCGGATATTGTTTTCCCCGTCGCGCTCAAAATCGTTTCGCGCGATATCCCGCACAAGTCGGAGATCGGCGGCGTGCGCTTGAACATTCGGGATGCTGCTGAATTGTCGGCCGCTGCCGATGAGATGCTGAAAAGCGTGCGAGCCGCAGCGCCCACGGCGAAGCTCGACGGTTTACTGGCGTCGCCCATGATCGTCGACGGCGTCGAGACCATTGTTGGCGTCGTCAACGATTCGGTGTTCGGTCCGGTGGTTGCGTTCGGTCTCGGCGGCATCTTTGCCGAGACGCTGAAAGACGTCACTTACCGGCTCGCGCCGTTCGAACTTGAAACCGCGCAGGAAATGATTGCCGAACTGCGCGCAGCGCCAATTCTGGCCGGCGCGCGCGGCCGGCCGCCTGCCGACGTCGCAGGGCTAGCGCAGACGCTCGTGGCAGTCTCCCGGCTGGCATGGGAGATGCGCGAGGCCCTCGAAGAAATGGACATCAATCCGCTGCTGGTGCGGCCGGCCGGCCTGGGTGTCGTCGCCGTCGATGCGTTGCTCAGATTCCGCTGACCTCGAAAGATTCGAACGATGGATGACACGCTCCGAAAACTGACCGACTTCACGTTTAATCTCAAATACGACGACCTGACGCCGGAAGCGATCCACGAGTGCAAGCGCCGCTTCATCGATAGCCTCGCGTGCGCCATCGGCGGATACAACGCGGAGCCCTGCGTGATTGCGCGGAAAGTCGCGGGCAGGGCGAAGAGCGAAAAGACGGCGCGTGTGTTCGGCACGCTCGACCGTACGACGCCCGAACTCGCGGCGTTCGCGAACGGCGTGATGATTCGCTATCTCGATCTGAACGATGCGACCGGCAGCGGCGGCGGTCATCCGAGCGATGCGTTCGCGGCGTTGCTCGCCGTGACCGATTATCACAAGACTGACGGCAAGACGTTTCTGCTCGCGTCGATCATCGTTTACGAACTGTATCTCGGATTTTTCGCCGGCAACCGCATTCGCAATCGCGGCTGGGACCACGTCGTTTACACGGCACTCGCGGCGACCGCGGCACTCGCGAAAATCATGCGGCTCGATCACGAAACGACGGCGAACGCACTGGCACTCGTGCTGACGCCGAACATGGCGCTCGAAGTCTCACGGCGCGGACAACTGACGATGTGGAAAGGCTGCGCGGGCGGCAACGCCTGCCGCAACGCCGTTTTCGCCGCCGAGCTTGCGGCAGCCGGCATGACCGGACCAACGACCGTGTTTGAAGGCGAGCAGGGCCTGTGGAATGCCGCCGGCAAATTCGACTGGCCCGCGCTGCCGGGTCCGCAGGGACATTTTCGCGTTGCCGACAGCCAGCTCAAGATTTATCCCTGTGAATACCACGGCCAGTCGCCGATCGAGGCGATGCTCGCTATCCGCGATCAGATCGATCCGTCACAGGTAAAGTCCATCGTCGTCACGACGTATTGGTTTGCGTGGAGCGAAATCGGCAGCGAGCCCGAGAAGTGGAACCCGACGACGCGCGAAACGGCCGACCACAGCATTCCTTTTCTCGTCAGCGCCGCACTGCTGTACGGCTGGGTCGACGCGGCGACTTATGCGCCCGAAAACCTGTTCGATCCGCGCCTGCGCGAGCTGATTGCCAAAGTCGAAGTCATCCACGACAAGGAACTCGACAAAATGCAGCCGCAAAGCGTGCCGTGCCGGCTCGTGGTGACGCTTAACAACGGCGAGCGCAAGGTGAGCAATGTCGACCATCCGCGCGGCCACGTTCGGAATCCGGCGACCGACAAGGACATTGAAAAGAAATTTCGCGGCTTGAGCGCCGGTGCGCTGTCGGCGCGGCGCATTTCGCGCCTGCTCAAGTTATGCTGGAAGCTCGACGAACTGGAAGATGTTTCGGAAGTGGTTGGCCTGCTGCGGATGGAAACAGCGGCGGCGAGACCCGCTCCGGATCGCGCGTAAATCACCCGGGCGTTCCCGGGTGAAGGTTTCAACCTTAGCTTATTTGCGCGAGTGGTCGACGAACCCGTCGCGGTTCGGCATCTTCACCTGCGGCAGCGTTTGCGCGTTCATCTGCACATTGTCCGCGATGATGCCGTTCAAACTTAAAATGTACGCGCTGACCGCATACACTTCATCGTCACTCAGCGATTTCGGATTTTGCAGCGGCATTGCGCGGCGCGTGTAATCGAACAGCGTCGTCGCGTACGGCCAAAAGCTGCCGACGGTGCGAACCGGCTTGGGCGTGGCCAGGCTGCCGATGCCGCCGACCAGCGCGTCGGCCGGTTTGCCGGCGCCTTTGTCGCCATGACAGGACTGGCATTTCGCGGCATAGACCGTCGCGCCTTGCTTTGCATCGCCACTGCCAGCGGGCAGGCCCGCACCGCTCGGCGGAATGCTGATGTCAGCCGCGCGAATCTCCTGCGTGGTGGGCGTGCGGCCGAGATTTGGTCCGCGTGTGGGCATTACGCTTTCGTTCTGCGCCGCGCAGGCCGCGAGCAAGCCAACGGCGGCGACGGTCGCCGCGACGGATTTATGAGTAGACATTTTTAATGCTCCCGTCTGCATCCACGCCCCACGCGACGATGCTGTTGTTGTGAAAGCGGCCATCAACGGCGTTCTCTGCTTTGTACATTTTTCTGGTCGGCTGCACGTTGCCTTTCTCGTCGATCGCGCGGCTTTGCAGCTGTGCGGGCGAGCCGTTCCATTCCCACGGCAGACGAAAGCGCACGACGCTTTTCGGCAGCGCCTGGCCCGTCAACAGCGCGTCGCGCCAGGTGGCGCCGCCGTCGAGCGAAATTTCAACGCGCGAAATGCGTCCGGCGCCGCTCCAGGCGATGCCTGTGATTTCGTAAAGGCCGGCGCCGCTCATCGTCATCGTCCCGGATGGCCGTGTGATGACTGACTTGACGCCTTGCTCGAAGGTGAACTGGCGCGCTTTGCCGTCGGCCATCGGGTCGGAGTACTTCGAGGTTTCGTCCTTGGTGTGCGTCGGCCCGTCGGTGACCTTGATGCGGTTCAGCCACTTCACGTTCATGTTGCCTTCCCAGCCCGGCAGCAGCAGCCGCACCGGATAGCCGTTTTCAGGACGGATGCGTTCGCCGTTCTGATACAGCGCGACGATCGCATCGTCGAACGCTTTTTCAATCGGAATGCTACGGCTCATGGCCGCGGAATCCGCGCCTTCGGCGAGCAGCCATTTGCCGCCGGGCTCGACGCCGGCTTCGTTGAGCAGCAGCGCAAGCGGCACGCCCGTCCAGTCGGCGCACGAGATGAGTCCATGCACGTTGCCGGCCGACACCTGCGGCGGCTCCGCCGCAACTGCATTACCGCTGCTGTTGCCCGCACATTCGAGAAAGCAGATGCGGCTGACCATCGGGTAGCGCGACAGTTCGGCGATTGAAAACGTCAGCGGCCGTTTGACGAGGCCGTGTATGAGCAGCTTGTGCTTCGCCGGATCGATGTCGGGTGTGCCGTTGTGGCTGCGATCGTAATGCAGTCCGTTCGGCGTGATCACGCCTTCGAGTTTTTCGATCGGGCTGCGCGCGCTGCCCGTGCCGGGTGCGAGCGTGCCGTAGCCGCTTGCGGCGTAACGTTTGACCGGATCTTCGAAGCGCGATGGTTGGCCGTAGGTGCTCAGGCCCTTGCCCATGGTATTCGACCACGCGGGAAAGTCTTTGCCGATGGGTTCCGCGCCTTGCGCCGAAAGCGCCGCAGTACCCGCGATGCCGCCAGCGACGGCCGTACCCGCAACCTTGATGCCCTGCTTGAGAAAGTCCCGGCGGTCGAGTGTTTGTGCCGGCGCGACGGCCTCGCCATACGGCTTCGGTATGCGTGTATCCACGGTGCTCCTCCTGTTTTATTTGGCGCGGCCCTGGCGTCTGCACACCGGCAACGTCCTGCGATTATAGGGCAACCGGCGGCGGCCGCCCGTGCGCCGTCATTTCATCGAATGCAGGCCGATCATATTGTTCTCGGTATCAAAGACGAGTGTGATAAATCCGTACTGGCCGATCGAAAATTTTTCCTTTTCGATGCGGCCGCCGGCTTTGATCACCTTCGCCGCTTCAACCGCGCAGTCCTCGCATTTGAAATAGACGAGCACGCTGTTGCCGCCGCTTTGCACCCCCGGCATTTTCACGAGCGCGCCGGCCGTGCCGTAGCCCTCGTTGTGCATTTCGAACGCCCACAGCTCTAAACCCGGCGTATCGAGCTTCGTCAGTTTCTCATTGAACACCGTTTCGTAAAACGTTTTTGCGCGCTCCATGTCCTGCACGTAAATTTCAAACCAGCCGACGGGGTTTTTCATGGGTGCTCCAGATAGTTGCGGGAATTCATTCTCGCGGCCGCTGGACACTGCGTCCAGTAGACGCGCTCCTACACCCGCCCGAACGGACGGCGTGTCCTGCTTTCGTACCGCTAGATTTTTTTAGCGAGCTCGGCGGCTTTGCCGATATAAGTCGCCGGCGTGAGGGCGAGCAAGGTCTGCTTCGCTTCTTCGGGTATTGCAAGCGTCTTGATGAAAGCGTGCAGCGAGGCTTTGTCGATACCGCCTTTGCCGCGCGTTAGGTCTTTCAATTGCTCGTAAGCGCCGCTGACGCCGTAACGCCGCATCACGGTCTGCACCGGTTCGGCGAGCACGTCCCAATTCGAATCGAGATCGGCCGCGAGCTGCGAGCGTCCGGCTTCGAGCTTGTTAAGGCCCTTCAGCAGCGAATCGTAAGCGAGCAGCGTGTAGCCGAGCGCGGTGCCCATGTTGCGCAGCACGGTCGAATCGGTGAGATCGCGCTGCCAGCGCGAGACCGGCAGTTTCTCGCTCATGTGGCGCAGCAGCGCATTGGCGAGACCGAGATTGCCTTCGGAATTCTCGAAGTCGATCGGGTTCACCTTGTGCGGCATCGTCGATGAGCCGACTTCGCCGGCTTTGGTTTTTTGCGTGAAATAACCGAGCGAAATATAGCCCCAGATGTCGCGGTCGAGATCGAGCAGGATCGTGTTGGCGCGCGCGAACGCATCAAAAAGCTCGGCGATCGCGTCGTGCGGCTCGATCTGGATCGTGTACGGATTGAATTCGAGGCCCAGGCTTTCGACGAAGCGGCGCGCGAATTTTTCCCAGTCGACCTTCGGATAAGCGGCGATGTGCGCGTTGTAATTGCCGACGGCGCCGTTGATCTTGCCCAGCAGCTTCACCGCCGCAATGCGTTCGCGCGCGCGCTTCAAGCGCGCAACGACGTTCGCCATCTCTTTGCCGAGCGTGGTCGGGCTCGCCGGCTGGCCGTGCGTGTGCGCGAGCATCGAGACATCGGCGAGATCGTGCGCCATCGCCGTCATGCGTTCGACGATTTTGTCGAACATCGGCAGCATTACAGCATCACGCGCGGCTTTGAGCATCAACGCATGGCACAGGTTGTTGATGTCTTCCGACGTGCACGCAAAGTGAATGAATTCGGCGACTTTCGCGACTTCCTGATTGCCCGCGAGCCTGTCCTTCAAAAAATATTCGATCGCCTTGACGTCGTGATTGGTACGCGCTTCGATGGTTTTAACGGCCGTACCGTCGGCTTCGGCAAAGCCGCTGACGACCGCATCGAGCTCTTTAATCGTTGCGGCAGAAAATTGGGTGACTTCGGGAATCGCAGCGTCGGCGGCCAATGCCTTCAGCCATTCGACTTCGACCTGCACACGGTAACGGATAAGGCCCAGTTCGCTGAAATACTGCCGCAGCGGTTCGACTTTGCTGCTGTAGCGCCCGTCGAGCGGCGAGAGTGCGGTGAGAGGGGAGAGCGCCATGAAAGTCCGCGATGTTTTTGTAGCAGCATTTTATCACAGCAGCATCGCGGCTTTTCCTTAGGGCCGAATCAAACCAAGGCGTCTTTTGGCCCCCGTTCAAGGAGATCCAGGCGAAGTGCCGGGAAGCTGCCATTGCTGCTAGTCAGCGGAGTGCTCGCGGCCTTGGCAATAAACCTCGCGTGGCATGGGGCATTAGCCACATATTCACCAGCACCTCTTCCATTTGGAACCCCGTTCAGCGGCCATTGATGAAAAGCACAGGATTCCAGCTGAAAAAATCGGACAATAGCGGCTTAATCGTTTTTGAACGCTTTTTGGAGTTCGCATGGAAATCAAAGTTAACTTTCTCGACAAGCTTCGTCTTGAAGCCAAGTTCGATGACTTCACGGTGGTGTCCGATCAACCTATCCGTTACAAGGGCGATGGCTCGGCCCCGGGCCCGTTCGATTACTTTCTGGCGTCATCGGTTTTGTGTGCGGCTTACTTTGTTAAGTTGTACTGCGTAACGCGCAATATTCCCACCGACAACATCCGCCTGTCGCAGAACAACATTGTCGATCCGGAAAATCGCTACAAGCAGATTTTCAAGATTCAGGTCGAGTTGCCGGCGGATATCTCCGCCAAAGACCGCCAGGGCATTTTGCGCTCCATCGACCGGTGTACGGTGAAGAAGGTGGTGCAAGCCGGGCCTGAATTCTTGATTGAAGAGGTGCAAAATTTAGAAGCCGATGCTCAGGCGTTGCTGATGCTGGGTCGGAGTACGAGCGCGGCTTCTGAAGCGGGCACCTATATTGCAGGCAAGGATCTGCCGCTGGAGAAAACCATCGCCAATATGTCTGGCGTCCTGGCGGGCTTGAGCATGAAGATTGAAATCGCTTCGTGGCGCAATATCGTTCCGAATGTGTGGTCGCTGCATATCCGCGATGCTCACTCGCCGATGTGTTTTACCAATGGCAAGGGGTCGACCAAAGAAAGCGCGTTGGCGTCGGCTCTGGGGGAGTTTATCGAGCGACTGAATTGCAATCATTTTTACAACGATCAGTTTTGGGGCGAAGACATCGCCAACGCGGCGTTTGTGCATTACCCGAACGAGCGCTGGTTCAAGCCTGGCCGTAAAGATGCGCTGCCGACTGAAATTCTCGACGAGCACTGTCTGCGAATTTACAACGCGGACGGCGAGTTGCGGGGCTCGCATTTGTACGACACTAATTCCGGCAATGTGCAGCGCGGCATCTGTTCGCTGCCGTTTGTGCGCCAGTCGGACGGTGAGGTGGTGTATTTCCCGTCCAACCTGATCGACAACCTGTTTCTCAGCAATGGCATGAGTGCCGGCAATACGCTGGCCGAAGCGCAGGTGCAGTGTCTGTCGGAAATTTTCGAGCGGGCGGTAAAACGCGAGATTCTCGAAGGTGAATTCGCACTGCCTGATGTGCCGCAGGAGGTGCTGGCGAAGTACCCCGGCATTCTGGCCGGCATTCAGGGACTGGAGGCGCAAGGCTTTCCGGTGCTGGTGAAGGATGCGTCGCTGGGCGGGGAGTACCCGGTGATGTGCGTTACCTTGATGAACCCGCGTACGGGCGGTGTGTTTGCCTCGTTCGGTGCGCACCCGAGCCTGGAGGTGGCGCTGGAACGCAGTCTTACGGAGTTGCTGCAGGGTCGCAGTTTCGAAGGCCTGAACGATTTACCTCAGCCCACTTTTGAGAGCAACGCCGTGACTGAGCCGAACAACTTTGTGGAGCACTTCATCGATTCGAGCGGCGTGGTGTCGTGGCGCTTTTTCAGTGCCAAAGCCGACTACGATTTCGTTGAGTGGGATTTTTCCGCCAAGGGTGAAAACAGCGCCACCACCGAGGAAGCCGCAACCCTGTTCGGCATTCTCGAAGGCATGGGCAAGGAAGTTTACATGGCGGTGTATGACACTCTAGGCGCAACGGCCTGTCGCATTCTGGTGCCGGGTTATTCGGAGGTGTATCCGGTGGAGGATCTGATCTGGGATAACACCAACAAGGCGCTGTCGTTCCGCACCGATATCCTGAACCTGCATCGCCTCGACGATGCCGCTCTGCTAGCGCTTCTTGAACGCCTCGAAGACAGTGAGCTCGATGATTACACTGACATAGTCACACTGATTGGCATTGAATTTGACGAGAACACGGTCTGGGGCCAGTTGACGATCCTGGAATTGAAGCTGCTGATCAATCTCGCCTTGAAGCAATTCGAAGCGGCGAAGGAACTGGTGGGAAGCTACCTGCAATACAACGAAAACACGGTCGAGCGCGGCTTGTTTTATCAGGCATTGAATGTAGTGCTGGAGGTTGTGCTGGACGACGAACTGGAGCTGGACGATTACGTGGTCAATTTCCGCCGGATGTTTGGCAACGCGCGGATGGACGCGGCGACAGGCTCAGTGGACGGCAGTGTGCGCTTCTTCGGCTTGACGCCTACGAGTATGAAACTGGAAGGGCTCGACAGGCACCAGCGCCTGATCGACAGTTACAAGAAGCTGCACAGGGCGCGGACCAAAGTGGCGGCTGTATCCAGCTAGATATCCAGTTGGAGTTACGAGGATTACCCTCGTCGCGTAAACGACAATGCGGCGCCGGGACGCCGCGTTGTCGAGACCATGTGACTAGTTCGACAAACGCTTACATGCGTTGTGAGTAGTACTCGACCACCAGCTGCATTTCAATCGGGAATGGCATGTCGGACAAGGCAGGCGCATGTGTCATCGTGGCCTTGCTGGCGGCTGCATCCCAGCTCAACCATTCAGGGCGTGTCAGCGACGGCTCTTCCATGGTGAACTTGATGATGTCGAGGACTTTCTCGGAACGCGCGAGGGAGATCACTTCACCTGGGCGCACGCGGTACGAAGGAATGTCCACGCGCTTGCCATTGACATGGAAGTGGCCATGGTTAACCAGCTGACGTGCAGAAGGAATCGTCGGGGCGAAGCCGGCACGGAACACGACGTTGTCGAGACGACGCTCGAGCAGCTCGGCCAGTTTCTCACCGGCGTTGCCGCGGCTGGCTTTTGCATCTGTCATGAGGCGGCGCATCTGGCGCTCGCCGAGGCCGTAATTGAAGCGCAGTTTCTGCTTCTCGCGCAGCTGTGCGCCGAAGCCGGAAACACGACGCGCACGTGCGCCGTGCTGGCCAGGCGGATTGGGACGATTTTCAATGCTCTTGCGCGACAAGCCGGGCAGTTCGACGCCGAGGGCGCGCATGACTTTCAATCGGGGACCTGTGTAACGTGACATGTGTTCTCTTTCGATTTCTTGGTTGATGGTTGCGAACCGGCTGTACGCGGTGCAACGGATTACTTCGTCAGGATCAGCTTGCCACTGCGTGTGGCATGCAGGGTGTAGATCGTGCCGTTGTGCTCGATGAGCGCATGGCCGCTGCTCTGCAGGATGTCCTTGCTGCGCACGATACGCACATCGAGTGGCGTTGCCGCCAGAGGCTTCTGTGCCGCAGTGGTGATCGCATCAATGCGCAGGGCTTGCTCGATCTGTGTCATATCGATTCACTTCCGGCTCAGTGCATCGGGGCCGAATCGGCGTGCACGCCAGCGTCGTCGAATATCTGCTCGTGCGATAGCTCCACCGCTTGCTGGTACCAGGCATGCATCAACTCGTTGCAGGCACGGCGCAGCAGTGGATCGATGTCGGGGCCGGAAGCGAGCGCGGCAAGGTGTTGCGACAGCGAGCGGCTCTTGGCGATGGATACGCCGTGCAAGGCGCTGCAAGTCAGCAAGTGGATGACCGATGCGATCAGAACCGCCGGGCGGGTCTGCGCGATTTCCGGGTCTATGCTCATGCCATGTTCCTTTCGGCGGTGAGCACATCGGAATGTCGCCAAGGGCAACACGCACGCACCGCATGATTGAAAAAAATGCTGGCTGGCGAACGCTTGCGCGCGCTGGCTTGCAAAAAGTTTCCCCGTACCGACCAGTGATCACGCTACCCGATAGCGAACAACCGGTCGGCGAGCCAACCGTCCCGACCATTTACGGACCGATTGACACGTCCTGGCGACTCGCCATTACAGCGCGTCACCAGGACAAGCAAGAGCTTACATGAGAATAGTTCTTATTTGCAACTGTGCGCCGCATTCTTTGTGAGGTCACGCGGCAAGGCTGCCGCTGCGGGTCATTGAATACGAGGCTATGGGCTAGCGGCGACTGCGCCCGCCGAGGATGGAGCCCAGAACGCCACGGATGATCTGGCGCCCGACTTCGGAACCCATGGTGCGCACTACCGTTTTTGCGGCGATCTGCGCCAGGCCGTCGTGCTGACCACCGCGCGGGCCTGTGGTACCGAAAAGGATGCCGCCGAGGGCGCCACCGAACAGGCCGCCACTATCCGTCGCCTTCACGTCGGCAGTCGCGGCCGGCGTTGCAGAGGTGGAGTCACTCGGCGTGCCTGCACCGGCGCGCAGCTTTTCGTATGCCGATTCGCGATCCAGCACTTCTTCATACGTGCCATAAACCAGCGAGGCATTGATCACTGCATTGCGCTCATCGGCAGCCAGCGGCCCGATGCGCGACGACGGCGGCAACACGAAGGCGCGCTGCACGATACAAGGCGTGCCTTTGGCATCGAGAAAGGAGATCAGCGCCTCGCCCACGCCCAGTTCGGTAATGACCGCTTCGGCGCTGAACTGCGGATTGGCGCGCAGGGTTTCGGCGGCGACCTTGACGGCTTTCTGATCGCGCGGCGTGAAGGCGCGCAAAGCATGTTGCACGCGGTTGCCGAGCTGACCGAGCACACTGTCGGGTATGTCAAGCGGGTTTTGCGTGACGAAGTAGATGCCGATGCCCTTGGAGCGGATCAGGCGCACGACCTGCTCGATCTTTTCGAGCAAGGCCGGCGGCGCATCGCTGAACAACAGGTGCGCTTCATCGAAGAAGAACACCAGCTTGGGCTTGTCGAGATCGCCCGCTTCGGGCAACTGCTCGAACAGCTCGGAGAGCATCCACAACAGGAAAGAGGCGTACAGCTTCGGCGCATTGCTGAGCTTGTCGGCAGCGAGGATGTTGATGACACCGCGGCCGTCGGCATCGGTCTGCATCAGATCGGCGATGTTGAGCATCGGCTCGCCAAAGAACTTGTCGCCACCTTGCTGTTCGAGTGTCAGCAAGCCACGCTGAATGGCGCCGACGCTGGCTGACGAGACGTTGCCGTACTGGGTGGTGAGCTCCTTCGCATGCTCGCCGACGTACTGCGCCATCGCCCGCAAATCCTTGAGATCGAGCAGTAACATTCCATTGTCATCAGCCACGCTGAAGATGATCTGCAGCACGCCAGCCTGCGTTTCGTTGAGGCTCAGCAAACGCGCCAGCAGCAAGGGCCCCATGTCGGACACCGTGGCGCGCACGGGGTGGCCCGCCTCGCCGAACACATCCCACAAGGTCGCCGGGTATTTCGCTGCCTCCCAATCCTTGGTGCCGAGCAGATCGAGGCGCTCCTGCAACTTCGACGAAAGCTTGCCCGCTGCGGCCAGCCCGGAAAGATCGCCCTTCACGTCCG
This sequence comes from Rhodocyclales bacterium, assembly GCA_028292485.1. Lineage (GTDB taxonomy): Bacteria > Pseudomonadota > Gammaproteobacteria > Burkholderiales > Rhodocyclaceae > Viridibacterium. Next base: position 143,859 of record JAQGMG010000029.1, on the reverse strand, counting down.
CCATGAACACCGGCACGCCGATGCGCGAGAAGGATTCTGCGAGGCGTTGCAACGTAACCGTCTTGCCCGTGCCGGTCGCGCCAGCGATCAGGCCGTGGCGATTGGCAAACTGTGACAACAGGACAAGATCGAGTTCGCCCGCGCGGGCAACGACGAGTGCTTCAGACATGCAGACTCCGGGAATAAGGAAGAGAGGAAAGGCGGTATGGATTTATACCGCGAGATGACTTCGCGCGCTCATTCAATGACGCGCGAACATTGCAGCGCCCTCTCCCCGGAGAGAGGGAACAGCTATCACCGGACTAAGCCCATCACTTCCCGCAAGCTGCACTGCACTGACTGAATACAGCCTCACAGGACGCCGCACGCCCACAGCTATACAGCTTCGCGCCGCAAGCCTGTTCGCACTGGTTCCACTTGTCACGCGCCGGCCCGCTCGGCAACTTCAAACTACCTTCGCTTGCCTTCGTTTCAATGGCGGTGCAGCTTGCCAGCTTCAACTCGCGTGCCGGTCCCGGCAGTTCACCCCAGCCTGCCATGGAGAGATCGTCTTCGACCGCCGCCAGCACCTGCGGACTCGACAGCACCGAGCGCTTCAGCGTGGCGTACGCCCAACAATCCGCCTGACGGGCCTGGGCAGCGGTGCGCTCACCCTCGGCGGGGAACCCCAGATACTGACGCCCGCATTCGTGCGCATAGACGAAAAGCCGCGTCTCCAGCAGCAGGCGTGGCAGAGCCTGCGGGTTGTAGCGGATCGCCGGCTTGCCCTCGACCACGCCGTACTGCGCGACCGCGGGCAGTTTTTCATCTGCGATGCCGGTCACGGGATTACCCCTGGCGTCAGTGCAGCCATCGAAAGTCAGGTTCTGTGCCAGCGCGGGCCACGCAATTGCAAGCAGGCACACTACAAGCAGATGTTTCATCGACGATCCAGACATCATTCTTCCCCCCGCGCTGATATGTCCCAATCTAACGCGCATATATCTTCAGGCAAGGCTCGTGTTGATCGACGGCTGTATAATTCCGACCTTTGCAGCGCCCGCATGTTTACGCTTCCGCGCATGCCGCTGCCACCGCCATTCATCCCAAAATTCAAGGACATCCAGCATGGCCGGTCACTCAAAATGGGCCAATATCCAGCACCGCAAAGGTCGTCAGGACGCCAAACGGGGCAAGGCTTTCACCAAACTCATCAAGGAAGTGACCGTCGCGGCACGCATGGGCGGTGGCGATCCGAACTTCAACCCGCGTCTGCGCCTGGCGATCGACAAGGCCAAGGCCGAGAACATGCCCGGCGATAACCTTGAACGCGCCATCAAGCGCGGTACCGGAGAACTCGAAGGCGTGAGCTACGAAGAAGCCCGCTACGAGGGCTACGGCATCGGCGGCGCGGCCGTCATCGTCGATTGCCTTACCGATAACAAGGTGCGCACCGTGGCCGACGTGCGCCACGCTTTCTCCAAATGCGGCGGCAGTCTGGGCACCGACGGCAGCGTCGCCTTCCAGTTCAAACACTGCGGCCAACTCATGTTCGCCCCCGGCACAAATGAGGATGCGCTGATGGAAGCGGCACTCGAAGCGGGCGCCGAAGATGTCATCACCAACGAAGACAGCTCACTCGAAGTGCTCACCGGCCCGTGGGAGTTCACCGGCGTGAAGGAAGCGCTGGAGAAGAAAGGCTTCAAGGCCGAGTTCGGCGAAGTCACGATGAAGGCGCTGAACGAAACCGAGCTCTCCGGCGACGATGCCGTTCGCATGCAGAAGCTGCTCGACATGCTGGAAGTTATCGATGACGTGCAGGATGTCTATACGTCAGCGGTAATGGACGCCTGACGCTTACCCAAGTGACCTCACAGAACGAAGTGCGCCTTGCCGGCACCCTGTCGGACTGGAAGGACCGCCAGGGCTTTGGCTTCATTACTCCAGAGGCGGGCGGCGACAGGATCTTTGTTCATCGCACGGCCTTTACAAACCGGAAGCGCCAGCCTGCAGTCGGCGCCAAGCTCCTCTACAGCCTCGCTCCACACAAAAGCCGGCGCGTCTGCGCGAGCCAGGTGTCGTTTGTCATGGACACCGCCCAGGCTCGCGCTGCCGACGCCCGCCAAGGTTCAGCGAGTTGGTCCGTGGTGCTGTTTCTTTCCTTGCTCGCGGTGATCACATTCAAAGGCTACCTGCCGGTCGCGGTGCTCGGGCTATATCTCGTCGCGAGCGCCATCTCTTTCTTGGCTTACTCGGAAGACAAGTCCGCCGCACGCGCCGGTCATTGGCGAACAAGCGAAAAAATCCTGCATCTTCTGGATGTGCTGTGCGGCTGGCCAGGTGGCCTGCTTGCGCAAAAGAAACTGCGCCACAAGTGCGCCAAGCGCGATTTCCAGGTCGTCTTCTGGCTAACCGTGTTCACCAACTGTGCAGGACTCGCCTGGCTGCTAAGCCCCGGCGGCAAAGCACTGCTGCGACATTTTTTCTGACAGCACATGTCAGCGCTTCCGCTCGGCCTCGTCGTCCTTGCCGCCCTCATCCACGCCACTTGGAATCTGGTCGCTAAGAAGTCCGGCGGAGATATTCGTTTTGCATTACTTAGCTGCGTCGCACTGGCAATCGTGTGGGCGCCGGTCGGCATCTGGTTCATGTGGCAACAGGCAGGCAATTTCGGCCTACTGCAATGGAGCTTGATTCTCACGAGCGGCGCGATTCACCTCGTCTATTACCTAACGTTGTTACGTGGCTATCGCAAGGGCGATCTGTCGGTGGTCTATCCCCTTGCGCGTGGGACCGGGCCATTGCTGACAGCCCTTGTCGCCACGACACTCTTCGGTGAATCGCTGCGAGTGCTTGGTTGGCTGGGCGTTTGCGGGGTTGTCGGCGGCATCATCCTGACTGCGGGTGGCCCGGCCTTAGTTCGGGCCTTTCGCAGTAAGGACCGATCCGATGCAGCGCACCGTGCGCTTCGCGCCGGCGTGACTTACGGCTTACTCACCGGCCTGTTCATCGCCGCCTATACGCTGGTCGACGGCTACGCTGTAAAACACGCAGCCATCTCACCCGTATTGGTGGACTATCTCGGAAACCTCACGCGCCTGCCACTCACGATGGTGATCCTGCTTGTTGCGGGCCACCGCGAAGAATTGTCGATGAACGGGTATGTCAAACAGATGTGGCGACCCGCCTTGCTGGTCGGTGTCATTTCACCAGTCTCCTATGTCATGGTGCTGTATGCCGCGACTATGGCACCGCTCTCGCAAGTGGCGCCGGCGCGCGAACTGTCGATGCTGTTCGCCGCATTGTTCGGCGGTCGCTTACTTGGCGAGCGAGATGCGGGCATGCGCCTGATGGGGGCCTGTTGCATCGCGGCGGGCGTAATCGCCTTGATCAGCGTGTGAAGGCCGCAACGATGATAGGCCCGGCACTCGCCCCGATTTTCGTCTTCTTGTGGAGCACCGGCTTCATCAGTGCCAAGCTCGGCCTGCCCTTTGCCGAGCCGCTTGCCTTTCTCTGTACGCGGTATGCCTTGGTCATTATCCTCATGCTTGTTGCGACGCGCATTTTTCGCGCGCCGTGGCCGGATAGCCGGCGCGGCGTCCTGCACATTGCAATCGCCGGAGTGCTGATCCAGGCCACCTATCTGGGCGGCGTATTCATGGCTATTCACCAAGGCTTGCCAGCGGGGCTGACGGCCTTGATCGTCGGCCTGCAGCCCATTGTCACTGCACTGGTTGCCGGCTGGATGCTGCGCGAGAAAGTGACGTCAGCACAGTGGGCCGGCCTGGCGCTGGGCTTTGTCGGCGTGGCGCTCGTCATCCTGCATAGCCATGCGCCGGGTCTGTCGAATCCATGGCCACTGAGTGCGCTGTGGCCCGCGCTGGCTGCCCTGATCGGCATCACACTCGGAACGGTTTACCAGAAGCGTTTTTGCCCGGCTTTCGATCTGCGCACGGGTGCAGTCATCCAGTTCAGCGCCAGCCTGCTGCTCACCCTGCCCATCGCAGCAGCAAGCGGAAATCTGCACATCGAGTGGAGCGGTCAATTCACGTTTGCCTTGCTGTGGGCCGTGCTCATGCTGTCGGTCACTGCCATCAGCGTGCTCAATATCCTGATACGACGCGGCACGGCGGTTCATGTCACGAGCCTGTTCTATCTCACACCACCGACGACGGCGCTGCTCGCCTGGTGGCTGTTCGATGAATCCCTCCAGGCGTTGGCGCTATTGGGTATGGTGTTGGCGGTATTCGGCGTGTGGTTGTCGCGACGCTGAGAAACGCGAGGCCACGGCGTGCTGCACCGCAAACAATCCCCTCTATGTCAAAAGTGCCGCAGATGCCAGACCTGCGGCATCAACCTGCCTCGAACTTTGCCCTACAATCGACCGGATAGTCATCCCGGGGGACAGCATGGAATCGAACCAGCACACGATGATCGATACGCTTTCAAGCGATGAGGTCGAGGGCTACCCCTTCATGGGCACGCTGATCGAGCAGATCCTGTTTCTGCTCAATTCCAGCATCGTTTTCAGCGATCTCATCATTCACCAGAACAGCCCCATCCTGCTGCGCCAGCCGAAGCGCCTGGTGGCTGTTTCCGATTCACCGATTGCCGGGCAGGATCTCGAAGAATTCTTCGAAGTCATCGAACCGAACTGGCGCGACCGCATCGTGGATCGCGCCTTCGACCGCGCCAAGGATCTGTACAGCGCGCGCATCCGCGTCAATTGCTTCACCTTCCAGGGCAAGAAGCGTCTGGGTTGTGTGATCCGTCGCTTCCCGGCTGAGCCGATCCCGCTGGAAGAACTGGGCGTGCGCCCGTGCATCCAGGATTTCGCCAAGCTCACCAGCGGCCTCGTGCTGTTCGTCGGCGACACGTGCCAGGGCAAATCGACGACCATCGCCTCGCTGCTCGACGAGATCAACAAGACGCGCTCGGGCCACATCATCACCATCGAAGATCCGGTGGAGACGATCATCCCGCAACGGCGCTGCATCATCACGCAACGCGAGGTGGGGGCGGACGGCGACGTGGAGAGTTACTACCGTGGCGCGCTGGATGCACTGCGCGAACGGCCGGATGTCATCGTCATCGGCGAGATACGCGACGCACAAACCGCGCTGGAAGCCTTGGCGCTGGCCGAGTCCGGACCACTCGTATTCGCCACGCTGCATGCGCGCTCGACCGAACTCGGCCTGCAGAAAATGTTGCGCCTGCTCGGCAACACCGACGCTCAGGCACAGACACTCGCAAACGCGCTGCGTGGGGTCATCTGCCAGGCACTACTGCCATCGCGCACGGGCGGTTCCTATTACCTTGCGACAGAGTGCCTGACCATGACGCCGGAAGCCGTCCAGTTGGTCGAGACGCAGAATCTATCCGGCATACGCCCCTTGCTCGAAAAACTCAGCCGCACGCCTGATGCGGGTTCGCACACGATGAACGACGATCTCGCCATGCTGATCAACGCCAAGCGTGTCGACCTGGCCGATGCGCGCCGCGGCACGACCGATCCGCTAAAGTTTGCCGAGATGTTCGAGCGCAGCAAGTAACACGCGATCCACAAGGGCCTTGTCGATCCCCTTCGAGACTGTGCAGCATTGGCAACGCTGCGCGTGGTCAAGACCTCGCAATAATCTCGTCATCCCGGCGAAAGCCGGGATCCAGCTTCGGCGGCACCGCACTGGCTTCCAGCCTTTCGCCCACAGCCGCCCTCAATAAACGTGGTCACTTCGCGGAAGTCGAATGGTCCAGGAAAAGCACCGCTTCGTCATTCCCGCGAAAGCGGGAATCCACTTCTACGCGATGCTCGTCCGTGCCACAAAGTGGATTCCCGCTTTGCGAGCTTTCCGCTTATGCGGAAATGCCTGCTTACCCCATTACGCGGGAATGACGAATTTGGGGGTAAATCGCATGAAAGCGTCCGCCGTAAATGTCGCATGTCTTCTTGCCAAAATAGTTGGCGGCACTTGCGCAGTAATGCGCTTTCGCCAGGACGACGAAGCGTAGCTTGGCTGCGCGAGAGGGCGTGGGCTGTCTCTTACTGCAGCGTGTTGATCCACTCCACCACCAGACCCGCCGCCGCGTCCGGCACTTCCTTGTGATCCACATCGAGGGTCACGAAACGGCTGCGTGGATGCGGTGGCAGCTTGCCGAAGATGTAGTCCTGCGAACGCGTCACGGGATCCTTGCTGCCGACAACCATCAATACGGGCACGGCAGTTTTCAGCAGCGCCGCGTTGCGCGGCATGACGGCAGCGCCTTCCGGGTCGAGCCAGCTGAGATAGATGGCGGCGCTCGTCGTCACCGTGAAGTCATGGCCTACATTGATGTCGCGAAAACTGGACTTCTCGCCGCCTTTGCCTGCCTCGATCATCTGGCGCGCACGCGCTACGTCGCCCGATAGCTGCCTGGCAAGAAACTCCGGACTATGTCCCGGCGCCAACGCCACAACGGCATCGATGGGCCGCGTGGCCGCATAGCGGATCGCCGCATTCACGCCCATGCTGTGCCCCACCAGTACCACCCGCAGCGCACCCTCGTTACGCAAGGTAGTTACCTCGCGCTCGATCTCGACCATGCTCGTGTCGACATCGGCGTCGTAGATGCGGTCGCGTGACCACGCGGTGGCAGGTGTTTTTACGCGAAAGCCGGCGCGCTGCAACTGCTCGAGCAGGCTCGTATAGATTTTTGCGCGCGGCGTCGCTTCCTTGCCATGCAGGAAAACGATGCCTGTATCGGCCGCAGCGGCTTGCGCCATCTGCCAGGGCAGCGCAAGCAGCGCCGCGCAGATCATGGCGCACTTCAATCTCCAGGCAATCCGCTTCATCGCGCACCCCGCTTTTGGTTGTCCAGCTGATAACGACATATTTGAGACGCGGCTGCAGCGCTTAGAATGCTGGCCATGCCCTCAATCGCTCTTCCCCCCAGCCGCATCCTCGGCATCGACCCCGGCCTGCGCGTGACCGGCTTCGGCGTCATCGAGCGCGTCGGCAGCAAGCTGGCCTATATCGCCAGTGGCTGCATCCGCTCACCGAGCGGTACCCTGCCGGAGCGCCTGAAAGTCATCCTCGCTGGCGTGCAGGAGGTGGTCGACACTTATCAGCCCAACGAGGCTGCCGTCGAAATCGTCTTCGTGAATGTGAATCCGCAATCCACGCTGTTGCTCGGGCAGGCCCGCGGCGCGGCCATCTGCGGCCTCGTCTCGCGCGATCTGTCCGTCATGGAATACACGGCGCTGCAAGTGAAGCAGGCCGTAGTGGGCTACGGCAAGGCCAACAAGGAGCAGGTGCAGCACATGGTCAAACGCCTGCTGCAACTGGCCGGCGACCCCCAGGCCGATGCCGCCGATGCATTGGCGTGCGCCATTGCGCATGCCAATGGCGGTTCTGCCAGCAGCGCTCTGGGGGCACTCGGCCCTGCCAGCACGCGGGGCAAAAAGCGCGGCACACGCCTGCTCGGTTGAGCACGGCGAAGACTTCGGCGCAAAGCGCGATGCAAGCCATCTCGATCGCAACGTTTGCTCACCAGCGCACGCTTCGTTACGACAAGCCCTTAAAGACCGGCTGACTATGCCGTTACTGCTGCAGGGACTCAGAAAACAACAGCAGACGGGGCACTTCAGATGATTGGCGGGTTATTTTCGGCAATTGGCAGACTCTTTGGTCAGCACACCGCTCGGCCCTCGTCACCGCCTGCACGACCTTCTTCGCAGCCTTCGCCGCCTGCAGTCAAGGCCAGCACGCCGATTGCGGGCAGCCGCATCGCCGAGCCCGTTGCCCCCATCGTCGCCAAGGCGCCTGTCGCGACGCCAACGCCTGCCGCTCGAATTGACGCGACAGCCATCGCCGCCAATCCAGCAGCCCCGGCTGACGAGTCCGAACTCGTGCTCCTGCGGCGTGAAGTCGTCGACGCGAAGCTAGATGTCAGCGCCTATGAATTCTCGTTGCGTGGCGAGCTGCATGAAAACGTGCGCTCACAGGGTCGCTCGGTGCGCGCCTTCATGGACCGCATGCTTATCGACCACGTCAATAGCGTCAACGCCGCCGTATTGCGCGAGCGGCGCATCTTCATTCCGCTTTCCGAATCCAGCTTGCGCGGTACAGCGATAGACCATCTGCCGCCGCGCAGCAGCATTCTGCTCAGCCCGGAAAAGCCCGACCGCGGTGTTGATCCCTACATTCTCGCGAGACTGACCAGCTTGCGCGAAGCAGGCATTCAGATATGGGCCGACGATTGCGCCGGCACGGCATGGTTTGCCAATGCGGCCGCGGCCATCGACGGCGTGGCGTTGCGTATTGCGCAGCGCATGCCGATGGAAATATCGGAGGCCGTCGAAGTACTGAAACGTGACTTTCCGAACCTGCCACGCGCGGCATGGGACGTCAATACGATGGAAGAATTCGAGACGCTGCGCAGCCTCGAGTGCGCAAGCTTTGCTGGTGGCTTTGTCACCCATCGCGGCAACTGGTCCGGCAATCCGTTGTCGCCGGAAGTCATGTGCGTGGCCACCCTGGTCAACCAGGTGCGTGAAGACGCCGACATGCATCAGATCGCGGCCATCCTGCGTCAGGACATGGCCATGTCATACCGGCTGATGCGTTACGTCAATGCCGCCGCGCGTGGCCTGAATCATCAACTCTCTTCAATCGAGCAGGCCCTGATGATCATGGGGCAGGCGCAGCTCGACCGCTGGCTGACCTTGATGATGCTGGGCGGCGGCCTCGGCGGCAATGGTGCCGTTCTCGAATCGGCCCTTGTACGCGCCCGCTTCATGGAACTGCTCGGCGAAGGCCATCGCGGGCAGGACACCTCAGAGCGCCTGTTCGTGCTCGGACTTTTCTCGATGCTCGATATCGCGCTCAAAGTGCCGCTCGAAGAAGCCATCCGGCCACTCAATCTGCCAACGCATATGCGTGAAGCATTGCTCGAGAAGAAGGGCACGCTTGGCACTTTCCTGTCGCTTGCCGAAGCAAGCCAGAGCGGTGACTCGCAACGCGTCATGCAGCACGCCGTGGCGCTCGGGCTTACGGTACGCAAGGTCAACGCCCGCCATATCGAGGCACTGACGTGGGTTAACGCGCCGGAAGTCACCGTCGTCGCGCCTGGCTTCGAAAACGATCTGTAAGCACCGATTTGTAAGTGAATGTTCTATCGACATTCATTGACCGCGCATTTCATGTCGAATTTGTAATCCGCTTACATTTGCTTGCATTGGCGAACTGCAAAGCCGCAGACCAGGCATTAAGGTAAGTACAGGACAGCTCTCGCTGCCCCACATACCTCGGGAGAAAACATGACAATAGCAAAGGCGCTTACCGCTTTTACCCTTCTCGCCTTGTCCGGCTAGCCGCCGCAACACCGCCACTCGCCACACCGGGCGAACGTGCTGAAATACGCCGCGACAATCGCGATATTGCGCATGACCGGCAGGAGATCCGTCAGGACAAGCAAGAACTACGACAGGACAGGCGCAATGGCGACGTGCAAGCTGCCCATGCCGATCGCAGGGAATTGAATCAGGACCGCCGCGCCCTGCACCGTGATCGCGTAGAGCGGCATCACGATCGCAAGGAGCTACATAAATAATTTGCAGGAATCGCAAGTATCAATGCGGCGCGGGCCTGAAACCCGCGCCGCTTTTTTTGCAGCTTCATTACAGGTCCGTCATTCCAGCGAAGGCGTAATGCTGTCTGCACCCCCAAATCCGTCATTCCCGCGGAAGCGGGAATCCACCTCCCTGTACAAGTTCACTCATCACCTGAAAGTGGATTCCCGCTTTCGCGGGAATGACGGGACGAGAGTTTTCTGCTCATTCGACTTCTGCGGACCGCCGCATTGTTACGGACAGTAGTGTGCGGGAACTCGCAAATTCAGCGAACCTTGGCGGACTGACACGGGCACTTGTAACCACGCTTACATCTGCTTGCACACGCAGGTCGTCACTGTCGACGGCCACGCGTTGTTCGACTCATGGGGCACGCATTCGCGGTGACCTCAAATCATCAGGAGATACATCATGAATATCGTACGCAGCCTCGCAGCCGTTGCCTTCATCACTTTGTCCGGCCTTGCCGCCGCCCAGCCCGCACACCCGCCTGTAACAACGCCGCATGCGGTCGTCGCGGTCAGACATGACAATCGCGTTATTGCTGGTGATCGTCACGAGCTTGTGCACTCGCGTCAGGATTTGCACCGCGCCCAGCGTAGCCACGAATTCAGGCACGCCCGGGAGATCCGTCGCCAGATGTACCGCGAACGTCAAGCGTTGCGCCATTCACGCTTCCACCGCCACCACGATATGCGCCAGCTGCATCGCGACTAAGCACTCGGCGAGAGCGGAAATCGCTAGTTGAAAAAAGGGCGCGGGAGAATATCTCCCGCGCCCTTTTTTAACCAGTCACGCAAATACTAGGGCGTGTTCTCGAACATCACCCGCCCTTCGACCAGCGTGTAACGCATCACACCCGGTAACGAGACGCCAAGGAACGGTGTGTTCTTGCCCTGGCTCCTGAGTGATGCACGCGTGACGACCCGCTCGGCAGCGGCATCGAATACGCAGACATCTGCACGCGCACCCACACCGAGATGCCCGCCCTTTGTAATGCCCATGATGCCGGCCGCATCCGAAGTCACCCGCGCCAACGCCTGTATCAGCGGCACCTTGTTCTCGTGGGCCCATTTCAGCGTGAGCGGCAACAGTAGCTCCAGCCCCGTCGCGCCGACTTCGGACTCACCGAACGGCATCTGCTTGGCATCGTCGTCGACCGGCGTATGGTCGGAACACACGGCATTGATACGGCCCTCGGCGAGGCCGACTCGCAAAGCCTCGCGGTCACGCTGGCTGCGCAATGGCGGCTCCAGGTGACACAGAGGGCTGAAGTAACCGATATCCATATCGCACAGATGCAGGTAGTGAGCAGCGACGTCGCAGGTTACATCGAGGCCGGCGGCGCGCGCCTGATCGATCAATGCCAGACCGGCGCCCGATGACAATCGCGTAACGTGAAGTTTCGCACCGGTGGCGGCCGCCAGCTTCAGATGTGTAGACAGCGCCACCGTTTCCGCCTCCACCGGTATGCCGGTCAGCCCGAGTCGCGACGCGATTTCGCCATCGTGGGCCATGCCACCCTTGCCGAGAAACGGATCGGTGGGCTGCAACCAGACGCGGAAACCGAAGGTCGCTGCGTATTGCATGGCACGCAGCAACACTTGCGTGTCCACCAACGGCGTATTGGCCTGGCTGAAAGCGACACAGCCGGCTTCGATCAGCTCGGCCATCTCGGTGATGCTCTCGCCCTTGAGACCAACCGTCAGGGCACCGATCGGATAGACGTGCGCGCAATTCAGACTCAGAGCGCGAAAGCACAACATCTCGACCAGGCCCGGCTCGTCGAGCGGCGGGTCGGTGTCTGGCGGGCACGCCAGACTGGTCACACCACCAGCCATTGCCGCCTCCATCTCGGACTCCAGCGTGGCGCGGTATTCAAACCCGGGCTCGCGCAGACGTGCAGCCAGATCGATCAGACCGGGCGCCACGACAAGGCCGCTGGCATCAATCACGCGCTCCGCACTGAAGCCCGCGGGTGCTGCGCCCACGGCGATGACCTTGCCTTCGTCGATGAAGACGTCCTGCTGCGCGTCGATCTTGTTTGCCGGATCGACAAGGCGGCCATTTTGAATGTGTATTTTCATCTTCTTAGCCCCCCGCCAGCATGCTCATCACCGCCATGCGTACGGCAATGCCGAACGTGACCTGCGGCAATATGACGGCGTTCTGACCATCGGCAACGGCAGAATCGATCTCGACGCCGCGGTTCATCGGCCCCGGGTGCAGTACGATGGCGTCCGGTTTGGCACGCGCCAGCTTCTCCGGCGTCAGGCCCCATACCTTGAAGTACTCCTGGCTGGAGGGCAGCAAAGCACCCTGCATGCGCTCGTTCTGCAAGCGCAGCATCATGACGACATCGACCCCCTTGAGGCCCTCGTGCATATCGTGGAAGACACGCACGCCCATGCGTTCGACGCCCGTGGGCAGCAAGGTCTTGGGGCCGATCACGCGCACTTCCGGCACGCCCAGCGTGGTGAGCGCGGCAATTTCGGACCTGGCCACCCGCGAGTGCAGCACGTCGCCGACAACAGCCACTACCAGGTTGGTGAAGTCTTTCTTGTAGTGGCGGATCGTGTACATGTCGAGCAGCCCCTGCGTGGGGTGCGCATGGCGGCCGTCGCCGGCATTGACGACCGAAATATGATCGCGCTTCGTGGCATGCAGGTGCTCGGCCATGAGGTACGGTGCGCCGCTCGATGCGTGACGTACCACGAACATGTCGGCGCCCATGGCGCAAAGGTTGTCGACCGTGTCGAGCAGGGTCTCGCCCTTGGTGGTCGAGCTTGTCGCCACGTTCAGGTTTATGACATCAGCAGATAAGCGCTTGGCGGCGATCTCGAAGGTGGTACGGGTACGCGTGCTGTTTTCGAAGAAGACGTTGAAGACGCTCTTGCCCCGCAACAACGGCAGCTTCTTGACTTCGCGCTCGGCCACTTCGGTAAAAGGTTCTGCAATGTCGAGTATCTGCTCGAGGATTGCCTTGGGTAGCCCATCGAGCGTGAGCAGGTGCTGCAATTCGCCATTCCGGGTCAATTGCGGATTACGCATTGATGATCCTCAAAGAGAGTTCGCCTGCCTCCGAGCGCGACAGGCGCAAACGCGAACCTGTGGGCAGGGACTCGGTCAAGGTGAGCGGGCAGTAGCGCGGCGAGATCGGCAGCTGCCGCTCGCCACGGTCGACCAGCACGGCCAGATCCACACGGCCGGGACGGCCGTAGTCGAAGAGCTCATTGAGTGCTGCGCGCGTGGTGCGGCCGGTGTAAAGCACGTCATCGACGAGAATCAGCGGGCGGCCGTCAATGTCGAACGGGATGTCGCTCTTGCGCGGCCGTGCGTGCAGGCCGCGTGAGCCGAAATCATCGCGATAGAAAGCGACGTCGATGGTGCCAAGAGCCTCGGTGATGCCCAATGCATGATGCAATCGCTCGGCGAGCCATACACCGCCGGTGTGAATGCCGATCAGCGCCGTGTCGGGCGTGAGGTGGGGGCGTATCTGCTCGGCGAGTTTTTCGCACAAGCTGGCGGCGTCAGGTAGTTCCATGATGAGGGTCCGACCGGGGTTGCAAATGAGGGGACGACTGCGTACCGATGCTGTCCAGATAGCTTTGCAGGATACGTTGCGCGGCCACGGCGTCGAGTATGCGTTTGCGCTCGCGCCAATCGGAGAATTTTCCGCCTGCCTGCTTGAGCATTTCTTCCGCTTCGACGGAGCTGAGCGTCTCGTCGAACAACTTTACGGGCAGCGAGAATCGCCCCGTCAGCTGATTGGCAAATCGTCTGCAGCGCGGCGCCATCGCATGCTCGCTACCGTCTTCGGTGCCGGGCATACCTACTACCAGCGTTGCGGGCTTCCATTCGGCAATCAGCTTGGCAATTTCGCCGAAACGCACATCATTGGCTTCGTCATCGATCACCAGCAGGGGTTGCGCCAGGCCGCTCTCCGTTTCGCCAACAGCAACCCCGATGCGGGCGGTGCCGAAGTCGAAACCAAGCAGCGTGCTCATCGCCCGGTCACCACCTTAAGCGTGCCCCGCCACATCGGAGAGATTGGTGAAATCGACGCCAAGCAGATGCAGTGCGGCCGACAGCCGCTCTTCCGGCGGCAGATCAAAGATGATTTGCGCGTCGGCCGGCACGGTAAGCCAGGCGTTCTGCGCCAGCTCTTCCTCAAGCTGCCCGGCGCCCCAGCCGGAATAACCAAGCGTGATCAAGACTTCGGCAGGCTCGCCCAAGGTGCCCAGCGCCTGCAATATGTCTTTCGAACTGGTCAGGGCGATGTCGTCGTTGACCTTGAGGCTCGACTGCCATTCGCCGATCGGCCGATGCAGCACGAAGCCACGGTCGGTCTGCACGGGGCCGCCGAAATAGACAGGCGCCTCGCCGACCTCCTTGGCATCGAGCGGAATATCGACGCGCTCGAAAAGGCCTTCGACTGTCAGATCGATGGGGCGATTGATAACCACGCCCAGCGCGCCTTCGTCATTGTGTTCGGCCACATAGACGAGCGAGCGGGAGAAATCGGGGTCCTCCATTGCGGGCATGGCAATGAGGAAATGATGAGTAAGATTGACGTTTTGCACGCCCGTATTGTAGCCGGATTGTCCGCCGTTGGCCCACATCGGGCACCCGGTCCGTGGCTTGCCAGGCCCATGAATGCGCGCAGCGCGGCGGGACGATTGCTGCACAATGTGGGACATGAACGCCTCTGCCTTTGCCTCTGCCTCTGCCTCCCGCGACGGTCGCGCACTGGTGTGGTTTCGCCGCGACTTGCGCAATTTCGACCACGCGGCCCTTTACCATGCCTTGCGCAAACACCTGCAAGTGTTCTGTGTCTTCGTGTTCGACATGGAAATCCTCGGCGCCTTGCCGACACGCATCGATCGGCGTGTGGAGTTCATTCGCGAAAGCCTGGTCGAGCTGGATGCAGCCTTGCGCCGCGACGGCGGCGCACTCGTCGTGTGCCACGGCAAGGCCCGTGAAGAAGTGCCACGGCTCGCTGCCCAGCTCGATGTCGCCGCCGTCTACTGCAATCACGACTATGAACCGCAAGCCATCGAGCGCGATGCCGATGTCGCCCATCGATTGCAAGCACTGGGTATTGTCTTCAACGACTTCAAAGACCAGGTGATCTTCGAACGCAGTGAGGTGCTGACGCAGGCAGGCAAGCCCTTTGGCGTTTTCACCGCGTATAAGAATGCTTGGCTGCGCTTGGTGAATGATTTCTATCTGAGCTCCTACCCGGTCGGAAAGTATGCCGAACGACTAGCGGTCGCGCCGCAGGCAAAGGGCGTTCCAACGCTACAGGAGATTGGCTTTCAAGCCACCAACCTCACGGAGTTGCGCCTGCCCGTCGGAATGAGCGGCGGGGCGCAACTGTTCGACGATTTCACTGAACGCATGGATCTTTACAAGGACACGCGCGACTTCCCTGCGGTCAAGGGCGTTTCCTATCTATCGGCGCATCTGCGCTTCGGCACGGTGAGCATCCGCCAGCTGGCGCGCCATGCCTGGCAACGCAGCATGTACGGCAATGCGGGCGCCGAAACCTG
This sequence comes from Rhodocyclales bacterium, assembly GCA_028292485.1. Lineage (GTDB taxonomy): Bacteria > Pseudomonadota > Gammaproteobacteria > Burkholderiales > Rhodocyclaceae > Viridibacterium. The sequence continues at coordinate 128,721 of JAQGMG010000029.1, read as the reverse complement.
GCTATCGGAACTGATCTGGCGTGATTTCTACCACCAGATATTGTTTCATCATCCGCATGTGGTGGAACACGCCTGGAAGGCTGAATACGACGACATCCGCTGGGAAAGCGGACCCGCCGCCGACGCGCTGTTTGCAGCATGGTGCGAGGCACGCACCGGCTATCCCATTGTCGACGCGGCCATGCGCCAGCTCAATCAGACCGGCTTCATGCACAACCGCCTGCGCATGATCGCGGCCAGTTTCCTCACCAAGGATCTCGGTATTCACTGGCTGCGCGGCGAACGCTACTTTGCGGCGCAGCTCAACGACTACGACCTTGCCGCCAACAATGGCGGCTGGCAATGGGCGGCATCAACGGGCTGCGATGCCCAACCCTATTTCCGCATCTTCAACCCGGTAACACAGTCAGAGCGTTTCGACCCGCACGGCAAATTCATTCGTCGTTACCTGCCGGAACTGGCGAAGCTTCCTGACAGGTACATCCATGCGCCGTGGAAATTGCCGCCTGGACTGCGGATCGACCACGGCACTGCCATCAGCCCGGAGTATCCCGCACCCATTGTCGATCACGCCGCAGCGCGTGAAACCACCTTGTCACGGTTCAAGCTGAACCAGGAAGAACCTTTTTCAGCGCCGCCATCAGGGTATCGAACAGGAAAGGTTTGACGAGGTAATCGTCCGCTCCTGCATCAAGCGCCTTGCGGATGTATTCATTGTCGCCGTTGCCGCTTTGCACGATGACCGGCAGCGCATTGCGAAGTGCATGCGCGCGCACGGCGCGCAGGACGTCGAAGCCATCCACGTTGGGCATCATCAGGTCGAGCACCACCACGTCAATCACCTGCGTCGGGTCGTCGAGCATGTCGATGGCCTTTGTGCCGCTCGAGCACAGTGTTACCTCATAGGGCTGTTCGAAGAAGAAGGCCTTGAAGAGTGCGAGATTTATCGGTTCGTCGTCGACCGCGAGAATGTGGCAAGTGTTCATGAATTGATTCCACCGGGCAGCAGCACTTCGAACGAAGCACCGCCATTGTCATTATTGAAAGCGCGTATCCGGCCGTGATGGCTGGTTACGATATCGCGGCAGATCGACAGGCCGAGCCCTGTCCCGCCAGCGCCGGAGCGTGTTCGCGTGCTTTGCACGAACTTGTCGAAGATCGATTCGAGCTCATCGGCAGGAATGCCGCAACCGTTGTCGCTGACCACGAGGCGCAGTACCCGTTGGTCAGCATTCAGCCCGAGAGCCTCGCCGTCGATAGCCGAGACGTCGATGGCAACAACGCTGCCTTCCGGCGAATAACGAATCGAATTTGCCAGCAGATTCCGAACGACCTGGCCGATGCGGATCGGGTCTGCAAACAAGGGCGGCAGCGCGCCCGTCGACACCATCTGCAACTGCAGGCTCTTCTGTCGGGCAAGCGGTTCAAGCTCCAGCACATTGCTGTCGATCAGCGCTGCGGGATCGATAATTTCGGGGTGAAACGACATCATGCCGCTCTCGAGTTTCGAGATATCCAGCAAATCGTTGAGCAGGCTCAGCAGGCGCATGGCGCTCTGGTTGATGGCTGCAAAATACGCACTTACCATATCGGTGTGCGCGGCCGCGTCAAGCCGCTGACCCATATCGGAAAAGCCGATGATGCCGTGCATTGGCGTGCGCATTTCATGCGAGATGTTCGCCAGGAAAGTGTTCTTGGTGACATTTGCACGCTCTGCTTCCTGGCGTGCCGCCTCAAGATTTTGCGTTCTCTCTGCGACCCTTTGTTCGAGCAGGTTGCGCTCTTCCTTGAGTTCAATTTCCAGGCGTTTGCGCTGAGAGATGTCCTTGAATGTGCCCAGCACACGCGTTGGCGCACCACTTTCGCTGCGCTCCATCACCTCACCCCGCGCCAGTACCCATGTCCAGTTTCCATCACGGCGCCGCAGACGATATTCGGACGCAATGTAACTACGCTGAGCGGCAAGCACGGAGCCAATCTCACCCGCAAGCATGGCCCGGTCTTCGAGATGCACGATGTCCTCGAAAATGCTCACCATCGGTACACTGAATTCCGTGAGACCGCCCGCCTCTTCACCGATCAGGTGACCCCAGCGCGCATCCACCTTGACCACGCCGGCAGACACATTCCAGTCCCACCAGCTCATGTCGCCGCCGTGCAGTGCCAGTTCAAGGCGTTTTTCGCTTTGCTCTATCTCGGAAAGGTCACGCAGAACGCCAGCGGCCTGTGCGGGCAAACCGCTGGCCAGATATTCGACCACGCCGCCATAAAGCCCGAGCAACAGCCAGTGACCATCGCGATGTTTCAAGCGCAGGGGCAAATCAACAGAGCCAAGCCGCCCTGTCGCCATGGACTTGAAAGCGTCGACCACCGCGGCGCGATCATCGACATGAATCAATTCGAGCCATTCATCCATCGCAGTGGGCCCTTGCGGATAGCCCGTGATCTTCTGCCAGCTGGCATTCAGATAAAGCCCCGGGCTGGTCAGCTCGGCAATCCACATCGACAAGCCACCACCCACCAGCGCCAGACGCAAACGCTGACGTGCCTTTTCAGCTTCACGCGCCTGACGTTTGCGCGCCTCGAATGCCAAGAGCATTGCTGTGGTGAGCAGTACGAGCACGACACCGACGACGATCGCGGCCAGCAGCGTGAGTTTATGCGTCCTGGCGGTGGCAGCTCGCAGTTGCCCTGCAGGAACGAGGGAGATCAGCGTCACGCCCTGGAAGTGGTCGCCCCCGCGCGGTAGCCGGGCAATCGCACTCGAGGCAGGCAGGTCCACCCTGACCAGGGTCCACAAGCCTGACGGCGTGGTGATCTGTACGATGCCTCCAGGCTTCGCTGCTTCCGCTATCAAGGGGTCGAATTTTTCCAGCCGCGCGTCCGGGCGCCCAAGCTGAAACCCCCACTCCAGATCCGCGCGTGGCCCCTTCAGCCAGAAGCCATCGTGATCGACCATCCACAACGGAATCGAATCCGGCACCGCCGTCCTGAACATGGGCGCCAGCTGATCGACATCGATGTTGAGCACCAGCATGGCGGCAAGTTTGCCGTCCGCCGTACGTATCGGCGTCGATACACGCAAGGTGGAAATATGGGGCTCTTCAATCTTGCCGTTTTCAACGTTCAGGTCATTGCGCGAGAAGAAGACCCGGCCTTCGGGAAGATCGCGTGCCTGGGTGAAAAAATAACGATCGGACTTGTCCTGCAATTGGGAGTGCGGCACGCGCACGGCACGGCCGTTCTCCAGGTTGAGGCGTACGCGCTCAATGCCGTTGGCATCAATAAGCCTGGCCTTGTTGTAATGGATGCCGGTTTCCGCGACGATCGCGCCAACCTCTGCGAACCTGTCGAGCGCCCGCGGAGAAAAGCTCAGTGCAGCATCCCGCACGAAAGGTGTTCGCGCGAGCGCAATGACGTCTGAAACCGGAACACCAAGGCTACGCTGCAGGGACTCCGCGCGCCGCAGGGCACGTTGCATTTCCCCGATCCTGATGGGGGAAAGTGCCTGCTCTTCAAACAGGCTGCCAAGAAGTATCGCCGCCGTGGCAACCAGCACAATCAGTAGCAGCCATATTGACACCAGGCGTCGCCAGTTCGCGAGAAACAGCGGCATATTCATTGAAGGCGACTCCGATATTTCTCGCCGGGCGAACGGCGGCAATACGCTCCGGGCACAACAGGATATGTCGCATATTCACGTGATCGACTGGCCCATCCGGGCATTGGGCCTCCTGGCGTTCTACGAGGCAATATCTGGCAAAGCTCCGCGCCGAATCTCGATCCGACGGAGATGGTGCAATGACGCAACTGCGGCCAGACTTTCACGCCTCGGGAAAGCGGCTGCAACGCCTTCAAGCCTATTAACGCACGCAAATATTTATTTAAAAGGAATACTAAATGCGGACCGCAACCAACGTTGCAAAATTTTGCATTGTTCATGAAAGGCTGCGCACTTGAATGTCCGGCACCTCGAGACCTGGACCTGGAAAGATGCAGGACGAGTATGCCTCCGCGAGGACATCACGGCGGTCAGCGCTGTGCGGCAATAAAAAAGGGAATTACATACTTGACTTGCAGAACGACAAATCACGTTTGGAAATTCGATTTCTGCCAAAAGACAAGTCATTCCCGCGAAAGCGGGAATCCACTTCTACGTGAGGCCTGTGCCAGCGGGTGGATTCCCGCTTTCGCGGGAATGACGAAAATCGGGGCGCTGCAAGTTAAGTATGTAGTTCCCATAAAAAAGCCCCATCTCTGACAGATGGGGCTTTTCTTTTATATCGCGACTCCTGTCGCAAATCTGATTGGCTATGCCTTGAATGAATCGATCGAGCCTGGTCGCCGTAGCATCTTGTTCACCTCGTCGAGATGCAGCTCTTCCTGCACGATCATCTCCCTGGCATATTCTTCGAGCAACACGGATTGGCCTTCGGCAAGGTGCAACAGTTCATAGTAGGCGGTAAGCGCCACCTTTTCCTGCTCAAGACTCTCACGCAGGATGTCGCCGATGTCGTGCTGCTGCGTCTCCAGCAAGGGGCCTATTTTCAGTGAAGGGTGACCGCCCAGCAGGGTCACGAGTTCGCCTGCCTTGTGCGCGTGCGTCAGCCCTTCGGCCGCGTTGCCCTTGAGCCATGAAACGATGGGAATACGGTTGTAGCCATAGATCATCAGCGAGTAATGCGTGTATTTCACGACGCCGGCGAGCTCGAGCTCCATGATCTTGTTGAGTGCGTCAATCGCAGTTTGGGTTGTGGTGTCGTCCATGCTTCTCTCCAGTGTTCGAGGTACGAGCCGAGGTGGAATGTCCCGGAAAAGAATGTCCCGGAAAATCTTGCGTCTGCACGAGCGCGGTTGCATGGCCATGCAACCTGACAATCACAGAGCTTACCTGATAAATGTAGACCCCGATCCGGGCGGTTGCCTTTGCTGTTTTCCTGCCTTGTTCTCTACGGACAAGGCTCAAGGCAGTGAGCAACGATCCGCATTCGCATTCAATATCGGCGCGGCCCGCGGCAAGGCTAGTGCCGCCCTCTGATGACATGTGGTTGGCGGAATTTTAGCCATTGCACGCGCACGCGCTGCGGCGAATTCCATGTAAGGAAGCAGTGCCTTTTGCCGGAGTTTTCGCCTGCGTTTTCTGGCCATGTCGGCCAGTCACGAGCTGCAACATGCGAGTGATACAGAAGAGAAACCGAACGGTCATGAACCGACGTCACACGCCCCTGCGCCGCCTGCCAACATTGTTGCAGGGTGTGAATCACCGCAAATCAAGACTGATCGCGCGCCACTCCACGTGGTGAACGCGTCCGCACCCCGCTTTCGCTGGTCAGGCCTTCTTGACCCAGGCCATGCACCAGCCCTTTGCCGACACGGCCTTGCCACCGAATGCCGCGCAGGGACCGCTGGCTTCGCCGGCCTTGCCGGAATACTGCACGCAGTTGCCGCAGCTGCTGCCCGGCTTGTAAGTGGCGTATTTCTTGGTATCCACTTTGCTGGCGTCGTCCTTGTAGCCCAGAGCTTGCGCGGTCGGATCGCTTTCCGTGAGCTTTGCCTGCGCCAGGGCAGTGCTGGCCATCAGCGTGCCGACGGTGACGGCTGGAACCAGCATGATGAAACGACGACGACTCAACATGGCAAAACTCCTTTTGAACGAAGCTACTGGAAAAGCGTGCGGATAGAAGATTAACGCATTGTCTTCCCCGGCGATGACTGATTCGTCGTGAGCTTGAATGACATGCGAGGAAGACATTTTCAAGGCACGTTCCCGCGGAGACTCGGGGTCTGTAGCCTATAATCGCGGGCTCGAATCAGTCTCCAGTCGCTCTCCAATCGCTCTCGAATTGCGCTTCACAAGGCGCCTTCCGGAAGATGGCGGCAAAGAGCGCCGGCAGCGACAGATGTGGTACGCACGTCAGCCTTACGACAGAATGGAATCAAATGAACGTGCTGTTTGAAGAGGATGGCGTTTTCAAGACCGGCACCATCCTGGCCGACAATGACTCCTCGTTGCAGGTGGAAACACCGCACGGTAAGCGGGTGAAACTCAAGGCCGCCAATATTCTGCTGCGTTACGCGAATCCGGCGGCGAGCGAGCTGTTGCAACGTGCGGAGCTCGAAGCCGCATCGCTGGAGACAGACTTCCTGTGGGAAATGTGCGGTGACGGTGAATTCGGTTTCACCGAATTTGCGCAGGACTATTTCGGCCACCCGCCAAATGCTGTCGAAGCCACTGCACTGCTGCAGGGACTGCAGGCCTCGCCAATCCATTTCCACCGCAAGGGGCGGGGGCGTTTTCGCAAGGCACCGCCGGAAATCCTGCAGGCGGCATTGGCGGGCGCAGAAAAAAAGCGTCTGCAGCAGGAAGCCATAACCCGCATGAAAGACGAGTTGCTTGCCGGCACCCTGCCCGCCGAGTTCGTACCGATGCTGCCGCAACTGCTGTATCGCCCCGACCGCAACAAGCTCGAAACCAAGGCGCTCGAGGCCGCTTGCGAAACATCTGGCCTGTCTGTGCCGCGTCTCATGCTGAAGGCCGGCGCCCTGCCTTCGTCCTACGAATTCCTGCTCGGTCGTTTTCTGTTCGAATACTTCCCCGAAGGGCCTGCCAATTTTGGCGAGCGCGTTGCGCTGCCTGCGTCCGATGCTGTTGAGGAGCTGCCGTTGGCGGCAGTGCAGGCTTTCTCGATCGACGACGCTACGACGACAGAGATCGACGACGCCCTGTCGCTTACCCCGCGCGACTATGGTGACAACAATCGCGGCTGGATCATCGGCATCCACATTGCGGCACCGTGCCTCGGCATGGCGCCGGGGTCAGACATGGACGCCATTGCCCGCACACGGCTTTCCACCGTCTACATGCCGGGCAACAAGATCACCATGCTGCCCGACGATCTGGTCGGCGTATTCACGCTCGGCGCGGGTTCGGTGCGGCCCGCCGTATCGCTGTACATCGACGTGAACAGCGACTATTCGATTGCGGGCACACGCTCGTGTATCGAGCGCGTGCCGGTTGCCGCCAACTTGCGTCATCACGACATCGAGCCCGTATTCAACGACGAGACACTCGCTAACGGCCTTGCCGAGGCGCCCGACTTTCCCTTCAAGCATGAACTCATCGTGCTGTGGGAATTTGCCTGCGTGCTCGAAGCCGGACGCGGCAAACCATCTGCAAACCAGACGATGATGGACTTCAATTACTACGTCGACTGGGGTGTGCAGACACAGGATGGGCCTGGTCAGATCAGCATCGAGCGCCGCAAGCGTGGCTCGCCGCTCGACAAGCTGGTGGCCGAACTGATGATCTTCGCCAACAGCACCTGGGGCAAGCTGCTGCATGAAGCTGGCATACCGGCAATCTACCGCGCGCAAAGCGGCGGACGCGTGCGCATGACGACGGCCGCAGCGCCGCATGATGGGCTGGGTGTTGATTGCTATGCATGGTCAACCAGCCCGCTGCGACGCTACGTCGACATGTGCAACCAATGGCAATTGCTGGCGCATTTGCGCGATGAGCCTGCGCCTTTTGTGCCCGGCTCGGCCGAACTCGCAGCGGCGATGAATGACTTCGACATGACCTACAAGGCCTACGCCGAATTCCAGCAGGGCATGGAGCGCTATTGGTGCCTGCGCTGGTTGCGACAGGCCGGCAACAAGGAGGTCTCGGCCCGGGTGCTGCGTGAAAACATCGTGCGGCTCGAAGACGTGCCGTTCGTCTTCAAGGTGCACTCGCTGCCTAACCTCAACAACGGTGATCGCGTGCAACTTTCACTCGAACAGTTCGACCTGATCGACGTTGAACTGCGTGCCAGGTACATCGCGACACTGCCGCCGCTGGCGCAGACAGCGGAAGTCATTGACGAGGGAGAAGACGCAGAAGACGGTGAGGCCGCCGAGCTCGTGCTGGCCATCAATGAGGCCGAAGCGACCATTGCGGTGATCGCCGATCAACCCGCAGTGCAGGACGGCGCGCAGTGATGCCGCGCTGTGAACGTTCTCGGCGTGGTGCGGCGAAGCCGAACCGCGCATCGCGATACGGCTGTCGGATTGCCGCTATTTACACATTGAGCCCGGCGTAGAATCGCCCGCATGCCGCAACAACGCCACCGCAGCGCAGCCCACGAACCCGCCAGAAAGACGGGCAAGGCGGCAGTGCATCAGCCCGCGCTGCTGCTGGCAAAACCTCTCGAGCAATGGCACCCGCCCCTGGCGGCAGGTGTCGGCATCTCGCTGGGTGTCGGCATATCTTTTTGCGTGCATGTCTTCGTACTGCTGGGCCTCGGTTTTTCCATTCCGGATGGCGGTGCGCGCAAGGAAAAACCGTATCTCGATGTAGTGCTCGTCAACGCCAAACACATACAGGCGCCCCACAAGGCGCAGGCCTTGGCGCAGGCGAACATGGATGGTGGCGGCAATACCGATCTGAAGGAGCTGCCAACCACGCCACTGCCTCCTGAACATGCCGATCAGGCCGGCGATGCGATGCTCGATGCAAGCAAGCGCGTCGAGTCACTCGAAGCACGTCAGCGGGCATTGCTGGCACAAAACCAGGCACTGGCCTCGGTGGAACAGGCGGCAAGCCGCCGCACCAATGATCAGACCCAGAGCGACGCGCCAAAGCCAGGTGACTCGCCCGAAGACAAGACACGCGCCATGGCCAAGCAGGAAGCCGTCGTTGATCGTCTGCTGCGGCAATACGCGGAACGCCCGCGCAAGACAGTGATCTCACCACGTACCAAGGAGTCTGCCTTTGCGCTTTACACGGTCGCCTGGCGCAAGGTCGTCGAAGATATCGGCAGCCTGAAGTTTCCAAAGGACGCGGCCGGCAAGGCGATATATGGCAGCGTCATGCTGTCGATCGAAATCGATCGCAAGGGGCGCCTGGTCGATACCAGCGTGGAGCGCTCGTCCGGCAACAAGCGGCTCGACGAAGCAGCGCTGCACATCGTACGCATGGCCTCACCGTTCAAGCCGCTACCGGCAGAAACGGCACGCGATACGGACATTCTGGTGATGGTGGAGACCTTCCGCTTCCAGCAGGTGCAAGGCGACTCTACGCTGGAAGTGAAGAACGGCCCGCAGTGAGTTGCTTCGCGAACCTACCCTACGACTTGTTCACAAGGTGAACAACCGTCCAGGGTTCGTCAGAAAATCGAGCGAGCCAACGCAGCCAACCACGTGCGCAGCCCGTTTCATGACGGGCTCTCAATCATTGGCAGCAAGATAGGGCGCGCGCAATCGCGTTTCGGCCTGCTCCGCAGGCACGGGCTTGCTCAGCACATAACCCTGCGCTAGATCACAACCGAAGTCGCGCAAGGCAGCCAGTGTGTGTACATCCTCGACCCCCTCGGCAACGACCTGCAGACCAAGACTGTGGGCAAGGCCGATGGTGGAACGTACGATGATGGCATCCTGCTCGTCGATGAGCATGTCACGCACGAAGGAGCGATCGATCTTGAGCGCATGCAGCGGCAAGCGCTTCAGATAGGCCAGCGACGAATAGCCTGTGCCGAAATCATCGATCGACAGACGCATGCCTTGCTCGACGAGGCGCTCGACTACCGACATGGCGCGATTGGGGTCGCCGATCAGCGCTGTTTCGGTAATCTCCAGTTCGAGCAGATGTGGCGGCACGCCATATTCCTCAAGCAAGGCCGCCATCGAGTCTGGGAAGGTCACGTCGAGCAGATTGCGCGTCGACAGATTGATGGAGACCGGCAGATCGAGCCCGCGCTGATGCCATTCGCGCATGTGCTCCAGCGCGCGGCGCGCCACCCACAAGGTCAGCGGGCGGATGAGATCGCTGGTCTCGGCAAACTGGATGAACTCGCCGGGAGGAATCAAACCGAGTTGCGGATGGATCCAGCGCACCAGTGCTTCGCTGCCCGACCATGTGCCGCTTACCAGATCCAGTTGCGGCTGGAAATGCAGGACAAGCTGGTTGCCGACAATCGCCGAGCCCAGCTCGGTGATCATCGCCAGGCGACGCGGATTATGCTGATCGAGTTCTGCGTCGTAAGCGCTCACATTGCCGACGGTGCTCTTGGCGGCGTACATGGCGACATCGGCACAGCGCAGCAATGCATTGCTGGAATCGCCGTGTTGCGGATAGATGGCGACGCCGATGCTGCCACCGAGTTCGATGGCAATGCCCTGCACGTCGAAGGGCCGACGCAGGGCAGCGACCATCTCGATCGCTACGTCGTTTGCAGCCGCCAGACTATCGGTGACACGCAGGAGAATCGCGAACTCGTCACCGCCAAGGCGCGCCAGCATGGCGTCGCGTGTCAGCAGCGCTTCACGCAAGCGCTCGCCGACGAGCTTGATGAGCATGTCACCGGCATGGTGACCGAGCGTGTCGTTGACTTCCTTGAAGCGGTCCAGGTCGAGCAGCATGAGACTGACCGACTGTGCCCGCTCGCTGGCCTGGCGAATAGCCCGCGCAGCTTCGCGGTGCAGATGGGCGCGATTGGGCAACAGGGTCAGGGAGTCGTGCATGGCCTGGTGTTCCAGCACCTGCACGTGGCGCGCATTGACCATGGCCAGCGAAACCGTCTGGCAAATGGTATTGAGCGTTTCCATTTCGATGTCGCCAAACATCACGTTGCCTTCGTGGAACAGCAAACCGATGCTGCCGAGGGGCTCTTCGCCGAAAATCAGTGGCAGCACCACCAGCGACTTGAAGCCGCACTTCAGCAAACCGATCTTGGCACCTGAAAGTATTCTTTCGTCATTATCGACATCACCGCTGATCAGAATGCGGTGCTCCGCAATGGCACGACCCGCCAGGCTGCCATTCAGCGGAATGCCCTGGGCATCCCAGTCCATCAGATCGGCGGCACCCGCGCCGTCGACGGCAATGCGCTGCAGCGTTTCGCCGCCCGGCTGCGCACGCAAGAAGGTAATGCACGGCACATCCTGCAGCATGCGCAGAACGCGAACTGTCTCTTCAGCAATCTGGTAGACGTCGGTCATGCCGTGCAGCCGGCTGGCCAGGCGATTGACCACCAGCAGGGCGCCATTGCGCCGTGCCAGCAGCAAGGCGGACTGATGACGCGCGCGTTCAGCCTGACGGCGATCGGTGACGTCGCGGATGATGGCCAGCACGACGCGATCAGTCCCCGTGAGGATCGATGCGGCGCTGATTTCCGCTTCCCATTCGGTGCCGTCCGGTCGCCGGAAAAGCCATTCGAAATAGCTCGGCGAACCGTCTTCCGTTTCCTTGAGAATCGCTGTGAGGCGCGACGCTGAAAGTTGCCCGTTCGGCTGGATCGGTGGCGACAGATCGCTCCGGGTCGAATTCAGCAACTCATCGCGGGCGCAGCCGAACAAGGTGAGCGCCAGGGGATTGCAATCGATGATCGTGCCGCCCTTGAAGGTCAGAATGGCATCACCGGCCGCATTGAAAAGCGTGCGGTAACGACGCTCGCTGTCCTTGAGCGAATGGAACATGAGTAACTGCGAAGCAAGATCGGCAACCGAGGTGGCAAAGTGCTGCTCTTCGCGACTCCACAGGCGCGCGCTGCCGACATGCTCTATGCATAGCACACCACAGAATCGCCCGGCATTGTGCAGTGTGGCATCGAGCATGGCACCGATGCCGTTTGGAATGAGATAGCCGGCGCCGAACTCGGCAGTCCGGTTATCGTTGATGGCATCGGCGGCATCGATGACCCGGCTGGCCATCAGCGCGCGGAAGTAGGCCGGATAGTCGCGCGCCTGCAGCTTGCCGCCGCGCTCGAAGCGGCCTTCGGTAACAAGTAACTGCTGCACACAGTCGATTGAGGGTTCGTCCTCCTGCGACAACCATACGCCGACACGGGCAACATCTAGCGCTTGCGCGACACTGGCCGTGAGGTGACGCAATGCACCGTTCAATTCGCTCTGCCACAAGGCTTCGTCCTTCGCGAGACGAACGAATGCCGACTGCAGGCTGTTTGAAAGATTGTCGAGATACTCTACGGACGGAAATATCATTGTGCTTTTCTGCTTAGCCGCTCTTGCGTCCACTCAAGGTGATCCCGACCAGCCTGGACGCCAGTTCGGGTATCACTGTCTCCTTGAGGGTCAACGGCGGCACAAACAAGGTCCGCAGGGTGAGCAGGGCTTGCAGGCAAACGACTGCTGCGACCGAGTACGGACGCGGCACAGGAGCACGCAGATTCGCTCCACGGAATGCAAACAGGGCGCCAAACCGGGGTTTGGCGCCCTGCCCGGGTGTGACGGATTTAACGCTGGACTTGCGTTACATCTCTCACTGCGCCGGTATCGGCACTGGTAGTGAGTGCCGCGTAGGCTTGCAACGCTGCCGAGACATAGCGCACACGGTTGGCAGGCTTCCAGCCTTCAGCACCGCGTGCATTCATGTTGGCACGACGGCTGCTCAACTCTGCGTCAGAAATGGCCAGCTTGATCGAACGGTTCGGGATGTCGATCTCGATGGTGTCGCCATTTTCGATCAGCGCAATCGCTCCGCCCATTGCCGCTTCCGGTGAGGCGTGGCCAATCGACAGGCCTGATGTACCACCAGAAAAACGTCCGTCGGTCAGCAGAGCGCATTGCTTGCCTAGGCCTTGCGACTTCAGATACGAAGTCGGGTAAAGCATCTCCTGCATGCCGGGGCCGCCCTTCGGGCCCTCGTAACGGATCACGACGACATCGCCCGCGACTACTTCGTTGCCGAGAATGGCTTCGACAGCCTCGTCCTGGCTTTCATAGACACGCGCCGTGCCGCTGAATTTCCAGATCGACTCGTCGACACCGGCAGTCTTCACGATGCAGCCGTTCTCGGCGATGTTGCCATAGAGCACGGCCAGCCCGCCATCCTGGGAATAGGCGTTGGCGACATCGCGGATACAGCCGTGCGTGCGATCCAGGTCCAGTTCGTTGAAACGCCGATCCTGGCTGAATGCGATCTGTGTCGGCACGCCACCGGGCGCTGCGCGGTAGAAGTCGAAGACATGATTGTCGTGCGCATGCATCACGTCCCAGGTATGCAGCGCCTCGCCCAGTGTCTTGGTATGCACCGTGTAGGTGTCGCGATTGATCAGGCCGCCACGGTCGAGCTCGGCCAGGATGCCGATCACGCCGCCAGCGCGATGCACGTCTTCAATGTGGAATTTGTCGGTCGCTGGCGCGACTTTGCACAGGCAGGGCACCTTGCGCGAAATGCGATCGATGTCCTTCATCTTGAAATCGACCTTGGCTTCGCTGGCCGCAGCAAGCAGATGCAAAACGGTATTGGTGGAGCCGCCCATGGCAACGTCCAGGCTGACCGCGTTTTCAAAAGCGGCATACGTCGCGATCGAGCGCGGCAGCACCGTTTCATCATCCTGCTCGTAGTAGCGCTTGCACAGCTCGACCACGGTCCGGCCTGCACGCAGGAACAGATGCTTGCGGTCGGCGTGGGTCGCCACCACCGTGCCGTTACCCGGCAGGGACAAGCCCAGCGCCTCGGTCAGGCAGTTCATGGAGTTGGCGGTGAACATGCCGGAACACGAACCACAGGTAGGGCATGCCGCGCTTTCGATGGCCGCCACGTCGGCATCGGAGACGTTCTTGTCTGCCGCCTTGACCATGGCATCGACGAGATCGAGCTTGATGACCTGCGTGCCATCGGCCGACTTGACCTTGCCTGCCTCCATCGGTCCGCCAGATACGAAAACCGCCGGAATATTCAGCCGCAAGGCGGCCATCAACATGCCCGGGGTGATCTTGTCGCAGTTGGATATGCACACCATCGCATCGGCACAGTGGGCATTGACCATGTACTCGACGGAATCGGCAATCAGCTCGCGCGAGGGCAGCGAATACAGCATGCCGCCGTGGCCCATGGCGATGCCGTCATCGACGGCAATCGTATGGAACTCCTTGGCGACACCGCCGGCGGCTTCGATCTCGCGTGCCACCATCTGGCCCAGATCCTTCAAGTGCACATGGCCCGGCACGAACTGCGTGAAGCTGTTGACCACCGCAATGATGGGCTTGCCGAAATCGCCATCCTTCATGCCCGTGGCGCGCCACAGCGCGCGGGCCCCTGCCATGTTGCGGCCGTGGGTAGTGGTGCGGGAACGGTAGTGCGGCATAGGAATCTCCGGTTCATGCCGATCGCAGGAAACAGCGCGGCATGATGATGTGGTTCAATTGAGCCCTCAATTCTAGCCCAAGCCTGCCGCCACCCCTATGCTCGTCCACCCACAGTTCGATCCGACTGCGCTTTCCCTCGGCCCGCTGCACATCCGCTGGTATGGCCTCATGTATCTCGTGGCCTTCCTGCTGTTCGTGGCGCTCGGGAAATATCGGGCAAGAAAAAACCTGCTGTCGGGCTGGGTGCCGAGCGACGTGGACGACCTGCTTTTTTACGGCGCATTGGGCGTGGTGCTGGGTGGCCGGCTCGGTTACGTCGTGTTCTACAAACTGAGCTATTACCTTGCCCACCCGATAGAGATTGCCTACATCTGGCAGGGCGGCATGAGCTTTCATGGTGGCTTCATCGGCGTGCTCGTCGCGCTGTGGCTATTCGGCCGCAAGAGCAAGCGCGGCTTCTGGCAGATCGCAGATTTTGTTGCGCCGCTGGTACCGACCGGGTTGGCAGCTGGTCGCATGGGCAATTTCATCAACGGTGAGTTGTGGGGCCGCATTGCTTCGCCCAGCGCGCCATGGGCCATGCTGTTCCCGCAGGCCCGCGCCGAAGACATGGCAGCGGTGCAGGCCGATCCTGCCCTGCAGCCATTGCTTACCGCCTACATCGACAAGTTCGACCATCTCCAGTACCTCGCCCTGCCGCGCCACCCGTCTCAGCTCTACCAGTTCGCCCTGGAAGGGCTGACCTTGTTCCTGATCCTGTGGCTGTACAGCCGCAAACCACGGCCGCTGATGGCGACCTCGGCGCTCTTTCTGATCGGTTACGGCGCGTTCCGCTTCATCGCCGAATACGGCCGCGAGCCCGACAACTTCCTCGGTCTGCTCGCCTTCAATCTATCGATGGGTCAGTTGCTGAGCCTGCCAATGATCATTGCCGGCATCGGCTTGTGGATATGGGCGCACCGCAAGCGTGAGAAGCAAGGGTCGGGTAATTAGCCCGATGAATCTTCACCGGGCGTAAACAAGGCATTTACGTCTCGGGCGCTGTGCAGCACACGCTCGATCAATACATCCTGCGCAATGATTGAGAAGAAATTCAGATAACGACCGTGCGGCAGCATGCGCAGACCCTCTCCATATTCTGAACGGGCAACGCCGATGCCCGGATGCTTTGCCAGCAAGTCGCACTGATCGCGCAGCTCCACCACAAAGCTTCGCGCACGCGCGGGATTGTCGCGAGCGATATAGCGCGCAATCTCCAGCAAGTCGTCTCGCGCCAGTGCCGCAAAACGCACCATCACTTTGCCTGCCATCAGCGATTCTGTTGTTCAGTAGCTACCTGCTCAATGGCTGCATCCAGTTCTGCAAAAACCGCATCACCTGCTATCGCCGGGCGTGGATCATTCCGGCTTGCCGCAATGGCCTCGCGAATCTCGGCGGCTTTCACTTGATTCAGCAGTCGTAGATAGGCCGCTTCCGAAAGCAGATACGCCGCCGGCCGGTTGTGATTGAGCACGGCCACCGGCTCATCGCCGGCCGCTTCCAGCACAGCGCTTGGGCTGCGTTTGAGTTCAGTAATGCTTACCGAACGCCCCGCCAGCAAATGTTCCATGTCACCTCACAAACCCAAAAAGATACTTTATTGTGGTCGAAATAAGGAGCCAAAGTCAAATGCGGGGCGTCAGGCAGGGCTGATGTAGTCGGCATACAACGACCGGGCAGATGCGGCAATGATTGTTAGCGGTGGGTGGCCTGAGCTACGGACCAAACGCGAAGCCGCGCGATGGGTCAAGAACAACCGCCTGGGCTTGAGGCTCAATCCTTCGCCAGCGCTCGCAATACCTCGCTGCGCCCTGCCATGATTTCCAGCCCTGCACGAATCTGCACAGCCGTCTCGGCATTGATGGCCTGCAACTTCAGACTGCCGCCCTCAACGCTTAACAAAACATCATCACCAGGCTTTAGATTCAAACGTTCGCACACGGCACTAGGCAAAACGAGTGCGGTACCGTCTTCTGCCGCAATGAGCGTGACTGTGTGCATGGTGCGTGGCCCGTTTTGGATTCGCGTGTGTGCAATATCCTGTCAATTTTGCGCAAATACAAGTTGTGCGTGTGCCGGCTGTTATCCAAAAGAGGATAAAATCCGCCCCGTCATCAGGGAGTAGCCTCCTTCTCAAGGGGGACCTGCATCAACAGACTTGGCGTCGGCGCAAAGCCGGCCCATGGTGCAGGTGACGTGCAACGCGGTGCAAGCCGGCGCGACGTTTGGCGAGACTTTTGACTGCTTCGGCGCCGACGGGTCGGCTGGCTGAGGCAGTCATCGTTTCGTTCACAGCCGGCCCGCGGAGTCATCAAATGGAAGCCTTCCTCGTCTCGACCGGCATCGTCGCCCTCGCTGAAATGGGCGACAAGACACAGCTGCTCGCCCTCGTTCTGGCCGCACGCTTCCGCAAGCCGTGGCCTATCGTCTGGGGCATTCTTGCAGCAACACTGGTCAATCACGCCGGAGCAGGTGCGGCAGGGGCGTGGATCACGCGTGTGCTGAACCCGGACGTGCTGCGCTGGCTGCTGGCGGCGTCTTTCATCGGCATGGCGGTCTGGATCATGGTGCCGGACAGGCTCGACGAAAACGCTGAACCCAAAGCCCTGCGATTCGGCGTCTTCGGCACCACTGTTCTGGCCTTCTTCCTCGCGGAAATGGGCGACAAGACGCAGATTGCCACCATTGCCCTCGCAGCCAGGTACCACGCGCTCCTTCCGGTGGTGGCAGGCACGACGCTCGGCATGATGCTGGCCAATGTGCCGGTCGTTTTTCTCGGCGACAAGCTCACGCGACGCGTGCCGATCAAGGCGGTACATGCAGTCTGTGCTGTTGTTTTTGTCGTGCTCGGGCTACTGGTGCTGATCGTTTAGACGGGTTGGCGGAACGCCCTGCGGGCTTCCGCCCTACAATATGCGTCCCCCGCACCAAGGAACAGTTCATGACCGACCGCTACGCCATCATCGGCAACCCGATTGCCCAAGCCAAATCTCCCGCCTTGCAGACGGCCTTTGCCCAGCAGTGCGGGCAGGACATAGAGTACGGCGCGATTCTCGGGCCGATGAATGGCTTCGTGGAAGCGGTACGTGCGTTCCAGCAATCCGGCGGCCTGGGCATGAACATCACCATGCCATTCAAACTGGAGGCCTTCGAGCTGGCCGATGAGATCACGCCACGGGGCCGTGCGGCGGGCGCGCTGAACATGTTCACTTTCCGCGCCGACGGCTCGATTCTCGGCGACAACACCGACGGTTTCGGCATCGTGCGCGACATCACCCACAACCTGGGTTTCAGCCTTGCCGGCAAACGTGTGTTAGTGCTCGGCGCAGGCGGCGCTGTACGCGGGGCCTTGGTGCCGATGCTTGCTGAAGAGCCGGCTGAAATCTTCATCGCCAATCGCACCGCTTCGTCTGCGGTCGAACTTGCCCGGCAGTTCGGCGAGCACGCAAACGGCATTGCTCTGGCTGGTGGCGGATTTGCCGACATTGCCGGCGGCTTTGACGTTGTCATCAACGGCTCGGCGTCGAGCATGACCGGCGAGGTGCCGCCCTTGCCTGCCGACGTCTGGAACAAGGGCGCTCTGGCCTACGACATGGCTTACAAGAAAGAGGCGACCGCCTTCGTGCTGGCAGCACGCGCAGCCGGCGTGCTGCTGACGGCGGATGGGCTGGGCATGGTCGTGGAGCAAGGCGCGGAATGCTTCTGTCTATGGCGCGGCATGCGTCCCGACACAGCCCCTGTCATCGCTGCTCTGCGGGCAGCCTGATGCGTCCGTCGCGCCCCGGCACCCGCCCTTCTACATCACCGTCACGAAACACCGCGGCCCGCACAGGGCGTCCATCGCAAACAGCAACGCCGGAGCTTTCGCCGCTGCCCGTCGATTCGCTGGCAATGGCACTGACAGTGGCAGGCGACGCCGTCGGTTATGTACGCAACGGTCACGCACTCAACGATGGCTTGACCGCCCTGTGGCGCCACTACCCCGACCTGCCGCCGGCCACTCGCGGTGCTGCGCAGGACATGATCTACGGCACGCTGCGCGACTACGGACGAGGCGAATTCATGCTGTCGCGCTTGCTGCAGCAGCCTCTCACCGAACCGACCATCGACGGGCTGCTGCGCGTAGCGCTGCATCGCCTGGAAGTGCGCGCCGACACTGCGCACACTGTCGTCGACCAGGCTGTCGAGGCGTCTGCGCGCATCGCGCGTGGTGGCCTCAAGGGGCTCGTAAATGGCGTGTTGCGCAATGCGTTACGCCAATGGGATAGCCTGATTGCGGCATGCGAGGGCAGTGAGGAGGCGAGCCTGCGCCACCCGCAATGGTGGATCGACAAAGTGCGCAAGGCAGCGCCCGAAACATGGCAGTCGCAGCTGGCAGCGGCCAACACTCATCCGCCGATGAGCCTGCGCATCAACCGCCGCAAGATCACCACCGCTGCGGCGCTCGATCTGCTCAAGGCGGACGGTCACGATGTACGCGCCTTGGGCGACTATGCCGTGCACATCACCAGACCGGTACCGGTAGCCAGTTTGCCGGGCTTCGCCGACGGGCTCTTGTCGGTGCAGGACTGGGGCGCACAGCAGGCGGCGATGTTGCTCGATCTGCACGACGGCCAGCGCGTGCTGGACGCCTGCGCAGCGCCGGGCGGCAAGGCGGCCCACATGCTGGAATTCGCCGACGTGGCAGTCACTGCCCTGGACGCCGACCCGGCCCGCACGCGGCGCGTCGAAGAGCAGCTCGCACGCCTCGGGCTGTCGGCAAGCGTCAAGACAGCAAACTGCCGCCAGAGCGAGACGTGGTGGGACGGTCAGCCCTTCGACCGCATCCTGGCTGACGTGCCCTGCTCGGCATCGGGCGTGGCGCGACGCCACCCGGACATCAAATGGTTGCGCACATCGGCCGATGTTGCGCGATTTGCAACGCAGCAGGCTGAAATACTGGATGCACTGTGGCCGACGCTGGCAGTTGGCGGAAAAATGCTTTATGTCACATGTTCCATCTTCGCGGAAGAAAACAGCCTGCAGGTCAGCCGCTTTGCTGCCCGCCACCCCGACTGCCGACGCGTCGCGTTCGGTGACGGCGTGCCTGAGGCACACTGGCTACCCGGCCCAGAACATGACGGCTTCTATTTTGCGCTGCTCGAAAAGCTTGGCTAGATCGACTGTCCTCCTCCTGGGCCATCCACTGCTGCGGCTGCTGGCCTGCGTCCTGGCGCTATGGCTGCCGGCCGCCTTGCACGCTGACAGCCGTGGCGGCCTGAGTTTTCACTACACCGAGATCGTCGCCGTCGAGGACCATTACGTGGTCAACGCCGCCATCAGTGGGGCGCCGCGTGCGCGGCTCGAAGAACTGGTGCAGGCGGGCGTGTCAGTGCCATTCGTGGCCGAATTCGTGCTGTCCCGGCCACGCTGGTACTGGTTCGACGAGGTCATCGTCGAGCGCGTCATGGACATGCGTTTGTCCTATCACGCACTGACACGTCAATACCGCCTGACGGTGGGCGGTCTGCATCGCAGTTTCCCGAGTTTCGAGCAGGCATTTGCTGCCCTGCTGTCGATCCGCAACTGGGCGGTGGCAGATGCCGAACAGCTGGCTGCCGGGCAATCATTCAATGCCGCGCTGCGCTTCCGACTCGACATGTCACAGTTGCCCAAGCCTTTCCAGGTGGCGGCGCTGGGCAGTCGCGATCTGGACGTATCCACCAACTGGGCACGCTGGACCTTTCTGGCAGGACCGCGGTGATGATCAAGGCCGCAGCGAGCGCCACTGACGCGAGCATGCAGCATGCGTAGCCGCACCATTCGCCGCCTGGTCATCATCACCACGGTGCTGGGCGCCATCCTGCTGTTCATGCTGGCCTCGGCCGGCTCCAACACTTCACTGTTTGCGCGCAACTATCCGCTGCTTCTGGCGGCAAACGGGCTGGTGGCGCTGGCCCTTTTCATTCTCGTCGGCGTGCAATTGCGCACCCTGTGGCGCGAATACCGGCAACGTCAGTTCGGCTCACGACTCAAGCTCAAACTGATTGCCATGTTCGTGTTGCTGTCGGTGCTGCCAGGCACGATCATCTATTTCGTCTCGGTGCAGTTTGCCGTCCAGTCGGTCGAGTCCTGGTACAACGTCAAGGTCGACAAGGCACTGGAATCCGGCCTGTCGCTTGGCCGCAGTGCGCTGGACGCGCTGCTCGACCAGCTCGCCGAGCGTGCCCGCGACGCTGCGCTGGAGCTCGGCGATGTGACATTGCCGCCGTCCGTGCCTGCACTTACACGTCTGCGCGACAACCTCGGCGTCGCTAATGCAAGCGTCATTTCTGTCACCGGTCGCGTATTGGTGTCTGCCGGTGAAGATCTTCAGTCACTGTTGCCTGATGTACCGGAGCCGTCGCAATTGCGTCAGGCACGTCAGAATCATGGCTGGCGCGCAGTCGAAACCGATGGTGCGGACGGACTCGTGTTACGCGTCGTGGTACCGATTCCCAGCCGTCATTTCTCCACCGACGTGTTGCTGCTGCAGATATTGCAACCCGTGCCTGAAAACCTCGCGCGCAGTGCCGAGAGCATCCAGGTCCTGCACCAGGACTATCAGGAGTTGCTGCTGGCGCGTCAGGGCCTCAAGCGCATCTACATCATTACGCTGACGCTTGGTCTGCTGCTGGCAGTGTTCGCCGCCGTGGCCATTGCCTTTGTGTTCGCACGTGCGCTCTCCGCGCCGTTGTCGATCCTCGCCGAAGGCACGCAGGCCGTTGCTTCCGGCGACTTCTCGCCACGCCAGGCACTGCCTGCTCGCGACGAGCTCGGCGTGCTGACGCAGAGTTTCAACCGAATGACGCGTCAATTGCTCGATGCGCGCGCCCTCGCAGAGAAGAACAGTGCCGCCGTCGATGCCGCACGCGCCTACCTCGAAAGCGTACTCACCAATCTGTCTGCCGGCGTGCTCGCGTTCTCGGCCGATGGTCGTCTGCGCGCTGCCAATCGCGGCGCGCTGACCAGTTTGCGTAGCGATCTCTCGGGCGTGGAAAACCGCGCTCTCACGGATTGGCCAGAACACACGCTGTTTCGCGATGCGATCCTTACCGGCTTCGCCGAACGCGAAGGCGACTGGCATCATCAACTCGAAATCGATCGTGGCAACGGTGATGTGCAAACGCTGTTGCTCCATGGCTCACGCTTGCCTGAGGCCAGCGGTGGCGGTTTCGTCGTCGTGTTCGACGATATCTCGCAGATCATCTCGGCGCAGCGCAATGCCGCCTGGGCGGAAGTGGCGCGACGCCTCGCTCACGAGATCAAGAACCCGCTCACGCCAATACAGTTGGCTGCGGAGCGGCTCGAAATGCGCCTCTCCGAGCAACTCGACGAAAGTGGTCGCAGCATGCTGACGCGCGCCACACAAACCATCGTCAACCAGGTCGAGGCCTTGAAGACCCTGGTTAACAGTTTCCGTGAATACGCGCGCCTGCCATCACCTACGCTTGTCAGCACCGATCTGAACGCGCTCATTCGCGAAGTGCTGGTTCTCTACGAAGGCGCCGCCAGGACCATCAATACCGAGCTGGCGCCCGACCTGCCCGCTGTGCAGGCCGACTCGAGCCAACTGCGTCAGGTGATTCACAACCTGCTGCAGAACGCACAGCAGGCCGTCGCAGAACAGGACAACGGCCGTGTCGTTCTGAGCACCCGTCACGACGGCCGGCGCATCGAATTCATCCTGCGCGACAACGGCCCAGGCTTTCCGCCAGCAACGCTGCCACGCGCCTTCGAGCCCTATGTCACGACCAAGGCACGCGGCACCGGGCTGGGCCTGGCCATCGTCAAGAAAATCATCGATGAGCATCGCGGCGAAATCACCCTGGCCAACTTGCCGGAAGGTGGCGCCGAAGTGCGCATCAGGCTGCCCGTGGCATAGCCGCTGAACGCGGGTGAACATGTGTAACAGCTGCAAGGCCTGCGGTGAAACTGGTACAGTAGTGGCAGAAATGCAACATCTGAAAAATCAGCACTTCAGGCTTGCAGCCATCCCGATAATGACAAACAAGTGGCAACAATAAGTGGCGAAAATTCTTGTCGTTGACGACGAAGTCGGCATACGCGAACTGCTTTCCGAAATTCTCAAGGACGAGGGCCATGACATCGTCCTGGCAGGCAATGCGGTCGAAGCCCGCAGCGCACGTCAGGCCGGCCGGCCCGACCTCGTACTGCTCGACATCTGGATGCCCGATACCGACGGTGTGACCCTGCTCAAGGAGTGGGCAGCCAATGGCCAGCTCACCATGCCGGTGGTCATGATGTCCGGTCACGGCACGATCGACACCGCCGTTGAAGCCATCCGTTTCGGCGCAGTCGATTTCCTCGAAAAACCCATTGCGCTGCAGAAGCTGCTCAGCGCCGTCAAACGCGGCCTGCAACGCCAGCCAACGCGCGCGCGCTCACACATGACGCTCGCGGCGTTCGCACGCTCACCGATCCTGCGCGACCTGCGCAAACGGCTCGAGCAGATCACGCTCAAATCACGCGTCGTCCTGCTGCGTGTCGGGGCAGGTTCGCTGGCGGAGCTCTGCGCACGCAGTCAGCAAACACCAGGCACCAGCTGGATCGATCTGGGCAGCATTTCACAACCGCTGGAACTGCAAACGCTGGAAGCGGCGCGCGGCGGCCTGCTGTTCGTCGAGAACATTGCGCTGTTGACCCGGCCACAGCAAAAGAATCTGGCATTTGCCATCGACCGCCTTGATCGCTGCGAGCTGCGCCTTATCGCTGCCAGTGACCGCAGCCCCGATGCCTTGCTGGCCGAAGGCTGGGACCCAATGCTGATTCGTCGCCTTTTCGAAATCTCATTGGTGCCGCCGTCGCTGCTTGAGTTGCGCGACGAGGTGCCTGAAATGGCACAGCAGATCCTCTCGCATCTGGTCGAGTCGGACGATGTGCCGCCACGCACCTTGTCGACCGGCGCACTGAATGCCTTGCGCAACTGCACCTGGCCGGGCGGTTTCTTCGAGCTCAAGTCCACCATCCGCTCGCTGGCGCTGGCGACGCTGGACGAAGAAATTTCGCAGGAGGAAACGGTGCGCAGCATTTCGCAGGCGACTACCACCGCCCTGTCGCTACCGCTCGACATGCCGCTGCGTGAAGCGCGCGAAACCTTCGAGCGCCTCTACTTCGAATATCACCTGCAACTGGAAGACGGCAACATCACGCGGCTTGCAGAGAAAGCCGGTCTGGAGCGCACGCACCTGTATCGCAAACTCAAGCAGCTGGGTGTGCCGCTGGCGCGACGAAACGGCGAGTAATTTCCCAAGCAATCAGTGCCGGGCGCGGCGGCATGCAGCGCAATTTTGCAACGCGTCAGGATTCAAGTTTGCTCGTAGGCCGCCGTAATGGGTGTGTGAGCGGCGGCACGCTTCCGGCGACGGCGGCGAGGCCCTCTGGTCCGCGTGCAACATACGCCGCTCACCCTACCCTTCATGTTCCGCCCGATGCATCAGATCAACGCATCGACAGAAGTCGGCGCTGGCAACGCACCCTCACCACCCAGCTGTTTGATCAGGCGTTCCGGCGTGAGGATATTCGTCTGATCCCTCAACGGCGCCCGACGCGCCATGCCAAGCAGCAGCTTGTCGCGCGTCAGCAGCAAGTGCGCCTGCCCTTCCCATGCCAGCTGTATGAACTTCTGATCGTCACGGTCGCGGCATTGCGGCAACGCCAGCGCTGCCTCCATTTGCGCCTCACTGGCATCGGCGAGACATTCAGAGCGCGCACGGTAGTCAGTCAGGATGCGCGCCTGCTGGTCGGGCTCGATACGAAACTGCACGTACGCCAGCACGCGCTGCAACTCGTCGAGACAGGACTGTCGCGTCAATAGAACAGCTTGCCGTGACTCCAGCCAGGCCAACAGACTCAAGAGTTTCGGATCGCAAAAATGCCAGAAGGCCATGATCACGTTCGTATCGAGGACGACGCGCAGGGGGACGCTTGCAGCGGGCAATGGCAAAGGGTTGAGATGCATACAGGGTGTGGGTAATTTGAAATGCAGGCCGAAGAAGCGCCTAGTCTATAAGCTCAATGGGCATTCCGGTGCGCAGCTCGCCCTCGTTCTCCGGGCGCAGATTCATGCCGAACATGACAGCGCCATTTTGTTTGCGGAATTTGGCCAGCGTGCGTAGCGGCTCCTGATCGGATGAACGTACGCCTGTCACGGGGTCGGCCGTGGTGAACACGCAACGCTCGCAGGGCTTTTCAACGACAAATGTCACCTCGCCGATACGCAAACGCTGCCAGGCGTCTTCGGCAAAGGCAGCCGCGCCGCTTACCACCAGATTCGGGCGGAAACGCTCCACACTCATCTCGCGTCCCGCCCGGTTGCTGAGCTCATCGAGTGATGCAGCATTGATCAGCAACAAGGGATAGGCGTCGGCAAACGACAGATGCATATCCGGCCGTTCCGGCACGCGGCGCATGCTTTGTTCGCCGATATGCAGCAACTGGACATTCCGGCCAAGGAACTGCGATAGCCAGGCATTGGCCGGCGAATATCCGCCAAGCGCCATGAACTCGTCGCGCCACACTGTGGCAGATCGGGCGATGCATAGCGCGTGGCGCGAGACATGAAGGTCGTGCATGCCAGGCGCATACAGATGGATCTGATCACCATCTTCTTCGGCAATCACCTCGATGCACACGAGGCGCGGCTCTTCACGGCCGGTAAGCATTGCGCCGTGCTCGTCCGCCACCATCCAGTGGCGGTCCAGCGGCAAGCCCATGCGGCTGACATAGGCTTCGTTCAAGCGCTCGCCACGACAGGATTTGACGACGTAGCGATAGAGGGCGGCAAGTTCAGGCATCAGCATCTGTAGGTTGGGGTGAGCAAAGCGATGCCCAACAATGAACGTAACGTGTGGGTATCCTCATCTGCCAAACCCGGCTCACCTCAACCTACAACTCAACGCACCGTCTTGTCCAGGCGCGTCTTCACATAGCTGCCGGGTGCGTCTTCGAGCGCGGTGAGTTGCCCTTTCTCGGGGTCGCGAGCAGCCACCTTCGTGTCATCCATCGCGGTCAACCATGTCTGCCAGTCGTTCCACCAGGAACCGGCCTGCTGCGTTGCGCCGGCGTACCAGTCCTCGGCAGTATCGGCGAGCTTGTCCGCAGTCCAGAAACCATACTTGTTGGCAGCCGGCGGATTGACTACGCCGGCAATGTGGCCTGAACCACCAAGCACGAAACGCACGGGACCACCGAGCGCCTGGGCGCCGATGTAGGTGGTCTTCCACGGCGCGATGTGGTCTTCGATGGTGGAGATGAAGTAGCTCGGTGTCTTGACCTTGGAGAGGTCGATCGGCGTATCGCCGATCTCGATGCCACCGGGCTGACACAATGCATTTTCCATGTACATCTTGCGCAGATAGAAGCTGTGCATCTTCGCCGGCATGCGCGTGGAATCGGAATTCCAGTAGAGCAGATCGAACGGGAACGGATCCTTGCCAAGCAGGTAGTTGTTGATGACGAAGGACCAGATCAGGTCGTTGGAGCGCAGCATGTTGAAGGTGCTGGCCATTTCGCTGCCTTCGAGATAACCGCGCTCGAGCATCTTCTTTTCGAGGCTCTTTACCTGGCCTTCGTCGATGAATACACCCAGTTCGCCCGGCGCCGAGAAATCCAGCAGCGTGGTGAAGTAAGTGGCGCTGGCGATGCGTTTGTCCTTCTTGGCCGTCATGTACGCCAGGGCCGTGCCGAGCAAGGTGCCACCAAGGCAATAACCCGCGGCATTGATTTCCTTCACACCGGTCTGTTCGACGATGGCATCGACCGCGCCGATCACGCCTTCCTGCACGTAGTCGTCGAAGCCCTTGTCCGCCAGGCGCGAGTCAGGATTGACCCAGCTGATGACGAAAACAGTATGCCCCTGGTCTACGGCCCATTTGATCAGCGAATTCTTTTCGCGCAGGTCGAGCACGTAGTATTTGTTGATCCACGGCGGCACGATGAGCAACGGGCGCTTGAAGGCCTTGTCGGTACTCGGCGAGAACTGCAATAGCTGCATCAGGTCATTCTGGAATACGACCTTGCCGGGCGAAGTGGCGACGTTCTTGCCGAGCTCGAACGCAGTGGTGTCGGTCATGCGGATGCGCAGGGAACCGTCGCCGTCTTCCATGTCGCGCAGCAGGTTGTTGAAGCCCTTGATCAGGCTTTGTCCGTTGGTGCGCACGGTTTCGCGGAACACTTCCGGATTGGTCATCGCGAAATTCGATGGCGAGAAGGCATCGATGTACTGGCGCGTGAAGAAATTGACCTTCTTGCGCGTGATTTCGTCGAGGCCTTCGACGCCGGCAACGGTGTCATGAATATGCCGTGCGGTTATGAGGTAGGACTGTTTGATGAAGTCGAACAGGAAGCAGTCTTTCCACTCTTCATCCTTGAAGCGCTTGTCGTCCTTGGCAGGCGAGGCAATCGGCGCCGGGTCCAGGCCAAGGAAGCGCTGCATGCTGTTCTGCCATAGCGAGAAGTAATCCCATACCAGGCTCATCTGCGCCTGCGCCAGCACATAAGGATTGGCCAGCAGCTTGCCGGTCATGTCCATGAATGCCTGTGCGACGCCGAGCTCGTCGACGGGTGGTGTGGCGCCGCGGGCGAGCTGACGATTCATGTGCTCGGTGATCAGGCGTGAGCTGCGCTGTGCCACCTCGGCATAGGTCTTGGCGATGGCTGCCGGGTCCTGCAGCGCAGACTTCGCCGCTTCTGCCACGACGGGTGCGGTGGCTGGATTAGGCGTGGGGCTGGGAGTGGGACGGGGTGCTGCCATGGGAAAACTCCTTGTACAAATCGCGAAAGCGAACAAAACGAACGACGGCAAGACTAACAGCGGAAAATCAATGCGGCGAACAGTGCGGCGAGCTCAGTGTGGTGAAACAAAGCGGATGACGCCATCGGCGCCAACAAGGCGTTGTGCACGGCCCCGGTGAACCAGATGGTTGAGGTGAGCAATAGTCTCGCTCAGGGCAAACATCAGTTGATGCATGTCGAGCTCCCGCAGGAACAATACCGGCAGCAGGTCGGTGGCACAGCGCGGCTGCGACAAGTGCTCGGCCAGCAAGGCGTCGCGCTCGGCGTGGTGTACCTGGAGTTGCGTGATGCGTTCATGCACGCCGCGAAAAGGCAGGCCATGCGAGGGTAGCACGAGCGTATCGGACGGCAGGCGTGCGAAGCGGCGCACAGACTGCAGAAAGCGCATGACTGAATCTTCCTCCGGCGTGGTCGCGGGCACATTGACATTCGTCGTGATTCGCGGGAGCAACATATCGCCAGCGATCAGCAAGCGCAGTTCGCTGCAATACAGAGCCGCATGCTCGGGCGAATGGCCGTAGCCCATGATGACTTCCCACGGACGCCCCGCGAGCGTCACATGGTCGCCGTCGATCAGGCGCCGGTACTCGCGTGGCAAGGCGGGCACGCCCTTGGCGTAGACATTCCCGCGTTTGATGAACTGCTCGCAGCGCGCCTCGTCCAGACCATGGCGGCGGAAGTGCGCCACCATGTTCGGCATGTCATAGCCGGCTGTCTCGGTGAGCAAGGCGTGCCCCAGCAGATACTCGGCCGTGCTCATCCATACCGGCACGGCGTGCTCGCGTGCCAGCCACTCGGCGTTGCCTGCGTGGTCGGGATGGTAGTGCGTCAAGACAATCTGTTCGAGCCGCTCGCCTGACCGTTCGAAACCAACGAAGAACTCGCTCCAGATTCCACGAGTAACAGCATCGCCGAGCCCGGTGTCGACCAGCACGCATTGTTCGCCCTCGCCCAGCAACCACAAATTGATGTGGTTGAGGGAGAACGGCAATGGCATGCACAGCCAGCGCACACCGGGGGCCACCAGCGTAGAAACTCCAGGCGCTGGACGCACGTCAAAAGGATAGTCGAGAGTCGCAGTACGCATTTGCATGGATGATTGGCAGCCAGACAGCAAGCCGGTAGCGATTTGAACGACACATGATGATGCATTGCAGCAACAAGGCGCAAGCGCACTTGCCGCGATAGCGGACGCCACCGGCACGGCGCTTGCACTCGTGCTTCCGAAACGGAACAAACGGGCAGCGCCGCTGCAGCCATGCAAACAGCATCTACAATCATGCTACCTCACGTGGAGAGACAGTCAGTGAAACAGCAGGTTCGCTTTGCAGGTAATGGTCGCATCACATTTCTCTTGCCGATGGCGCACGTCGCCACGAAGGGGCTGGCATGAGCTCGCTCTCGTCACAGCAGCCCAAGGCGACTCTGCTCACCGCCATCGATTTCTACTTCGACTTTGCCTCGCCTTACGGCTATCTCGCCAGTGAAGTAATCGACGCCTTGGGCGCGCAGTTCGGTCGGCAGGTGAACTGGCACCCCCTGCTGCTCGGTGCAGCGTTCAAAGTCACCGGCGCGGCATTGCCGGTACGCCAACCTCTGAAGAGCGACTACTTTGTGCATGACTTCGCCCGCTCGGCACGCTTCTACGACGTGCCTTTCGTCCAACCAATGAAGTTCCCGTTGTCGACGCAACACGCAGCGCGCGCTTTCTTGTGGGTATACGAAGCCAATCCCCTGGCGGCAAAAGGGCTGGCACACGCCATCTTCCGGGCTTATTTCACGGCGGGTCGCGACATCGACCAGATTGACACGGTACTGGATATCGCCGCCTCGCTCGGTCATCCGCGCCCGGCACTGAGCGAGGCGCTCGCTGGCGTCGCCATCAAGGAACGTTTGCACGCGGAAGTGGATCGTGCGCTGGCGCGTGGCGTCTTCGGCTCACCGTTTTTCCTGGTCGATGGCGAGGCCTTCTGGGGTATGGACAGACTGCCACAACTTGAGCGCTGGCTTCTTGAGGGCGGTTTCTGATGGTACGCCGTGCGCCAAAGCGCCCCCTTCTTATCTGCCTGGTGGCGAGCGCGCTCATGGCGCTTGCATGGCTGCCCGCCAGTCAGGCAGCAACCGGAGACAGTTCGCTGGCCGAGGAGCTGCATGAAACCGTCACCAGACTGCCGGTCAGCGTCACGCTGCGAGATGGCAGCCTGGTGCGAGGCGAAATGCTCTTGACAACCTACAGACCGGCCGGTCCCGGTCCTTTTCCCGTTGCCATCATCAACCATGGCCGCAACGCCGATCGCAAAACGCCTACGCGCTTTCGCTTGATGGGAATGGCGAGTTATCTGGTACGGCATGGCTTCGCCGTATTCGTTCCGACGCGGCTGGGCTATGGCGGATCGGGCTTGTCGCCAAGCGGGCCAGCCGAAAAGCAGATCGATCCCGAAGCCTCGGGAGATTGCCGCAACAAGGACTATGCAGGCGCAGTACGACCCGCGCTGGAACAGATCGCGGCCACGCTGAATTACGCGCGCCAGCTGAACTATGTCGATGCTTCGCGCCATCTTGTCATTGGCCAGTCAACGGGCGGCTTCGCGACAGTCGCCTACGCAGCGAGCAGTCCGGCAGGCCTTATCGGCTATGTCAATTTTGCCGGCGGTGTCGGTGGTGATCCAGTCAAACACCCCGGTACGCCCTGTCAGGCGGAGCGCGTGGTCGAGGCTTACGCCGAATATGGTCGCAGCACACGTTCACCAGGTCTGTGGATCTATACCGAAAACGATCAATACTTTGCGCCCCGATACAGCCGTGCCTGGTTTCGCGCCTTTGCCGCGGGCGGAGCCACTGCACAATTCATGATGCAACCGCCTTTTGGTAATGATGGTCACCAATTGCTGAACAATGGTCTGCAAGTGTGGCGTCCCTTGATGGATGCCTTTCTGGCGAAGCTCGGGGCGGATGCCGCCCCCTTGCTCGACGCGCCCACGGCGAGCGGTTACGCTACGATCCACGACATTGCACGCATACCCTGGTTGAATGCAAGCGCGAAGAGTCGCGGCTATGCACAATTTCTGGCAGCGTCCAATCCACGCGCTTTTGCCATATCCGAAGCCGGTTATTGGGGTTGGGCCAATGGCCGTGAAGAATCGGCCGGCCGAGCCCTGGCCAATTGCAATCACTTTTCACCCAAGCCTTGCGTGCTTTATGCTGTTGACGACGTAGTGGTCTGGCGAGCACCGCCCTTGCAGGAAGTGCCCACCGTGCAGCCCGCACCCCGACCGCAAGACAAAGCCTCCCTGATGAAGCAACCATGATGGAAACCAAGCTCGAACCGGTGCTCGAGCACGAGCAGGGATTACTTGTTTCACCGTGCATCCGCTTGTGCTGCCTGGACGAGCACGACGTCTGCCTGGGATGCTTTCGCACGCTCGACGAGATCAAGGTGTGGCGCGCTTCGGACAACGCAGAGCGTGAGCGTGTCCTGAAATGTTGTGCACAACGGCGCGCGGCACATGACAACCGCTTTCCCGGTCTCCGCTCTGACTAAAAGCAGCCCCGCTCGCGAATTCGCACCCAACGCGCAGTGTGTTTGGCGTATCGTTGGCATGTCAGCAATACGTGCGATTCCACAGCGTCATGCAACTCACCCTCATCAGCGGCTTATCCGGATCGGGCAAGAGCATTGCCCTCAACGTGCTCGAAGATGCAGGCTATTACTGCGTCGACAACCTGCCCGCCACGTTGCTGCCACAACTCGTTTCCTACCTTTCGGCAGCCGGTTACCAACGCGCTGGTGTCGCTGTCGATGTGCGCTCGGGCGCCAGCATTGCCGCCGTCCCGAAGGTCATCGAGGCGCTGCGCAATATGGTCGAGGACGTGCGCTTCCTGTTCCTCGACTCGCGCGATGACACCCTGATCGCACGCTTCTCCGAAACCCGTCGTCGTCACCCGCTGGCCAGCGTCAATATCACCATCGGCGAAGCCATCGCGCGCGAACGCGAATTGCTGTCCGCACTCGGCGAGCTGGGCCATCGCATCGATACCAGCAATCTGCCGCCGAATACCTTGCGCGCGTGGATCAAGGACATGATTCACGCCCCGTCGAACCGCAGCCTGACGTTGCTGTTCCAGTCATTCGGTTTCAAGCACGGCATTCCGGTCGATGCCGACATGGTTTTCGATGTGCGCTGCCTGCCCAATCCACATTACGACGCAGCCCTGCGGCCCCAGTCGGGCAAGGATGCTGCTGTCATCGAATTTCTCGAGCGTGTGCCTGAAGTGCACAAGATGGCCGAAGACATCGAGCGTTTTGTTGCCGACTGGCTGCCAGCCTTCATTCGCGACGGCCGCAGCTATTTCACCGTGGCGATTGGCTGTACCGGTGGTCAGCATCGCTCGGTCTACCTGGCCGAGCGCCTGGCCAAAGCCTTCGCCGCCACCACCGCCGTGCTGGTACGACATCGTTCGATGAAGCAGGAATAACAGCACAACCGGCATGCGGCTTAGGTGAGAAATTAGGTGACAAATTACGTGACAAAGATTCACCTCCAGATCGGGCCGGGGCAAACCGCGCCAACATTTGTCTGACAGAATTCAGGCTCTGCTCACAACGCGCGGCGACATGGCGATTCCGCCTCACGCTTCGCTCCCTTCTGCTTTCCCCGCTGTCTGCCCATGACAAACGAACTCCTGATTCTCTTACCGTTGGCATTTGCCACGGGCGCCATCAACGCTGCCGTGGGCGGCGGCGGTCTGATCCAGGTACCGGGCCTCTACGCCATCCTGCCGCAGGCATTGCCCGCGCAGTTGATGGGCACCGACAAGCTGGCCTCGATCTTCGGCCATGCCACCTCGATGCGCCAATATGCGCGGAACATGCAATTGCCATGGCGGCTGGTGCTGCTGGCTTCCGCGGCGGCCTTCATCGGCGCACTCTGCGGTGTGAGCATCATGTATCTCGTACCGGCAAGCTGGATGCGGCCGGTGGTGATCGTCATCCTCGCCGTGATGCTGGTCTACACCTGGTTCAAACCGAACTTCGGCACCCACGACGCGCATCGGCCGATTACACGCAATGATCTCTACAAGGGCCTGGTGCTCGGTTTTGCCATTGGCTTCTATGACGGATTCATAGGACCGGGCACGGGCAGTTTCCTGCTGTTCCTGTTCGTACGCTTTTTCCACTTCGATTTCCTGCGCGCCACGGCCTGCGCAAAGGTGGTCAATTTCGGCACCAACCTCGCTGCGCTTTCCTTCCTCGTGCCGACCGGCATGGTGCTCTACGCTACGGCAATTCCCATGGGGATCGCCGGCATACTCGGTGCGCTGGTGGGCTCGCGCCTGGCCATGCGCGGCGGCAACCACTGGATACGCCGCCTGTTCCTGCTGCTGGCGGTCACGCTGCTACTCAAGATGCTTTGGGAAACGGTGCGTCCCTGGATGTAACGTGACCACAAACAGGAACGGATTGCCGTGGCAATCCGTCTGTGGGCGGGTGACTTCGAAAGAAGTTACCTGGAAGATGTCGTCATGATCTGCATGATCAGGTCTGCCTGGCGGGGATTGTCCATATAAGGCTGGTATACCGGACGCATACGCGAAATATAGATCCCGCTGTCGAGAATATTGAAGAATTTGACCTTGTTCTTTTCCATCTTGGCGCGGACTTCGCTCTGCCGTTTCTCCCAGCTCTGACGCATGAATATCGCGGAGTTCTGGCCAGCTTCCTTGAAAATCTCCTTCTCCTCCGGGCTCAGCGTCGCCCACAGCTTGGGAGCAACGACCAGGGCTTCCGGCACCATAACGTGATTGGTGAAGGTGAAATAACGCGCATTGCGATAGTGGTCTTCGGTCGCAAACGAAATCAGGTTGTTCTCTGCGCCATCGATCGAGCCACTTTCGAGCGCGGCAGGAACGTCCTTGAAAGGCATGGGGACGGGCACACCGTCCAGCGCCGAAACGAGTCCCATGTACAGTTTGCTGTTCGATACACGCAAACGCAGACCCTTGAAGTCCGATAGATTGCGAATCGGTTTGTTGCGCGTGTAGAAGGATCGTGCTCCGCCATCGTACCAGCCAATGACATACGCGTTTTTCTCGGCGAGTCGTGCCACGATGCCTGTGCCGATGTCGCCGTCCATTACCGCGAACAGGTGACGCGTATCGCGAAACAGGAAGGGCAGATAGAGCACGTCAAGTTCCGGCAGGGATTTGACAAGCGTCGAAACACCGAATTCGGCAATGCCGATCTCGCCCTTGTCGAGCAATGTCACAGCCTTGTTCTGATCGCCCAGAGACGCGTCGGCGTACAGCTTGCCGTCGAATTTGCCATTCGTCTTGGTACGCACCTCGTCGATGAAGTGCTGCACGCCGATGGAAACGGGATGGTCTGCACCCACCAGAGTCCAGGCTTTGTACTCCACGGCCTGTACAGACATCGATAGCAAAGTCAGCGCTGAAAATACGATGCGGAGCAACATGCAAGTCCTTTTATATGCTTAAGTCATGCATTCTCGCGCCTGATAAAGCGCGATGTGCACCTGACTGGCATGTCGATGCAGAAAGCATATACGCTCAACGGAGCGTGAAGGCCATCCTAGACTTTCGCCAGATCACGACGAGAATTGTGCTCCGCAACGCTGGTCTCACCTGTGGCAACGATCACGGTTCGAACAAATCCACTTCAGATGTAGCGCGTGGCACCTTCAAACCAAAGTGTCGCCAGATGGTCGGCGTAGCGACACGGCCGCGCGGCGTGCGTTGCAGATATCCCTGCTGGATGAGATAGGGCTCGAGCACGTCTTCAATGGTGTCGGGCGCCTCACCGATTGCTGCGGCGAGATTGTCGAGCCCCACCGGGCCGCCATCGAATTTCTCCAGCATCGCCAGCAGCAGCTTGCGGTCCATGATGTCGAGGCCGAGATGATCCACATCAAGCATGGTCAGCGCGGCATCGGCGACAGGCTTGGTGATACGGCCGTCGGCCTTGACCTCGGCATAGTCGCGGCAACGGCGCAGCAGGCGATTGGCGATGCGCGGCGTGCCACGTGCGCGGCGCGCGATCTCGAAAGAACCCTCGCTCTCGATCTCGACGCCCAGCAGGCGTGCCGAGCGCGTGACGATGAGCGCCAACTCCTCCGGCGTGTAGAACTCCAGGCGCGCATTGATACCGAAGCGATCGCGCAGCGGATTGGTCAGCATGCCGGCGCGTGTCGTCGCGCCAATCAGCGTAAACGGCGGCAGATCGAGCTTCACGGAGCGTGCCGCCGGACCTTCGCCGATCATGATGTCGATCTGGAAATCTTCGAGCGCGGGATAGAGGATTTCCTCGACCACCGGTGAGAGCCGGTGAATCTCGTCGATGAACAGCACATCATTGGCTTCGAGATTGGTCAGCAGCGCCGCCAGATCGCCAGCACGTTCGAGCACCGGGCCGGAGGTCTGGCGCAGGTTCACACCCAGCTCGGCAGCGATGATATTGGCCAGCGTGGTCTTGCCCAGGCCGGGCGGACCGAACAACAGCACATGGTCGAGCGCTTCGCCGCGCGCCTTGGTAGCCTGGATGAAAATTTCCAGCTGCTCGCGGATCTTCTCCTGCCCCACGTACTCGGCCAGGCGCTTGGGGCGCAGTGCGCGCTCGATGGCGTCTTCCTGTGGCGTCGCTTGCCCGGGCGAAACGAGGCGGCCGGGCTGGAGTTTGTCTGTTTCTATCATCGCACGAGTATAGGAGCGGGAGCGCCGATTCGGCAATCGTGAGCCACGCAGGTCGGATGAGCCGCAGGCGTTATCCAACATTTGCGACGTTTGATCAGGCGACACGCTTCACCAACGTCGGATAACGCCTGCGGCTCATCCGACTTACATTATTTTGTAAGCCCGATCTCGCGCGCCGTCAGCGGACCGATCGTGCATAGCCGGAGCGAACTCGGCATGTCGAGTTCGGTCTCCGACAGCGGAATGCGCCCGGCCATCAGCTCGCACCAGCGCTGCGGGTAGCGCGGCTCCTTGTCCGGCTCGGCAAAGCCCTCGGGGTAATTCGGCATCAGACTACCCATGTCGTATTTATCGCTCGCCCCCAGCGTATGCAGTATTTCGTGAGCGATCACGACGTTGTTGGTGCGTTGCATGTTCGTGGCAGCGTGCACGTTGCTGACCGCCACCAGGCCCTTGGCAAGTCCATGCGAATTGGGTACGCGCCCACCTGTCGCTGCAGAATCCCAATAGACAACAAAGGCACGCGTATGCGCGCGTGGCGTGCCGCTCGGTTGGCGCCAGGCCCACCAGCGCAGCTTGAGGCTCCACACGATCACATCGAGTGTACTGTGCGCGGCCGGTGGCGCAGCAGGGGGCGGCGTCTTGAGCTCTGGCTGCAGCGTGACCCGCACCGGCATGGCGGTCTGGTTGCCATACTCCGCCGCCTGCTCGCTGAGGAAATCTTCAATGTCCTTGAAGTTTGAATCCTTCAGACCCGCGATGCGCGCCGCGGCCGCCTCGCTGCCATCGCCATTGATGGGAAAGATGGCGACATGCAGGGTATTACGCCAGTCGCGCGCCTGCGTCTGGCTGCGCCATGTGCCTAGCGCGACCGTGGCGAGAATGAACAGCAGGATGACAATGCGCAGCTTTTTCCACATGAGAGGGAGGCCAATGGATTGATAGCCCTTCAGCATATCAGGACACTCACGCTCACGTCCCTGAGCAAGCGCCGACTCGTCTATCCGTCATTCCCCGCGAAAGCGGGAATCCACTCAACTGCACGAGGTAGGTTTATCGCGTAGAAGTGGATTCCCGCTTTCGCGGGAATGACGCGCATTTCGGTGTCCTAATGATCACCGCCAACTACCGCTGCCGCGGCCTTCACCGGCTTGGCAAACCACACGATTGCCGTGAGCGCGAGGAAAATCACTGCACTGGCAAGAAACAACTCATCAGCGGAAAGCGTGAAGGCCTGCTGCGTGATGAGCCGGTCGAGCAGGCCCAGCGATTGCGCATCGGTCAGGCCACTTCCCTGTAGCTGGCTGAGCGCGATGGCCGATTCAGGCCGCAGAGCCGATATCGATTCAGTCAGTTGCGCGTGATGAAGACTGGCGCGACTTTCCCATAGCGTCGTGAAAATCGATGCTCCCAGCGCACCGCAGGTAATGCGCACGAAGCTTGATACGCCAGATGCCGATGGAATAAGGTGCGGTTTGACCTGCGACAGCGTGATCGACACCAGCGGAATGAAGAAGCAGGCCATCGCGCCGCCCTGCACAAGTTGCGGGATGATCAACGTCCAGTAGTCGGCCTGCGTCGTGAACTCGGAGCGCATCCACGACACCAGCGCGAAGATGATGAAAGCGATGCTCGCCACCTTGCGTGGGTCCACCTTGTTCATGTTCTTGCCGACGATGGGCGACAGGATGATGGCGAAAATGCCCACGGGTGCCGTGGTCAAACCCGCCCAGGTGGAGGTGTATCCCATGTACTGCTGCAACCACAGGGGCATCAGCACCACGCTGCCGAAGAACACACCGTAGCCGAGTGAAATGGCCAGGGTGGCAACGGTGAAATTGCGCAGCTTGAAAAGCGTGAGATCGACCACGGGGTGCTCCTCGCCAAGCTCCCACACGAGGAAGAAGCAGAAGCCGACAAATGCCGTGGCGGCCAGACCTACGATCTCGCCGGAGTTGAACCAGTCGAGCTCCTTGCCTTTGTCCAGCGTGAGTTGCAGGCAGCTCACCCACACCACGAGCAAACCCAGCCCGATCATGTCGATGGGCAGTTTGCGTGTCTGCGTCTCGCGCGCCTTGAACAGGCGCCACACCGCCCAGCCTGCCAGCAGACCGGCCGGAATATTCACATAGAATATCCACGGCCATGAAAAATTATCGGAAATCCAGCCACCAAGTATCGGCCCCATGACCGGGGCAACGAGGGTCGTGACCGACCACGCAGCGAACGCCAGGCCAGCCTTTGCCTTGGGGTAGCTCGACAATAGCAGCGCCTGCGATAGCGGAATCATCGGGCCAGCCACCGCGCCCTGCAGGATACGGAATGCAATCAGCATGGGCAGGCTGGTTGCCATGCCGCACAGGAAGGATGCCAGCGTGAACAGCAGCACCGATGTCACGAACAGGCGTACCTGACCGAAGCGTTGCGTCAGCCAGCCGGTCAGCGGCACCGAGATGGCGTTGGCCACGGCAAACGAGGTAATGACCCACGTACCCTGATTCGGCGACACGCCCATGTCGCCAGCAATGGCGGGCAGCGACACATTGGCAATCGTCGTGTCGAGCACGTTCATGAACGTGGCCAGCGATAGTGCCAGCGTCGCCAGCAGGCGCTGGTTGCCTTCGAGCGGCGGGAGGCTATCCGGCGCAGCCATGCTTATTTGCCACGCCCGAGATTGTCGTGAATGATCTTGGCAACGCGTTCGTGCGCAGCCTTCAGGCCTGCTTCATCCACGCTTGCCAGCGGGGCTGCGTTCGCCACCGCTGCAGGCAGGGACAGTCCCTTCCCCTCGCGCACATCGACGTCAGCTTCGATGGAAAGACCGACGCGCAAGGGGTGCGCCTTGAGCTGGTCCTGGTTGAGCTCGATGCGTACCGGCACGCGCTGCACGACCTTGATCCAGTTGCCGGTGGCATTCTGTGCCGGCAGCAACGAAAACACGCCGCCGGTGCCGGCCGCCATACCGGCCACCCTGCCGTCATAATCGACCTTGCCGCCATAGAGATCGGCACGCAGGTGAACCGGCTGGCCAATGCGCATATCACGCAGCTGCACTTCCTTGAAGTTGGCATCCACCCACACATCGTTGAGGGGCACGACAGCCATCAGCGGCGAGCCCGCCGCGATGCGTTGCCCGACCTGCACGCTACGA
Source organism: Rhodocyclales bacterium (assembly GCA_028292485.1). Lineage (GTDB taxonomy): Bacteria > Pseudomonadota > Gammaproteobacteria > Burkholderiales > Rhodocyclaceae > Viridibacterium. The sequence goes on along the minus strand of JAQGMG010000029.1, from coordinate 90,902 downwards.
CGCGCCACGACGCCATCGAGCGGCGCGCGCAACGTCGTGCGCGACACCGCCACATAGGCCTCTTCGACCTTGCTGGCAGCGCGCAACACGGCCGGGTGATCTTCTATCCTGATGTTTTCGGTCTGCACGCCGGCAGCTTCCTTCTGCTGGTGTGCTACCTGCAGCGCAGCGCGTGCGCTCTTCACGGCTTCGCGTGCCTGGTCGATTTCTTCTTGTGCCACGGCACCGGTGCCGGCCAGGGATTCGCGGCGGTTGAGCAGATCGGTGACCCGCGCAAGTTCTGACTCGCGCACCTTGACCGACTCGTCCAGCGTGTTGAGATTGGCATACACCCCGCGCAACTCGCGCACGCTTTGCGCCAGTGCTGTCTCCGCTTGGTTCAGCGCCAGTTGGGCATCGACAGGGTCGAGGCGGACCAGCACGTCACCTGCATGCACGGTCTGCGTGTCGTCGACATCGACGGCAGTGACAGTGCCGCCAATCTGCGGCGTGATCAGCACGATATGTGCGGAGACATACGCGTCTTCGGTGGTCTCGTGGTTGCGCACCATGAAGAACCACCACAGCAAGGCGAGAATGCCGAGCAGGATGAAAATGATGGCGAGGCGCACCATGCCGCGACGGCGGCTACTACCCGCAATGGATGCCTGCGCATCGGGTTTGATGGTGCTGTTTGTCGTGCTTGTTTTCGTAGAATCGGTCGCGTCGCTCATGAGTGATCCTTTTTTTCTGCTGTGCGAGTCTGGGTAATCGGTATGACGGGCAGGAGCTCGGGCAGTGCCGCGGCGCCATCGCCGCCGGTGGCGCGAATGAGTTGTACAGTGGTGTCGAAGCGGCGTGCCGCGAGGTCGGCCATGCCGCGCTCCGCAACCATGCGCTGCACGCTGGCGTTCAGCACGGGCAGGTGGTTGATGATGCCTTTCGCTTCACGCTGACCGAGCATGCGTTCCACTTCACGCGACTTGTCGAGCACGGTCTGCTGTTCGGTCTGCGCCAGCGCCGTGCCCTGCAACTGCGTGAGGTTGTCGACGATTTCGCGCAAGCCGTCGAGCAGGGTCTGGTTGTATTGCGCCACAGCCGCGTCGATGTCGGCCGTCTTCACGCCGTAGGTGGCGCGCAAACGGCCGGCGTCGAAAACCGGCAGGCTGATGACCGGCCCGACGGAATAAGTACGCGAGCCCGAATCGAGCCACTTGTCGAGGCCGAGCGCCTGGAAACCGACGAAGCCGGCAATATTGACATTGGGATAAAAGCTGGCACGCGTCACGGCTGCGTCTTGCGTCGCTGCTTCGACACGCCAGCGACTGACAGCCACATCCGGGCGGCGCGCCAGCAATTCGGCAGGGACTTGCGTCGGCAAGGCAGCGGGCACCTCGCGCATGTTCGGCACGGCGAACTTCCCGCCCTCGCCCGGCTCCTGCCCGGCGAGCACGGCAATCAGATGGCGCTGCAACTGGCTGCGCTCTTCGAGCGAGCGCAACTCACCACGCAGTGCCGCCATGGCGCCTTCAGTCTGCGCACGATCGACGCCCGGCTCGAAGCCAGCTTTTTCGCGCTTCTGCAACAGACCCAGCGACTGATCGCGGATCGCCAGCTGGCTGTCGACGAGCTTGTGCTGGCGCGTCAGGCGATCCAGTTCGCCCCAGCTGCGCACCAGCGCGGCGCTGATCATCAGACGTGCCGACTGATATTCGGCGGCAGCGAGTTTGTCCTGCGCCACAGCACCTTCGAGCGCCGCGCGATGCTTGCCCCAGAAATCGATTTCACCGGAGAAGTCCAGCGCCAGACGATTGCTGGTGCGCACCTTGCCGGCAAGTTGCGGTGGAATGATGTAGTTCTCGGGGAAGCGCTGCTGGGTCGGATTCACGTTCAGGGCGACGTTCGGGCCATAGGCAGCATGCGCGGCATTGATGACGATGTCGGCGCGCTCGGCACGCGCCTGCGCCACGACCAGGCTCGGGTTGTCGCGCAACGCCGCCGTGACCAGTTCGTTGAGCTGCGGATCGCCAAAAATTTCCCACCAGCGTTCGCCCTGCGCAGCCACGGCGATGCCGGACAGCGCTTGCTTGCCAGGTTGCAGGGCCTGTTGTTTCGGCGCGATACCGGCGCTCGATACGCATGCTGTCAGCATCAGCACCAGGCTTGTCAGGGCAATACCCTGCGTGGCGCGCAGCGTCGTAGTCAGGGGAGCGCTCATTCGGAACCTCCGTCAGCCGGGTCCGCAAAAACGTGTTCGTTGGGTGCAAGCCGTATGGCGTTGTCCAGCACGCGACGCAGCAGGGATTTGAGGAGAACGTATTCCTCCTCGCTGAACCCTTCGAGGCGCGGCTCCATCATCTCGCAAGCCCGGCGAGTAATCTGCGAGCGCAGATTGATACCGCTTTCCGTGAGCAGCAGCTTGATGACGCGACGATCTTCAGTGCTGCGTTCGCGCACGATCAGGCCCTTGTCCTCAAGGCGATCGACCATGCGCGTCATCGAGCCAGTGTCGTAGCCGCTGCGCCGGCACAGCGACGCGGCCGTGCAGTCGGGCTCCGCTCCGAGGCGGATCAGGATGATGCCCTGCGCGGCGGTGATGCCAAGATCCGCCAGCGTGGCATCGAGCGCCTGCATGAGGAATGCACGCAACTTGCCGACGAGGAAGCCAATGGAATCGTCGAATCGATAGTCGTCTGCGCTGAGTTTCAAAGGGGTACGTGTCGTCATGGCCTGAACCTTTCTGCCTTCGGCTGCCGACATGGCTGCCAAAGCATTCACTGCATAGGCAGCAATATAGTCTGCCAACAAATTAGCTGTCAAGGCAGTAACAGCTTAGGCCCATCATTTTTATATTTGTTTATTACATTGCCTGCACAGCACGTCGGCAAACGCAGCGGACTGGACGCTTTTTGACGATGCTCTGCACGCTGCGCCAGTACAATCCGCGCCATGTCCGCCTTGGTCTCACCACCCCGCTCAGTTCTGCCACCGCGTCGTCTGGCCGTTGCCCCGATGCTCGACTGGACGGATCGGCATTGCCGCCATTTCCACCGTCTGCTGGCGCCACATGCCTGGCTCTACACCGAGATGATTACCACCGGTGCGCTATTGCACGGCGATCTGGCGCGCCACCTGCGGTTCAATGAAGAAGAACATCCCGTCGCGCTGCAACTCGGCGGCTCCGAGCCAGCCGCACTCGCCCATTGCGCGCGGCTTGCCGAGGAATGGGGCTACGACGAGGTCAATCTCAACTGTGGCTGCCCAAGCGAGCGGGTGCAGAACGGCGCGTTTGGCGCCTGCCTGATGGCGGAACCGGAACTGGTGCGCGACGGCATCAAGGCCATGCAGGACGCTGTGCGCATTCCGGTGACGGTGAAGCACCGCATCGGCATTGATCGTGGCGAGGACTATGCTTTCGTCCGCGACTTCGTCGGCACGGTGGCTGAGGGCGGCGCCAGAACCTTCATCGTGCACGCGCGCAACGCCTGGCTCAAAGGGCTGTCGCCGAAAGAAAACCGCGAAGTGCCACCGCTGCGCTACGACTTTGCGTGGCAGCTCAAGCGCGACTTCCCGCACCTGGAGATTCTCGTCAATGGCGGCATCTCTGGCATCGAAGCCATCCACGCACAGCTCGAACACATAGATGGCGTCATGATCGGTCGCGAGGCCTATCAGAATCCGTGGATGCTGGTCGAATGGGAGCAGGCCCTGTTCAACGCGGACTGGGCGCCGCAGCGCAGCGACATCATCGAAGCGCTGGTGGCCTATTGCGAACGCGAGCAGGCCGAACACGGCACGCCGCTGCGCGCCATCGTGCGGCATGTTTTAGGCTTGGCGAACGGGCTGCCGGGTGCGCGCAGCTTCCGGCGCGTGCTGTCCGATCCGCAATCGCTGAAGGATGCGAAGCCGGACTTGATCCGGGCGGCGTGGGCACACGTTGGCACCACGTAGGTTGGGGTGAGCGCCAGCGATGCCCAACATCGGTCGTTGAACAAAATTCAGCGGTGAATCAACGTGAGGCGTTGGGCATCGCTGGCGCTCACCCCAACCTACGAATCACTTTCGAAGTGATCGTAGCCTTGCGCAGAAACGGTTTCAATCGAACCGTCACGCTTCTTCGTCGCAATGACATTCGACTTTTCCGTCATTACCCCAATGCGCGTGAGCGGCAGTCCGAGTTGCTGCGAAATATCTAGCACTACCTGACGCTGCGCCAACGGCGCAGCAAACAACAACTCATAGTCATCGCCACCACCGAGCAAGGCCCGACGCGCCAATCCCTCATCACCACTCGCTGACGTAACTGGCGCCAAAGGCAGCAAGACGTCTTCGATCGACGCCCCGCAATCCGACTGCTCGAGTATGTGGGCCAAGTCGCCAAGCAAACCGTCAGAAACATCCAGCATCGCGGTCGCCACACCGCACAGCGCAAGGCCCAGCGCAACGCGCGGCTGCGGGCGATGCAGGGCGGAGAGGCAGACAGCGCGCGCCTCTTCAGCCAGCACGATATTGCCAAGCAGATGCTGCAAACCCAGCGCCGCAAACCCGGGCGTGCCGGATATCCAGAGGTCGTCGCCAAGCCTTGCGCCATTGCGCAACACAGCCTGCCCGTGTGGCACTTCGCCGAACACGGTCGCGCAAAGATTCAATGGCCCGCGCGTGGTGTCGCCGCCGATCCAGTCAACACCGAAAGCCGCACAACACTCAGCGAATCCGTCGGCAAAGGCACCAACCCATTTGTCATCGCTCGCCGGCAATGCCAGGGCGAGTGTTATCCAGCGCGGCTCTGCAGCCATCGCGGCCATGTCGGAGATATTGACCGCGGCAGTCTTCCAGCCAAGCGCTTCGGGTTCCGCATCGGGGAAGAAATGTGTGCCTGCAACGAGCATGTCGCTCGATACAACCAGCTGCATGCCCGGGCGTGTGCGCAGCAGTGCGCCATCGTCACCCACACCGAGATCGGTATGTTGCACGCCGCGTGAGAAGTGGCGACGGATCAGCTCGAATTCACCGGGCATACGGGGCCTCGGAATTGACCACAATGGCGACGGGCGCCGCAAGCAACATCAGCGCTTTGCTTTTGCCTTGGCAGACGCTTCGACCTCGGCTGCGCGCAGTTGCGGTGCCAGCTTGTCGAGCACGCCATTGATGTAACGATGGCCGTCCGTGCCACCAAATGATTTGGCCAGCTCGATGGCTTCATTGATGACAACGCGATAAGGCGTTTCGAGGCGCTCGGCCAGTTCGTAGGCGCCAACAAGCAGAATCGCGCGTTCGATGGGCGAGAGCTCGCCGATCGGGCGATCAAGATAGGGCGTGAAAGCCGCTTCGAGCGAATCCGCCTGCGCTGCAGCGCCGCGCATCAGCACGAGCGCCAGCGGTTTGTCGGCGCGCGGCCAGGCTTCGGATTCCTGCTCCAGGTGATCTTCAATGGATTCGATGGAATTGCCGCTGACGCGCCATTGGTAGAGTCCCTGCATGGCAACTTCGCGCGCCAGGCGACGCGATGACTTCCTGGGCTCCGACGGCACATCTACCGGGCCTTCACTTTTTACTTCGTCATTCATGACTGCAATACCTTGAGAAGATTGGCCATTTCGATGGCGACGATGGCGCATTCCTGGCCCTTGATGTGCATGCGGGCCACCGCCTGATCGTCGTCTTCGGTTGTCAGCACGCCATTGGCAATCGGTACGCTGGTATCGAGCTGCACGCGCGTAACGCCCGCGGCCATTTCATTCGACACGATTTCAAAGTGGTAAGTGTCGCCACGAATGACGGCACCGAGTGCAATCAACCCATCGTAACGACCGCTGCGCGCCATGGTCTGCAGGGTCAATGGCAATTCGAGTGCCCCCGGTACCGTGACGATCAGCATGTGCTCTGGCGCGACGCCTTGTGCCAGCAGCTCGGTGACGCAGCCATTGAGCAGGTTCTCGCCGATTTCGGAATTGAAGCGGGCCAGCACGACGCCGATGCGCAAGGACTTGCCGTCAAGACGCGGGACAATTTCGGGGACGTGTTCAAAACGCGGCATGGTGCTTCCTGTCAGTTATGTTTTTTGCGGTGTCGCGGAGCGACTAATGTTTTGGACGTCGCATGGCGACTCAGTTCGGCGGTTGTTCGGGCAACTCGTAGCCAGTCACTTCCAGGCCGAACCCGGACATGCTGGGGATACGCCGCGGGGCGGCGAGGACGCGCATCTTGCCGACGCCCAGATCACGCAGGATCTGCGCGCCGATACCGAAAATGCGGGGATCCCACTTGGTTGCCGGTTGCGGTTGATCCTTCTTCACGCCCAGCGCAGCGAGCATTTCTTCCGGACTCTCGGCACGCTGCAGCAGGATCAGCGCGCCGTGGCCGTGCCTGGCAATGCGGGCAAGGGCAGCGTCGACAGTATAGGTGTGGCGACTACTCGCAGGGTCGATAAAGTCGAGCACGGATACGGGCTCATGCACACGCACCAGGGTCTCGACATCACGCTCGATAGTGCCGAGATACATCGCCAGGTGAAGCTCGCCCGAGGCGCGATCCTCGAAAGCGGCGAGGCGGAACTCGCCATGCGGCGTCTGCACCGCTTTGTCGGCAACGCGCTCGACCATTTTTTCGACAGCAGCACGGTAGTGGATGAGATCGCGGATTGCGCCGATCTTCAGCGCATGCTCCTTGGCGAACAACAGCAGGTCCGGCAGACGCGCCATGCTGCCGTCATCATTCATGATCTCGCAGATGACGCTGGCAGGCTCCAGCCCGGCCAGTGCTGCCAGATCACAACCTGCTTCGGTATGGCCAGCACGCACCAGCACGCCGCCCGGCTTGGCCATGATCGGGAAAACATGGCCGGGCTGCACGATATCGGCCGGTTTGGCATGTTTGGCCACGGCCGCCGCCACGGTGCGTGCCCGGTCGGCTGCGGAAATGCCCGTAGTGACGCCCTCGGCGGCTTCGATGGAAACCGTGAAGGCGGTGGAGAACTGGCTGCGGTTGTCGCGCGCCATCTGGTTGATGCCGAGCTGACGGCAACGCTCTTCAGTCAAGGTCAGGCAGATCAGGCCGCGTGCGTGCTTGGCCATGAAGTTGATGGTCTCGGCCGAAGCAAATTGCGCGGCCACGACGATATCACCTTCGTTTTCGCGGTCCTCGTCATCGATGAGGATGACCATGCAGCCCGCACGGATATCCTCGATGATGTCGCGGATGGGCGATATGCCAATTGATTCGTGGATACTCATTCGCAAGCGCTCATATGAGCCCCTCCCCCTTGAGGGGGGAGGGGTTGGGGAGAGGGTGAAGAGGCTTGGCACACGGTCAATATGCGCTCCAATACGTCCTCTGTCTGTTTGAATATTTCGTGGTTCCAGAATCTCAGCACCGTATAACCTTGATTACACAACCACGCATCGCGCACGCTGTCCTCACTGCCCTGTTCCGCATGTTGCCCACCGTCGGCCTCCACAACACAACGCACTTCCAGGCAAACGAAGTCAACGATGTACGGCCCCAAGGGCTGCTGACGTCGAAACTTGTACCCGCTCAAGCGATGGCTGCGCAAGTGCAACCACAGCTGGCGCTCGGCATCCGTCATTGTGCTTCGCAGCTGGCGGGCGCGTGTAACGCCTGCTTCAAAGGCCACTGCGCTCCCTCTCCCCCAACCCCTCTCCCGCAAGGGGCGAGGGGGGCTCACGTTGCCATTCCAGCATGCGTTCGACGTAACGTGCGATGAGATCGATCTCGAGATTGACTTGTGAGCCTGCCTTGAGCCGCTTCAAGGTTGTAACTGCCACGGTATGCGGGATCAGGTTGATTGAAAAATCGGCGGCGCTTACCGCGTTGACGGTGAGGCTCACACCGTCGACGGTGACCGAGCCTTTGCGTGCGATATAGCCGGCCAATGCAGCGGGCGCACGAATGACAAGTTCATGACTTTCACCAATGGCTTCGAACTTCAGCACTTCGCCAACACCATCGACGTGACCGCTGACCAGATGGCCGCCGAGGCGATCCGCAAGCGTCAGCGCCTTTTCGAGATTGACCTCGCCGGGCGCGTCCAGCCCGATCGTGCAATTGAGCGTCTCGCGCGACACGTCGAATACCAGTTGCGAACCTTCGCGTACGATGACCGTCAGACATACGCCATTGTTGGCGATGGAATCACCGATGGCGACATCACTGATATCCCATTGGCCGACATCAACGCTGAGCCGGACACCGTCCTGCAATGGGTCCACCGCTACGATACGCCCGGTGGTGGCAATGATGCCGGAGAACATGAGATGGGTTGCCAGAGGCTGGGAAAGCGGCAATTTTACGCGAACTCGGTTGAAACCATGGCGAAACATCGCCCGTACACCCTGTCATGCAGGCATGAGCGCGCGTTGTAGCCCGCAAACCCGCTTCGATAACGCGGTTTTTTGCCTGGTTCTGCATGAGGGAGCCGGCAACAGCGAGTGGTGTAACATCAATCGCTTCGTGTCGCGGATGGGCATCAGTGTGTCGTTCAGTGCCGCCCACAATCCCACCCGCAATCGTGCAACGCAAACAAGGGGTCAGTAATAATGGTGCCGCATTTGACCACCGCTCTGGCGGGCCCGCTTCTCGAGCTGGAGCGCCGCTTTCTCGATCACTCCACCGCCATCGAACAATGGTTCCGCAGCCAGTGGCAGGATCATATGCCGCCGTTCTACGGCTCGGTAGACCTGCGCAACAGCGGCTACAAGCTGGCGCCGGTCGACACCAACCTGTTTCCGGGTGGCTTCAACAATCTCAACCCGCAATTTCTGCCGCTGTGCGTGCAGGCCGCGCAAGTCGCTGTGGAGCGTATCTGCCCGGACGCGCGCAGTGTGCTGCTGATCCCGGAAAACCATACGCGCAACCTGTTCTATCTGCAGAACGTGGCGCAGCTGGTGACGATCCTCGGCCATGCCGGCCTGCGCGTGCGCGTCGGCTCACTCTTGCCCGAAATCAAGGAACCAACGCCCATCGAATTGCCGAACGGCGACACCCTGCTGCTCGAGCCACTGGTACGGCGCGGCCGCAGGCTTGGCGTAGAGGGCGCCGACCCATGCGCGATTCTGCTCAATAACGACCTGTCGGCAGGCGTGCCCGAGATACTGCAAGGACTGGAGGGTCAGTGGCTGATCCCGCCCCTGCATGCAGGCTGGGCAACCCGTCGCAAATCGCAGCACTTCGCAGCTTACGACCAGATTGCCGACTCTTTTGCCAAGATGTTGGGCATCGATCCATGGTTGCTGAATCCGTATTTCGGCAAGTGCAGCGAGATCAATTTTCATGAGCGCGCGGGCGAGGACTGTCTGGCCAGCCAGGTGGACTTCCTGCTCGCGCGTATCCGCCACAAGTACGCCGAGTATGGCGTCACGGAAAAACCATTTGTCATCGTCAAGGCCGATGCAGGCACCTATGGCATGGGCGTGATGACCGTTTACGACGCCAGCGAAGTGACCGGACTGAATCGTAAGCAACGCAACAAGATGAGCGTCGGCAAGGAAGGCGTGCAGGTAAGCGAAGTCATCATCCAGGAAGGCGTACACACCGTCGAGACCGTCGACGGCGGCGTTGCCGAGCCGGTGGTGTACATGATTGACCACTACGTCGTGGGCGGCTTTTACCGTGTTAATTCAGCGCGTGGCCGCGATGAGAACCTCAATGCGCCCGGCATGCATTTCGAGCCGCTTAGCTTCGAAACCTGCTGCACCGTGCCTGACTGCAAGCAGGAGCCAGACGCGCCCCCCAATCGCTTCTACGCGTACGGCGTTGTCGGCCGCCTGGCATTGCTGGCCGCTTCGCTGGAGATCGAGCAAACAGCCCCGGCGACCGACGCAAAAACGGAGGTCGAAGCATGAGGATCGCCTTCATCGTCGATCCGCTGGACAAGCTCAGGGCCTACAAGGACTCCAGCGTGGCGATGATGCGAGCCGGGCAGAAGCTCGGCCATGAGGTGTTTGCCATCCAGCGTGAATCGCTGACGGTACGTGACGGCATCGTCACCGCCATGGCCACGGCCTTGCGCATATCACCCGACGACGCGAACTGGTATGCCTTGCTGGGCACGGAACGCCATCGTCTCGATGCATTCGATGCGGTGCTGATGCGCCAGGACCCGCCTTTCGATGCCGAATACGTCGCGGCCACCTGGGTGCTGGAACGGGCCGTGGCACAAGGTGCCCGGGTCTTCAATGACCCACGCGCGATTCGCGACCACTCCGAAAAGGTTTCGATCACCGAATTCCCGCAGTTTGCGCCGACCACATTGGTGGCGCGCCATGCCGATGACATCAACGCCTTTATCGACGATCTTGGCGACGTGATTCTCAAGCCCCTCGATGGTATGGGCGGTGCCGGCATTTTCCGCGTGCGTCACGACGAGCCCAATCGCAATGCGATCATCGAAACCCTGGGTGGCTTCGGCACGCGCAGCATCATGGCGCAACGCTATGTGCCGCAGATCGCCGAGGGCGACAAGCGTGTGCTGATCGTAGGCGGTGAAGTCATGGCTTACAGCCTGGCGCGCATTCCCAAAGCTGGCGAAACGCGCGGCAATCTCGCCGCTGGTGGCAAAGGGGTGGCGATGCCCCTTACGGCCCGTGAAAAAGAAATCGCCGAGTATCTGGCTCCCACGTTGTGGGCGCGCGGCCTTCTCATTGTCGGGCTGGACATGATTGGCGGGTACCTCACCGAAATCAACGTAACGAGCCCCACGTGCATGGTCGAGATTGCGCAGCAGACCGGCCTTGATATTGCGCAGTGCGTCATGGAAAAGCTGTCTGACGCGCTGGCCTGATGCTGCCGGCATCGCTCAATTGTAAAATACGGAAAAACAACAAAATCTTACAACACGCAATATGTACCAACGGGCAATATACGACTGACCCGGGATTCACTGCGCATAATCAAGGGATACATGGATGGCGTGTGCGCACGCCTGCAACCGACCCTTTATGCGACCGACATTGGCAAAGCCAACCCCTCTTCTTCACGCTCGACTTTCTCCTGAGCCCACTTCGATCCGCAAGCCAGCGAGGTCGTCGGTGTTTGCCGCGTGCTGGCGCATGCTGTGCCGTCATACCAGTCAGCGCCTGTTACTGGTATTGCTCGCACTGGCCGTTGCGCTCACGGCAGCAGCTCATTTCTTTGAACGCGACTGGGCCGGCTGGATCGGGCAACGCGCGCCGGCCAGCTGGGTTCAGGCCGCCTCCACCCGCACCCTGCAGCGCCTCGATGCGACCGTACTGACGCCGAGCGCTTTGACCCTGGACAGACAAAACGCGGTCAACACGAAATTTGCTGCCTTGCGCATGCCACAGGGTGAAGCCCCTCTGTACGAGCTGGTTTTTCGCCATGGCGGCAATGTGGGGGCCCGCAGCTTTACGCTATCGGGCGGCCAGATCGTGTTGACTGACGAATGGGTGCAGCAATTCAGCAATGACCGGGTCCTGCTTACGGCACTCAGCGTGCAGCTGGGTCACCTGCAGAATCATGACGCCCTGCGTAGTTCAGTCGATCAGGCAGGGCTGCGCATGTTGTATGCAATATTCCGCGGAGACGCGACTCTCGGGACGCGCCTGATGAGCGATGCTCAACCGGTATTGTTGTACGACGCGCGTACCGAGCAGGAAGCCGTGCAGTTCAGCGCGGCGGTCATGCAAGCCAATCCCTGAGCAGTCCTCCGAATTTTCCTTGTCAGTCGATGTGAGCTTGCGTCTGCTCGCACGTTCGATCAGCAAACTTCTCTGCACGGGTTAACCATGGTGTGGTTAAACCTCCTCTCCCCTTTGCCCGCCTGTAAAACTAAAATCGACGTCACATCGCGTCGCGACAAGGCACGGCGGGCGCTGAAGTGGTAAATTGATTGCCAACATTCGCTGCCCGGAGGCGCGCCGATGATAGGCATACTTCTGCTGACGCACGGCACATTGGGCGAATCGCTCATTCAATGCTGTTGCCATGTACTCAACCGTCGTCCGTTGCAGATTGCCCAACTGGGCGTGTCGGCACAGGACGATCCCCTTGATTTGCTGCCTGCAGCACGCAAATGGCTGCAACAGGTCGACAGCGGTGAAGGGGTGATCATCCTGACCGACATCTTCGGCGCGACGCCATCGAACGTTGCCGTCAAGCTCGTCGAACCGGGCCGGGTGGAGGCAATGGCTGGCGTAAGTCTGCCAATGCTGCTTCGCGTCTTGACGTATCGCGACAAGAACGATATTGACACTGTTATCAACAAGGCCATTACGGGTGGTTGTGATGGTGTGCTCCATATGAAAGGCAGTTAGGAAATACCATGCCGCGCGCCGAAGCCGAAATCTCCAACCGCCTGGGCCTGCACGCCCGCCCTTCTGCCAAGCTCACGCAGCTGGCAACGCAGTTCCGTAGCGAAATATGGCTCGAACGTGCGGGCCGACGCGTCAATGCGAAAAGCATAATGGGAGTAATGATGCTGGCCGCAGCGCAAGGCGCGCGCGTGATCGTGGAGACCGAGGGCGAAGACGGCGAAAAAGCCTTGCAGGCTATCGTTGAACTCATCAATAGCCGTTTCGGCGAACGCGAGTAAAGCGTGCCGTTTGTCATACATGGCCTTCCCGTCTCACAAGGCATTTCGATTGGCCATGCCCACCTGGTGTCGCACGCCCTGCTGGAGGTCAATCACTTCCAGATAGCGCCGCGCCATGTCGACGCCGAAGTCCAGCGTATCGAAGACGCCGCCGCCAAAGTACGGTTCGAGCTGCGCGCCCTGCGCGAGACGTCAACCACGGCACAATCAGAAGTGGCGGCGTTCGTCGATCTGCACACCCTGCTGCTGGATGACCCGATGCTGGTGGAAGCGTCGATACGCCTGATCCGTGAGCGCCGCTGCAACGCTGAATGGGCGCTGGTGCAGCAGCTCGAACAGATCGTCGAACAATTCGAAGTCATCGAGGATTCCTACCTGCGCGAGCGCAAGGCCGACGTGGTGCAGGTCGTCGAGCGCCTGCTCAAGGTGCTGCTCGGCCATCCCGGTTCGGTGCAGGCCAAGCGCCGTGAAGGCGCAACCGGCGCCATCGGGTCGGGGCTGAAAGGCGTGGTCGGCACCATCGTCGTGGCGCACGACCTGTCACCGGCCGATACGATCCACTTCAAGAACAACCAGATCGCGGGCTTCGTCACCGATGTCGGCGGCGCCACGTCGCACACCGCCATCGTTGCGCGCAGCCTGGGCATTCCCGCCGTGGTCGGCTTGCGGCATGTGCGCAACGTCGTGCGCGAGGACGACGTTGTCATCATCGACGGGGCGCGCGGTGTCATCATCGTCGACCCTGACGAGCGTGTGCTCGAAGAGTATCGACTACGCCGCAGCGTCTATGAGCTGGAGCGCACCAAGCTCAAGCGTCTGCTCACCATGCGGGCGGCGACGCTGGATGGCGAGATGGTTTCGCTGCAGGCCAACATCGAGCTGCCCGGTGACGTAACGCAGGCGCGTGAAGTCGATGCCGATGGCGTAGGCCTGTTCCGCACGGAATTTCTCTTCATGAACAGGGATGTGCTGCCCAATGAAGATGAACAGTTCGAAGCCTACCGCTCGGTTGCCAAGGCCATGGGCGGCAGGCCGGTAACGATCCGCACGCTGGACATTGGCTCGGACAAGGCGCTCAACTCCGGCGGGCCGCGGCGCGAAACCAACCCGGCGCTGGGGCTGCGTGCGATCCGCTACAGCCTGTCGGAACCACAGATGTTCCTGACGCAGTTGCGCGCGCTGCTGCGTGCTTCTTACTACGGCAAGGTGCAGATCCTCGTGCCGATGCTGGCCCATGCACATGAGATCGACGCGACCTTGACTGCCATCACGGTCGCCAAGGCGCAGTTGCGCGCAGAGAAGGTCAAGTTCGACGAGAACGTGCGCGTCGGCGGCATGATCGAGGTGCCAGCCGCGGCCTTGTCACTGGGTGTGTTCGTCAAGCGCCTGCAGTTTCTGTCGATCGGCACCAACGACCTGATCCAGTACACCCTTGCCATCGACCGCACCGACGAAGCGGTGGCGCATCTCTACGATCCCTTGCACCCTGCTGTATTGCGCCTGATATCGCAAACCATCCAGGTGGGAACGAAGGCCGGCCTGTCGGTTTCCGTCTGCGGCGAAATGGCGGGCGACCCGCATTACACGCGGCTTCTGGTCGGCATGGGGCTGCGCACTTTCTCGATGCACCCCGCACAGATACTGGAAGTAAAGCAGGAAGTATTGCGCTCGGACAGCAGCGACCTGACGCTCAAGGTCACCAAGCTGCTACGTCAGGACGAACCCGAGCGGATCAGCGAAGCGGTCGGCAAGCTTTAAAGCGCTTCGCGGTATTCACTCGCCTGGCCAAGCACGCCGCAAATCCCGCCGTTACAACATCCCTGCCTTGCGCGCCGACTCGACGCTCAGTTTGGCAAGGCTCGCAATCTGATCGGGCACTTCCTGCGACATGGTGGACACCTTGCCCGACCACATCAGGCGACCCGTGGCGACATTGGTCAGTGTCGAGTCCGAAGAATAAGTCGTGGCGGTACTCTGAGCGCCACTGCCTACCGGGAACGACATGCCGAAACCGACGCCACTGTGGTAACCACCCGAGCCGATACCGAAACCTACGCCCGAACCGGAGCTGGTCACGGTCGTAATCGGGCTCAGGGTCAGCATCATCACCGACTGCGCGCCGAGACTGCGTGCAGCGGCAAGGCTCCTGTCGATCCCCGGTTTTTCCGCGACCATTGTTGTCACGTCAGCCATCACCGGCGTGACGCCAAGGGTGCGTAGCTGCGCGGCGAGTTGATCCTGGCAGATGCGCATCACGGTTTGCTCAGCGGCCTGGCAAGCGACCAACACCTTGGAGCCGCCAAAGGTCTGCCCTGCGAACTGCGGGTCACTCCATTGCGCCTCCAGCTTGCCTGTGGCGCAACCGGCCAGCACTACTACGCCAGCGATGCCGGACAAGAGTGTGAGTTGTTTTGAGTTCATTGCTGTCTCCTGACAATGGAAGCGGGCGCAGGTATCCCTGGCCCGCAAGCTCTTTCAGCATATTCCATTCCCGTTTTTTGGCCAGGGCTTTGCGCCGGGTGGCCCTGTGTCGTCAGGCCCTTCAAGCTTGGCCGTATCGCGCTAACGGGAAAAGAGACACCCGACGTTCTGCGGGGCCTGCCACTACGCTACTCACCACCAAAACCGTCATTCCCGCGTAGTGGGGTAGGCAGGCATTTCCGCATAAGCGGAAAGCTCGCAAAGCGGGAATCCACTTTGTGGCGCGGACGAGCATCGCGTAGAAGTGGATTCCCGCTTTCGCGGGAATGACGAGGTGAGAGTTTGTCTGCTCCATGCAATTCCGAACCGCCACATTTATTGCGGACAGTAATGAGCCTTCGCCAGAGTGATGGAGCTTCTTACTTGGCGCCGTTCACTCACGCCCCCTAGCTGATCGTCACATCGATCTTCAAACTATCCGCGCCCGCCGTGCCGATGGTCTTGATGGTTACACCACTGAACTTGCCGCCAGCCAGGTTGAGCGGCGGCTTGGTCGTCTTGCCTATCGTGCGCTTGGTTCTGTACGGATACAGGTCATTGGCATCACCACGATTGCCCTGGCCGAATATCTTGGCGAGGTCGCGCTGGTTGTCGGCCTGCATCAGCTCGATGGCGAGATTGGCCTCGTCGTTGACGTTGTCGATGCGCTCGTCGACCACGTAGATGGCGATGCCTTCGTCCGGCAGGTAGGCATCCTGCCCGCGACGACGGCGATACTCGACAAAAATGTATTGCTCGGGCGACATGGTTTTCGGGTTGCGCACCATGATGATGGTGCCGCCTTCGGCTGCCGGCTTGAGCACGATGCCCTTGGTGGTCTGCGTCACCAGTTGCGGCACGATCCAGTTGTGGAACATGCGCAGCATGCCGTTCGGCAAGGTCGGTGTAAGGCCACCGTTGCCCCACGAGCCGCTCGCCATCAGGCAGTAGTTGCCGAGCCCATTGGACTGCGACCACTCCTGCCGGCCTGTGTCGTAAAAGTCTGCCCAACGTGCAGCGAGATGCCCCCACTCGTGTGCACAAACGCCGACGGCGCAGTCCTCAGGCACCGTCAGGAAAGTGCTCACGCGCAGGTTCGGCGCTACGGTCGGCGAGCCCGGCACGACCCATTTGAGACTCCACACATCATCCTTGGAGCCCGACTCTTCGGCACCGCTGCCGGCATGCACAATGAATAATGCCGTCACCATCTTCTCGCCGAGCGCATCGTAACCGGCGAAATTCACGCCTGCCGCCTGCGCAGCCTTGATCGCATCGGCCGCCATGCCCTGCGTATTGCGCGGAGCATTGCCCATGCCGCTTTGACCGTCGGTGTAGAAGGCCAGCGTCTGCGGCATCCTGAACCAGCCGAATACTTCGCCCTGGATGTCGACGCCGGTATCGTGCGCGCTGCCTTTGCCTTTCTGATAACCGCTGACCTTGCGGTAGTACTCGCGCATGCTGCCCGAGGCAAACACGCCCGTATCGCCGAAGAGCATCTGCTGGTAGTAAGCCGGTGTGTGGTTGGCATCGTGTGCCTTATCAGAAAAGTCGACCAGCAGCACCAGTGTGCGTATGACACCGACAAGTCGCGTGACAGGCTTGGAGATGCGCTGGAAGTCCGTAGCGGTGGCGTGCGTTACTTCGCCATCGTCGAGGCCCTTGAAATTCTCGCTGCGTCGCGACGAGCGCCACACGCGGTAGAAATCGTCGAAGGTCATGTTCGCCGCCAGCCGCCCGGCATCGCGCAACTCCGTGTAGCGCGCGAAAAGCTGGTTCATGAGGCGTGGCGATGGCGGCACGGCGCAGCCTTCGCGCGAGCAGACGTGCAGCTTCGAGTGGGGCACCTGGAACAGCATGGCAATCTCCTTATCAGGGTCGGGCGTTACGAAGGGAGCGACCTGCAAGACGTCGCATTTACGGTTCGTTGATCGGTGCTTCGGCAGTGCGGATGAACCGCACAACAGCGCGGCGATTGGCTTGCAGGCTGCCAGCATCGGCCGGCGGGCTGCCCGGAGCGAAGGCGGTGCTTTCGCCGGCCCCTGTCGCGGCGTCGATGCGCGCGGGGTCGATGCCTTGCGACAGCAGTGCATCCACCACTTCGTTGGCACGCAGCAGCGACAGGCCGGCGTTGTAGCCACTCGCGCCGCGCTGGTCGGCGAAACCGGTGACTTCGATACGCGTGTCCGGGTAGCGGTCCATGTAGTCTCGCGCATCGTCGAGCTTGGCCAGTTCCGTGGCACTGGCGATGGGGCTGTCGGTATCGAAATAGACAATGACATCTTCATGCGAGAAATAACCCTGGAAGCGGTCCATGGCCTCCTCCAGCTCCGGCGTTCCTTCAGCGAGCGGCACGGCGTAGTCGTTGAGCACGGCGCCACTGCGAATCTGGAAGCCCCACTCCACCCCACCGTAGAGCACCTGGTTGTCGGTGCCGCGCGCAAAGGTCTGGAAATCGAAGTCCACGTCGAACGAAAGGTTGGGCGTATCGATCAGGGTGGCAGGTTGGGTATCGCTCGGCGAGCGCAGCCAGCCATAGTCCCCGTAAGCACCGGGCGTCGGGTTGGCGGCATCCGGCTCCTGGTAACTCGGCGGCACATTGCTCGAACGCGGGTGGACGGCCGGATCGTAGAGCGCGTCGATGTAGGCACCTTTGCGCGCCAGACCGTCGCCTGTCGTCATCGCCTCCATACGTCCGGCTTCGGCCCCGACCGTGCCTGCGGGATTGGCCGCTGTGACGCTGTTGTTGTCGCGCATCTTGCTCCAGTCAACCGGCTCGCCCGTGGCGTGTCCGCTTGCCTTGCTCTGATCGGTCACGTTGATGACCTGCGTCATGCCGATTTGCGTGGAATACGGCCCGGCGGGGTCGGGATCGAACAGCAGGTTCACGTCCATGCCCGGATTTCCGGAAGAGGTAGTAGTCGTCATATCCACCACGAACACACCGAGAGGAACCTCCACGTTCGGATCGTGAATGTCACGCTGGATCGCCTGTGGCTCACCGCCTTGCTGCGCGACGTGACTGAGTTCGTGGCGCAGCAGCTCATTGCCCTCGGCCGTTTGCGGCGCATAGCGGCCCTGTGCGAAGAAGATGTCGCGACCGACTGTTACCGCATTGGCGCCGAGTGAATCGGCGAACCGCGCAGCACGGCCATCGTCATGCAAACGCACCTGCCCGCCGTCCACTCCTAGCGCTTCGGCATTCGTGTGTGCGTCCTGCGGCAGAGCGTGGCCGGCGCCGGCTTGCTGCGCGATCTGCGTCGACACCTGGCGCGAAGTTGCGTCGGACTGCACGCTGCTGGTCGGCGTCTTGTTGCCTGCCGAAGCGGCAATATCCTGCGCCTCGCGCTCGGCGTGATCATTGCCGGGCAGGGGTTGAAAGCGTGCCTTGGGCGCGCCCAGAAAACGAGGCAGACCGGCAGGCGGTCTGGCCAAGCTCTGACCGCGTCCGTGTCGCGATGAACCGGCGCGCGATGCAGTCTTCGATGTCGAGAATTTCATTTGAGACTCCCTGCTGCTAACCAATGAATTGCATCGCCAAGATCGAGTCAGTCTATTCCTGTGGCTGCTCAGGCAATTTCACCTTTATGCCACCTGCAAACCGCTCCAGCCGTGCCAGATCGCTTTGCGTCTGCTCGATCTCCATCGCCGTCGTAATGATGAGAAACAGGAACTTCACGCATTGCAGCGTGGCTTCAAGAATGTCTTCTGCCTCACCGGAGAATTTCTCCTGCCAGCCGGCCAGGCTTTCGTTGAGCGTCTGCATATAGGTTTCGAGTTTTTCGATGCGCTCACGCATCGACGGCACACGAAATTGCAACCAGGCCGTGACCTGCGAATTGACCTGGCCCTGCAGGGCCTTGAGCTTCGTCGCGTAGGCTGGATCGGTGGCGTAGCCGGAGGCGTTCAGCGAATCCACGAAGCCATCGAAGGACTTGCCTTGGGTCAGCGACTCATACACGGCTGGCCGCCGCTCCTTGAGCAAGGCAAGATGGTGCCGGGTCGAATCGGCGGTTGAGTCGTAGCCGAAGGTCGGACTATTCGTGGTGACCCACTTGCCGTTGAGAAATTCCTTCTGCTCCAGGTTGTAGAGGTGGGCGCCGTCGTGTTCCTGGCCGGGCACGGGCGTCTTCACATGCGTCTTCGGGTCTTCCTCCATCGAAGCATGCTCAT
The DNA here is from genome assembly GCA_028292485.1 of Rhodocyclales bacterium. GTDB lineage: Bacteria > Pseudomonadota > Gammaproteobacteria > Burkholderiales > Rhodocyclaceae > Viridibacterium. The sequence goes on along the minus strand of JAQGMG010000029.1, from coordinate 71,722 downwards.
TGAATAAACGGTTGTGGTGCTCGGATGGCAGCGGATAGCTGACGGATTTGTCTTCGTGCACACTCAGCGGCGACTGCTCGCCATAGGATTGGGTGATGAGCCACATGGCATGCTCGTAGGGCACCTCACCATTGGCTTCCACGCCCTGGAGAATGCCGGGTACGACTTCGTCGAAGTAGGTGGTGTACTGCGGCGGCTTCAAGGCGCTGGCCTGATCGGCCGTCAGCAGATTGGCGGCTGGTTTGACGGGTTTCTTGTCTTTATTCAACTCCTCGACGGGCGCCTGCGGATCGGGCTCACGCTGCAACACGCCTTGCGGTGCGTGCGACACGCTCGGCGCTTCGCCACGTAACCAGCCTGCTGCCTGCGTGTCGGCTTCGCGTTCGTGATAGTCACCTGGCATGGAGACATCAAGCTCGCCGCTGCTGCCGTTGGAGCGCTGTTGCAAGGTGTGCGTCAGTTCATGTGCAAGCAGGCGCCTGCCATCTTCACGCTGCGGTGCGAACTCGCCGGAACGAAAGTAAATGTCCTGCGCCACAGTGAAAGCCCGCGCACCTTTCTGCGCTGTCAGCGCATCGGCCTCGGCGCCATCATGGATACGCACGGCAGACAGATCGGGGACGCCGCCGCCGCCGATCTTGTTACCGCCTTCATCACCGATTTCAAACTCGCGGCGCAATTTCTCAGGCAGCGGTCTGCCGGTGCTGGTCGGTACGGATTCGCCAGCGAGCAAGGCCGGCGAATCGCGCAGGAAACGGGGAAAGCTGTGCCCAGCCTGTGCGCCGCCTGCAGCAGAGCGAGCCGCTCCCTGTGCGGCCTTGGCTCGATGCGGCGCGTGGCGAGAGCTGTAGCGCATGCGTTGCCTCAATCCTTGCCGGCCAATGCCACACGACGCTGCGCATCGTGTTCGGTGCGAATAGTGTTGAAGCCCTGCTCGCCCCACTCCGTATGCAAGGCAGTGAGCATCGGGCTTACCCAGGATTGTGCCGCCTCTTTGCCGATGACATCGATCAGTGTCACCCAAGCTGTAGCCAGCGCGCGATAGGCTTCGAGCCGATCGCCGAGCGCGTTGGCTGCACGCGAGATGGCCACTGCGGCGCCGAAGTAGGTGCTCGGCACCACCGCTTGCAGGGCCGCTTCGCGCGCGGCACTGGCCGCGGCAAACGCTGCCGCCGCATCCTTGCGCTCGAAAGCCTGGGCGGCCACCAGCAGGTGGGCGTCGGCAATGGCTGCGTGATCGCCCGCTTGCGTTGCCACGGTCATGACACGCTCGATCAGCGTGCGGCTCTTGTCCTGCCGACCGGCGTAGTGCTCTGCGGTGGCCTGCTCGATGAGCGCGCGGACGGCAGAAGATTGATCGCCAATCTCCATGAAAATGTCATGGGCGGTTTCCAGGTCCTGGATTGCCGTGTCGTGCTGTCCGGCATGAACCAGCGCCACGGCGCGCTTGCGCAGCAGTGAGCCGCGCTGTGCTGCGCCCATGCTGGTGCTGGCGCCCGTCTCAAGCGCTGCCGCGAAGGCTGCTGCCGAGGCAACACCGTCGCCACGCGCCAACGCGGTTTCACCGAGTTCGGTATGCGCCGAAACGGCAATCGGCCCGCTTGCCCCGATCAACGCCAGCGCTTGCTGGGCGCGGCTCTGTGCCTCGTCGAGATTGCCACCGAAGCGACTCAGGGTGGCTGTCATTGCCAGGCAGCGGGCTTCGTCCTCGATGCGGCCAGCCGCGTGATGCATTGCTGTTGCTTCCTCGAGCGCTGCACGCGCGTCGGGAATGCGTGCGTGCTGCAACAGCACGGTGGCGTGCTGGGCCAGAATTTCGGCCAGGGCTGTTTCATCACGAGGTTGTCTGGCCCGCGCTTCTTCAAGGCGGCGGGTGGATATGTCGATGTCGTTGGTTGTCATGTCACGTGTACCGGATCGTCGCTATGCAGGAACGCACACGATACGCCGTCATTCCCGCGGAAGCGGGAATCCACCTCACTGGAAAGCGCTGCCTGGTCGCACGAAAGTGGATTCCCGCTTTCGCGGGAATGACGGAACTGATCACGCCGTGCCCTCCACCACTTGCTTGCCCTCGGCTTCGAGCCTCGCTCGCGTAGCCGCAATGGCCGCCTGGCGTGCAGCCGCATGACCCGTGGCCCAGGCCTGCATCTGCTCGGCCAGCGACTTCGCCTGCTCCTGTTGCTCGGTGGCCTGATCGTTGAACTGCTCCCCTTGCTGCGTCGCAGCCGTGCTTGCCTGCTGCGCGTCGGTGAGCGCGGCATCGTTGTTCTCCTGCACGCTTTCGGCGCCGCTCTGCGAGCTTTCGAGCTGTGTGGTTGAACTGCCGGCCGCCGCGGTGGTGGCTTCGAGGCGACCGGCGTCGCCTTGCAGAGCGGCCTGCTGGCCCGGCTGCGCGGTGTCGATGCCGGCCATCTGCAAACCCATCTGCGTGAATGCATCCTGCATCTGGCGCGCTTCGGTATTCATCTGCGTCATCTTGGCGCCAGCCTCGCCAGGCAGGTGCGAGGCGATGTCGGTGAAGCCTTCCCATACGGAGAGAGGCACCGACAAGGCGAGCAAGCCGGTAGCGCGACTCGGGTAGCCGGCCGTGAGGCCCTGCGATTCCTGCTGGCGCTGCTGCTGTTCCTGGTTGGCCGCCTCGCGCCGCGCGACAGCCTCTTCGTGCGCCTGCACGGCGGAGATGCTGGCGGCATTGTCTTCCAGCGTCTGCTGGATCGGCCCCTGCTGCGACTCGCATTGCTGGGCGCGGCCATCCTGGTGCTCCGCTTCGCGCTCGGCCTGTGCGCGCAAATCGAGCAGACGCAATGCTTCGGCCTTGAAGGCCTCGATCTGCGCCGGCGTGCCGGGTGGTGGCGCGTATTGCGGATTGACGCGCTCGACGCCTTGCGTGGGCTGGTTGTCGGCAGTGAACTTGCCACGATGCGTGGCCTGCTGTTCGGCGACGGTTGGCGCATGACCGCCGGCGCCAAAGATCTGCGGCGCGAACAACTCGCCGACCTGATGCGCACGCGTGCCCCAGCTCACCGGCTGCGCGCCGGGGGCAGCGGCGGCGGCCGGTGGCGCAGTAGTTGGCGCACTCGTTGGCGCAGCACCGGGCGGCGCGGCGGGCGGGCTCGTTGGCGTTATGCCCAGTGGTGCACCCGGTGCCGTACCTGGTGTCGCACTCGGTGTCACAGTAGGCGGTGCGACCGAAACGGGCGTCACAGGCGGCGGACTGGTCGAGGGCGCAGCGGACGCGGCCGGTGCCGGTGCCGGTGCAACGGGTGGTGCGGGTGCCACCGGTGCGGCCGGTGCCACGGGCGCTGCTGGCGCCGGTGGCGGTGGCGGCCCACCTCCGCCACCGGCAGGTCCGGGACCACCCGGCGCGGGCCCCGCGGCCGGACCGGAAGCGCCCACAGGCCAGTGCGCATCCGCGCGCTCGGCGGGCGTGGCGCCGCGCATGGTGACCCAACGCCCGTCCGGCAACAGGTAGCGACCCTGGTCGCCAGTGACCGTAGCGCCTCGATTGCCGGCCCAGCCAAAACGGTCGTTCGGCGTGTTGACCTGCACGGTGGGCTGCTGCGAGGAGTAAGTGCCGGCCGGCGCGCCGGGGTTGGGCGAGTGGTAACGCACTTCGACATTGCCGCCCGGTGGCGCGCCATCGATGCTGGTGCGCGGCACGGCGGCTCCGGTAATGCCGACGCCATCCGGGATGACGCTGCCGCCAGTACCACGGGGCCCCCCCACCGGAACGTCGGCCGCATTGGCGATGCGCGGCGCGCCGACGTCTGTGAAGTATGCGTTCTGACTGTAGGTGATCTGATTCGGGTTGGGATTGATATGCGCATCGGGCAGCGCCGTCAGCCCCGTGCCGGTGTCGGGGTTCTGGCCCGGCAGTTCGAAATAGGTGTCGGAGCGCGCATTCGCATCCATGCCGTGCAGGAAGGCATCGATGTCGGCGTCAGGCATGTTGGCGATTTCGCCGGTCGGTGCGCCATGCGTGTCGATGCGCATGCCGGTGCCGGGATCGACAGGCGCGGGAGGTGCCGCCGGCGGGGCAGCCGGTGGCTGCGCTGGTTGTTGCAGCGCGCCAGGTGGCGGAGAGGCTATGTCAGAGGGAGATGCCGGCGCGACTTCAGGCGTGGAGACCGGGGCTGCGGGGCTGGCTGGGACACTCACTTCGTCGCTCGGCGCGGGGCGCGATGTGCCCTCGAAGTCGAGCACACCCTGACGCGGATTGGGCGTCTCGGGAAATGCCAGAGGCATTTGCTCGGCTTCAGGCCCGCTCGGCCGCTGGTGATTGCCGAACATGTCGAGCTGCGTGCCGGGCGGCAAGGCGTCGAGTTCGGGGTTGAAGGTGCGCGTCCAGTCGGGCTCCTGAATCGTCTCGCCATCGAGGCGCGCCTGCCGGCGGGCCGTCTCGGCATCGCGCACCCTGTCCGGCCGGCGCGGCATGCCCGAGCTGGTACCGGCAGCATCGGCATCGGCACGTGCCTTGGCGCCGCCGCCAGCACCACCCGCGCCCCACATCTCGGCCTGCGCCGCCAGCGCGCGATGCGTCGGATCGGTTGCCTGATCGGGCGTGATCTCGCCCGCGGCGATAGCGTCGTCCACTGCCTGCTGATGCCGCTCCAGCGATGGCAAAAGCATATCTTCGTTGAGATCTCGCGGCCCGCCGCGATTCTGCAATGCGGTCGTCTCGGCATTGTCCAGCGCCGTCTTGCGCGCCGAGACGGCTTCGTTCTCGACGATGGTGGTGGCATTGCGATAATCGCGACCATCGGAAGTCTCGCCGTTGGGGCGCGGCGGTGTGCTGCGCTCCCAGTCGGGCGCGTTGCCGTTCGCGGGGTCGACGGTCGCATCGCGCACCTGCGCACCGGGAATGACGTGCTCCGAAATCATGTCCGGCCCGCGCGGGCCCTGCAGGCGGTGCGGGCCGATGTCGCCGACTTCGGCCGGGCCGCCCTTGGCTCCGTCGAGTACGCTGATCGCAGAGTCGCGGTATTCGCCGCGAATCTCCACATCGGGTGTGATCGGGTGGTGCAATGGGTCCGCCGCCGGGGCTGGTGCTGCGGGCGTGTCCATGCCGGGAAAGGACAGTTGCTCCTCGCCGGGTGCAGCGGGTGCCGCACTCGACTCCACCGGCACCTGCTCGTCGGCAGCGCGCGGGGCACTTGCGGCGGCCGGCATTTCCGGCTCGGGCAATGCAGGCGCTTCGTGCGGCGGTGCGGGCTGCGTTGGCGCCAAGGGGTCGGCGGGGGCTGGTACGGTTGGCGCGAGTGGATCAGCCGGCGCGGGAACTGTCGGTGCAAGCGGGTCGGCGGCAGGCTCTGTAGGCGCACGCGACGGCGAGGTCGCAGGTTCCGACGGCGTCTGCATTGGCGGCGCGGGTTCGGTCGGTGCATGCGGACTTGGCTCAGGATGCCAATTGGGTAACTCGGGGCCGTAGTCGGGCAGCGGTTCGATGTTGGGCAGACGTGGCGGGCCGGGAATTTCCGGCATGCCGTTTGGCCCTTCGGGCAAAGCTGTCGGGGCATGCGGATCGACTGCGTTGGGTGCAGGTACGGTTGGCGCAAACGGGTCGGCGGGCGCGGGTTGTGTCGGTGCAAGCGGGTCGACCGCAGGCTCGGTCGGCGCACGTGATGGCGAATTTGCAGGTTCCGATGGCGCCTGCATTGGCGGCGCCGGTTCGGTCGGTGCATGCGGACTTGGCTCAGGATGCCAATTGGGTAGCTCGGGACCGTAGTCGGGCAGCGGCTCGATGTTCGGCAGGCGTGGCGGGCCGGGGATTTCCGGCATGCCGCCGGGGCCGTCGGGTATGGCTGTTGGTGCGTGCGGATCGACGGGTGCTGGTGCTGGCTGGGTCGGTGCGTGTGGGTCTACAGGCGCGGGAGCCGGTTGGGTTGGAGCATGGGGATCGACCGGTGCAGGAGCGGGAACCGTTGGCGCATGCGGGTCCACCGGCGCCGGAGCGGGCACTGTGGGCGCGTGGGGATCAACGGGGGCCGGTGCCGGCACAGTCGGGGCATGCGGGTCGACTGGAGCCGGGGCCGGTATCGTCGGTGCGTGCGGGTCCACTGGCGCGGGAGCGGGGATCGTCGGTGCGTGGGGATCGACAGGAGCGGGTCCCGGTACGGTCGGCGCCACCGGGTCGACGGGCGCAGGCGGCGCGACAGGCACGGGGTCAGCGACCGGATCGGCGCCTGGCCTCGCGGCGGGTGGCTCCTCGAAGCGCACCACCGGGCCTTCACCTGGCGCGGGCGGTGTCTCGTGCGGTGGCGGCGGATGCTCATCATGTGGCGCGGGCGGATGCGCGCCGATATTGGCGACGTGACTGCCTGCCATCGCACCCAGAAAGCCGCCGGCCTGCGCCGCAGCGGCTGAAATCTTCGAGCCTTGTGCTTCCACTTCGCGCGGATCGGCCTGCGAGGTGAAAGCATGCAGCGCGCGGAAAAGAGCCACGGCCGGTTGCAGGATGCCTGCGTTGATGCCGTCGAGCACCATCGTCACTTCCGTGATGCCGAGGATGATTTCCTCGCAGGTAGCGACCACCTCTGCGGCGGCAACCGCCAGCGGCGCACCCGCGCCGAGCGTGACGATGGCGACCACCGTGGCGCCCGCAGTAATGGCAATCGCCGCGATCTGCACGATACCGACGATGCCGTTGATGGTGTTGAGCACACCGCTGACCAGGGTGACGATCGCCGAGATGGCGTCGATGGTATTTGCGAGCACCTCGTAGGTGCTGTTGCCTTGCCCGATGTTGCCGATGGTGTTCGTCGTTGCATCCCAGCCCTCGACCAGGCCATGCAGGGCCATGGCGCCGCCGATGACCGGGCCGATGGCGGGAATCGCACGCGTTGCCAGACCAATCGCCACGCCCATGCCGAAGCCCGACGCAGCACCGCTGATGAAGCCGCTGCCTGCCGCCTCGGCAACGAATGCCGCACGATTGACCGAGCCCGCCGCACCCACGTGATCCGATGCGCCAGCCCAGCGCTGATGCTCGGCAAGCTCGGTATCGATAAGCACGATCTGGCCAGTGCCGAGAACGTCCAGACCGCTGGCGCTGGCCGCACCTCCGCCCGATGGCGCAGCACTCGGCTCGCCGCCATCGGTGCTGCTGCCAGAGCTGCCGCCGCCACTTCCACCGCCGCCTGAGCTGCTGCCACTACCGCCTCCACCATCATCGCTGGCGCTCTCGGCTGCACCGCCTTCCGCGCCGCCACCGCCGTCGGCTCCCTCGGCACTTCCTCCCCCTTCGCCGCCTCCGCCTCCCCCGCCACTTCCACCATCACCGCCGCCTCCATCCTGTGCCGGTGGTTCGCTGGTGCTGCTTTGAGGTGGTGCTTCACTGACCGGGGCAGGCGGTGTCGCCTGCTCTTCTTCGCTCGGTGTGTCGGTGGTTTGCGGTGCAGTGACGGGCGCGTCGCTGCTGCGCGACTCAGCATCGCCGACCGTGGTCGATACACCGGCGCGTGCCGCATGCAGGACACTGGCTGTCTGCTCCTGCGCACGTGCCGTTGCGGCCGGGTCGAGGTAGCGCGGCATGCCTTCGCTGCATGCGCTTTCCTCCTCTGGCGTGCTGCTGGTGGGTGAAGCGCTATCGACGTCGGACCTTGAACTTTGACTTGAGCTCGGCCCTGCCTCCGGTGCAGGTCGGGCAGGCAGCGGCGAAGCGACGGCGCCGCCCATTATGCCTCCGTACTATCTGACGTGCTGCCCGAAATATTAGCCGCAGTGCTGCTACTTCCCAGACCGGCGGGAACCTGACGCCCGAGCTTGCGGCACTCGGCGACGATGCCGCTCAGCACGTCGGCATAATTTATGTGGCGATTCTGATGGCGCGACCGTGCTGCAGCGGCCAGCACCACGTTACGGATGTGGCCGCCGGCCAGATCGCAAGCCGTGGCAATGCGGTTGAGATCGCCGCCGCTGAGCACGTGCGCTTCGCCGAGATGGCCGACCCACAGCGCGCGTCGCTCATCGGGCGTCGGCTGCGGAAAATCGAGGATGACATCGAGCCGCCGCGTGAAAGCGCTGTCGAAACGGCTGCGGCTATTGCTGGTGAGAATCGCAATGCCTTCGAACGACTCGATCCGCTGCAACAGGTAGTTCGTCTGCGCGTTGGCGAAGCGGTCGTTCGACTCCTTGACGTCAGTGCGTTTGCCGAACAGCGAATCGGCTTCGTCGAACAGCAGCACCACTTCGGCGTGCTCGGCACGCGCAAAGAGTTGAGCCAGATTCTTCTCCGTTTCGCCGATGTACTTGCTCGTCACCGAGGCCGCGTCGACGCGGTACAGGGGCAGGCCGAGCTGTGTGGCGAGCCAGCCGGCGGCCAGCGTCTTGCCGGTGCCAGACGGGCCGACGAGCAGCGCACGCACACCGGGTTTGTAGCGCGTACGCGCCGATGGCCCGAGCGCTGCGGCAAGGTTTTCGCGCAGCTCGCAACGCTGGCGCAACGACAGCAGGCCCTCACGCAACGTCGGTGGAATGATGAGGGCATTGTCGGCAATGTTCTCGGGCAGCAGTTCCGCCAGTGTGCCGAGTTCCGCAGCCACCCCGCTGCGTGCGGCACTGCCGATGTGCTCGCGGCGGATATGCGGTGCGCCGTCGAGGCTGGCCTGATAGCGCGCGGCGCGGCCGATCTGCTGTATGCGTGCGGCATCGTAGCGGTACTGCCTGCCGAGCTGATCGGCGAGCGCCGCGTCAGGCGTGTGCGCGGCCCACAGGCCACTACGCTCGGCGGCATGCGGCAAGGGCACGCGCCAGCTCGCCACCGTGTCGCCGTCGCGCTCGAAGCTGCCATCCGGCCCGCAGGCGATCAGCACCGGGCCGAGGTAGCCGGGCAACTTCGGCAGCTTGCGCGAATCGCCCGGTGCCAGCTCCATGCACAACACCGGTACGGCGCCCATCAGTGCCAGCCAGACACCGGCGCCCTTGGCGGGCTCATGCTCGAACAATGCCGTTTGCATTCCTAGCTCGTGCGCGATGAGCGCTGCGGCAGAGCGCGCCTCGCGTGGATGACCGCTGCGAATTGCCAACGTGTTGCCGCCTGTAGAACCAATACTAGAGCCATTCTTCAGGGCATGTGCCTGTCTTGCAGTAGCTTCACGCAAAGAGGGTGCGGCACCCGCATGATCGGCGCGCTCCAGCCTGACACCGGGCCAGCGTGCAAAACCATCGCGCAAAGCCATCACCAGAGGCAGGGGTACTTGCAGCGACTGCTCGGGCAACGGGCGACGCGATACTTCCATATCGGAGTCGAGCATCAGCAAGCCCGTCTCGCGTGCTGCACCTTCGAGAATCGCGTGCAGCGAAGCATCCACGCCAAGCGCACGAGCAGCGGCCAGCACCAGGCCGACGCTGGGTCGCGAAGCGCCTACCGGCGCCTGCAACCAGGCGATGACGCGGCCGGCCATCGCATCCGTTTCCACTGCCGCTGCCAGTGCCACGGCAATGAGCTCGACCGGTTGCAGATGCAAGGCACCGGCCAGCGCGTGCAACAAACCATCTTCGGCGGGCGGCGCGGCAAGCCAGGCTTGAAGCGGCTGCGCGAGCATCTCGCAAGCGCGTACCTGTCCATCCAGCCACTGCTCTTCGGCACCACGCTCCGCATTGATGTCGATGGCATGCAATGCCGCCAGCGACAGCGCATGCAGGCTCGGCACGATGGCGACGTGCGGATGGCCGGGCGCATTCATTCGCCGCTCCTGACATAGTGAAAACTCAGCACGCGGCCGAACCATGGCAGCCAGCCCGGATCGATGTCGAGACCGAGACGGCGTACCCTGATGTCCATGTCATTGAGACGGAAGTGGATGTCGATGTGCGTTGGCGTGGTGCTGACGCGCCCCGGCCGCAGCACAAGGCTAGCCAGCCCGATGCCGCCTGCGCGCCGCAACCAGCGCCGGGCGGCGATCAGCCACACCTCGGCTTGCGAGCCGGCATCTGGCGCCTGCGATAGAGCGGTGTGCAATCGATCGCCTTGCGCCGACGTGCGCGGTGCGCTTAGCAATGCATCGGCCCAACTGGTCGGCGCTGGCGTAGGAATGGCCTGTGTATTCCTGTCGCTCTCGACGGGTGGCATGAGTGCCCATGCCGGGTCGTCCGCTCCCGCGTGCAGGCGGCTCAGTGCTGCAACGAGCGCGCGGCGGGCGAATTCTCCTGCCCTGTCGTCACCGGCCCATGCGAGCAAGCCCAGGCGTTGCAAGACTGGTAGCAGGAAGAACAAACCGGCGCATGCGCTGGGTGCGAGATATGGCTCGGTTTGCGTGTCGATGCCAGGGACATTTTCGGCCTCGCTTGCAGGATCGATGATCGAATCGCGTTTCTGTGCTTCTAATCGCAGCCGTTCGGCCTGCGGAATAGCGCTCTCAAAGTCTTGTTCGTCGTTTACGCCCCGTTCTTCGTACTCGCGCGTCGCGGCTCGATGTGCGGCAGGCGCGTCCGCAGGAGCATTGCGCAGCGCCGATTCAGACTTGACCTGCAAGGCAGTTGCACAGCTCGTTGCACCTGCGCTTTTCATCCGCGATGCGGCGCCAGTCTTAAATACGCAGAATTCGGGTTCGTTGCCGGCGATTAGCAGGGCACGCAGCCAGCGGGGCAGCGCTTGCAGAATTGATTCTGGTCCCTCTTGTAGTGCGAACACAGCTTCGCCCAATGCGCCTTTCGTTCGCGTCTCCCTGTAAATACCATTTGCATGGTCGCGCACATCGATAGGCGATGATGCATGTGGCACGCCATCACGGTCGGTCAGCGAGGCGCTTATCGCGTCCTCCTCCGGCAGTGCAATGCCGATCTGCTGCAACAGGCTTTCCGCCTGGCTCGGGCTGACGATGGCAACGAGGTAACGTGCAGCACCTGCCAGCACGAGTTGCGCGCTCCACGCGGGTAATGCAACGCGTGCTTCAGGCAATTGCGCCACGGCATTGAAGATGCGTTGCAGGTTCCCCGCTGTGCCCCAGGCGCTGTGGAATTCCGGCACGGCCAACGGCCAGTACCAGGCAGTGCATGGTTCGTCGCGCACCAACCGCAGAGCCAGTTGCACACGAGCTGTGAGGCTGCTGGAGAAGTCGACGAACGACGCATGTTCGGCAGCGGCCGTGCCGCCCGCAACCCATTGGCCACCGACCTCGCCGACTCTCTGCTCGATGACGCGCGAGAGCTGTTGCGCAGAGGCATCGCGGGCCACCCGGCCGAGCGCGAGCTTGCGGACGATGTAGAGGCGCGTGCCGACATCGGGCAGAGAGGCGCAGCGCAAGGCGTCTTCCAGACGTGGCACGAAGCTGCGTACGTCAGCCTTGCTGGTAGCGCTGAGGCGGACGTGACGGACGAGGCGTTCGGAGACGGACATTCAGGCCCCCCTTGTCTTGCAATACGAAGGGCGTACACGACCATGCGAACGCTTTCCCCTCTCCCGGCCTGCCGGCCACCCTCTCCCTGGGGAGAAGGAACAACAAGCACCGCACGCAGCCGTTCCCTCTCCATTAGGGAGAGGGTGGCCCGTCAGGGCCGGGAGAGGGGAAAAGGCACACATAAGGAGCATGCGTATTTCGCTCATCGACCTCACCGCCCGAACAACGTCCTCTTGGCGCTGCTCTGCGTAAGGCTCACCATCGCCGAATCATCGAAGTGAATGCGTACGTCATCACCCAGATCAACCTTCGCCGCCGTGGTGTGGATGACGTGCGCGGAGACTTCGAGCTGGCCGAGATCTTCGACCAGCGCGCGCGCCACTATGGATTCGCCCTGGTACACGACGGCCTGCATGCCGACACGCAGCCTGGCGGGCTCCAGCACGGTGAGCGGGATGCGGATGCCGGGCACTACGCCGGTAATCGGCCTTGCCATGCGGCCGGCGATGATGCGGTCCACCGGCGCGTGGCTGGCGAGCAGCAGACACATGCGCACGACATCGTTGATGAGGGCGACGGCCGAAGGCTGATTCGGCTCGATCTGTGCGAAGAGGAAGTCGACGTAGGCCTGCATCTGGCGGCGGTCGATGTAGTCGATCTCCGACCAGCGTGGCAGGCTGGCGAGGTTGCGCAGGTTCGGCGCGGCGTCGAATTCGGACAAGGTCTCCGACCACTCCAGGCGCAGCACCGGCGTGATGCCGGAGAACTCGGCGTGCAGACAAGCGACGATGCTGCGGATGTTCTGCAACTCGGTTGCCGCCGCCTGCGCCACATCGCTGCGGCCATGGCTGCCGTCGGCAATGTCGCCGAAGGAGACGACCTGCTCGGCCTGCTGGCGGATGCCGCTCCATGTCGTGTTGGCCAAGCTGGCAATGTTGAAGTTCTGCATGGCGCTGATGCGCGGCGCGAGTGCTTCGACCTGGCGCGCAGCGACACGCGAGATGGCGACGCCGAGCCTGGTGTTGGTCGACGCGGTCATCACGGGTGTGGCGAGCCCCGCCAGCGCTCGACCTTGCGCGACAGTCAGGGTACGAATCAAGGGTTCCACACGGTCAAGCTTGTGCAACAAGGGCGGCGCCTTGATGAACCAGTTCGATGGCGCTTCGCGCACTACACGCAGCATGTCGGCGAGCTCGTCGGGCACATCGGGATGGGCACGCAGGCAGGCAGGCACGGGCGCGTCGATGAGGCCGGGGTCGACCGCATGCGTCGGCGTGGCGAGCAGGTTGTCGCTCTCGCGCGGTCGAATGAAGGCGAGGAACTTCACCTCTTCGGCGAGCACGCGCGTGCGCCGCGCGTTGATGTCGGCGATGCGTTGCGTCTCTTCGGCGAACAGTGATCGGGCTACGCCAACGTCATGGCGCGCTTCGGCCAGGTCTTCGCCGATGATTGCCAGACGTGCGCCGACATTCGCCACGTTGGTCTGCAACAAGGACGAGACTTGCTGGCAGACGGCGATGGCATCGCGATAGAGCTTGATGCGGCCCTCGATCTTGCGCATCAGGGCCACAACGTGATCCGACAGATCGGTGGTGTCGGAGAACATCGCCGCTTCGTCGGGATCGGTGACACCACCCGCCGTGCGCGTCGGCACGATGAGCAGCTTGGAGAGCAAGGCGCGATTGGCGATGAAATTAGTCAGCGGCCGACTGAGTTGCTTCTTGCCGCCAACCTCTGGCAGATCGGCAAGGAAGCCGTCGCCATCGAGTCCGCGCACGTCAACACCTTCAAACATGCCCGCCGTGGTACCACCATCTTCGTTACTAAGATCGTCGGCAAGACGGATCAGCGACAGCACCGCCTCATAGCGCGAAGAGCTGGCGTAGTCGCGCGCTTCCTTCGACTTCGGGTCTTCGAGGCGCTGCGCGATGGTTGTGGTGCGCACAAAGGAATCGCCCACCAGCGGACTGGCATTGACGATGTCGATCGGCGTGAAGGCCGTGGCTGCCCGGCTTGAAATGATGGGCTTGATGTCGGTGGCGATTGACAGGCTCTTGGCCGGGGTGACGGTCGCAACCGTCCTGCCAAGGCTGAGCGTCTTGCTGGTGTCGAACAGCAGGCCGCCGGAGAACGACCCGGCACTGACGCCACCCAGTGAGACAGCGGCTTGCGGCGCTTCGCTGCTGGCCAATATCGTCTTGCCGCCACTGCTCTTTGCGGCGGCGCGTGCCGGTGCAGCCGCAGGCGCGGCAAAGGCCGGTGCGGTGCTCGGTGTGGTGGTCTTGAGGCCGGTGATGAAGCTGGCAATCTGCGTCTGCGAGGCCGTCGCCGTCTCGGCCTTGGCAATGTTCGCCAGCGATGGCGAGACTGCCAGGCGTGTCGCGGCCGTGGTGCCTAGCATCAGCTGGCGCACGCGATAGATATCCGTTTGTACTTTGACGAAACCGTAATCGACGATGTCATCTGCGCGGTCGGCACGCGACTTCAGGTAGCTGCTGAAGCCCTGCACGCCGAGCAGGTAGATCTGCTCGCGCTCGGGCGCCGACAGCACGCTCAGGCTCGGGTGATTGTAGAGATCGCTGAGTGCCTGCACCTGTCCACTCACCGAAGCAGGCGAAGGCGCGAACATGTCGCGCGGGCCGAGGAAGTTCCATGTGCCGCGCAGGGCGGCGCCTGCCGGAACTGCGGCCGCAAACCAGACGCGCTCGGTGCCGATAGGGCCGTCCGTACCATCGGCAAGCTTGCCGCGCGCGCCAGCACCTATCGCACCGAACGAAGCAAAGCCGTTGAACTGCTGGAAGGCCACGCCCGCAAGCTTGAATGCATCCGCCGACAGGGCGCTGACATTGAACTCCAGGCGTACCCACTGCCCCGGCACAGGCAGATCGCCGATGCGCGTGCCGGCAATATTGTCGGCCGTGTCTATCAGGCTCCAGCCCCAATATGCTTTCGTAATGACGCCCGTATCGCTGCGCCATTTCAATTGCAGCTGGCGTGGCGGATTGATGGGATCGAGATACACCCAGCAGAAAAGCGACTCGGTCTTGGCGACGGCGAACGGCGCGGTCACTGTGTCGAAGAAATGCTGATGCAAGCCATCGCTTGGTGCATCGTAGTGACCACCCAATGTCAGCGGCAATGCCGCTGGCGTAGCGGGCAATACGCCGAGCGTGGGCTCGAACGGTGCCCATAGATCGTTGCTGGTGAGCAGTTCCCAAGGTTCATCGCCGAACAGGATGGCGGCCTTGGGTAACACATTGCAGAACCACTTGCGCTCGGTGCTGCCCGTCGCGTCGCCGGTGACACCGTAGGCCGCTTCGCCATCGAACAGGCTGAAGGCCATGCCATCGATAACAGCGGCGGCCAGCCCGACAGATGCCACTGAAATTTCCAGGCGCACCCAGGCACCTGCCACCGGCAGCTCGCCGATGCGCGCGCGCGATGTGGTGCCGTCCACGCCCCAGCCGATCAGGTTCTCGCCCCAGTAGGCGCGGTGCTCCCAGCTGCCGCCCGCATGCCATTGCAGCATCAGCGTGCGTGGCGTGTTGGCGGGGTCGAGATAGACCCAGCAGAACAGGCGATCGCCCGCCACCGTCATGGTCTCGCTGGCCTGCTCGAAATAATGCTGATGCACACCGGCGCGCAAAGCACTGCGATGCCCGCCACCCACCGGTGGTGGGCCCCACGGGCTAATGCTTTCCGCTTCGACGGCATTGTCGTCATCGTTCCACGCCACCACGTCGCTGGCCGTGCCGGTGAGCGCACGCGTAAGCACCGACTGACGCACGCGCAAGCCCTGACGCGCGCCGAGATCACGTGCACGGTTGAGCAGGAAGCGGTCGAGTGTCTTCTGGAATTCGGGGTCGATGACTTCGGTGATCAGCAGACGCGGCTCCCAGGATTGCAGCGGCACCGGCACGAGGATACGTACGCTCTCCGGTGAAGACAGGTTGAGCGGGGCGAGCGGCGCGCTGGCGCGGATTGCCAAATCGAGTTGATCGACCGGCACCGGCGTCGCGTCGATGTCGAACCCTGCGGGGAAAAACTGGCTGCTGTGGGCAGCCGCATCGAAGGCGTTGCTTGGCAACAATCCTACAGGCGGCAGATAGCTGCCGAAACTTTCGGCCAGCACGTCCGGTGCAGGCGCCGGTTCGCCCGTCGCTGCGACCTGCTCGGCAAACTGTTCGATCTGTGCCTGCCACAGCGAAGGCAGGCGACTGTTGGCAGCCAGCGCCCTGCTGGTGCCGCCGGCTAGCTGCAGACGCGCATCGCGCGCCAGACCACCGCGGCGCACCACACCTGCGCGATCTACCCAGGCCGGCATGCCACTCGCATCGAGGCCGACCATGGCGAGCGGCACGCCCCACTCTTCCCAGGGCAGTGCGTCGCCGACCGAGAGCTTGGCCTCGGCGCCGAAGATGGTCCATGCCAAGGCATTGCGCAGTTGCACGTCGCCCACCGGCGGCAGGCCGTTCCACTCGCCCGGCCACACGTACCACAGCAGACGCACGCCATCGCCGATGCGCCAGTCTTCGAAGGCCGCATTGTCGTCGATGGTGTTTTCATCGCAGGCCGACCGATCGCAGGGATCGAATGGATCGAAATTCGATGTGTCGAGCATCACCGGTTGCAGCACCAGTATGCCGATGCCCGGCAGCGTGCCGCGCGATACCGGTAACAGCTCTCCCAGTGAAGAGCCGATCTTGCGCGGCAGCGGCGTGCCATCGACACCCGTGCCACCGACACCGCTGCCATCGATGAAGAAGCCCGGCGGTGCCACCACGGGCACATCGGCGAGCAGGCACTCCATATGCTGATTCAATACCACGTCTTCGCCGCTGACGGCCAGACCGCGCCCCTTGCCGATGTTGATCTTCACTGCGGAGAAGCCGGTGCCCTCGACCAGCGAAGTCACGACCTCCAGCCCGTCGACCACGCCCGCGACCCAGTCCTGACCGCGCTCGGCGATATGCCCGGCCTGCCACTGCTGGCGTTGCGAAAGCGCACCGGCGGAAAGTGCGCGGCCGGGAAAAAGATTAGGGCGGCGCAACCAGTCGCTGGCCGCCTCCGTCGCGGTCTGCGGCGAAAGCCCGACGACACGCTCGCCCGGCAAGGGCTTCTGGATGGTTCGGATGCTCACGGCTGTCCTCCGCTCAGATTGTTGCGCTTGTTTCCGGCCGCACACTCAGTAAGTTCGTCATTCCCGCGTAGTGGGGTAAGCAGGCATTTCGGCGCATGCCGAAAGCTCGCAAAGCGGGAATCCACTTCAACGCGAAGAGTTACCTTGTGCCATCCAAGTGGATTCCCGCCTTCGCGGGAATGACGGATAACTGTGCGCGTCGCTGGTTGGCAAATCATTTTGTGACCTTCTTTGCTACTGCTTTCGTCGTTTTGGCTTTCGCTACCGTCTTTGGCTTCAACGATTTTGCAGCGCCCTTGACCGCCGACGCAGCCAACTTCGACGAAGTCGCAGGGCTGACAGGCGCGACCTTCGGTGTTGGCTCAACGGTCTTGGCCGCGCTTGCCTTCGCGGTCTTCGTTACCGGTTTCGCCACACTCTTTGCCGGGGCTTTCTCAACTACTGGCGCAGCAACAGGCGCCGCCTTGATCGCTGACAACGGCGTCAAACGCGCAGCAAGCTGCGGCACGGCCGCATCGCTGGCAATGGCAGCGGAAGCATCGAGCTTGCGCCAGGCGCCACTACTGGCGAGGTTCAGCAACGAGGCTTTGGCGACACCCGCACTACTGCTCTGTTCCAGCCGCGCGAGGCCGTCACCAGCGCCGGGCGCGGTCATCTCGGCGGCAACGCCCAGGACGGTGGCATGGTCGAGCGCGGCTCCCGCGCTGATCTTTTCCGACAGCGCGCCGAGCGTGGCCGCCGTCAATGCGGGCGACGCGGCGATACGCGGCGATGCGAGCAGGTTGAGCACGCGCGGCGCGGCCTGCGCGGTGGCGCTGGCGAGTACCTTGTCGAGCGTGCTCGCTAAGCCGAGCGTGCCGATACGCGATTTGATGGAGGCCTCGACGATGGCTTCGCTCTTGCCCGCGACCGCTACCGGCGCACCAGCGAGATCGTCGCGATAGGCAAGATTGCGACGACGCACGAACCACAGGTTGGACAATTTGGCGAGTCGTGCCCATTCTGCGTCAGCGGGATTGGACACATCCGGCGTGACGGTCAGCGGCAAGGGCAGACGCAGGCGTTGCAGGATTTCCAGCGGCTTGCGCTGCGCGATGAGATTGGGTGCCGCAGGCTTGAGCGAGCGACTGCGCGTTTCCAGCTTCGCAAGTTCAGCGCGCCATTCGTTGCGCGGAATCGGCGCAAGGATCATCACCGCCGTCAGATCGAGCACGGCGGCATCGGCGAGAAAATCGATCGGCGGCAATGCCAGCGCTTCTTCGATGAGGGCTGGCAATTCGTCGTCGGGAATGATGGAGAAATCCACGTCGACTTCGGCCGGGAAATAGCGCTGCGTGAAGTCGGCGGTGTTGATGCAGCCCGCCGGCAAGGGCCCGGCTGGTGGCAACGCAGGGAACTGCGTGGCTGCGGGAAATGTACGGCCATGCATCTGCGCCACGACATCGGCGAGGTGTGTTTGATGTTGCAACAGATGCGCCAGACGTAAGGCGCGCGGTGCGAAGCCGAGGCCGGGCAAATCGCCGCGATCGGCACCGAGTTCGCGGCGTACCAAAGCTTCGTCGATCCACACGATGGTGTTGGACTGCAAGGCCAGCATGGCGATCGGCAGCACATTGGCCGAGGCGATATTGCGCGTGCCCTGCGTAAAGATAACGCGTGCCGCGCGACCTCGGCGGGCTTCGAGCGTATCGGCCGCGCCATCTTCGTTCCACGGCACTAGCACCAGCGCCGTCGCCTCTATGACGTCGCCATCTTCGACGGTGCGCGGTCCGGTCAGTGTCGTCGGATAAGCACCGATCGGATTGGCAGTGAATTCCACCGGCCGCAGCGCCAGCACGAACAGGCCGGTGCGGCTGCGCAGTGGCGCAACGGGAATGCGCGACAAGCCGAATTTCGCCGAGAGCTGATCGGCCACCGGGACATCGGCGAGATTGACGTGAATGGTGTTGGGCAATAGCACCAGTTCGCCGGCTGGCGTAACGCCCTGCCCGCCCGACACGTTGAGCGATTGCGGCGTGCCACCCGGTGTGACGAAGAGCCCGTTGGCAACACCGCTACCTGCGGCGCGGCCGAGGTCGGCCTCGCGCGTCAGGAAGTATTGCTGATCGCGAATCAGGTCGCGCGCCGACAGGAAGCGGCCGTCGAAGTAGCGCGGGCGCTCACGACGCGGGTCTTCGACCAGGACACCGGCATTGCGCAGCTTGCTGACATCGGTCGCATCGATCTGCTCGCGTGCCGCACCTTGTGTGAGATTCATCGCCATGGCGAACTCCGTCTATTAATTGGACTGCAAAAACCTCAGAAACCTGCCCACTGCGCAAACAGGGCCGCCGACGGCAGGAAGCGTCGCGACCAGTTATCCACCAGCGGCACGTCCGCCGTACGCACCGGTGGATTCGCCGCGCCAACTGGCAGGAACACGCGGGCCAAGAACACCGCACTGCGATCCATCTCCGTCGGTTGCTCCGGCGCAGGCTCAAGGCCACCGGCACCGCCCGCGTGACCCGTGCCGCCATAAGCTTGCAACACTGCATCCTGCGCGGCGTTGCGGCGGTCGGCAGCGGTAGCTGCGGGGTTGGCAAGTACTGGCGCACCGGGTGGCAGCGGCAAGCCGCTGTAGGAATCGTCGAGACCGCTGCGCGGCACGAGCTGCAATTCATATGCATCGCGGATACGCGAGGTCGACACCGCGTTGAGCGCATCGAACGGCCCTTGCGCGAAACTCGGCGTGAGCCCGACGGCGCACTCGGCAAAGCGGATGAACACGTCGGCCACCACCGCACGTGCGGCCAGCGGCGCGGCGCTGTCGGTGACACGTGCCGAGACGAAGCGCGCGAGATTGTCGTAGGCCGCGTTGCGCAAGGTGTCGCCGCCGTCGAGGGAGTCGATGAGCGCGTACCAGTTCGGCAGCCGTATGCAGGCAGGGCGCGCGATCTCCACAAGGCGGCCAAGACGGTCGACAGCCAGGCCGGGCTTGACGCGAATTTCCTCGACCTGCGTCGGCGTGCCGGCGACGTACTCGACCTCCAGGCCGGCCAGCGTGCCGCCGCCGGCGAGGAAGGCCATGGCGCGCGCCAGGCGACCACGGTGATAGGTCTGCTCGTCGTTGAAATCCCGTGCGTCGAGAAGCATGCCCGTCGCATACGCCGGGCGTTCTGCGCGTGGCTGGACGAACAGCGGGTCTGCCTCTTTGGTGAGAATGCTCATGTCTTGCTCCTAACGTCATTCCCGCGAAGGCGGGAATCCAGCGGCGTAACGTTCGTTCTCGTCATTCCCGCGAAAGCGGGAATCCACTCAATGGCACAGTTGTCACGTAGAAGTGGATTCCCGCTTTTGCGGGAATGACGTGCTTCTTTTCTCATGCCAACCCATTTGCCCTTTGGAAATAAATTCATCACTTCGGCTTCACAACACTTTTCCTGCTTTTAGGCGCGACGCCCACCGGCCGAATCACTGTGCCACCCGTCGTGATGCCGCCTACCGTTCCACCCGTGGTACCACCTGTAGTGCCGCCCGTAGTACCACCCGTCGTTCGCGAGCCGCGCACTTCCACCACTACTTCGTCCGCTTTCGACTGGTTGCCGTTGTCATCGACAACGATCAGTCGGAAGCGGTGAAAACCGACAGGCAAGCCTGCATCCACGCTGATGCGCGGTACATCGGTGGTCTGCGGTTTTCCTGCAACGAACTTGGTCATGTTTGGTTATCTCTACTCGTCGTAGAAGCCGTAACAAGGTGGAGCGAGCAGGTGGCTAGCTAGGCGGCTCGCGCAGAGCAGTGCCTATGCACGGCGAGCGAGCCAACAACGCTAGCTGCCTGTGCAGCCCGCCTTGTTATGGCTTCTCAGCGCTCTGGGCCCACGTAGGTCCACACGTATTTGACGACCTTGCCACCACCGACGTCGAAGGACTTGGATCCATCAAGACCAAAACTCGCGCCGGTCGCCACCACCGAGGGCGCACCGAGCACGGCCGTTGGCGCGTCCTGGTCGGCGATGATCACGATCAGTTCGTCAGCTTTGGAGACGTTGCCGGAGTCGTCCACCACGACGAGGCGAAAGCGCTG
The DNA here is from genome assembly GCA_028292485.1 of Rhodocyclales bacterium. GTDB lineage: Bacteria > Pseudomonadota > Gammaproteobacteria > Burkholderiales > Rhodocyclaceae > Viridibacterium. Next base: position 51,178 of record JAQGMG010000029.1, on the reverse strand, counting down.
ACGCCCGATCGGCAGCGGCTTGTCCTTGTTGATGGTCACTTCGATGGTGGGCACATCGGTAGAGATGTCGGTGCCGATGATGAATTCAGCCATGATGATTTCCTTTCGTGAAAAGTTGAATGAACATGCTTTGCATCAGGCGTCTTCCGGCGGCAGCAACCGCCAGCGATACTCTTCGATTACGTGGCCGGGGGCAGCCTCTGAAGCGCTGCCATCGAGGATGAAACTGCTGCCAGTTGCCACCGTCATATCTACTCCCGCATCAGCGCTGGGGGGCAGCATCGGTGCGGCCGGTGTGCCGCTCAGGCGTGGGTCGAGCAATGCCTGACCGATGAGGAAATCGCCCATGCCCAGCGCGGAGCGCTCGACCTGTACCGGCCGTGGCAGTCGTGGCGGGCCGAGGTAGGTGTCGACACCGACCAGGCTGGCGATGCCGACCAGCAGCGGCCAGCTCGCGGCGACGACGCTGACCTCGACATGCGCCGGTGCTTCGAGCTGCACGATGCGGCGGATCAGCGCGAAGTCTTCGGCCTGCACTTCGCGATGCACCAGCACGGTGGCGCGGAAGGCGAGCTTCTCGTAGAAGTTGATGGCAGCTGCGTCTTCCGCCGCCGTGGTCGCCGCATCGTCGAACAGCGCGGCCAGTTCGCTCTTCATGCCCGGATCGTGGTCGCCGACGAACAAGGTATCGCCGACGATGGAGTTGCCGCTCTGGACGAGCCCCGGTAGCAAGGGGTCGTTCTCGTCCGTCATGTCGACGCCGAGCAGCGTGGCGAGAATGCGGCGCAGGCGGAAGTTTTCGATGACGACGATTTCACCGCCGTGCACACCACCGCCGGTGGCGATGTCCAGCGCCAGGCGCAGACCGTCGCGCGTGCCATGCGTGCGCGCCAGGTCGGGTGCGGCGCGCAGCCAGTCGCGGCGACGGCTTGCGGGTAACGACGGATCGAAAGCGACGCCGATCCAGCCGCCAAGCCAGTCGAGGTTTTCTTCCGGCACCGCGTTCGGGTCGGACAGCAGGTGCGCTGCCGCTACCGTGTCTTCCATCTGCGTCAGCACGCCTTCGAAATTGCCGAGCATGCGGCCGGTGAAATCCGCAGCCGAAGCACGCGGCCGGTAAATGACGACAGCATTTCTCTCGTGCGTCAGGCGCCAGGCGTTGCTGGAGTCGCGCAACAACCAGGCCTTGTCTTTCTGCTCGACGACGATCTGCGCGGCCGGGCCGGGCAGTATCTGCGCGAGCATCAGGCGCGCACGCAGCGCAGCCGACAGTGCGCCGCCGACATTCAGGCTGGCGATATGCGCTACATCGATGCGCGCCAGCTCTTCGCCAGGCGACGTGGCGGCGTCACCGAACAGGCTCTCGCGATAGATGCGCGGCAGGTATTGATCGGCGTAAGAAAAGCGGCTGCCCCAGGCGCGCAACGCGGCGATCTCCGGCGTGACGCGGCCATCGCCGTGCATGACGACATGCACCCACAGGTAGCGGCCGACGAGCTTGCGCACGCGCTGGCGGCTGTTCTGCACCAGCACCGAGAACAGACCGAAGGTGCCTGGTGCGAAATCGGCCGCATCGCCTGCCAGCAGACCGGCATGGCCGGGCAGTTCGGAAGCCAGTGGCTCCCAGTTGGCGCAGGGCACGTGCGGCGCCAGCATGGCCTCATCGAGCGTGGCGACGTCGCGACCGAAACCGTGCGGGTGCCATGCCGTGAGATCGCCCGCTGCCGGCGGACGCGGCACGTTGGTCGCGGCCAGCCAGACGACGAAACCGCTGTGTGTGGGAATGGCCGCCTCGGCATAGAGGCGGTTCCACACCGTAGTGGTGTCGTTGCTGTCGATCAGCCAGGCACTGAAGCCAGCCGGCGTATCGGCGAAGTTGTCGGCCTCGCCACGCCGCGCGAGATTGTTGAGCGACAACGCGTACAGCGGCTCAGCGCCTGGACTGGTACCAGCGGCGCCGCTCGGGTAATGCGGCGGCTGCACAACACCGTTGGCGAAAGATGCTTCCTGCGCTGCATCGGACAAGGGATAAACCTCGCCCATCGGCATGACGACGCCATTTGCATCGGCCGCCGCCAGATCGAAGGCCGGTGCATCGCGACGACCCGGCACGCGCACGGCGATGACGTTCGCCGACAGCCAGGTGAATGAGTAAGCGTAGTTGGCGCCGGTCAGGCGCAGCGGCGCGGACAGGCGCCCTTCGGCGGGCAGCCAACGACGTATGCAGCTCGTGCCGTCGCCATCGAGCCAGGACAGTGTCGCCAACCCTGCTTCAGCCAATGCACCACCTGAGGCAGCTAAGGCCAATGGCCGCTCGCCAATACCCCACACCGGCGTCGGCAACAACACCAGCTGCGGCGCACAGCCATTCTCCGGCTCGGGGCGGAATACACGCGCGTCATAGTCCTCAGTCTGCGGTGTCTGCGCGCGCAATGGACGGCCGGAGAGCCGCGCCAGGCGCCCGCTGCTGCGCTCCATGGCCCACACACCACCATCGGCAGCCGGTGTCAGACGCCACGGCACGAAGCCTGCCAGTGACACGCTCACATCAGCCCAGCGACCGCGCAGATCGTGCATACGGATGCCACCCGCTACGGCGATGTAGAGCACGCCATCGCCGGCCGCACATAGATCGCTCGGCTCGCTGGCCAGGCTCACCACCGGCGCGCTGCCCGGCAGGTAGCTGGTGGCGACGACAGAAGAACTGGCTGCATCCCAGCTCGCCACGCATTCGATTGCATCGACTGCGCGCGGGATGACTTCGAGCGCGGCCTGCGCAGCGCTGAATGCGGCGCCGGGCGTGAGGGCCGGCGTCAGCGTGCGTTCGGAAGCCAGGCGCAGCACGCGGCAAGCGCCATCCCAGCCGGCATGTTGCACGGCAGGGAAGTGGCGCGCATCGCCGAGCAACCAGAAGCGCTGGCCGTTGGCATCCATCAGCAGAGCTCCGGTACGACCGGCACGGCGACAGCCTTGTCGTCGGCAAAAGGATTAGGCAGTGCGCGCAGATCGGTCGGCGCACTCGGACCATCGACGGCGATCACCGACAGCAGCTCGGGCAATTGCCAGGGCTGCAACGACAGGATCTGTGCGCCGTCGGATGCGATGGAGGGCAAGCGCTGCCAGTCGTCGTTGTGCTTCTGGAACAGATTGATGCCGCGCAGCTCATCGACGCCCGCAACGCGCGACACCTCGACTTCGAGTTCGCGACTGCGCACGGCACGACCCAGCGGCCAGCCCTTCTGATCGAGGCCACCGGGCGACAGCGGCCACAGCAGTCGGCGCAGCGCTTCGCGCACATCGAGCAAGACCTTGTCGCGCGCAAAGCCATCGCGCAGCGTCACCGCGACCGACAGGCCGAGCGGCACGTATTCGCAGCCTATGACATATAACTCCGTCGCCAGCGGTGTGCGTGCCGACAGGTGCGCATGCAGGCGTTCGATGAAGGGGCGATCCGGCCGTGGGTTGGGCGCGGGCGCCAGGGTCGCGGCAGGCAGGGCCAGCACGCTGACCACACCGGGCACGTTGAAGCGGCGGTCGCGTGGCTTGAAGCGCGGCATCACCTCGACACGACCGACATCGATGGCCGGTGCTTCGAAGGAGAGACGGCGGTAGTCTTCTTCCGTCACTGCACGATCGCGATGACGCAGCAGTGCGGGGATGCGTTTCTCTGCCACGGCCAGCGTTTCGGCATCTTCACCACCACCCAATGCAAGTGGCTGGCTGACCTTGATCGCTGGCGCGGCACGGCCATCGATGCGGCGCGCGGTGAGTTCGGCAATGCTGCCCGCTGGCAGGTTGCCGGCACGGCCGCCACCGAAACGGCCGACGGCGAGGCGCACGCGCATTTCGCGCTCCGGCACGCGGCCGCGCACGCCATCACCGAAGCGCACGCTGCCCGCTTCGGCATCGAGTTCATAGGCACCCGCTTCGCGTGCGACATTGGCGTCGCGGCTGATGGCGGCGAGGTCGTCGACGCGATACCAGTTCTGGTAACCGCGCCCGACCTCTTCCACCTGTATGACAAGCGAATCGGCATCGACTGAAGCGAGCGACAGCTGAAACACCTGGTCGGCAGCGCCCGTGGATGTGCCGAGCACGCGACCGCTGACGGTGACGCGCTGATCGACTTCCACCGCGTTGATGCCCAGCCAGGCCAGCGACAGATGATTGACGTTCTCGCCGGTCTTGGGGCGCAGGCGCAGCCAGCCGATGAGGCGCGCGGCGCGATCCGGGTCGTCGAGACGCGGCGGTGCATCGCCGACGCCGGCGTGCGGGTTGATGCCGACGTCATTCGACGGCGCCCAGATCAGGCTCTCGTCGGGCAGTTGCAGACGCAAGGTGCCCGCGACCGCCAGACCCTTGCTGGTATCGGTGCTCGACTCGACACCGAGCGTGAGGTAATCCGTATCGCGATCGGTGCGGCCGCGCGTGGTCATCTCCCACATCACCGGCACCGATGTCGGCGCGCTGACCTGCTCGAACAAGGTCGGCGCCTTGATCGCGGGCACCACGCCGACCGATAGCAATGCTGGCAAGCCGGTATCGCCGCCACCCATTGCAGCCTTCGCCGCATCGTTGGTGGCGGGCTGGTTCTCCGGCTTCGGCGCGCGCGGTGCGAACAGCGCTACCCACAGTGCGCGGTCGGCACTCTTGCCGAACACATCGAAGCCCTCCGGCTCGGCGCGACCACCTGCAAAAACGGGCGTCGTCTCGTAGCCCTTGAGCGAGCCGCTGATGTTGTGAATGCGCGCCAGCCCGTGCAACACATCGCTCTTCTTCGCCAGCTCCTTGTGCGTGAGGCTGCGCTTGATATAAGCCTCGGCACTGATCGGCAGCACTGTCGTTTCCGCGAGCGTCTCGAACGGCACGGCGGCCTTGAGCTGACCTTGCGGTGACAATGTCGCTGCACCGAGCTCCGTCTCCTGCGCGAAGGACAGGCTGACAATGCCGCGTGCCGGCTGCGCGGGCTTGAGCCCCATGCCGAGCAACTTGAGAAAGACCAGACGCTGACGCTCGGGAATGAGATTGGCGCGATACAGCAGCGCGTCGCCCATCCACGCGAACAGTTCGATCAGCGTGCGGCCCGGATCGCCGAGACGTGGATTGGTCCACTCCGGCGTATGCGCGGGGATGCGCGCGATCAGGTCTTCGACAAGGTCGTCGAAGCGGCGGTCATCGAGTGAGGGTGGCAGGATGGGCATGGTCAGCCTTCCAGTTGCACAGTGACATTCATGGCGCCCGGCGCACCGGTGCGCGCCAGACGATAGGCGATCTCAACCCGCACATAGCTGGGTTGATCGGGCACTTCCCAGACCTCGACGGCATCGAGCAAGATGCGCCGCTCCCAGCGCGTCAGCGAGTCGCGTACGAGATCGCGAATCTGCCGCCGCGTCGCAATCGTGTTCGGCTCGTTGAGCAGGCGATCCAGGCCGCCACCGAACTCCGGCCGCATCAGTTGCTCGCTCGGCCGCGTACTGAGAATGATGCGGATGGCATCGCGCACGCTCAGCGCCAGATCGGGCCAGGCCAGCTCGCCGTGTTCGTCCGGCAGCGGCAGAAGGGGCCAGCCAAGAAGTGGGCGAAGTGTTGTATCGGCGCTCATCACTTGTTTCCGAATTTAGGGAATGGGATACAGATTTTCAGGAAGAACATCCAGCCGAAGACGATGTTGAACAGCGACAGGAAGATGTTCAGCACGATGAAGGCGCAGATGGTGATGATCGGTATATTGAAGCTGCATATCCATGCCAGCCCAGGACCATCGGTCTTGCCCTTGCCGTCCATGAGGTCCTTGGCGGCGCCCGACAGCAGGTTCTGCAATGAGGCCGGCACCACGAAAGAGACATTCGGCTTGAGCGCCTTGAGCATGTTCATGTCGGTGGCATCGGGCAGCACGATCTGCACCGGCGGTGCACCGGCGCCCTCGTACCATGGCGCAATGACGAATGGATCGCTGTAGTCGCTCCACACGATGCACGACACGCCCTGCTCGACTTCTGGCTTGAGCCGCACGAAGGCACGCAACACGTAACGCGCATTCGGCTCGTCAAATTTGCCGGCCTTGCCTTTGACGGCCGCCAGCCGCGCCAGCATTGCCTTGTGCAAAGCATTGGTCAGCTTGGTCTTCTCTTTGGCGTCCAACTCGGGCCACGACTCGGGCATCTCCATGCTGCCGCTCGGTGCGTCCTTCTGCAGCAGCACCTTGCTGGCGCGCGACAGGAAGTCGTAGGCCTGCACGTGGCGATGTTTTTTCTCGTCTTCGCCGAGCTGCATGGTGAGCTGTATTTTCTTCAGCACGGCGCGCAAGTCATCAACCTCCTTGCCGCCATCGAAGACGTTGAACTCCACACCGAGCTGACGCAACAGCATGATGAAACGCGTCATGCGGCGCGAAGTTTCGTCACCCGCAGTGAGGTCGTCGAACTGGTCTTGCGACACGCCGTCGGGCGGCTCATCGCCGGGCATCTCGCTGGCCTGATACCAACCCGACACCAGCGTCTCGCCAGGGAAGGGAAAGTCCATGTACGAGCCACGCAATGCGTCGACCAGGTGGGCGATAAACTTCGGCGACTGTGGGCCGAAGCTGTCGGCTTCATTCGCACTCTGGAAGCTCGTGTCCGCTTCCGACAACTCGCTGCTGGTCGTCGGCACGATGCCGTAGTAGACGGTCTTGGCGGCGTCCTTGCAGACATCGGGTGGCGCAAGGTACAGCGGTATGACGTGTTCATTGAGCAGGCTGTCGGCATTCTCATGCGCATAGCCAGCCAGCTTGCTGTCGATATCGGGAATGCCAGTCAGCCCGCGCCGCAGACGCAGCGTCGCACCCGGGTCTCCACCCTCACCGCCGACGCGGGCGAGCGGCGTCCAACCGCGCACACGGCCCTTCGAGCGCATCCAGCCTTCATGACCTGCGGTGCTCAAACGACGCAGCACCATGCCTGCCGACGCCACCTTGGCCGGATCGACGCGCGGCTCGCCCGGCGTGCTGCACCAGGACTCAATGAGCGCGACATGGAACTGGCGCTGGATCGGCTGAAACAGCTTTAGTACGCCGTTGGCATTGGTCGCTTGCGCACGCAATGCCTTCAAGCCCTGTCTGCCATTGCTGGTGCGCAGATCGTCGAGCGTGGACTCGATGAAGTCCTCGTCACTGCGTTGCAGGATGGCGGGCTTAAGGCCGTCGGGCAGGTCGCGCGGAGAGCCGATCAGGATGTCATGCATGGACAGCTCCCGGCACCACTTCGCCGTCATTCCCGCGAAAGCGGGAATCCACTTCGTTGGCACAAGGCAACGTAGTCACGGACAAGTGGATTCCCGCTTTCGCGGGAATGACGGATATGGGCGTCACCATACGTTCCCCGCACCGGGCGTGTAACTGGTCGCGATCACCGTGTTCGTCTGCAACACATCGCACTTCACCATGCCCGAGAAGGTCGACATCGCCGCGTCGACAGTCACCATGCCGGCCGATACCGCGACCTGCGAAGCCTGCACCGTGACCTTGGCCGAGGCCTGCACGGTGATGCCGGCGCTTTCCATTTTCACGCTGTTGCCGTTGCTGTCTTCGATGGTGACGGTGCCGGGGCCGTCCTTGAGCGTGAATTTCTGACCGCCCGGCGTTTCAAGTTTCAGCGTCTCCTGACCCTGCTGATCGTCCAGCGTAATGACGATGCCATTCTTCGACTTGATGCGCTTGTAGCGGTTGGTGCCGCCAGACTGCGTATCGGCCGGTGCGCTCGCCGAACCATTCCACAGGCCGCCCATGATCAATGGATGACGTGGATCGCCCTGCGCGAAGATCACGAACACTTCGTCATCCACATCAGGCAGGAAGAACACGCCACGATCGGAGCCGGCGAAGGGCGATACGACGCGCGCCCACATCTTCGTTTCCTGCTGCGCGACATCGTCGAAGGCCAGCAGCTTGATCTGCACGCGATTGAGACTGTCTGGGTCGTCGAGCGACACCACGCGGGCGAGAAAGCCGGCGTTGGTCCAGGCGGGGGGCGGTGAGAAGACGGGGTCGCGTTTCATTAGAACCACCCACTCACATTCGTCATCCCGGCGAAAGCCGGGATCCAGGCGAACGTGCGAACTGAATCCCGGCCGCCCTCTCCCCCAACCCCTCTCCCGCAAGCGGTAGAGGGGAGCGTCATGCGGCTGCGCCGGTTGTAAAGCTGGCCGGAATGACGAGTACTTTTGTTTTGAGCCGTTGTATCGCCGGTCTGTTGGTAGCGAGCGTTTTTCATCTCAGTTTCCCAAAAACGCACACTCAGCATTGAACTCGGTGCGATAACCCTTCGTCATATCGAAGAGATGACATGCCCGCACCACGTAATAAGTGTTGTCGTACTGCGGCGAGATGCCGGCCAGCTTGACCTTGGCACCAACGCGTAACTCGGCATTGCCTTCCGCCGTACCCTCGGCGCAGACAAAGCGACGCGCACGTTGATCGAGCGCGGCCTCGGCCACGGCGCTCGCCTCATCGCTGCTGAACACTGCCGGCGTCGACAGATGCTCGCTGCGCGTGCTGAACACATCTTTGGCCCAGTCCAGCCCGCTCTTGCCGCTACCCGGGCCGGCATTGGCAATGCTGCTGGCCTCGCCTTTCACGGCCGAGCCGTCCTTGGGATTCCAGCCCGACACCGTCACGGCCGTGGCCTGGTCGGCGAGGTCGGCGATGATGCGCACGCGTGCCAATTGACCGTACAAAGTGAGGTCGATACTGCCGCGGCTGACATCCTTGCGCGGCGACACTTGCAAGTCGGTACCGACGATCTGCAAGTCAGCATCGAAGCGCGCCAACAGGCGGCGCAGAAATGACAAATCGGTTTCGTTGAGCTGCGCCCAAGTGCCCGTCGGCGAGGTGAGTCCCGTCACGCTCGGCGTGAGACTCAGTTCACCGGCGATGGCGTTGACCACGTCGGCGGGCGACATGTCCGTGTAGATCTTGCTGCGACGGCCACGTCGCGCAGCCGTCAGAGCGTCTTCAGCGAGCACGACCATCTCGGGTGGCGCGCCGTAATTGCAGACCATTTCCATGGCGCTGACCTTGCCCTTGAATATCTCGCGCGGCGAAGCCTCGTCGCCTGCGTAAGCAGCGACGTCGGCGCCGAGCTTGAGTGCGGAACTTCCATCGAAAGCCAGTTCGGCATTGCCATCGCCCGTGGCGACCCAATTGACGAAGCGCAGCTCGAGCGTGCTCATGCCGCCCTCGGCTTCTTCCATCTTCATCGCAGTCATCAGGCCCGTGACACGCTCGTCCTTCTGACCGGCGACACGCAAGGTCGGGCGGGCACTGAAGATGGCTGATTCGCTGACGGAGGCTTCGGGCATTTCTCTTTATTCCTGGCTGGAAACTGGAATCAATCGGCGCTAATGCGTGCGTGACGCTCGGCGATCAGGCGCAGCTGACCTTCGATTTCCGCGGGGGCGTTTTCACCCGGTCCACTCGCTTTCGGCGCAGGCGTGCCGCCCGCTTCGCTGGCTTGCGGATCACGCTGGATCTGGGCGGTGACTTCTTCGAACGTAATTGGCATATCCGGATTCCTCTGCTATCTAGTCGAAGCCGATGCGTGCATTGAGGTCGGCGCTGACACCCACGTCCGCCGCCAGGCTGCCGCCGCTCTGCACGCGCGCCCTGCCTCCCGGGCCGAACGATGCCGCGCCGACTACACCGGGCGCTGGCAACAGCACGGCTCGTGCATTGACGACGCTGACCGTCACGGTCGGCGGTGTCACGCGCAAGCCCGTGAAAGCCTCGCCCGCGGTCGCCGTAACGCTCAGGCCGACGCCACCGCCAAGGCTCACGCCGGCGCTGATGCCACCACCGACACTGAGCCCTGCGCCACCACCGATGCTCAAGCCCGCCGATGCGCTGGCACCGACCGAGAAACTGGCTGCGGCAGAAAGACTGATATCGACACCGACGCTCAGCGAAGCGCTGCCGCCAAAGCGCAAACTATCCGAGCCGTTGGCACCGGCAATCGAACGTGCGGCGCGCGGATCACCCATGGCGTTGGCCACGTCGGCGGCGCCTGCACCGGCCGGTGCGCTCACCGGATCAGGCGAAAGATCGCCGTCGACACTGGCGGGCGGATTTTTCTTGCTCTGGAATTCGACTTCCTGACTCGACAGGGTGACGTTGATGCTGGCGCGCAACGGCACACCGCTGGCGGCGAAGAAATCGATGGTTTCCTTGTACTGCTCGATCACGCCCTTGAAGGTGTATGTACCCCAGCCGAATTCGACCTTGGGCGCGAACTTCTTCGTGCCGTCCTTGGCCGGTTCGAGCAGGCGCGAGATCGTCTCGGTCTGCTCGCGCACGTCACCGCCGGTATCGGTGGTGTCGTAGATCAAGGTCATGGTCAGCTTGCCGCTGGTCTTCTTGACGAACTGTCGTGCAGCGTTGCTGCCCTTGTCGTCGAACTCGTTCGACAAGGTGTATTCGAGCGATGCCGGGTTGAACTGCACCGACACCGGCGCGCCGCCGGCGCCCGTGCCTTCGAGCACCTTGAAGGTAGCTTTCTCAACCGTTGGCATGTCAGGAAGCATTGGCATCTCTACGCGCCTCCATCGACGAGGCGGAAGCCTTCGTGCGCGAGATGCAATTCTTCGATGCCGACATCCGTGCCCTTGGCGTTCAGATCGGCGGCCTTGAACTTGATCGGCAGGCAGCTATCGAGGCCCCAGGTGACGACGGTCTCGCCGGCAGCGTTCTGCATCTGGATTTCAGCCGACAGGCGATAGGCATACGAGCCACCTGCGACGAGCTGGAACCACTTGAAAAGATCACGCGTCTTGGTCATACCGCGCTTGAGCACGACGGTGGCAAAGCTGACGCTGCCGGCGCGCTGCACACCACCGTAATTGACGCCGCCTTCCTTGATCACCTTGGGCTCCATGGTCGCTTCCAGCCCGGTGCACTCGGCGAAGGCGCCGCTGCAAATCTCGACCGGCGAGCTGCCGCCACTGGCTTTCTTGAAGCTGATGTTGAAGCGGAAGACGTGCAAGGGAGGAAGGAGATTTTCGTCACTCATGCGACCTCCCTCATTGCGTTCATACCCGCCGTGTTGGTGAGGTTCAGCACGACCGTAATACGCTCGATCGACACGGCCGGCCTTACGCTGATCTGCACGATCATGCGGCCTGCGTCGAGGTCGGCCTGCGTCATGGTGCTGTTGTCGCAGCGCACGCTGAAGGCTTCGGTCGCAGAGGCGCCGGCGAAGGCACCTTCGCGCCAGAATCCCATCAGCATGTCTTCGATGGTGCGACGAAGTTGCGCCCACAAGCGCGGCCCGTTGGGCTCGAACACAACGGAATCGCCGGCAGCGCGCGCCGCGCGCAGGATGGTGCCCATCAGACGACTCGCACCGCCGAAGCGCCAGGCTTCGTTTGCAGCGGTGGTGACATCGGATTGCAAAGCCCAGCCATCGGGCGCCTGCGCGAAGATGCAGATGTGTCGGGCGAGCATGCCGATCGGGCTGTCATCGCCCTGACCCCATGCGGGTATCGGCTCGGCACCGGCCACATCGCGCAGACGCGGCATCGAGAAATCACCAGCGACGGAGCGGAAGCTGCCGCGCAAGGCGGCGCCTGCGGCGATCAGACCGGCGAGCACGCCATCGGGTGATTCGAGGCCTTCAGGCAAGTCGTCGGAGGCCTGCGTGTGCAGCCAGGGCCAGGCCAGTTGCACGAAGGCGCTGGCAACGCTTTGGTCCGAGCCACCGAGGCCGCCATCCTGCCGGATCACGCCGATACGTTGCAGGTAGGCCAGCATGTCGGCCTGCGCATGCACGCGGCCGACACTGGTCACACGCTGCGTATCCACATGCGGCAGTGGCAATGAAGCGACCAGTATCACTTCGCGCTGGAAGCGGTTCAAGAAAGCGCGCGCCGATGTGACAGCCAGCATCCATGCAGCATAACCGCGACTGTCGAGACGCGGCGCGGGAACATTGCGCAGCCCGGTGTCGACGCTCACAGGATCGGCTTCGCTGCATTCGACGAAAGTCTCTGGCACAACCGGCGGTGTGATGGTCACGCTCGGCACGATGGGCTCGAAGGTGCAGGCATCGGTGAGGTCGGGCATCACCACCATGCTGTTTTCGCGCAAGCCATACAGGTGATGGATGCCTTGCCACGCAGCCGGGTTGTAAGGCTCGAAGGGATGCGCCGGTGCGCCGATCTCGGCGAAGTCCGGCAACATCTTGCGGATGCGCTCGCGGCGCAACGCAGCGCGCCTGCCGCCCGATTCGAGAAACGGCCAGGGGTCGCCGACGCGTATGACAATGGCACGCTTGCCACCGCGACTGAAGAAACTGCGTACGGCGGCGCCGAGGTAAGTCGCGCAGACGGTACTGCCATCCGCCGCCAGCGGCCGCGCTTCCCAGGCGAAGAGCTGATCGAACAAGTCCCAGCTATCGAGCACCACGGGCAGGTTTTCGAGACTGTCGATCTGCGTCGCCGGGCGGCGCCAGATGCCGTCGACCCAGCCGCCCGCCACCAGCTGCGCACGCAGCGCAGTGGGGAGAGGCTGCAATGGCCGCCGCGCGACGAAGCCGATGAAGCAGGCGACGTCGGCACGGTAGCCATCGGCTTCGGCCAGCGGCGAGGCGGTCTCGAAGAGCAAGCTCATGGCGCGGTCAGTGTTGTAACGATCAGACCGTGAGTTCCATGGCTTCGGCGGAGAGTACGACCTCCTCCATCGCCACGTCGCCACCACCCTTGCCCGCCAGTGTCGGCCCGGTGTACTTCATCGGGATGACACCGCGCAGCACCCAGGACTGCACCGGCTTTTGCGACTCGTCGAGCAAGGTGATGGTCACGCTTTTCTGCGCGTCCGGCCCCTTGGTGCGCGCTTCGGCGATCCAGTTGAAAAGCGTCTTCGAATTGAGAATGCCGCGCTTGAGCGTGACGTCGTTGACCTTGTGCACGCCACCCAGCTTGCGCACATGGTTTTCCTTGTCATTGCCGAAGCGGTATTCCGCGACCGTGATCTCGGTACCGATGCCGGAGACATCGGAGAAGCCGCCGAATATCTCACCGCCATCGAAATTGACCACGAAGTTGAATGCGCCGTAAGGCGTGGTCCGGTTAGCCATTATTCATTCCTTTCATAAACTGCTTTCTCGCCGCAGAGAAGAAAATGCGCCGACCCTTGCACCGGCATTCCCGCGAAAGCGGGAATCCACGTGGACCTCGATGCGGCCTTGTACAGAAAGGTGGATTTCCGCTTTCGCGGGAATGACGCAATGTGGGTGCATTTCACTCATTCGCCGTATCAATCGTTTGTCATGCCCTCGCATCCGCCGTTTTCTGGCCGATACGGAATATGACGAACTCGGCCGGCTTGATGATGGCCACGCCGATCAGGCAGATCAGGCGTCCGTTATCGAGATCGTTCTGGGTCATGGTGGTGCGGTCGCAGCGCACGAAGAAAGCTTCTTCGATGGAGCTGCCCAGCAACGCACCGCCGCGCCACTCGTTGTAGAGAAAGTCGGAGATGGTCTGGCGCACGTTGGCCCACAGGCGCTCACCGTTCGGCTCGAACACGGCCCATTGCGTGCCGCGATCTATCGAGGCTTCGAGGTAGTTGAAGTAGCGACGGTCGGAGACGTACTTCCATTCCGGATCGCTCGACGCGAGTCGCGCACCCCACAGCCGGTAGCCGCGGCCAGAGAGATAGCGCAGGCAATTGACAGCCAACGGATTGAGCAATTCCTGCTGCGCGAAGTTGATGTCGGATTCGAAGCGCAGCGCGCCCGTGACGACTTCATTCGCGGGTGCCTTATAGACACCACGCTGCGTGTCGTTGCGCGCATAAATGCCGGCGACGAAACCGGAAGGCGGCAGGTTGATTTCCTTCGGAATGTCATCGCGGCCAGGGCGCGCCAACGGATTGGCAACGGTCACCCACGGGTAGTACAGCGCACCGTATTTCGTGTCGATGTGGCCGCGTGCCGTACGCATATCGCCCGGCGTTTGATACGGTTCGCAATCGAGCACGGCAATGCGATAGGAACGGCGCTTTTCGGCATGGCCGATCAGCACGTTCTGCACCGCCTGGCGCGCATCCGAATCGCCGTAAGCCGAGGAACCCGGCGTAGCGACGATGGAGATGTCTTCGAGGCCTGACAGCAGCGCCAGGCAATCGGCATAAGTGCCTGCCTGACCTTCGGCGCCGGCAATCGGTGCGGCACCATCGGAGCCGCCCGCTACGGCAAGAACGAAGTTGCCATCGGCATCCTTGCTCAGCGCACTGATGCCGTCATACAGCGCGAAGGCTGTGATGTCGCCGCCAACCACTACAGCAATCATGTTCTGCAAGGCGTCGCCACGATTGTGTGGCGTCTCGGCCAGCACAGCACCGATGGCGCTCGGGTGTGCGGCGTCGAAACCGAGGCCATCCCAACCCTGCACGTAGCCGCCAGCGTCCTGGAACAACACTGTCAGCGTCACCAGTTCGGCGGACTTGGCGCCTGTACCTCCGGGAATGGCGCCGGGAGCGAGGCCGGTAAGCGATAGCTCAACCGGTGTGGCAGAGGCATCGAGCCATTTGCCGCCCTTCTTGACGAAGAGCGTTTCGGTGTCGGTACCACCGCTGGTGACGACGCTGGAGAGCAGGCTGCCTTCCGGTGCAGTGCCGAGTGTCAGCACCGTCGCTGGCCGCGAAGCGAGGCGGAACGAGGCCGTGCCGTTATAGGCTGCACCGGGTGCGCGTGCCGTGACGGTCACAGTCGCATCGGCATCGCCACTGCCGTCGACCAAGGTCGCAACGGCGACGCCGCCGTTGTCGGCCGACTCCGCATTGCAGGCACGCATCACATACAGACGCGAACCACCATTGTCGAAGTAGGCGCGCACGGCGTGCGCGACGAAGTTGAGTGTCAGCTTCGGGTCGGAGACATCGCTGAGCGCGAGGTCTTCGAGGCCGCCATAGATACGTTCAAAGTCCGGCAGACTGGTCACCATTTCCGGCGTGCCCCCGATGGGGCCACGACGCGTAGGGCCTACAAAGGCGGTGGTACTGGTTCCCACACCTTCGATGGACTTCGCGCGGAAGCTGGTTTCCTCAACATATACGCCGGGTGCCAGATATTCAGGCATGGCTTATCTCCTTTGCATGAAGGTGGAGGGTGAAGCAAAAAACTCACGTGAGCTCATGGATGCGTTTTTGAGTGCACTCATGGCAATGCGAGCAGGAAAGAAATGGATTGCGAACGGCCGGCCGCCAGTTGCACGGACTGAGCGGCGTGCGGCAGCGTCGCCTGGTTGGCTTCGAGCACATCGGGGTCGACCAGCGACTGTACGAGCGGCGCGCTGCCGTTGCGCACTTGCACGGCGGGTGTGCGCAGGCCGGCTGCCGGGTCGAACACGAGTTCGAGTTGCGCCGTGATCTCGGTTACGACAACGGCATCGGGGTCATCTGACCAGGTAGTAACTGGCACACCGGGCACCGGCACGAGCGCCTCGCCGCGCCAGTCGGTCATGCCACGCGCCAGCACCTTGCCGCCGCTGACCACGCGCAGCAGCGCTCCACCCAGAGCGTCGCCGCCAGCATCGGCGCTCACCGTCACGCGCAGCACGGACCAGTTGACGCCCAGCGGCGCAGCGCCGGCCGGATGCATTTCGATCTCGATGGGCTTGAACAGCGAAGAGTCCAGCTCTGCATGCAGCGGTGAGGGGTCACGCGGCAAAGCCAGCGATGCAAGGCGCGGCAGGTAACGACCGGATGGATCGCGGATGCTTGCCGTCAACGTCACAGGGCCCGCAGCCGGTTGTGTTGCAAAGGAGTCCGCAAAGTTCGCCAGTGCATCGGCAGCAACGATGATGTACAGACCGCTGCGATTGCGCTGGATGCGCGCGCCGACGATCTCGACCTGCAAAAGCGCATCGACGGTGACGCGCGTCGTCGCATCGACACAGCGCAGCGCGCACACCACGCGACGCTCCAGACGTTCGAGCTCCTTGATCGCCAGCGTCATGTCGTGGCTCCCGCGGGCGATGCCGTGCCATAGCCAAAGCGTGCGGCGACGACAGGGTTGGCATCGAAGATCTTGTCCGGATCGATGCGCACCAGGCGCGCGATGTAAGGCACGGAAAGTCGATACGAAGGATCGAGCGCGTCCCAGATGCGCATCATCTCTTCGGTCGGCAATTCGGATGGAATGATCTGGATGACCTCGTCGCTGCCCCAGCCCGCTTCGGGCGAGAGGGAAGAAGCATCGAGAATCGGGAACTGATAGAGCTGGCGCATCGTCCAGGCCAGGGTGAGCTGCTCGTCCTGCGCATTGCCCGCCCATGCCGTCAGCATGAAGTGCAGATCAAGACCGAGCGGCGCCTGCTGCTCTGGTGACATGAGGCCGGGGCGTAGCTGGCGGTTGTGTTCGTTGACCGTGACGCGATACAAGTATAGCGTTATGCGTGTGACATCATCGATCGTGCCGGCCATCTCGCCGGAGGACATCTGTGCGAAGTCACAGTCGGGCATGCTCAGACCTGCCACCGTCGTGGGGTAGGTATTGCGCAGGAAGGTCGCGATGGAATGACCGACCGAGTGGATGGCGAGTACGTTGGCCATGTCGTCCCGTCAGCCGTTCCGGACGGGCCGGCAATGCACGCACTCTTTTTTCGCATTCGCGTACAGCATGTGTTGCATCACCTGTCTGCCCTTGTCGTCAATCTGCTTCGCCAGGCACCTGCACTGCGCGCCACAAGCGGCCGTTGCCGGCCACGTCCACGTTCTCGACCACGCCCAGTTGCTGCAATCGCCCCAGCGCCTGGCGCACGGTTTCTGCCGGAACGGATGCACCGCTCTTCTGCAGCCATTCATGCAGCCACCATTGCGCGATACCAAGCTCGCTGTCGGCAGCGCCCGGATGTCTCGCTAGATAGGTCTGGATCGCCTCGATCACGGGATCGAGATGCGCGTCGGCTGTAGTGCGCAAACTGAGCTCCCGAAATCGCGTTGCACAGCCCTATTGCGAAAGCCATGCCAGGCCACGAGAGAAATGCAACAAGCTGATTTAAATGACTATTTTGCGCGCCCTGCGCGAGAGGAGCGGGCGCCCGGGTAGGCGACGACCCGGCAGATATCGTGTAATCCTTTACCGGCGCGGCTTTCGGGGGATGACCTCGCCGACCCACCGCGGGTTGAATCCGACCCGCCGGCCGGGAGGGTGTCTGCGGTAACACGCCCCAGGCCACTACGGGCGCCTGTGAAAAGCCCGCAACAGCTTGCGCTTACTCGAGGTTTGCCCGCAGGCATCGGGCGTGCATAATCGATTCAATCGTTACGCTTACCTCGGCTGCACCGGATGATGGACACGGGCACACCCTTCTACGATCTACTCATTGTCGGCGGTGGTATCAATGGCGCCGGCATCGCCCGCGATGCGGCCGGCCGCGGCTTGAAGGTGCTGCTGGTCGAGCGCGAAGATCTGGCGCAGCACACCTCATCCGCCAGCACCAAGCTGATTCACGGCGGCCTGCGCTATCTGGAGAATTTCGAATTCAAGCTGGTGCGCAAGGCACTCGCCGAACGCGAAACCCTGCTCAACGCAGCGCCACATATCACGCGGCCACTACGCTTCGTCATGCCGCATGACGATGCCATACGCTCACGCTGGCTCGTGCGCGCCGGGCTGTTTCTCTACGATCATCTGGCGCGCCGCGATCACCTGCCGGGTTCGGCCGTCCTCGACCTGTCGCGCCACCCGACAGGCGCCGTGCTGCAGCCGCAGTGGAAGCTTGCTTTCGAATATTCGGATGCCTGGGTGGATGACGCACGACTGGTCGTGCTCAACTGCATGGATGCTGCAGAGCGCGGCGCGACCATACTTACCCGCACCGCCTGCACCTCGGCGCAGCGTGATGAAGACGGCTGGCTGGTTGGCCTGCAGGACAGCACAGGGGAGCAGACGACTGTGCAAGCACGCGCACTGATCAATGCCACTGGCCCGTGGGTTGCCAGCTTCCTGCGCGATGCCGGGCAACGAACGAGACACCGCGTGCGTCTGGTGCGTGGCAGCCACATCGTCGTGCCACGCCTGTTCACGCACGACAGTGCCTACCTGTTCCAGAACCCGGACCGGCGTATCGTTTTCGCGATTCCCTACGAACGCGACTTCACACTGATCGGCACCACCGAAACGGAGCACGAGTCGGAAGCCGCCGCTGTGGCGATCAGTGGTGACGAAACGGCGTACCTGTGTGCCACGGCCAGCCGCTTCTTCCGCCAGAGCGTGACGCCCGATATGGTGCGCTGGACGTATTCCGGCTTGCGGCCCTTGCTCGATGACGAGCATGCAGCGCTCTCGCGCAACACCCGCGACTACCTGTTAGAACTCGACGGCGAAGATGCGCCACTGCTGTCCGTCTTCGGCGGCAAGATCACCACCTATCGCAAGCTCGCAGAAGAAGCAGTGGGCCGCGTGCAGACACTGCTCGGCCACGACGCCCCAACCTGGACTGCCCGCGCCCCGCTACCCGGTGGCGATATGCCGAACGCCGACTTTGCGGCGTTCGTGTCAGCGCTGTACAGTCGCTATCCGGCTATGCCAAAGGAATTTTTGCGGCGGCTGGCAGGCGCTTACGGTACACGCTGCAGCGACATTCTCGGCGAAGCGCGGGATACGTCCGGGCTGGGAGAGGAAGTGCTGCCCGGTCTCTTCGAGCGCGAGGTAAATTACCTCATCGAACACGAATGGGCGCGCAGCGCAGAGGACATCCTGTGGCGGCGCAGCAAGCTGGGCCTGCATCTGGCACCGGATGCCGCCGCGCGCCTCGATGCCTGGCTGCTGCGCAGGCGCAACTGATTCGACTTGGAAGCCGTAACAAAATGGAGCGAGCACGTGGCTGGCTAGGCGGCTCGCGCAGAGCAGTGCATGGGCACGGCGAGCGAGCCAACAACGCTAGCCGAGTGCGCAGCCTATTTTGTTATGGCTTCTTATTGCGACGTGTAGCGCACACGCACGAAACCAGCGCTTTGCGTGCCCTTCAGGCGTACAGCAAGGCGCGTGAAAGCCAGCCCCTCGTCATCGACCTTCTCACTGATTATTTCGTAGGGCGCTGAAGCCTCGATGTACGCCATCAGGTGTTCGTTCTTCTGCCATAGCTCCAGCGTGTCGTCGCTTTGCATGCGCCAGCTGCCACCGACGATCAAGGCGACCTCGAAAGTTTCCGGCTGTTCGAACAAGAAGCGGTCTTCGATCTGCACCGCGCCGCTGCCCGCGCGCTCATGTCGCAAGCTGCGCGTAAGCGTCTTCAGCGATGAGTCGTAATACGCCGACGACATATCCAGCGTGATCTCGTCGAATTCGTCGGAGAAGCGCGTTGCAAGCACTTTCGGCATCAGCTTGGTGGCCTCGCGCTGCAGCTGGCCGGCCACGACCGGCACAGGGTGTCCATACGAATTGATGCCCTTGATCGTGTAGCGCTGTTTGCTGAAGGTCTTTGCCGAATAGACGGTCATGCCCATGTCGCCGGTAGGCTGCTCGGCGCCCAGTCCAATGGCATATGAGCCGACATCGTTATGGCTGTGGTTGCCGTTGCCACCCGCCTTGATCGATACGCCGATTCGCTCGTTCGCAGCGGGGCGCGAGATCAGCACACCGACCTGATCGAAATAGCTGTGCAGGCCGACCTGGGTGCTGGTGCCCGTCGAGCCTGCTGATGCCGGCTGTGCAAACAGGATCATTGCGGCCTTCGCCACAGGCGCGGAGTTGGGTGGCTGCGAAGCGGCGAGAGGCAAGCCGGAAAGGCGCTGTGGCATGCCAAGCGCCAGTACCTCGTTGGCATAGGCGCGGGTGAAGTCATCCATCTTCGTGTTGCGCGAGGCATCGCCAAACGCTGCGATATTGCCGGGCAACATCTCGATGCGGAAACCATAGAGGGCAATATTGCGTACGCGGGGATCTGCAAACAGATCGAGCTTGCCAGCGGTGGACTGCATCAACAGCTCCCGCAATTCGGTGAAGTGCGAAAAGCCATAGTTCCAGTAACCGGGTCCTTCCGGCGAATAACCGTCGGCGGGAAACGCAGCAACGTATTTGCGGATGTAGTGCTCGCCCGCGGCCACGAACAGTGCACGATCCTCGCGGGTGGGCAATACGGCGAGTGCCGCACCAACGACGCCCTTGAGGCACACGGCATTCCAGTTATGGTCGGCCTGCAGCCACCAGTGGTCCTTGCCCCCATCGACGAAACTGCGACGCATTGGCGCGAAGACGCGTGCTTCCAGCGCGACCATCGTCTGCTGCTTCAGCGTAGGCGCAAGCTGGTCGCCAAGCATGTACAAAGTCTGGGCCAAGTCATGCGCGGTATCCGCCGCCAGCAGGTCGACCTCGTAGTCATGCCGGCGGAAATTGCGCAGCGTGGCGTCGTGTGCAGGCCAGGTCCAGGTCGGTTGCGTATCGAGCTCCATCAAGGTCCGCTCGATGGCGGGCACGAAGCGGCCCTTGCCTTCCAGGCATTCGGCCAGCACGAGAGGATAGAGCCAGGCTTTGCGTGCATTCATCATGCGTTCGCCTTCCGGCCGCGTGCCCTTGCTGCTGTATTGCAGGTAAGCGTCATCGCTCCAGGCAGGAAATCCCTGCGTCAGCAATTGCTCCGCCGCATTCTTCACTGCCGCGAGGCGGCCACCGAGCGCGACTGCATCCCACGCGGCGCGGTCATTGCAACGCGGGCCTGTGCCGCGCGGCATTTCGTCGACCTGCACGACAAGCTGGGCGACGCGGTTGGCATCCAGTTCAGCGTAACCCGCAGCGCGTGCCGCATGCACGCTGACCCACATCGACAAGGCCAGATACAACACGGCGCGGCAGATCATGCTTGCTGATTTCATTTGCTCTCCGAAACGGAAAAAAGGGAATTACATATTTGGCTTGCTGAACGGCAAAACACGTCCGGAAAATTGATTTCTGCCAAAGACGAGTCATTCCCGCGAAAGCGGGAATCTACTTTTAGGTGAGGCCTGTGCCACCGAGTGGATTCCCGCTTTGCGAGCTTCCGGCTTATGCCGGAATGCCTGCTTACCCCTCTACGCGGGAATGACGAAAATTTGGGCCTCACAAGTCAATTATGTAATTTTCAAAAAAGGAGCTGGAAGAACGAAAGAACTGGAAACAGTCGGACCGCCATGTTTGCTTATCGGCATTCTGGCGCACTTGCCGCAATCAATATGAGGCGGGCATCAAAGGCTCTGACGAGTACTCAGGCAACGCATTCTGGCAACGTCAGGCAACACCGATGCCCCGACAGAATGCACGCGCTTGTGTGGCAGTATGCTTGCCATCCCCACTGCCGGCCGCTTCGCGATGTCTCGTCCCACCCTTCGTCTTCTCTTGTCGCACCCCGCGCATTTTCTATCGCTCGGCCTGGGCAGCGGGCTCTCGCCTGTCGCACCGGGCACCATCGGTACGCTGCTGGCATGGGCAATCTACGCATTGATCCGGCCACCGTTTTCGGACCTGGGGTTCGGCATCTTCGTGCTGCTGGGTTTCGTCGCGGGTTGTTTTTTCGTTCCGCTGACGGGCAAGGCGCTGGGCGTTGTAGACCATGGCGGTATCGTCTGGGACGAGTTCATTGCCATCTGGCTGGTCCTGTGGCTGGCGCCGGCAGGGCTATGGTGGCAAGTGGTCAGCGTGGTGCTGTTCCGCTTTTTCGACATCCTGAAACCCTGGCCAATACGCGTTGCCGATGTCCGTTTCAAGAACGGCTTTGGCGTGATGTTCGACGATCTGCTGGCCGCGGGATATTCGCTGCTCTGCCTCGCCGCAGCGGCAAGATTTCTTGTTTTCGCGTGAGTAACACTGTTTGCGCAACGCGCTGCAGTGCAGCACGTAAAGCCAATAACCATGCGCCTCTCCGGTTTGTCGTGACGTAAACCTGCCTGGCGTACTAACATAGCCTCGGGCACTGCGTCTGCGTGTGGCGATCTACTACTTTAGTAATAGATCCGGGGTCGCGGACCACACTATTGAATCAAGACAATCTCGAGCAAGAGGGGATAGCTGGCAATGAGGTTGACACTGAACAAGGCACCGGGCAGGTGGCTGCTCGCGCTGGTACTGACGTTGATCCTCACCATCGCCGAGACGGCGCAGGCGATGGATGTGGCGATCCTCGATGCCCCGGTCAACGAGATCGACAAGCGCAACGATTACACCAACATACTGCTCACACAGATTCTCGAACGGACCCAGGCAAAGTACGGCCCGTTCCGCGTCGAATATGCGCCGAGCTATATGTATCGCGACCGGCTGCTGACCGAGCTCAAGCGTGGCGTCGTCGTCAACGTCACTGCCAAGGCAACACGGCCGGACTGGGAAGAAAGCGAGCTCATCACGCTGCGCATCCCGGTCGACAAGGGCATCACCGAATATCGCATCGCGTTGATTCGCGCAGGCGACCAAGAAAAATTCAGCCATATCACCGATATCGAAGATCTCAAGCGCCTGACGCTGGGCGTCGGTCACGCATGGTCGACCCGACAGGTATTTCAGGCGCTCAATTTCAAGTACGAAGCAGCGGCGGACTGGGAAGGTCTCTACAAGATGCTGGTGGCCGGGCGTTTCGATTATTTTCCGCGTGCGTTGTCGGAAGTGTTTGTCGAGTATGACGATCGCAAGGCTGGCTTTCCCGATATGTCCATCGAAAAATCGATGATGCTTTACTTCCCCCTGCCCAAGTATTTCTTCGTATCTCCGCAGAGTCCCCACCTGGCCGCGCGCATCGAGGAAGGCTTCAAGGCCATGATCAAGGATGGATCGTTCGACAAGCTGTTCCTCAAATATCACCAGCCCTTGATCGAGCGTGCTGACTTTTGTTCGCGGCGGATTTTCCGTTTTGACAATCCCTTGCTGTCAGACAAGACCCCGCTCGACAAGGCCGAGTACTGGTATGACCCCTTCCAGAAGCGTGCCGGACGCAACACCAAGGCCACATGCCCCGGCCCTGCGCCGCGCAAGCCGGCGCCGTAACGGCGCGCTTTCCGGCCTGCGCTCATGGACGAAGAACTTGTCATCGCTGCTCGCCAGGCCGGTGAGTACCTGCATGCACGCGGCTGGCGGCTGGTCACGGCAGAGTCCTGCACAGGTGGCCTGATCGCTGCCGCCATTACCGAGATCGCCGGTTCGAGCGCCTGGTTCGACCGCGGCTTTGTCACCTACACCAATGAATCCAAGCAGACCCTGCTCGACGTGCAGGCCGGCACGCTTGCCGACTTTGGCGCGGTCAGCGAACAGACCGTTCGCGAAATGGCACTCGGCGCGCTGGCGCACTCTGCTGCCAATATTGCGATCGCCGTTTCGGGCATCGCCGGCCCGTCAGGCGGAACGCCTCACAAACCTGTGGGGATGGTCTGTCTTGCCTGGGCATGGCGCGCAGGCGGCAGCGGGGCCGCTGAGCAAGTCAAATGCTGCACACGACATTTCGAAGGCGACCGTTCTGCGGTCAGGCATGGGGCCGCGCTGCTCGCACTACTCGACATATCGCAAACTCCAGCCGCAAGTTATTGATCTAAAGACACAAAAACGTGATTTTCTGCATAGCGCTAGGGATAACCCCTATGCTATAAATGCTGCGTTGCGTCAAGCAGTAACCCTGATCCAGAAAAAGGGTTCAACGCGACCGTGGCATCGTGGGCGGAACGGAAGACATCCGACTCAAGGTCAACTGCTTAACGTCGGTACGGCTTTCCCCACCTCTTAGAAAGATGATCATGAATCTCAATATGGCGCCCACAGTCCCGAAGAATCATTTCAAGGACGCAATTCTTAAGAACAAGCTGCAAATTGGTTTGTTTTCACTCCTATCTCATCATGTATCGGCCGAAATTCTCGCCGGCTGTGGCTTCGACTGGCTGATTCTTGATACCGAACATGCCCCCAGCGACGTGCTGCTGGTCTTGCAGCAGCTGCAAGCCATGAGCGGTGGCACCGCGCATGCTGTCGTGCGCCCCTCGCATAACGATGTGGTGCTGATCAAGCGTCTGCTGGATATCGGCGTCCAGACGCTGATGGTGCCGCACGTACAGAACGCAGCAGAGGCGCGCCAGGCAGTGGCTTCGATGTGGTACCCGCCACGCGGCATCCGCGGCCTCGGCCCCGTTTCACGTGCAGCGAACTACGGCCGCATCCTCAACTACCACGAGCATGCCGAGAAAGAGCTGTGCCTGATCGTGCAGATCGAGAACCAGGAAGGCCTCGACAATATCGAGGAAATTGCAGCGGTCGAGGGCGTTGATGCGATCTTCATCGGCCCGGGCGATCTGTCGGCCGAACTCGGCTACATCGGCCGCGCCACGCATCCGGACATGCGCCGCGTATTCAAGGACGCCATCGCACGTATCACCGCTTGTGGCAAACCTGCCGGCATCGTGGCGGGTGACGAAGCACTGGCGCGTGAATATGTCGGCGCCGGTGTGACGGTTCTCGCGTCAGGCGCGGATGCGCTGCTGCTGGCACGCGCAGGTGAAGACGTTGCACAACGTTTCAAGCGATTGAACGCCACGGCGCCGCAACTTGCGGAACGCGTGACCAGCTGAAGATGAGCCGGGGCTGCGCCGCGCCGGTGCAGCCCGAAGCACCCGGCCAATCAGAGCATTACCGGTTCCTGCTCCAGCACCACGCCGAATTTCTCGACCACTGCCGCGCGTACGCTGTCGGCCAGGTTGAGCACATCCTCGCCCGTCGCGCCGCCATGATTGACCAGCACGAGCGCCTGCTTGTCATACATGCCCGCCGGACCAATGCTGCGCCCACGCCAACCGGCCTGTTCGATGAGCCAGCCTGCAGCGAGCTTGATGCTGCCGTCATCCTGCGGATGGTGCGGCAGTTTCGGCCATGTCACGGCCAGCTCGGCAAAGCGCTCGGCACTGACCACCGGATTCTTGAAGAAACTGCCGGCGTTGGGTAACAGCGCCGGGTCGGGCAGCTTGCGGCTGCGAATGCTCATGACGGCATCCGACATATCCATGGGGGTGGGGTTGGTCAGCCCGAGCTGCTTGAGCTCGTTGGCCACATCGGCATATTCGGTGACGGCATGCCATTGCTTGGGCAGGCGGAAACTCACCGCCGTGATGATGAAACGCCCCGCTGCCTGTTGCTTGAACAGGCTGTCGCGATAGGCGAACTGGCAGGTCTTCTTGTCGAGGCTGACGATCTGCCCGCTGCGCAGATCCACCGCCTCGAGCGCAAAGAAGCGGTCAGCCAACTCAACACCATAGGCGCCGATATTCTGAATGGGCGCGGCACCGACCGTGCCGGGAATCAACGACAGATTTTCCAGCCCGGCCCAGCCTTGCTCGAGCGTGAAGCGTACGAACTCATGCCAGTTGACGCCGGCACCGGCACGCACGATCCAGGCGTCCTCCACCTCGTTCATCAGACTGTGGCCGGGGATGCTGATGTGCAGGACGAAAGCGTCCAGCACGCCGCTTCGCAGCACCACATTGCTACCACCGCCCAGTACGGCAACCCGATGGCCGTCGAGATCGCCACGACGCACCAGCTTGAGCAGCTGCTCGGCAGAATGAATCTCCGCGTAGCGCTTCGCGCGGGCCGGTAGACGCAAGGTGTTCAGATCATTCAGCGGCGTGTCTTCAAAGACGGCTAGATGCATTGGGCATTTATTACCGATTGGAAATGACGTATCGAAAGAACATATCGAAGGCACATATCGAATGAGTACATCGACACGCATTATCGCCCAGCAAGCGCGGAGCGCTCACCGGCGGTTATTCATTTTCGTATCGACACGGCGCGCCGGACTGGTGAAGAGATCAATCAACCATAGGCATCGTAATACGGAATGCGATGCGCCTCCGCCAGCGCCGCGGCGACCCACTCCTGCACGTGCGGGTGCGCCTGCACGCTGTGCAGGTAGTCGGCGGCTACGCCATCGAGCTCGACGCCGTAGCTGACGAAACGCATGCACACCGGCGCATACATGATGTCGGCAATGCTCCATTGACCAAACAGATACGGGCCGCCGGTGCCGAAGCGCCGCAGGCAGTCCACCCAGATCGCCTTGATGCGTGCAATGTCATCGAGCACTTCAGGCGTACGCCCGTGGCCGCCATAGTCCTTGCGGATATTCATCGACATATGGGTGCGCAAGGCGGTGAAGCTGCTGTGCATCTCGGCACTGACCGAACGCGCAACGGCGCGCTCTGCCACCTCGCCCGGCCACATCGCGGGACTGCGTTCGGCGCAGTACTCGGCTATGGCCAGCGAATCCCATATCGTCAGACCGTCATCGATCAGACATGGCACGCGACCCGACGGGCTGTAGCGCGCAATCTGTTCTGCGGTGTCGGGCTCGCGCAAGGCAATGCAAATGGTGTCGAAGGCCATGCCGCTTGCCTTGAGCGCAAGCCAGCCGCGCATCGACCAGGAGGAGTAGTTGTAGTCACCGATGATCAGCTTCACTGCGCTGCTCGCTTTCCTTCATGCCTGAAGCATAGTGTGCTGGCCGGTCTTCTGCCGCACGGTTTGTAGGTTACCGTTGTAGCCAATGGCACAGGCCATGGCCGATGACGCCATCACAGATTCCTGCGATGCGCCCGCTGGCGAAAGCCGTTGAACATGCCGCGCCAGTCGCCGTCGTCGCACAGCCATTGCGGCGCGACTGTCTCCAGCGCGGTTGCATGAATGCCGAATGGCATGGACGCAGTCGTGCCTGCAACACTCGTGCTCGCAACACAATCGCGGCGCATCGAACGCACATTGTCGCGACTCATCAACGGGCCAGGCAAGCACTCCATGATTGCCGCCTGCAGCAGTGCGAGTTTCTCCGATAGCGGCAATATCATGCAATGATGGTCCTGCAGCTGCGCCACGTAACTCACCAGTTCAGCAAGTGTGTAGATGCGCGGGCCGGCCAGCTCGATTGTTTCGCCGAGACCGGCGCGATGCAGCACGGCGTGAACAATCGCCGCCGCCACGTCTTCGACGAATACCGGCTGGAAGCGGGTATGCGCGCCACCCAATGGCAGCACTGGCAGATGCGCCGTGAGCGTAGCGAACAGATTGAGAAATTTGTCGTGCGGGCCAAAAACCACTGCCGGGCGAAAGATGCTCCACGCGATCTCCGGGCCCGTGGCGCGGATCACCGCTTCGCCATCGGCCTTGGAACGCAGATATTCGGACGGCCCGTGAATGTCGGCACCCAGCGCACTGACATGCACGATGCGAGGCACCTCGGAGAGTCGTGCGGCCGCCACCAGCGTGCGCGGCAACTCGACATGTGCGCGGGCGAATTCCGGTCCGTATGGCGCGTCGGATTCCGAATGCAGCACGCCCACCAGATTGACCACCGCATCGACCTCGTTCATCAGGCCACACAGCGCGCAGGTGTCGTAGATATCGGCCTCGACCAGGTCGATGGTCGGCAGCATGCGCAATGCGTCGCCCTTGGTCAGCCGCCGCGTCGGCACGATGACATGCAGGCCCAACGCGGAAAGGCGTTGTGCCACGCTACTGCCGATAAAGCCGGTGCCACCCACAAGGAGAACGCTGCGCAAAGTCATATCCTGCTTTTGCTTCTTGCCAACCTGAATCCTGAACATGGCCTAGTCACATGGCGAGGTCAAGCCTTAACCGCATGGCGGCAAAGACTTGCCGCCGTTCGGTCTTGGCGGCTTGCCTATGCACACCGTCAAGCCAACGCCATCGGCCCCCTGATCAGGTCGAGGGCAGGCTCTGCGGGCGGCTTACCGCAAAGATGCGGAGAAAGCAGAGGGCCGCAAAGAAAACCCTGAGAACCTGTCCTCGATCCTTCCAATGTCATTGGCTACGAAAATTTGATGCTGATTTCAGGCGGGGGAAGAGCTCCCCAACCACCGTCATCCCGGTGAAAACCGGGATCCAGGCGCGGAGCTGCGTACTGGATTCCGGTTTTCACCGGAATGACGAGCCCAAAACAGCGCCTTGCAGAGATCGTGAACAGCTTCTTGGAACGACGAGCTTGCGTTGTCGTGCGAGCGCTGATTCCCGCCTTTGGATAAGTTGAGACCGGGATGTGCGTGCGACGGAAGCAAGGCCGTTTCCTCTGCGGCCCTCTGCGTCCTCAGCGCCTCTGCGGTGAAGCTTTTGACCTCAGGCTGAAAAATCTTAACGCGCGGCCTGCATGGTGTCGCCGGGCACGGTGCCGAGGAGCTGCGTCAGCGAAATCGGACGGCCGTCGAGCAGCATTGCGTAAGCGATGGCATTGGCCATCACCTTCTTCACATAATCGCGCGTTTCGGTGATGGGGATCGTCTCGGCATAGATGGCGCCTTCCAGTGCCCGATTGTCGCGCCAGCGTTTGGCGCGTCCGGGGCCGGCGTTGTAGGCAGCAGTCGCCATGACATATGAGTTGTTGAGGCTGTCGAGGACATTGCGCAGGTAGGCCGTACCGAGCTGTATGTTGGGTTCGGTTTCGGCCAGCTGATTGGTGTTGTAGCCCTGTATGCCGACGAGGCGCGCCATCATGCGGCCCGTCGCAGGCATGATCTGCATGAGGCCCTGTGCGCCTGCCGACGAACGCGCAACCGGGTGGAAGCGACTTTCCTGACGTGTCAGGCCATACACCCAGTGCAGGTCGAGGCGGTTGGTGCGCGCTTCGCGTGAGAACACGTCGTAGTAAGGCGCGAGATAACGCAGGCTGTAGTCGTGCTGAAGTCGTGTGCGGTCGGCCGCATTGATGGCACGATCGTACAGACCAATGCGCCTGGCATATTCGGCGGCAGACAGCAGAAAGCGATCTTCCGCACCGCGCATGCCCCAGCTCCATTCACGCAGCGCTTCGACGCGCATGTCGAGTCGCAGCAATGCGATAGCACGTCGCACGTCGCCGCTGCTTTCTACACGCGACATTTCCAGCAAGGTGGGCGGGATCGCCGCCTGCGGCCAGGAGATGCTGCGGCCCAGCGCTTCAGCCGACAGGATGCCGTAGAACGTCGGCTCGCCGGCATAGCGTTCGAACAGGGCGCGCGCTTCCAGCGGATGACCTTGCAACTGCAGCGCGCGGCCCTGCCAGTAAGTCCATTCCGGCAGGTTGCGTTGCGCGCTCGTCATCGAGTCCGTCGCAGCCTGCACGGCGGGCCAGTCGCCGGCGCGCAAGGCGCTGCGCATCTGCCAGGCAGCCTGCTCGTCGCTCATCGGCATGTTCGGCAGCAAATCGCGTGCAGCAGCGAACCACTGCACAGCTTCGGGCATCTGCGCCAATGCCGCGCCCCAGGCGATCTGGCCGATTGCGTAAGCACGCTCGCCGACCGAATAGTGGGTCTCGTTCAGGGCACGCCAACGCAGATAGGTGGCACGCGGGTCGGTACGTGCAGCACGCGCCACCGCAGCCAGCACCAGCTCACGCGCACCGCGCGTGCTTGCGCCGCGCGCTGCGGGCGACATCAGATACTGCATGGGATTGTCGAAAGCGCGGCCCAGCGTCGCGGGGTCGGGCGCAATCACGTTGGACATCATGCCGACGGCCTGGCGTGCTGCGGCCGGACGGTTGGCCTCGACCATGCGCCGGAAACGCCACTGCACGTCGTCGGCGGATTTGCGCCCGGCGTCGACCAGTGCCTGCAACGAAGCCGCACAGGCATCCGAAGCATCGGTGAGCGTCAGCCACTGCGCTTCCACCGTTTGCAAGGCGATGTCGGCAGAGGCACCGCGTCCGCGCACGGCATCGCACAGCAACTCGCCATCGGGCTGCTGCACACGACTGTATTCTTCGTTGAAAAGTTGCCACTGATTCTCGCGGCCGAGGCGCTTGAGCCAGTCTATGCGCAGACGTTCGGCCAGCAGCGAGCCCTCGTTGGCCTGCAGATAATCGCGGATCGGTTGTGTTGCCAGAGGATCGCTGATGCGCGCGACACGTGTCGCCAGCAGCCAGTAACCGACATAGGGCTCCAGCGGGTGACTGCCGGGCGTGCTGGCCATCTGCTCCAGGCGAGCCGTGTCGCCACGACTGGCGTACTCGCGCGCCGCAATGATGCGTGCATCGCCAGCTTCGGTTTCTACAGGCTGACCCCATGCCGTCGCGACCGGAACGAGGGCCCCCATCGAAGCCGCAATCACCAGCCAGCCGGTTGCCAGCGCGCGCCTGCACAAGGCCCGCGGCATGACGTACCATCCTCTCGTCAAATCAGTGTTCAAGCCCATCAGTTTCAAAGTCGATCCCGAATCAGTTTTGCCAAGCCCTGCCAGGCCATTCCTGCCAGGTTGTTGCCAGGCAAGCATGCATGGCGATTTGTGCCACATGGATAGTATGTACACGACATTCCACACGGCAAGCTTGAGCAAAACAAGCGCCGGAGCATAGCACGTGGAATCCGCTCATCCTGACCGCCAGAACCTGCGCCAGCGCTTGATTGCAGCGCGCGAAGCACTGCCCGCTGCCGAGCGCAGGCAACTTGAAAACGCGCTGCTGCAACACTTGCACAGCCTGCTCGAAGAGCTCGATGCCGATCATCGCCACTCGACGCTCGGTTTCTGCTGGCCGTTTCGCGGCGAGCCCGATCTGCGCCCGCTGGTCACCACCTGGCTGACTGGCGAACCTTCACGACGCGCAGGCTTGCCCGTCGTCGTTGACCAGGACTTGCCGCTGAGCTTTCGCCGCTGGGCGCCTGACAGCGTCGTGGCGCCTGATCGCTACGGCATCCCGACGCCCGTCGCAGGAGAAGCGTTGCAAGCATCGCTCCTGCTCATACCTGTCAATGGTTTTGACGCCCGTGGCTACAGACTCGGCTACGGTGGCGGCTACTTCGATCGCACCCTCGAAAGCCTGAGTCCGCCGCCGCAGACCATCGGCGTCGGCTTCGAACTGGGTCGTCTGCCGCACATCGCCGAGGCTGCGCACGACAGACCGCTGGACTGGATCGTCACCGAAGCGGGCGCCTTCAAGGCGGAGCGGTCGTAGAGCCGGCATGGATCTTTTCGCCAACACTTTTGCCAGGCTCTTCGCCCATGTCGACAACTACTGCGAGCGCACCGATCCCTCGCTGTGGTCGGAGCCACTCAACGCGCTCACCAATCTTGCCTTCCTGATCGCAGGCATCGCATTGTGGCGACAAGCGCGCAGCACAGGTTCGCGCGGGGAGATGCAAACCGCGGTGCGTGCCGAGGTGCGTGCGCTGGCCCTGCTGATCGTCTGCGTGGGCCTTTGCAGCGGCCTTTTCCATGTCTTCGGCACCGTCTGGGGA
Source organism: Rhodocyclales bacterium (assembly GCA_028292485.1). Classification (GTDB taxonomy): domain Bacteria; phylum Pseudomonadota; class Gammaproteobacteria; order Burkholderiales; family Rhodocyclaceae; genus Viridibacterium. The sequence continues at coordinate 19,989 of JAQGMG010000029.1, read as the reverse complement.
ATGTGGCTCGATGTCGGCAGCATTGCCCTGTTCATCCTGGCTTTCCTGCATCGCTACCTGCGACGCATCGTGGCGTGGCCCGCATGGGCCTGCTGGCTTGGTGTGCTGGCCTTCATCGCCGCAGACCGCGCCATTGCCGCGCTCGGCAATCTGGGCCTCAACGGCTCGGAAGGCTATCTGCTACCCGGTGCAATCCTGTGCCTGTTTGCCCTTGGCGCACGCCGACAAGCCCGCGCCGCAGTGCCATGGCTATCGGCCGCCACGCTGCTGTTCGCACTTTCGCTGACGTTGCGCACACTGGACATGGCGCTGTGCGCAGCATGGCCGACGGGCATCCCGATTGGTACTCACTTCGCATGGCATTTGCTCAACGCACTGGTGCTGTATTGCAGCGTGCGCGGGCTGGCTGCCGGGGCGGCAAGAACATGATGGACAAAGCCCATGCAGTGCAGGAACATTGCTTGCACAAGCATCGCAGTCCAGGTGCGCCAGGAAACGCCATCGGCTTTCGCTGACGTCAGTCGGACGCCTCCTTCAACGATCCCTCAAAGATCGTTCAACCTGCTCGTGGTTTTCCTGCATGTCAGTGCCAGCCGACATCGATTTCCAGCATATTTTCCGCAGCGCGCCGGGCCTGCTCCTGCTTTTGCGGCCCGATGCGGACTTCACCATCGTCGAGGCCAGCGACGCCTATCTGCGCGCCACCCTGACGCAGCGCGAGCAGATCATCGGTCGCCCGCTCTTCGAAGTGTTTCCCGTAAATCCGGACGATCCGGATGCCAACGGCATTGCCAACGCGCGCGCGTCGTTCGAACGCGTCATCGCCACCAGGACAGCGGACACCATGGCCGTCCAGAAGTACGACATCCGTCGTCCTGCGAGCGAGGGGGGTGGCTTCGTGGAGCGCTACTGGAGCTCGGTAAACGGGCCCGTGTTGTCGGCTGACGGGGAACTGGCGTACATCATCAACCACGTTGAAGATGCTACCGAACTGGTACGCATGAAGCACAGCGAGCAGGAAGAGCGTAGCAAACTCGCCGCCGCCAATCGCCGGCTGGCTGAATCCAACAACCACTTCCAGGCGGTTTACGACCAGGGACTCTTCGCTGGCCGGCTCGACCTGAATGGCATCGTCATGGATGCCAATCGTTCCAGTCTCGAACAGTGCGGCTACGTACCCGAAGACGTCATCGGCAAACCCTTCTGGGAATGCGGCTGGTGGAATCGTTCAGCCACCGTGCAGGCATGGCTGCGCGACGGCGTGGAGCGGTCGATACGCGGCGAAGCGTTCCGCGGTGAGAGCACCTACTTCCTGGCAGACGGCTCCGAGCGTGTCGTCGATTTCGCCTGCATGCCGATCAAGAACGAGGACAGCCAGGTGCTGTTCGTCGTGCCCACCGGCATGGACATCACCGAGCGTGTGCAAGTCGGCAGGAACCTGCGGGCCACCGAAATCCTCGAGAGCATCACCGAGGGCTTCTTCTCGCTCGACCGCGCATGGCGCTTCACCTATCTCAATCGCGAAGCGGAGAACATCCTCGACCGCACGCGCAGCGATCTCCTCGGAAAGAGCATCTGGGACGAATACCAGATTGCAAACACCCCCTTCGAGCATGCCTATCTCTCGGCAATGAATGCGGGCGAAGCTTCCTCCATGACAGCGCACTTCCAGCAACATGACCGCTGGTACACGGTGCACACCTATCCCTCGTCGGAGGGTATCGCCGTCTATTTCCGCAATGTCACGGCACAAAGACACGCTGACGAGGAACGTGACCGGATCGTGGCGGAGTCCGAAACACAGCGGCGTATCTACGAGGCGACGCTGTCGAGCACGCCTGACTTCGTTTACGTATTCGGCCTCAATCATCGTTGCGCCTATGCCAACGAAGCGCTCATCAAGACATGGGGTCTGGGCGATCCGCGCGGCAAGAGCTGGCTCGAACTGGGTTACGAGCCCTGGCATGCCGAAATGCATGACGATGAAATCGATCAGGTCATCAACACGCGCGCTCCGATCCGCGGCGAGATTCCTTTCACGGGCACGAACGGGCGCCGCGTTTACGACTACATCTTCGTTCCCGTCTTCGGCGCACATGGCGAAGTCGTCGCTGTTGCCGGCACCACACGCGATATCACCGATCGTCAGCAGGCGGAACAAGCCATTCGCGAGCAGGCAGAACGCCTCGCCGAGGCCGACCGCGCCAAGGACGAATTCCTTGCCACTCTCGCGCACGAATTGCGCAATCCTCTCGCCCCATTGCGCAACTCGCTCTCGGTGCTGCGTCTGACACGCGACCGCAACAACGCGGCCGACGGGACCCTCACACCGGTGCACGAAATGATGGAGCGGCAGGTCAATCACCTCGTGCGCCTCGTCGATGACCTGCTTGAGATGTCGCGCATCAGTCGCGGCACGCTGGCACTGCGCAAGGAACGCGTCGAGGTCGCGGCCATCGTGCGCAATGCCGTCGAAACCAGCGAACCGCTGATCCAGACGGCGGGCCACAAGCTCAGCGTGTCATTGCCGCAAGAGCCGCTGTGGCTCGAAGGCGACGCGGTGCGCCTTGCGCAGATCCTCGCCAACCTGCTCGACAACGCCGCCAAGTACACCGAGGACGGCGGCCAGATCATGGTTAGCGCGCAGCGCAGTAATGACGAAGTCATCATCACGGTCCGCGACAATGGCAGCGGCATCGCGCCGGACATGTTGCCACGCCTGTTCGAAATGTTCAGCCGCGGCGATCACGCCAGTAGCCGTGGCCAGGGCGGGCTAGGTATCGGCCTCTCTCTCGCCCGCCGCCTCGCCACCATGCATGGCGGCAGGCTCGAAGCGCACAGCGACGGGCCGGACCAGGGCAGCGAATTCAGCGTGCGTCTGCCACTCGCCACGACTCACGCGGCAGATGCGACAAAGCCCGAAGAGCCCGCGGCCGCCATCTCCCGCAAACGCATTCTCGTCGTCGACGACAACCGCGACGCCGCCGAAAGCCTTGGCCTGCTACTCGGCCTGCTTGGCGTCGACGTGCGCATTGCACACGATGGCCCCGCAGCGCTCGCCCTATTCGAAGCCTACGACCCCGAGGTCATTCTTCTTGACATTGGCATGCCCGGCATGGACGGCTACGAAGTCACCCGCACCATTCGCGCAAACTTTCCCGATCGCAGCACCTTCATCGTCGCCCTCACGGGATGGGGCCAGGAGGAAGACCGCCGCCGTGCCCGCGAAGCCGGCTTTGATCACCACCTCATCAAGCCGACAGAATTCGCCGCGCTGCAAATGCTTCTGGCATCGATTGAAGATGCGCGCGGCAAGCCGTCTGATTCGACCTGACGCATCGCACATCGGGGACAGGCCTTGCAGGAACTCATAGCGCTCTTCGATCAGTACGGCCCGCTGCTGGTCTTTCTGCAGGTACTCGTCACCCAACTCGGCGCGCCAATACCGTCCGTACCTACGCTCATGGTGGCCGGTGCACTCTCTGTCGATGGGCACTTGTCTGCGGGCGCTGCGCTGATCCTTGCGGTGCTGGGATCGGGTATTGCCAATTTCATCTGGTACCTGGCTGGCAGGCGTTATGGCATTCTCATTCTCGGGATAATGTGTCGCATCAGCATCTCGCCCGACGCCTGCGTGCGTCGCACCGAAAACATTTTCACACGCTGGGGAGCCCCTTCGCTGCTCATTGCGCGCTTCGTACCAGGCCTCTCGCTGCTGTCCTCGCCGCTAGCCGGCGCTACGAATCCAGGGCGTGTTCGCAGTAGGCGGACGGTCGCGCTGCCACGAAATGGGCGCAGGGCAAGGCGTGGCGACGACGGCAGGGTGGCCCCCTGACGAGGAGCTGCAACGCAGCGCTGCGCCCATTTCGTGGCAGCCCTCCGGGTTGAGGCCTCTGGCTCGCGGCACTGCGTTGCACTCCTTGTGTGGAGGCCCACTCCACACATGCGTCGTGCGCCTTGTTCCGCAAGCCAGAGGCCTCAACGCGATCCGCCCGCCTACTGCGAACACGCCCTAGGCCTTGCGCTTCATATTCTTCGACGCGATCGGCACCACCTTATGGGCCGGCCTCGCAATCGGTGGCGGCATGTTGCTGCATCGTCAGGTAGACAGCTTCATCCAGGCCTTGTCGAGCATCGGCGGCGTCGCCATCCTTCTCATCGCAGGGCTGCTGGCGCTCTACATCGCCTGGCGCTGGATCGAGCGCCAACGCCTCGTGCGCTTCGTGCGCGACCACCGCATCGGTGTCGAAGAATTGCATGGCTTGATCGGCAGCGGCAATGCGCCCGTCATTGTCGACGTACGCTCGCTGACGGCGCGACAGGAAGATCTGCGCCGCATACCCGGCGCACTCGAGGCCGAGCTCGCAGATGTACGCCAGCTACTGGCACATCTGCCGCGCGATCACCTGATCGTCTTTTACTGCAGCTGTCCCAATGAAGCCTCTGCAGCCCACGCAGCGCGCCAGCTGCGCGAGGCCGGTTTCACGCGAGTACGTCCGCTTGCCGGCGGCCTGGATGCATGGATTGCATTGGCCGAGGCTAGTGAGAGCGCACAAGTGACGCCTGAGGACTTGCAGTAGCGGAAGGCTCTTCCGGGGCACCCGCACAGCACAGTTCTGTGCGAATGGCGCCGCACCTTTCCTGCAACGCCCTATCAGCCCATCGCAATAACCAGCTTGCCGAAATGCTGCCCTGACTGCAGGTGAGCATAGGCCGCCGGCGTTTCGGCGAAACTGAATACACGGTCGATTACCGGCCTGATCTGCTTCGTTTCCACGAGACGCTGCAGCTGTGCCTGATGCTCGCGACTGCCGACCAGAATACCGGTCAGGGACTTCGCGCCGAACAGCAGCGGAAAGGGATTGAAGTCTGCGGCCACCCCCGTCAGCACACCCACCAGTGCAATCGTGCCGCCAGCGCGCGTCGCCGCTACCGAACGCGCTAGCGTGCCCGCGCCGCCCACCTCGACAGTGACATGGGCGCCCTCGCCCTGCGTCAGACGCAGCACCTCTTGCTCCCATGCCGGATGAGTACGGTAGTTGATCGTCTCATCGGCACCGAGGCCGCGCGCACGTTCGAGCTTTTCGTCGCTGGACGAAGTAATCACCGTGCGCAGCCCCGCCGCCTTCGCCACCTGCAGCGCCCAGATCGATACGCCGCCCGTCCCGAGCAGCAATGCCGTATTGCCGGGCTGCGCGCGCCCGGCGACGAACAGGCTGGTCCAGGCGGTCACGGCCGCGACCGGCAAGGTGGCGGCTTCGAGGTAGTCCAGGTGTGCGGGGATCGGTAAGAGACCGTGCTGCGACAACACCACTTCTTCTGCAAGCACGCCATCGATGGCTCCGCCCAGTGCGAGGTGCCCGGAATTAGCCGGCCGCTCGCCCGAGGGCCATGTCTGGAAGAAGGTCGTGACGACGCGATCGCCGACCTTGAAATCGCGCACGGCACTGCCGACTTCGAGCACATCGCCCGCACCGTCCGACGCTGCGATGGGCGAGAAGCCCGCAGGCAAGGGATAACTGCCAGTGGCAATCATCAGGTCGCGGTAGTTCAGCGAAACAGCGCGAATGCGAACGCGTACTTCACGTGCGGCGAGCGGGGCCGACTTCAATTCAACGCGTTCGAGACTTTGCAGCCCGGCTCCGGGCGTGATGCGATAGGCCTTCATGGTGAGACTCCTTGTAGAGGGCTGTGGGTCACGTGTTGCGACTTAACTCAGCTTATCTGGCACAATTTGTCTCTAGTGGCGCATATTCGCACACCAACTGTTTCCTGCTGGGCACCAATAGAACTTGATCAATCACTTATGACCACAGCACCTGACCGCCTCACCGGCATCGACGTTTTCGTGCAGGCCGTCGACGCGGGCAGCTTTGCGCTCGCCGCCTCGCGACTCGGCGTAACGCGCTCAGCCATCGCCAAGAACATCGCGCGGCTCGAGCAACGCCTCGGCACGCGGCTGTTTCACCGCACGACGCGCACGCAGACACTCACGGAAGATGGGCTGGCCTACTACGAGCGCTGCGCACGTGCGCTGGCCGAAATCGACGCTGCCGAAGGCGCACTGGATGCCGGGCGGCGCGAGCCCGTTGGCCGCCTGCGTGTCACCGCGCCGGTGGTGTTCGGCCGCATGTGCGTCGCCCCCTGTCTGCTGCAGCTCACCACGCGCTTTGCGCGGCTCGATATTGATATGACATTTACCGACAGCGTCATCGATCTCGTCGGCGAGGGCTACGACCTGGGCGTGCGCATTGGCGCGCTACCGGATTCGAGCAGCCTGTCGGCGCGCAAGCTCGGCAGCATGCGCATGGTGATCTGCACCGCGCCGGAATATCTACAACGCCACGGCACACCGACGAGCATCGACGCACTGAGCGAACACAGCGGCGTTGTTTACAAACAGGGTCAAGGCGAAGTGCCGTGGGTGCTCACAGACGAAACCGGCACGTTGCGCGCGGCACGCGTGAAGAGCCGCATCCGTGTCGACGATCTGCAGGCCATCCTCGACGCCGCACTGGCCGGCGTCGGGCTGGTGTGGCTGCCGTGCTGGCTGGTGAAGGAGCACTTGCGCAGCGGCAAGCTCGTGGTGGTGTTCGGCGGCGAAATCACGCGCCCCAACCCGATCCATGCGGTGTGGCCGCACACCCGCCACTTGCCCGCAAAGACCCGCGTCGCCATCGACGCATTGCTGGAATACGTGCCGCAGCTGCTCGCCTACGCGCACGCCACCGATGCAGACGTCATCAGCAAGAAGCCGACAACGCTTGCCCCCGCTCAGGTCAAGGACTGATCGACGTAAAAGCGCTTCTGCAGTTTCACGCCATCCAGCTCGCCGTGGTACATCTTCGCAACCTTCGCGATCTGGAGGTACCCGTTGCTCCGATAGAAGGCTATGCCGCTTGCATTGTCGAGCCGTGCCTCGGCAGTAATGGTAACGATGCCGGCGGCGCGAGCCACGGCTTCCAGCCAGGCCAGCAGCGCACTGCCAATGCCTGCGCGACGATGTGCAGCATGTACCGCGAAGAGCATGAGATGAGCACGCTCCTCGCCATACGTCATGATGCCAAAGGCCGCGAGGCTGCCGCCCCTGCGCACGACCGCAACATTCACTGTCGGATCACGCATCACCCGTGCGACGCGCGCGGCCGTCCAGCCCCAAGGCAGGCCGTATTCGATCTCCGAGCGCGACATGTCCGCAATGCTCACCGCATCGGTGAGACTTGCCAGCTCGATCTGCAGATCACCAATCACCGCAGGCCTCACTCATCAGAATGCTTTCCACTTGAGGAGAATGGCAACGATGGCCGGCACGCCGAAAAGCATGAGGAAGATCGGCAACTCCTCCATCGCACCATAGCCCGCACGATTGACACCCACCCACATATTGAAGCCCGTGATTGCAGCCCATAGCGCGACGAAGGCAATCGTTACCACGCGCAATGCCTCGGGATAGTTCGCCGAGAACAGTTTGCCGACGATGAAGAACGCGGTCAGCAGCAGCAAGCCGGCAATCAGGAACAGAGCTGTACGCATGAGGCCCTCGGGGCTGGAGCAAGGGGTGATCGGGCGCTCGCATCCGGCATGCACAGCGCACCGCTACGGGTGGACGAGCTCACTACAATTGGTCGTAGCAATATCACAGAAGTTTTTCTATGTATTCTGAATTAATCGCGCCGACAGTGGGCCTGCGAAGCGCAAATGCGAAGCTGCAGACAAAGCGGGCGACACACCGCAGGCGCAAGGCTCTAGCGCGCACCGAATCTCGCCGCCGAGCGCGCCTTGGCCTTCGCTGCCTCCACTTCGCGATAGCGCGGCTCGGCATTCGTCACCAGCGAATCGATCAGCTCGCGCGCCGTAGCCGCAATCTGCTCCACCGCGCGCTCGAACGCCTCGGTATTCTGCTTCGACGGCACGGTGAAACCGCTGAGCTTTCGCACGAACTGTAGCGATGCATCGCGTATTTCAGCGTCCGTCGCAGGCGGCGCGAAATTGAAGAGGGTCTTGATGTTCCTGCACATGGGCGTCTTCCTTTTTTGCAACTTTCCGGCAACCAGTAGTGCTTCGAACACGCTGCGCATGAGAGGTTCGACGAGGTTGCTGCTTCAACCCGTTGCTTCTTCAACCCGCAGCTTTCACCTCTCCCGCACAGATCTCGCGAACGAGGCCGCGTAGCCAGCGATGCGCGGGGTCGGCGTCCTGCCGTGGATGCCACAGCATTGAAACCGTGATCTCCGGCATGGCGAACGGCAGGGCGAAGTCATGCATGCCTTCGCGCAGGATTCCGGTATGACGTTCGGGAACGCTGGCGATCAGATCGGACGCCCGCGCGAGTGCCAGCGCGGTCGCAAAACCGCCGACGCTCGTGGCGATTTCCCGCTCGAGGCCGAGCGCACTCAGGGCCTCGTCAATCCGCCCTCGATCCAGGCCCCGGTCCAGCCGCGAGACACTGATGTGCCGGCCGGCCGCGTAACGAGCAGGTGTCATCCTGCCCTTGCTCAGCGGATGCCCCGCCCGCACGACACCGATGAAGCGATCACGGAACAATGCCTGCACGCGCAACTCCGGCGCAGCCGTCTTCCCCACGACGCCCGTTTCCAGATCGACGAGTCCGTCGCGCAGTGGCGCACTGTCCTTGTCGGGCTTCTGCACGAAGCACAGCCGCACGCTAGGCGCTTCTTCGCCAACGCGGGCGATCAGCCCCGGTCCGAAGTTCTCCACGAAGCCCTCGCTGGTGCGCAGCGTGAAAGTCCGCACCAGCTGTGCAAGATCGAGCGCTTCCACCGGGCGCAAAACCGCTGCGCCGTCCTGCACCAGCTGGCTGACCTGCTCGCGCAGTTCCAGCGCACGCGGCGTCGGCACGAGGCCGCGCCCGGCCCGCACCAGCAGTGGGTCTCCGGTCGTTTCACGCAAGCGCGCCAACGCCCGGCTCATCGCCGACGGACTTAGCCGCAGGCGCCGTGCGGCGCGCGCGACACTGCCTTCAGCAAGCAATACGTCCAGCGTAACCAGCAAGTTCAGATCGGGTATCGACATGCATCGACGATAGCACTGCTTGATCGTGACATGGCGCTAAACGCACGAACAAAGTGCAAATGCTGCGTCTTCCGCCATGTGTGGCAGAGGGCTACGCTTGTAACAGAAGCCGATGCCATATCGCTTCCGAGACAAGGCACTGCTCGACTGGACTCCCGAACCCGTCATTCCCGCCATCTTTACAGTCAGCGAAGCTGCACGACGCTCCCCTCTCCCGCTTGAGGGGCGAAGCAAGGGGTTCGGGTTGCATGCAACCCGCTTGCGCAGCCGGTCGGCAATGCAGTGCCGACCGTGGGGCGCGGAGCGGGGGTTGGGGGAGAGGGCATTAGCGGGAATCCACTTCTACGCGATGCTAGTCCGTGCCACCAAGTGGATTCCCGCTTTCGCGGGAATGACGATATCTACCCCGTGGCGCCTGATTGAACGACCTTGTTGCGCACCCATACGAAAGCAAACCATGTTGAACACCCGCATCGAAGCAAATGAAACCGCCGCGCCGCTCATTGCACCAGCTGCGAAACAGTCATCCTCAGCCAGCTGGGCACTCACCGCGCTATCCCTCTCCGTGCTGCTCTCCTCCCTCGGCACCAGCATCGCCAACGTAGGCTTGCCAACACTCGCGCAGGCCCTCAACGCTTCCTTTCAGCAAGTGCAGTGGATCGTCCTCGCCTATCTTCTCGCCATCACCACGCTGATCGTCAGCGTCGGGCGACTCGGCGATCTCACCGGCCGCCGGCGCCTGCTGCTGGCAGGCATCTTCCTGTTCACCCTCGCATCTGTCCTGTGCGGCGTCGCGCCCACGCTGTGGCTGCTGATCGCCGCGCGTGCGCTGCAAGGGCTGGGCGCGGCGATCATGATGGCGCTGGCCATGGCCCTTGTCGGCGAGACAGTGCCGAAGGCCAGGACCGGTAGCGCCATGGGGCTGCTTGGCACCATGTCTGCAATCGGCACCGCGCTTGGTCCCTCACTCGGCGGCCTGCTGATCGCCGGCTTCGGCTGGCGCGCCATCTTTCTCGTCAAGGTACCGCTGGGCATCCTGACGTTCGTGCTCGCGTATCGCTACCTGCCGCTTGATCGCCAACGCCCGAACACTGACCGCATCGGCTTCGACAAATTGGGCACGTTGTTGCTCGCGCTGACTCTCGCAGCCTATGCACTTGCCATGACAGTCAACAAAGGCAGCTTCGACCCGCTCAACATTGCCTTGCTGTTGGCAGCCGCGCTCGGCGTCGGCCTCTTCGTGCTCGCCGAAAAGAACGCCGAAGGGCGGAACAGCGCACCGCTGATCCGGCCGGCGATGTTCCGTGATCGCGTGCTGAGCGCCAGCCTGGCCATGAGCGCACTCGTGTCGACCGTGATGATGGCAACGCTGGTCGTCGGCCCGTTCTACCTCTCGCGTGCACTCGGGCTCAACACCGCTGTGGTCGGGCTCGTCCTGTCCGCCGGCCCGCTCGTTGCCGCACTGACCGGCGTGCCGGCGGGTCGCATCGCCGACCGCTTCGGCGCGCAACGCATCACCCTCATCGGGCTGGCAGGCATGGCCGTCGGCGCGTTCGTTCTATCCATGCTGCCGATCACGCTCGGCATCCCCGGCTACATCACGCCTCTGGCAATCATCACCGCCAGCTACGCGCTGTTCCAGACCGCCAATAATACCGCCGTCATGGCAGACGTGAGCCCGGGCCAGCGCGGCGTCATCTCCGGCATGCTCAACCTGTCGCGCAATCTCGGCCTCATCACCGGCGCATCCGTCATGGGCGCGGTGTTCGCCCTCGCAGCGGCGACGAGCGACATCAGCACGGCGCAACCCGCGGCCGTGGCCAACGGCATGCGCATCACGTTCGCCGTCGCAACAGCGCTGATCGTCGTGGCGCTCGCCATCGCACTCGCAAGCCGTCGTTCAGCACATCGAACGTAGGTCGGATGAGCGAAGCGTTATCCGACACTTGGAATCAGGCAGTCGCTGCCCAACTCGGATAACGCCTGCGGCTCATCCGACCTACCAACACCCCAAACGTAGGGTGCAATAAGCAACGCGCATTGCACCAAATGGGCATCGACAAGATGATGCAAACCCGGTGCAATGTCCCCCGGTTATTTCACCCTACAAACGCGTCAATCCGCCAGCGACTTGCCCGTCTCCAGCAAGGACTTCAGATCGCTGATGATCCACGTCCAGCCGCCACCGCCCTGACCATCGTCGACCTTGCTCGATGTTGAAGCGGCCATGATCGGCGCGCCTTCCATTTCATGCGTCACCGTGAGTCGGCAGAACCCGGCTGGCACCGGCACGATTTCCCAGGTGATGCGCGTGAAACCCTCTGCCGCATTCTCGTCGGTGAACAGGAAACGCAGCGTGTGCACCAGCTTGCGTGGCGGGCTTGCTTCCGTCACCTCGCCATCGATGATGATCATCGGCAAGCCCATCGCCTGCATCGGCTCCGTCGAGCGCACCTTGTACTTGCCACCCGGCTTGAGATCGTATTCGGTCGGGGTACGGTAGCCATATTTCGCCGTCCACTCCGGCTGCGTGATCGCCTCCCAGATCAACTCCGGCGGCGCCTTGATATAGATCTCGTGAATCTGCGTGGTCAGGCTTTCTTTTTCGAGGATTGGCATTTCTTGCTCTCCAGTGAAGTTTTCAGATCCGTGAGAGCCGACACCTGCCGCTCCCTGTACTTGTCGATCCATCTGTCATGTATCAGGCGAATGGGCACGGGGTTGAGAAAATGCAACTTCTCGCGCCCCGAGCGGCGCGTCACCACCAGTCCCGCATCCTCAAGCACGCGCAGATGCTTCATCACCCCGAAGCGCGTCATCGCCAGCTCCGCCTCCAGCTCGCCCAGCGTCTGACCATCACGCTGGAAAAGCAGGTCGAGCAGAAAGCGGCGGGAAGGATCGCCGAGTGCCTTGAAGACGAGATCGTCGTTGAACATGGGACGGACTATATGTGACTATTTTGTCACATGTCAACTGGCGCAATTTCGAAGCCGAAGTTGGTAGGGTGGGCACGGTGTGCCCACGCCGGTCTTCGCTCGGTCCCATGCAAACGACGCGTGGGCACGCCGTGCCCACCCTACTGGCTGATGTGATTTCGAAACATGCGCAAACGGCGTCACACACCGCGTAGGTCGGATGAGCGAAGCGTTATCCGACGTTTGGAATTTGACCAACCGCCGCCCAACGTCGGATAACGCTTCGCTCATCCGACCTACACAACACCACCGAGCGTCAATCCGCCAATTCGTAGGGTGCAATAAGCAACGCGCATTGCACCGCGTGCCTTCAGGACAAAACGATTCAAGACTTCCGGTGCAATGCCCTCCGGTTATTGCACCCTACTCAGGTGTCAATACGGCGGTCAACCAACGCACCTGATTTGATGTCGTCACCTTAAACCCGCAGAATCGCGCAGATCACAGCAACGCAAGTAACGCCGAGCGGCCACCGACACCATGCAAAGCACACCAGCAGCCCCCGCAACACCCAAGGTCTCCTTCGCCGCGCTGCGCGTTCCCGGCTTCCGCGTCTTCCTCGCCACTTACTTCATGGCGATGATGGCCGACAACATCGAGCACGTGATCAGCTACTGGATGGACAACCAGACGTTCCACTCCGCCGCGCTCGGTGGCTTCGCCGTGGTCTCGCACTGGCTGCCCTTCCTGGTCTTCTCCGTACCTGTCGGCGCGCTGGCTGACCGCTTCGACCCGCGCCGTCTCATCCAGATCGGCATGCTGCTGTTCATGACAGCGTCAATCGGCTGGGGCTACTTCTTCGTCACCGACACGCTGCAGATGTGGCAGGCCATGGTGCTGCTCGTCATTCACGGCTGCGCCGGCGTCTTCTGGCAGACATCCAGCCAGTTGCTCATTCATGACATCGTCACGCGCGACATTCTGCCCAGCGCCGTGCGCCTCAACTCAACCGCGCGCACCCTCGGTGTGCTGGTCGGCCCCGCCGTCGGCGGCGCCATCATGCTCACCCTCGGGCCCAAGCACGGCATCTTCCTCAATGCGTGCTTCTACCTGCCTGTCATCCTGTGGCTGTGGAAAGCGCCCTACGGCCCGCGTTTCCGCAAAGGCGAGCCCGCACCGCAACGTGCCGTGCGCGGTTGGCGCGACATCGTGCAAACCATACGCGACATCGCCGACAAGTCCGTCCTCGTTTCCATGATCGCCCTCGCCGGCGCCGCCTCATTCTTCATCGGCAACAGCTACCAGGCGCAGATGCCCAACTTCGCGCAAGACCTCGGCCACGGCGACCCCGGCGTCTCCTACAGCGCGCTCCTCGCGGCCGACGCAGCCGGCGCGCTCACCGCCGGCATCCTGCTCGAACGCTGGGGCCTGCTCAAACCCAACCCGCGCACCGCCGTGCTGCTCGCCATGGGCTGGTGCATCGCCCTCGGCAGCTTCGCCATATCGCACACCTACGCGCTCTCACTCATCCTGCTGTTCACCGCAGGCCTGTTCGAGCTTTCGTACAACAGCATGACGCAGACATTAGTGCAGCTCAACGCACCCGCCGCCATACGCGGTCGCGTGCTCGGCCTGTTCAACATGTCGGCAATGGGCATGCGCGCGTTTGCCGGAGTGACGGTGGGATTGCTCGGCACGGTTGCGGGTGTGCACTGGTCACTCGGCCTGTCTGCGCTCGTCATGCTTTCCGTGCTCCTGCTGCTACGCCGACGACTCGCTGTCGCCTACGCGTAGGGCGGAACTCCTCCGGAGGTTCCGCCAGCCGCCGAAAGGCGGCCTCACGCCGCGTACGTATTGGCACCGATCCGGCGGAACCTCCTGCGGAGTTCCGCCCTACGCGAAACTGTCGAAGTGCCCGATGGGATGCGTGTCGTTCGTCAACGGCGCCTCCTCGACACGGCTCTTGATGTCCGCGAGGAAGCGTTGGAAAGACGCCAGTTTCAATAATGGGCTGTCCTCCGCGCTGGCTGCCGTTGCAACGACGTGGACGAAGCTGACCGCATCGGGCAGCTGGTACGCGTCGTAGCGCACCTCCGCAGGTTTGACGTGTGCAAGCTCTTCGAACACCTCGCGAATCAACGCCACATTCTCTGCGACACACTCCGGCTTTACCTTGTAACGAACGACTACGTTTCTCATGCTGTGACTCCTTCAGAAAGATCAGGGGGTGCTGCTGCGCGCCGGCATGAGCACCTTCCTTCAAAGACGTGTCACAGCCTCCAAACGATGCAGAAATCTCTCGGGAATATTTTTGTCGCGCACCGCATCCTTCGCGCCCCCACGGACGTCTACCCTTGAATCAACGCTCAATTCAACGCCCCACGGCCAATACCGCGAACCATGGAAAACTTCCCCTACGCCAGCGACACCCCCGACCCCGACTTTCCCCAGCTCATGCTGCAGCTACGCGCACGCCTGCACCGCTACTGCGCACGCATGACCGGCTCCGTGCTCGACGGCGAAGACATCGTTCAGGAAACGCTCATCAAGGCCAACGCCAGCTACAACGCCGAGACCGTGCAACACATAGAAGGCTGGCTGTTCCGCATCGCGCACAACACCGCCATGGACTTCCTGCGCAAGCGCGCACGCGACCAGGCCGTGTTTGACGAAGGCAACAACGCATTCACTGACGATGCTGTCAGCATGGCCATCGACCCACAGGCAAGCGCCGACAGCCGCCATGTCGCTACCGCCGCACTGCGCACCTTCATGCGCCTCGCGCCCGCGCAACGCAGCGCCGTCATCCTCACGGACGTGTTGGGCTACGAAGCCGAAGAAGCTGCGCAAGTGATGGAGAGCACCGTACCGGCCGTCAAAGCCGCCCTGCATCGCGGCCGCGCGCGGCTGCGCGAACTCTCCACGCAAACCGAAGACGCCGCGCCGCCACCCACCCTATCGCAACAAGATCAGGCCCTGCTCACCGCCTTTGCGGATCGCTTCAACGCCAGAGATTGGGACGGCCTGCGCGACCTGCTCGCCGACAACGTACGGCTCGACCTCGTCGCTCGACGCAAGGGCTACGCCATGCGAGGCGGCGAATAC
Organism: Rhodocyclales bacterium; assembly: GCA_028292485.1. Taxonomy (GTDB): domain Bacteria; phylum Pseudomonadota; class Gammaproteobacteria; order Burkholderiales; family Rhodocyclaceae; genus Viridibacterium. Next base: position 4,936 of record JAQGMG010000029.1, on the reverse strand, counting down.
TTCACCAACTACGCCGCCAAGACACGCGACCTGCACATGAGCCTGATCGAAGTCGAAGGCAAGGCTGCGCTATGGATGAACACCGAAGCCCACGAAGGCGCGGGCGCGCCGGGCTATATGGTGTTTGTGGATTTCGACGCCGAGGGGCGCGTGGTGGCGATCAGGGATTTCCGGTTTGCGCGGTATGTGGGGGAGGCGCTAGCGACAGCCGGGTAAGGACCACCACTCGTTCGCGGCGCAACTAGCTAGGATGAGAGCGGGGCCTCATCCGTGGCTGGTGGTTGATCCGTGTAAAAACCTAAAGCCTGAATGCTTCTTGGTGCAGAATCCGATTGTCGATGACGTCTGTCATCGCGCCGCAAACAATCAATGACTTTCCAATGCAGGCTATGCGATCCACTCTCGACAAGGTTGTAATCACAAATCCAAAACGCTACAAGGAGCCATTGTCGCTACAAGAATCACGCATCTTCCCCTATTACGCTGGCTATTCATGCTCATTTGCTGAGCAGCTGTTGATGACCATGCCATTAAAGCCAAACTCCCTAATTTTCGACCCTTGGAATGGCAGCGGGACAACGACCCAAGTGGCAAATCAACTTGGCCACGATGCTTTCGGGTTGGATTTAAACCCGGCAATGGTTATTGTTGCAAAAGCTGGAATGCTTTCACCTCTTGAAGAGCCGAGCCTTTTGGCGATTGCCAAGCTCCTCGCCGAGCAGGTTGGCAGCGTTTCGGTTTGCGCTACTGACAATACAGTCGATCCGCTGCTGACATGGCTGACACCGCTAAGCGTTAACTATATTCGCTCCATCGAAAACGCCATCAACCACGGCTTCATATCAAACAACCGATATATAAAGCTTGATACGAATGAAGCATTAGATAGGGTGGCGCCGATTGCTGCTTTTTTTTACGTCGCCTTATTCGGCACTGTACGAAGGTTGTTAGGTCAATTCATTCCAACCAACCCGACGTGGATTAAAAAACCGCGCGACTCAGCCAACCGAAAACGACCGTCTGGCAAAGCCATTCTTGATACATTTGTTCTTGAAGTTCAGCGACTAATCGATAAAAAAATATGGCATCGTGAAAAAGACCCTAAAAATAAAAATAGTATCCATCTTAAAATAGGCAATGCGGAAAATATTCCATTGAAAGATGAAACGGTAGATGCAATCATTTCTTCTCCGCCATATTGCACTCGTATTGACTACGCGGTGGCAACATCAATTGAATTAGCTATTTTGCGTTTCGATTTGCATGAATTCGACACCCTACGGCGCAATTTGACGGGAACATCAACAGTTGAGCGCGTGACCAAAAAGACGGACGCACGATGGGGGAAAACATGTGCCACTTTTCTCGACCAGCTATATCATCATCCATCGTACGCATCCAAGACGTATTATTTCAAAAATCATCTCCAGTACTTTGAGTCTCTAGCTCACTCCATCCACGAGATTCGCCGGACGCTTAAGCCTAAAGGTCATTGTGTCTTGGTTATACAAGACTCTCACTATAAAGAAATACACAACGACGTACCTAATATCGCCATAGAAATGGCTGCCTTCAGCGGATTGAAGTTGGTCCGGCGCGAAAATTTTTCCGCCGCTCGCTCAATGGTGGGCATAAACGGAAGGGCGCAGAAATATCTGCGCCATCGCGACACAGTAGAAAGTGTTTTGTGCTTTCAGCCCAGTTAAGCGCTTTCGAATAGTTCCGAGTGCTTTTAGTCGAAGAATTCAACAAGGGAAGACCATGGAAAATGAAGACCCAATCAATGATGAAGACTTGGTAGAACCTGAGTCCGAAGGTGAAGGTCTCGCTGGTTTCGAAAAAAAATATAAAAGCCAGATGCGTCAAATAATCACGCAGAAGCTCGATCTCCCAATATCGACTTTGCCAGCCATGCTGCAGGATCAGATTAAAATTAATCCAGAATTTCAGCGGCGTGATCGGTGGGACGAAGAGCGACAATCGCGTCTCATCGAGTCGTTGTTAATGAACGTCCCTATCCCCCCTGTTTTCCTCGGTGAAGATGAATACGGCTACTACGTGGTCCTGGATGGACGACAGAGATTGACAGCCATCCAAAGCTTCTTAAACAACACGTTAGTTTTGCAAAACTTAGTTGTATGGGACGATTTGAATGGGCTTAGATTTAATGATCTTGTTAAGCGTGGTTTAGACAAACATCTAACGCGACGTTTTGTATCCGCGATTGCCTTACTTAAAGAATCATCACCAATAATAAAATACGATGTTTTTGACAGACTAAATACTGGCGGAGTCAAAGCGAACGAGATGGAGGTTCGAAACGCCGTATTTCGAGGCCCATTTACAGACGCTCTCCATCTGCTTTCTCGCCTACCTGAATTTTGTAGAACCTGGAAGATTCCGACAGATCCAGTGGACGCTCAAGCCAATTCGCTTTATCAAAAGATGATAGATCTTTCGATAGTGCTTCGGTTTTTCGCATTGAATGATCCTGACAAAATGGATATTCCCTTCAAAGATTATCTAGGCGAATTTATGAACGAGCGAAATTCTCTTTACGTAGAGAATCCGACACTCGCCGCTGAAGATGCGGCCAGATTCAATCGAGCTGTCATAAATAGCTTGACTATTTTTGGCGTCGATGGCTTTCGCAATGTTTCGAAGAAAGCCAAGCGGCAGCCATCGCTACCTGTCGCCGAAGCGATAATGATTGCTCTTGCAGATTACGAACCAGCTGTCGTGACGTCAGATATTGCCGAGAAAGTTAGAAAGAGCTTCTCAGATCTGTGTAATAACGAAACTTTCGTTAAAGCTATTTCGAGCGGCACGAACGGAAAGGGTGCAATCAAAACGCGGGTGAATATGGCACGCGATAGTTTTCGCGTTCATTTTTCTAGTTGAATCTAATGGCAAGCAGCTTTCTTTCTACTGACGAGTTTTTTGGCTCGCTGGAGACAATTGAGCGAGTAGCTCTTTCACTATCGACACCAGAATCGCTAAAGCCGACTCAGCTACCTGTTACCAATTCCGTCGCCTGTGCATGCACAGTTCTTTTGAGTGGATATTTTGAGAATTTTCTAAAAGATATCGTTAAAGAATATATCGAAGAATTGAATATGGTTGGAAAACCTCTGACGGCGATCCCGTTTTCGATGCGTGTCAGGCATTATTCTGGTGGGGCTGAGGCTCTTGCATGGGCAATAAAGAAAGACAAGGATCTCGCTACAACCGCCATATCACAGGATCTATCACGACGGCTAGGCTCTCTTGATAAGACGACTGGCTATGTGTTGGCTTGGGAGGCTTTCGCCAATACAAAGTCAAATCCTGGCACTGCGACGGTCAGTGCAATCTTGGCTGGCTTGGAAATCCAGAAGGCATGGGAGGAGATTCATAGTCTTCAGAAGAGCCATGGCAGGCTGGACACTTTTCTTGGAACGTTTATCCCAATGCGTAATGTATGCGCTCATACAGGCAGCCACCACACTCCGCCTTCAGGAAATGAAATCGCTGAGTATGTTGAAAAGTTTAGAGCCATTGCTGAATGTATCGACCTGTTGATAGCTGTTCGGCTCGAAGAGTTTCGTAAGCCATAGCAGCAACCAACCGCTTTCCATCCCTCGAATAGTGAGCTGCGCTGCGCTCCGAAGCGACTTCACACAGACCTCCGGTGTGCAGCTCCGTAGATGCGCGGATGTTTGGTGGTCGTTAAGCGCCAGACGAGTGGTGCGTCACAACACCCCGCGCTCAATCAACTCCAGATAGTTAAACTCCGGCGCCATGACACCCGCTTGCTTGCGGATTTCCACCAGCTCGGCTGACTCGAAGAACTGACGCGCATTGCTCAGCGAGGTCCAGGCGGAGAAGTGCACGATCTTGTTGGCATCGGTGTCGTGACGAAGAAGCTGGTAGCTGATTTCGCCGGCCGCTTTGCGCACGTCTGCCGCGCGGTCGAAGATCGCTTTCCACGCTGGGTAGGACTCGACTTCGTGGGTGATGAGTACGTACTGCACTGGCGGCTCCTTCAATGTTTGCATGTGTGGTGCTGGATCCCGGCCTTCGCCGGGATGACGGTATGCGAGGGTTCCGCTATTTTCAATAGCGCATGTGGTGGGTTGTCGCTGCGCTCCGAACCCACCCTACCCTCGAAGCAATGCGATCTGCTCGCGTTGCATGTTGTCACACGCAATGATGTCGAGCTGCCCGGTGTAGTAGTCGGTGCGGAAGAGGCGCGATTGCTTGAGGAAGCGTGTGAGTACGCGCGAGCGACCGGCGCGATAGTCCGCATCGATGACCCAATCGAACTCCTGGCGTATTGCTTTGGCATACGCATCGTAGGCCGATGGGTGTGCGCCGAGGATGGAGAGGTCGAGGTCCAGGAAAAGGGAAATGTCCGATGCTGCGTCGGGTTCCTCATTGAACACATTCCCGGCTGCGGTGTGGTCGGCGGTGGCGAGGATGAGCTTGACTACGCTGGCGATGTTTTCTGCGGCCCAGCCCGCATCGCGTAGCTGATTGTTCGCGAGTTTGGCGGAGCGCGCTTCGTTGTCTTGTCGGCGCGTGTCATAGATGGCGTCGTGAAACCAGATGGCGGCCTCGACGACTTCTCGGTTGTGCACGGGGACGGGTGTGACGCGCAGCTCGGCGAGCAAGGCGTCGATGTGTTGCTGCGTGTGGTAGTGGCGATGCGGCTCGGCGTAGCGACGGCGCAGTTCGTCGATGAGGGCTTGGGGGAGCATGTACCTTGTCTTTCTCTTGTTCGGTGGCGTCTCACTTCATGACAATGAAAACATGAACTGCGTATGGAGTCGTAGATACCGTCTCCAAGCTCAAGATTTTTTTATAGCGAAAGTGGGGCTATAGGGCTTGCCGGAATGCACGACGCCAAAGCAAAGATGAGCGAGCTTGCGCATGGCCGCTCCGATAGCGGCCATCT
>JAQGMG010000027.1 GCA_028292485.1 Rhodocyclales bacterium | reverse complement strand
GAAGGGCTTGATCTACGTCACAAGGTCAAGGCCTTCAGGGCGGAGAGAAGCTATCCTTCGCCTCGTGTAGCGGGAGCTATTCGCTACACTCCTTAAGATACAAGGGCGGAGTGCAAACTCCGCCGATCCTGCTACGTGAGCGCATCTCAATGCGGCGCCGATAGAATGACGCAATGCTCGTGAACCGCTCGTAGATCGGCCATAATCGCCGCACCAGACTCCCGCATTCCAGACGCTTGAATCATTCATGCCCCACCACACCTTCACCCTGAACTCCGAGTACATCGAACTCGACAAGCTGCTCAAGCTGCTTGCCATTGCCTCGTCGGGTGGCGCGGCCAAGGCGATGGTCGCCGAGGGTATGGTCAAGGTCGATGGCGAGCTGGAGATGCGCAAGACGCGCAAGCTGCGCGCAGGTTGTATGGTGGAAGTGGCCATTGACGATGGCGAAACGATTCGCATCGAGGGGGCCGCTGTTGGCTGAGCGCGACGCTCCGAGCCTGAACGTGGCTTCGCTGGGCCAGGTATTCACGCCGCCCGCTGTCGTGGCACAGATGCTCGCCCTGCGTCGCAATAGCGGGCGCACATTGGAGCCTTCCTGTGGCGACGGTGCGTTCTCAAGCCAGATCGCCGATTGCGTCGCCATTGAGTTCGACGCACGCGTGGCGCCGCGCAGCGCGCGCGTGATGGATTTTTTCGATTACCCGGTGAGCGAGAAATTCGACACCGTCATCGGCAACCCACCGTATGTTCGCTTCCAGGAAATCGGTGACGCTACGCGCAAAAAGCTCGATATGCGCCGCTTCGATGCGCGTAGCAACCTGAGCCTGTTCTTCATCGAAAAATGCCTGCAGCATCTCGCGCCAGGCGGCGAGTTGATCTTCATCGTGCCGCGCGATTTCATCAAGGCCACTGCCGCACGCAAACTCAATCAGCTGATTTTCGAGCAAGGCAGCATCACCGATTTCATCGATCTGGGCGATGCGCGCATCTTCGATGGCGCTGTGCCGAATACGGCAATATTTCGTTTCGAGAAGGGGCGCATGGATCGCCGCATGCATGACGGCCGCATGTTCGATTGTCACAACGGGCAACTGGTTTTCCTTGGAGGGGGCTATAGCCTGCCCTTCGCCTCGTTGTTCAGCGTCAAGGTAGGCGCGGTTTCTGGACTGGATGCGGTGTTCACGCACGACGCCGGCAATGTCGAATTCGTCTGTTCGAAAACGCGCCTGACGGGTCAGACGCGACGTATGCTTTACGGTGTCGAGCATCCCCACCTTGCGCAGCACAAGGCCGAGCTGCTGGCGCGGCGCATTCGCAAGTTCGGCGAACGCAACTGGTGGCACTGGGGCCGCGATCATCACAAGTCGGATGCGCCACGCATCTACGTCAATAACAAGACGCGCCAGGTGCAGCCGTTCTTTGTCCATGAATGCAAGGACTACGACGGTTCCGTGCTGGCGATCTTTCCACACGACCCGCTTATGGATGTGCAGCGTGCAGCGGCCCTGCTCAATGCTGTGGACTGGGCTGAGCTGGGCTTCGTGTGCGACGGCCGTTTTCTCTTTGCGCAACGCGCATTGGAAAGCTGTTTCTTGCCAACAGACTTCGCCCAGAAACTTGGCTAAGAAGCGCCCTGTCGGGCGCGAAGTTTGCTGCTTTCTTCTGCACACGCGCACCAGCCGCGCTGGAGGAAAACATCATGGCCGACACCGAGAAAACAACACAGACAAAGACCTCGCCGGAGCAGGATCACGGCAGTAGTCGCCCGCCCGTTGCGGGCGACAGGGGGCAGGACGATGCTTTCGCCACCGAGAGCCAGCCCGAAGGCTTGCGCTACGGCGAGAAGCCGCACAAGCCGGGCGAGTTGCCGCACCCCGCCAGGCAGGACCATGACACACGGCACGAGCCACCCATTTCCGTCGGTGACGAGTAAGCAGATGTAGGCAAACGACACCCGCAGCGCGTGCGGGCTGCAGCGTTGTCCAACAGTCTGGTTGAATTCCCGCTCCTGGCCTCTTAAGATCGGCCGCTTCCGCTGCGCGCACCGGGCTTCCGGTACGCAACTAAACGGCGGGCAGACCAGGGAGGTCGGGCCGCATGGAAAAGAATACGAAGTCGCAGCGTTCGTCTGCAAAAGGTGACGAGATCTCGCAGGGCGGGCATCACCAACCGGCGAAACCGTCAGCGATGAACCCCGGCATGCTGCTGTCCGGCATCTTGTTGACCGTCGCGGTGTTGGCGGCTACCAGTGTCCTTGCACTGCGCCAGGCACCCCATGCCGACATGTCTCGCGCTGTCGGCGCATGGGATTTCGGCAATCCAGGCTGGTGGGCATGGCCGCTGGAGCGCAATGCTTTCAAGCGACATGTCGTGCGTGGCAATCTGCGCGATGTCACCAGCATTGCCAGCGGCAGGTTGTTATGGGCGGTCGGTGAAAGTGGTCTGATCCTGAATTCGCGCGATGGCGGCGAGACCTGGGCACAGCAGCATCCCGCTTTGCCGACGCGTCCGGCCGCACTGAGCTTCAATCTGATCGGCAGCGCGCAGGCGATGGAGCCTCCCGACAAGCAGAATCAGCCGCCTGCCAGCAATGCCGTGCAGATGGTCCAGCAACAAACCGTTCTGAAGGGGCTGAACAGGCAGCAGCCCGCCGAACAAGCGGCTAACCAGAAAGCCGAACTGCCGGCAGCGCCGGTACAGGACAGACGCAATTCCGTTGTTCAGTCGAAGCTGCCGCCGGTGGTCAAAGCGCCCGCCAACCAACCCAACGCAAGACCTCTCTTACCGCCGCAGGCCGATCCGCAACGTGCCACGCTCAACAGTGTCTACTTCAGCGATGCTCGCCGTGGCTGGGCAGCAGGCACGGCAGGTGCATTGCTTGTCACCACCGATGGCGGCGCAAGCTGGCGTGCGCAGCCAACAGGCACCACCAAGGACATTGCCAGTGTCATTTTTGCAAATGACGCGCGGCGCGGCTGGCTGGTGCTTGCCGACAATCACATGCGCATCACCACTGATGGCGGGCAAACCTGGCGCGAACAGCCGACGTTCGACGACCGGCCCATTCTTGAGGAGATGCTGAGCGCGACCGGCCGCAGCGAGCTGCGACTGGTCTCCAGCGATAGCCATGGTCTGGTTCGTGACGCCGGCAATGAAATCTGGGTAATGGGAACGAATACGCTGCTGGTCGTGCGCGGGCCGCAAGGCGTGGTCAGCACGGTCGGACAATGGACGGGCTTTGTACCCGCCGCACTGCAGATTACGGCCGACGGACAACGCATCGTCATGGCAGGCAGCGGCGGTGCTGTCCGCCTGAGTACGGACGGTGGCAAGAGCTGGAAAGCCATCGATAGCGGCAAGCACGGCGACATTCGCGGCCTGACTTGCGACGCAGGCATCACCCGCTGCATTGCCGTGGGTGACTCGGGCAGCATTCTGCTGGCGAACGATCTCCTGGCGCAGCCCGATGACTGGCGCAGTCTGACTGCCGGTGCCGGCGCCACCATCATCTGGGCGCGTTTCAAGGACAAGGATGGCGATACGACCCCCGGCGAGGAAGGCGAGGCAGTCACCGGCGCCAACCAGCAGCTTGCCACCCATGACGGCGGCATGACCTGGGACGTGCTCGGCCAGAGCAAGGTCGCCGCGACAGTAACCCGCTCTTCCAATCTGTTCGTCGACGGTGCCCTGCAGTGGCGTGTCGGGCCGCTGGGCAAGGCTGAGCGCTCGGACGATGGCGGCAAGAGCTGGCGCAGGATTCCGACCGGTTCGGACAACTGGTTCTGGTCGGTGTTTTTCATGCGCGATCATCAGCGTGGCTGGATCGCCGGCAGTGACGGTGAAATTCTCGTGACGCGCGACGGCGGTACGACCTGGCAGACGCAGACCACGCCGACCCGCAACTGGTTGTGGCACGTCAGCATGGCGCCCGATGGCAAGCATGGCCGTGCGCTCGGCGGCTATGGCACGGTGCTGCTCACGGATGATGGTGGCGTTCACTGGCGCGAGTCGGCGCCCTACAGTCGCTGGCCGGCGCCGTGGTACTGGTTGCTGCTGGTAATTGGCGGCACGCTGTTGACGGTGCTCATGCCGCGCTATCTGCGCAGCCGCAACCGCGAACCTGACGAAGTGCCGGACGGTGCGGCGGCCAGCCTGAATTCGGATCAGCCGATCACGCATCTGCAGGATGATCGCCTCGGTTATCGCCCGGCTGTCGAGGCGTTGGCCAACTTCCTGCGCAACGCCGCGACCGAGCCGCGCATCACCATTGCGATCAGCGGGCCATGGGGCAGCGGCAAGTCGTCGATGATGCGCATGCTGCAAACCGAGATGGTGGAGAAGGGCTATCGCACAGTCTGGTTCAACGCCTGGCACCATCAGCAGGAAGGCCGCCAGCTCACCGCGCTGTTCAACGCCATACGCCGCCAGGGCGTGCCGAGTTTCATGCGTCTGCCATTTGCCGCATTGCGCGTGCGCAGCCGGCTGATCTGGGGACGCAGTGCCTTTTACAAGGTGGTGTGCATTGCCATACCGTTGACGATGCTTGTCGCGCTCGGCGACTTCTCGCGTCAGCCTGATCGCCTGGAGCGCTTCAAGGGCTGGCTGGCACACACCACCTTGCAGTGGGATCGCACGGTGGTGACCGACAAGACCATCGAGAAGCTCAAGCCGGTGCTTGCCAAGGCGCCTGCTGCGCAATCCTCACCTGCCGCCACTCCCGCCGCCACGCCACCTGCAGAGGCCTCGGTTGCCAGCGCCACGCCCGACAACGTCTCACGCGAATACGTGCGCCCCGCCGTGCTCGACTACATGCGAAATGCATTGGTATGGGAGTCTGCCCAGGACCGCGGCCAGAAACGGCATTGCGGCGACAAGCGCCCTGTCGCGGAGGATGCACGTTGCGTATTCAAGCAGCCTGAGCAGTTGCTGGTGACCATCGAGAAGGGCACTGGCCTGACGCTATGGCCAAGCGAGCGCGAGGCGATTCTCAAAGCCTCCGAACAGGTGCCGGTGTTGCCATTGTTCCCGGCGCTCGAGCATTTCCTCGTGCCGCTGGCGGGCCTGCTGGCCCTGTTGTTCACGAAGGGCATCACCGTCTATGGCATGGAGATGCTCAAGCCTTTGCGTGGCTTGCTGGGCGCATCGCAAGCGGCCGAAAGCAGCAAGGAGCCGACCGGCTCCATCGAGCATTACCGTCGTGAATACTGCATGCTGACAGAGGCGCTCGACGGGCGCCTGCTGGTCTTCATCGACGATATCGACCGCTGCAATGCGGAGACGGTCAACGGCATCATGGAGCTGACCAATTACATGGTCGACGTCGGCCGTTGCTTCGTCGTGCTGGGCATGGCGATGGACCGCGTCAAGGCCTGCATTCGCCCGCAGGACATGAAGGTCGATGGAGGCAACGAAAATGACTATGCCGACCAGTACCTGCGCAAGCTCGTACACATCGAGCTACCGGTGCCGCTGGCCAACGCCAAGGAAAGCCTCGCGCTGTTCGTGCAGCAGGCAAGCGTTGCGCTGAAAGGCGAGCAGGCGAAGATCGAAGAGCGCCGTCGCTGGTTTGCGCAGCTATGGGCCATCGTCTATCCATGGCTGCGGCGGCTGGTGATCCTGGTGTTGCTGGTTACGGCGATTTCCTTGGCGATCACCGCCGGGCGCGTGCTGAACAATTACCGCCAGCCACCGGCATTGAATATCCGGCCGGTGGAGACCGTGGCGCCTGCCGCCACCGTTGCTGTTTCTGCCCAGGCTGACGCTTCCACACCAACGGTCACGATTCCTCAGGCGGCCAGCATGCCCTCGCAAGGCGGCGACGTCGGCATTGAAGTACCGGCGCCGACGCGTATGCCATGGACATTGGCAGGCGTGCTTGGCGGCTTGTTGTTCTTCGGACTGGCCATCGGCAGCTCGCGTGTATTGCAGGAGCGCGTAACGCTGGCATTGGGCGGCGCGATGCGCACGCGTGATTCGGACAGCTTCCGCCTGGCGCTGCAAACCTGGATCGATGCCGTTCGCATGCACGACGATACGCCTCGCGGCATCAAGCGTTTCTGCAATCGCGCACGCCTGTTTTCGCTCTATGAGAAACAGGACGCCGAAGCCTTGCACCGGGAGGGGCTCGGCGTGGTGGCGACGCCGGATGTCCATATCGTGGCGCTCGCAGCGATTCATCACGTTGCACCGGAGGTGCTGCTTGCGCTGGCCGAGGCTCGTGCCGACGGTGCGTCCGAAAAGGTTTTTGCGGGCACCGATGCCAAACTCGTGGGCTTGCGGCGGTGTGCTGAAGCGCATCGCCACCGCTTTGGCTGGCCCGACGTGGCCGCGATCCAGCGCTTCCTGGAACGGGTGGAACGGATTGCCGTACGGTAGGTTGGGGTGAGCGCAAGCGATGCCCAACGCATGAATTTCCGCGTCAGCTCAGGCCTTGCGACGTTCGATCTCTGCCACCTGATCGATGCCCATCACTCGCAGCAGGGCTGCAACCATGGCATTCGGGCGATAGATCAGGGTTTGCTTGCCCTGGCCCTGGAATTGCGCGATCTGATTGAACAGCGCGCCGGCGCTGACGAATTCGAGACGCTTGAGCTGCGTGCAGTCGACTTCCACGCGCGAACGTTGCGAGGCATAGACAGCCAGCTGACGCAGTGCTTCAGGTTGATTGCCTGCCACGACGCCCGTCATGGCAAAACGATCGACGTCGGGCTCTGGCGCAGCCGCCGGTTCAGGCATCTCGTCTGCTGCGATTACCGGTGGTGGTTCATAAGACGGCGGCGACTCTTCAAAAGTAATGGCGTAGTCCAGCGCGACCCGATCGAAATGCTCGGCATTGGCCGTCTGCTGGATCAGGCTCAGTGCCAGCATCCAGTAGGGCTGGTTTTCACGCTCGCCCACCTTGAGCTTCGGCTCGATCAGTTTGAGCGCATGCGGCGCACCAAACAGCACGACTTCGACGCGCATGCGCTTGAGTGTGGCCAGCGTCTCGTTGAGCAGGGCGCAGCCGGTATCGTCGATTCCCTTGAGGCGGGTCAGTTCGATACGCAGCTTGCCCATCTTCTGACCGATACGCGCGAGCTGCTCGAACTGCGGCCGGGCGTTGCCCGACAACGTGCCTGACAGATTGACGGCAGGAGCAGACTGGCGACGCTCAGGCACGGGCGCCGGGGTGGCCTCGTCCCAAATCGGCGGCGAGATTTCAAAGGTCTGGGTAAATTGTTCGGAGCGCGTGTCGAAGGCTTCTTTCTGACCGGTCAGCCGGTACAGATCGAAGAGCATGAGCCACAGCTCTTCGGAGGCCTTGCCGATCGAGCCGTCGATGGCCGATTCGAGCACGGCACAAGCGCCATCTTCACTGGCGTTGGCATACAGGATTGCTGCTTCTTCAACCGCGGCGTGGTCTTCGTTGGCGCCTTCCGAAACCTGGATCTTGCCTGCGGCGGCGGCGAGCGCACGCCCCATGTCCCCCAGGTTGGTGAGGTCCATGGTGGTGGTGATTTCATTCTTGTCGGCGCGACGCGCACCCGACGGGGAGCCACTGGCACCCTTGTCTGGGGGCTTCTTGCCAAAGAGGGACATCGCCATGACGTTGTACTAAGCCGGTAATTCCAATTACAGAGCGCACGCAGAAGCAGCGTACCCATCAAAGCTTGCTAGTTTCTTACGACTATTTGCGGACTGACTGCGGCAGACTGACTGTGCCGCCCGGAAGGTCGGCGTGCAAGCGGCAAGTCTTGCAGCGTGGTCAGTCGGCGTACATCTTTTGCATGCGTTCGCGGCGGGCTTGCGCTTCGACCGACAAGGTTGCGGTGGGCCGGGCCAGCAAGCGCGCCAGACCAATCGGCTCGCCGGTCTCTTCGCAATAACCGTAGTCCTCGCGGATGATGCGATCAAGCGCCTGATCAATTTTTTTGAGCAGCTTGCGTTCGCGGTCGCGCGTGCGCAATTCGAGGGCATGTTCTTCCTCGACGGTGGCTCGGTCTGCAGGGTCGGCTACTGCCTCCTGCTCGCGCATATGTTCCACCGTTTCATCTACCTTGCGCTGCAAGTCGTCACGCATGGCAAGCAGGCGTTCTTTGAAGAACGTGAGCTGCTTGTCGTTCATGTACTCCGACTCCGGCATAGCCAGCAGCTTGGCTTCGGTCAGCGCCATGGACATTCCCCTATCTGTAGGTCCAACATAAAAGCGGCATTCTGCCCCACTCTGCCCCGGTTTGACAGTGGTGCTGTCATCCACACGATAACGGTCAGCCATCATCGCAGGTTTAATCCGGATGGCGTGGCGACGGGTCGCTCCACCTTCGGGCAAGGTGTGGGAGGGTACAATACTTTTATGCAAAAACATGAAAAGAAGGCCTCTGGATTCTGCTGGCCCATCAGGGTCTACTACGAAGACACCGACGCGGGCGGGGTTGTCTACTACGCAAACTACCTGTGCTATTGCGAACGGGCACGAACCGAGTGGCTCCGCACGCTTGGTATCGATCAACGCAATATGCGTGCCGAGACGGGGCTGGTATTTGTGGTGAGTCGCGTCGAAGCAAAGTACCTGCGGGGTGCGGAACTTGATGATGCGCTGGAGGTTCAGAGTGAAGCTGTACGCATTGGCGGTGCCAGCGTCGTGTTCGAGCAGCGTATCCTGCGCGGGGCAGAGCTGCTTTTTACCGCAAAAATCACGATTGCCTGCGTGGACTGGAACATGAAGCAGGCCGTACGCCTGCCCGACGAGTTGAGATCTCTCCTGGAAACTGCCGCATGAATTTAACGCAAGATATGTCCGTTCTCAGTCTGGTGGCCAATGCCAGCCTGGTCGTCAAGTTTGTGCTGGGAATCCTGATCGCCGTTTCCTTTTCCTCCTGGTACTGGATTTTCCGCAAGGCGTTTGCAATAAGAAAGGCGCGCGCCGCCACAGCAACTTTCGAGCACCAATTCTGGACCGGTGGCGACCTTACTGCGCTCTATCGCAGTGCGTCGCAGGATCGGGACGAGGCGGGACCGCTCGGGCGAATTTTCGAGTCGGGCTACCGTGAGTTTGCCAAGCTTCGCGGACAGAGCTCACTGGAGCCCTCCGACATCATCAATGGTGCACGCCGCGCCATGCGCGCCAACTTTCAGCGCGAGATCGACGATCTGGACGCGCATCTGGCCTTTCTCGCTTCCGTTGGCTCGGTCAGTCCGTATGTGGGTCTCTTCGGTACGGTGTGGGGCATCATGAATGCATTCCGCGGCCTCGGCGACGTGGGTACGGCGACTTTGGCGCACGTTGCGCCAGGCATTGCCGAAGCGCTGGTGGCTACTGCAATTGGCTTGTTTGCCGCCATTCCAGCTGTCGTTGCCTATAACCGTTATGCGCATGACATCGATCGCCTGTCGATCCGTTTCGAGAGCTTCATCGAAGAGTTTTCGAATATCCTGCAGCGGCAGTTGCGTTGATGTCGGGAAGGTCATAGAGCCATGCGCCAACGCCGCCTGATGAACCAGATCAACGTCGTGCCCTACATCGACGTGATGCTGGTGCTGCTTGTCATCTTCATGGTGACGGCGCCGATGATGCCAACCGGTACGGTTGATCTCCCGAGTGTTTCGAAGTCTTCGCAGACCAGACAGCAGCCGCTGGAAGTCGTCATTCGCAGCGAACGCGAACTTGCACTGCATGATCATGCAGCGGCTGGGGGCGGGTCCGAGGTCAGCATGAGCCGCGACAAACTGGTGGCACAACTGAGTGCTGCGCAGGCCGCCAACCCCGATCAGCCGGTCGTCATTTCAGCGAACAAGAACGTGCGCTATGAAGCAGTCATGAAAATCATGGACCTGCTCCAGCGCAACAACATCAGCAAGGTCGGCTTGCTGGTGCAGCAACAGGCGGCAAAGCAGGAGTGAGTGTCGAGTGATTGCAGCGCAGATGAATCCAGCTGCCATGACACGCGAGGCCCCGGGCAAGTGGGGGTCGCTGGTTCTCACCGCGTGCATCCATGGGGCTTTGGTGCTGTTGCTGTTTTACGGTGTGCAGTGGCAGACGCGACCACCGGAGCCCGTGCAGGTTGACCTTGTCCGGTCGTTGCCGCCGCCTGTTGCTGTCGAAACGCCCGTGCCTGTGCCGCCGCCAAAGCCGATTCCGGTGCCGAAAGAAGTCGAACCGCCGCCGCTGAAAAAGCCGGATATCGCCTTGCCCAAGCCACCTGAAAAGCCGGTGATCAAGGAAAAGCCGCCTGTCGAACCGCCAAAGCCGGTTGAAAAGCCACTGCCCAAACCGCAGGAAAAGCCGCCCGAGCCGGCAAAACCACAGATCAGCGCGCGCGAACTTGAGGCACAACGCCAACACGATTTGCTGCTGATGGAGTCCGACAAGGCACGTCGTCAGATTCAGGCGCAGACAAACGCTGTCAATAAAGCGGACCGCGATTCGGCGACCGCACGCGTCAACGGCAGGTCTGAGGCCGAATGGATCGATGCCATTACGCAGAAGGTTCGCGGCAATCTTTCCGCTGCAGCGCCCCAAGGCAATCCCGAGGCTGTGTTCGCCATTGAACTGTTCCCCACAGGCGAGGTCGGAGCAATTCGTCTGCAACGCACTAGTGGCAACAAGGCGCTGGACGAGGCGATGGAGCGTGCGATCAGAAGCTCTTCACCGCTGCCGTTGCCTTCCCGGCCAGATGTCTTTCAACGCAATCTGCGTTTTGTTTTCAAGCCGCGCGGTGATTAAGTCGGCGCGGAACTGGATGCTGGCAATATAATTGGACTCCATGCAACGCAAACCTTCTATGCAACGTAGACATTTTCTACAGGCCGGTTCTGCACTGGCTCTCGTTCCGGCTTTGGCGCGAGCCGAGCTGACGGTAGAGATATCCGGGCTTGGCAACGAGCGGATTCCAATCGCGATCGCCATGTTTGGCGGCGAAAATGTGCTGCCCAAACCGGTTTCGGACGTCGTACGTTCGGACCTCGAGCGCTCCGGCATGTTCCGGTTGGTGGATGCGGGGCCGCAGCCTTTAGCGGATATCTCACGGCCTGACTGGTCTGCATGGCGCACGAAAGGTGCGGATGTCTTGCTCGCAGGAAGTGTCAAACGGCTTGCCGATGGCAGCGCAGAAGCGACTTTCCGCCTCTATGACGTCGTCAAGCAGGTTGAGCAGAAAAGCGCGGTTCTATCGTTCCGGGTCGAGCTGGGACGCAATGCCGGGCACTGGATTGCAGATCGTGTTTACGAACAACTTCTTGGCGTTCCGGGAATTTTCTCGACACAGATCGCCTATGTGCAGAAATCCGGCCGCCACTACATGCTGCAGATCGCGGAGTATGACGGCACCAACCCGATATCGGCTTTTACCGATGACGAGCCCATCATTTCCCCCGCCTGGTCGCCCGACGGCAAGCGTCTGGCATACGTTTCGTTTGCGCTGAAAAAGCCCGTCATTTACCTGCAGACCATTGCTACCGGCAATCGTCAGGTCGTGGCCAATTTCAAGGGCTCCAACTCGGCTCCTGCCTGGTCGCCAGATGGCAAGCGTCTGGCCATCGTGTTGACCAAAGACGGTCTGTCGCAGATATATCTGGTCAATCTGGATGGCAGTGGTTTGCGCCGCCTCATGCAATCGAGCGGTATTGATACCGAGCCGTGTTTTTCTTCGGACGGCAAGTGGCTATACTTTACGTCGGATCGAAGTGGCGGGCCGCAGATCTATCGCGTAGCGCTGGACGGAGGAGACGCGCAGCGCGTGAGCTACGAAGGCAGCTACAATGTTTCACCACGCCTTTCGCCTGATGGCAAAACCTTGGCGTATATAAGTCGTAATGGTGGGAAATTCCAGCTGACGGTGCAGGACCTGAGTAGTCAGCAGACGCTGATACTCACCGACACCAACAGGGACGAGTCGCCTACTTTTGCACCGAATGGCCGCCTCATTCTTTATGCCACAGAGGTTGGAGGAAGAGGTGTGCTGTCAGCCGTTTCGGTTGATGGCAAGATTCGTTACAAGCCTTTGCAGGGCAACGGAGATATCCGCGAGCCTGCGTGGGGCCCTCTCGTAAGCTGAGAGCGTGACGAATTATTGCAGTAAGAGCGAGCAGCAAGAGACGTCATCTAATAACCTGAACCACGGGAGTAAGCATGAAAATCGCATTGCCAATGAGCATCCTGCTAGCCGCCACCCTGGCCGCTTGTAGCACAGCGCCGACTCAAGAACCCGCGCCCGTGGCGCAACCCAAGCCGGCCGCCACGGTTCCGGACGCGAAGGTCACACCCGCGCCCGCACCCGCCAAGCCTGCTGCTGCAGCCCCAGCTCCTGCACCGAAGGATCCGTTTGCAGAGCTGAAGGATCCGAAGAGCCTGCTGTCGCAACGCAACGTCTTTTTCGATTACAACAGCTACGAAGTGAAGCTCGATTTCTTCCCTGTGATCGAAGCGCACTCCAAGTTCCTCAAGAAGAACACCAGCGGCAAGATCCTGATTCAGGGCAGTGCTGATGAACGCGGTTCGAGCGAGTACAACCTGGCTCTGGGTCAGAAACGTGCTGAGGCCGTGAAGGGCACTCTGAAGGTTCTTGGCGTCAAGGACGAGCAGATGGAAGCCGTCAGCCTGGGCAAGGAAAAGCCCAAGAACCCTGGTCATGACGAAGCTGCATGGGCAGAGAATCGCCGTGCGGACATCCTGTACAAGGGTGAGTACTGATAGTTTGAATGCCAGCCCCGACCTCGTCATGAGGTCGGGCGGTATTCTGAAAGACTGCAACCGGCTTGCCGCTGCATGGCAGTGGCTGCCGCAGCACGACGCATTCGAAGCCGTCGGCTGAACCCGGAGAATGTCTTGAAGAATTTCCTGCCATTTCTGGCGGCTTGTCTATTGTTCGTGGCCTTGCCGGCGCGTGCCGGATTGTTTGACGATGACGAAGCACGTCGCCGTCTCGATCAATTGCGCACCGACATGGATGCACGCATGGAAAAGCTCGAAGATGCCTCGCGTGCACAAATGCTGCTCGTGAATCAGATCGAGGCACTGCGCGCCGAGCTTGCCAAACTGCGTGGTCAGGTTGAGGTGACGGCCAACGACGTCGACCAGTCGCAGAAGCGCCAAAAAGATTTCTATGTCGATCTCGATACGCGCTTGCGCAAGATCGAGACCAGCGTCACAGATCTGACGCAGAAACTGGCCGTCAATGCGGTCGCTGCGCAACCTGCTACGGCATTGCCCATCGATCCTGCCCAGGAAACCCGCGATTACGAAGCTGCAGTCAACGCGCTGCGGGCGGGCAAATATGTCGACGCGTCCGTAGCCTTCCGCCAGTTCATCAAGGCCTGGCCAAAGAGCAGCTTCCTGCCAGGCGCAAACTATTGGGCTGCATCGGCCTTGTTCCAGGCGCGCGATGCACAAACGGCCAACGAGTATTACACCAAGGTCATTACTACCTGGCCCGACGATGCATTGGCGCCCGACGCCATGCTCGGCCTGGCCAATACACAGCAAGAGCTGGGTGACGCCAAGCTTGCACGCAAGACGCTGGAAACATTGGTGAGCAAGTATCCAAAGAGCGATGCAGCGAAGACGGCCAAGCAGCGCCTGGGCAAGAAGTAGTGGTGGCCGTTTCAAATGCGGCAGTCGCAACTGACTCTGCCGCATTGCCGGGCGAGGCATCTCGTGCAGATCGCCTGCGCATTACCGAAATCTTCTTTTCCGTACAGGGCGAGTCTTCCCGTGTTGGGTTGCCGACAGTTTTTGTCCGACTGACGGGCTGCCCGCTGCGCTGTACCTGGTGCGACACCGAGTACGCTTTCAATGGCGGCGCCTACCAGAGCATCGATGAAATCCTCACCGAAGTGGCGCGCCACGGCACGCCTTACGTGTGCGTCACGGGTGGTGAGCCATTGGCCCAGAAGCCTTGCCTGGCGCTGCTCTCCGCGCTATGCGATGCGGGTTTCAGTGTATCGCTGGAGACCAGCGGCGCCCTCGACGTCGGCGCGGTCGATGCGCGTGTCTCGAAAATCATGGACCTCAAAGCGCCTGGCTCGGGCGAGGTCGACAAGAATCTGTGGAGCAACCTTGCGCATCTCACGCCACGTGACGAACTCAAACTCGTCCTTGCCGATGAGGCCGATTATCTATGGGCGCGCGAACAGCTTGAAACGCATGGGCTGGTTCGGCGCTGTCCAGTCCTGTTCTCACCCGTGCAAGGTTCGCTGAAGCCGGCAGACCTGGCTGAATGGGTGTTGCGCGACAAGCTGGCCGTGCGCATGCAGGTTCAACTGCACAAGGTCATCTGGGGCGACGCGCAGGGGCGCTAGCTGCCGAGGTAATGCACCGCACGCCACAAGCCGACAACGCTGCCATCAACACGCAATAAACAAGTACCGGAGGCGTGCAGTCCGCTCACAGATTCAGCATCGCCTCATGCTCTTCCGGCAGCAGCTCGAAGCCACGTTGCTCGTAGTGCTTGAAGATGGCTGCGACGATTTCTTCCGGATCATCGATGACCTGGATCAGGTCCATGTCCTTCGCACCGATCATCTTCTCGTCGATCAGCGTCGTCTTGAACCATTCCAGCAGGCCCTTCCAGAACTTGCTGCCAACCAGGATGACGGGGATCTTGCGGCCCTTGTTGGTCTGGATCAGGGTCAGCGCTTCCGATAGCTCATCGAGCGTACCGAAACCGCCCGGCATGACCACGTAAGCCGATGCGAAGCGCACGAACATCACCTTGCGCGGGAAGAAGTGGCGGAAGGTCTGCGAGATGTCCTGATACGGATTGCCGCTCTGCTCGAAAGGCAGCTGGATGTTGAGGCCTACCGAAGGTGATTTGCCATGGAAGGCGCCCTTGTTGGCGGCTTCCATGATGCCGGGGCCGCCGCCGGAGATGACGGAGAAGCCCGAGTCCGACAACAGGCGTGCAATTTTCTCGGTCAACTCGTAATACGGATGATCGACCGGCGTGCGTGCCGAGCCGAAAATGCTCACTGCCGGCTTGATCGCCTGCAGGCGTTCAGAGGCCTCGACGAACTCTGACATAATGCCGAGAATGCGCCAGGCTTCGCGGGCTACACGTGTTTCGGTTTCGACTGAAGGGGCTGTGAACGGCGGAAGTTTATTTTTCAAGCTCATGTTTTTCGGTTGGTCCGGGGTGGGTGACGGTGCTGCGTGTGCAGGCTGACATGCGCCCTGTCTACATCATGAAACCGGCAGCACATTTTTCAGTCCCGTCTTCAGCCTTATCATCCACCAATCAGTGATTTGTCATGCCAACGCTATTACTCGTCGACGGCTCTTCTTATCTCTATCGCGCCTTTCATGCCCTGCCGGATCTGCGCAATTCGCAGGGAGAGCCGACGGGCGCATTGCGTGGCGTGTTGAACATGCTACGCGTGCTGCGCGAGACCTACAAGGCAACGCACGCCGCCTGCGTGTTCGACGCCAAGGGCAAGACCTTTCGCGATGACTGGTATCCGGAGTACAAGGCGCATCGCCCGTCGATGCCGGAAGATCTGGCGCGCCAGATCGAACCCATCCACGCCTGCGTCAAGGCCTTGGGCTGGCCACTCATCATGCAGGATGGCGTCGAGGCCGATGACGTGATCGGCACGCTGGCGCGCATTGCGAGTGCGCAAGGTTACGAAGTCATCATCTCCACCGGCGACAAGGACATGGCGCAGCTGGTCAACGCCAACGTGCGGCTGATCAACACCATGAGCAACGAGACACTCGACGAAGCCGGTGTGCTGGCCAAGTTCGGTGTGCCGCCGGATCGCATCATCGACTACCTTGCGCTGATGGGCGACACGGTGGACAACGTGCCGGGTGTGGCGAAGTGCGGCCCCAAGACGGCCGTGAAGTGGCTGCAGGAATACGGCACGCTGGAGAACGTCGTTGCCAATGCCGACAACATAAAGGGTGTGGTCGGCGAGAATCTGCGCAAGGCGCTCGACTTCCTGCCGCTGGGCCGCAGGCTGGTCACCATCGTGAATGACGTACCGCTCGCGCAACCACTCGAAGAGTTGAACTGGACCGAACAGGACACGCCGGCGCTAATCGAGCAATTCCGTCGCTACGAATTCCGCGGCTGGCTGCGCGAGCTCGAAGGCGCGGCCCTGGCACCCGCGACTTTCGAACTTTCCAGCGAAGGCGCAGTGATGGCCATCGCAGGCGCCGTGGATAGCGCCGAAGCGACGCTTGCCGTAGTCGTTGCCGCCGAAGAGGGCGAGCATCGCAAGAATTACGAATGCATACTCGACTGGGCCACGCTCGACCGCTGGCTCGAGAAAATAAGCACCGCGCCGCTGACCGCGTTCGACACGGAAACGGACAGCCTCGACCCGATGCTGGCGCAACTCGTCGGCTTGTCGTTTTCCGTAGAAGAGGGCGAAGCGGCGTACATTCCCGTCGGCCATCGCTATGCTGGCGCGCCCGATCAGCTGCCGCTTGAGGAAGTGCTGGCAAAGCTCAAGCCCTGGCTTGAATCCACCGAGCACGCCAAGGTCGGACAGAATCTTAAATATGACATGCACGTTCTCGCCAACCAGGGTATAGCTCTGCGTGGCGTCGTGCACGACACCTTGTTGCAGTCGGCAGCCTACGAGAGCGACAAGAGCCACGATCTCGAATCGCTGTGCAATCGCCATCTGGGCCTCAAGGTGTTGAGCTATACAGACCTGTGCGGTAAAGGCGCCAAGCAGATCGGTTTCGGCGAAGTCGAGATCACCCGCGCAGCCGAATACGCCGCCGAAGACGCCGATGTGACGATGCGCGTGCACAAGATTCTCGCGCCGCGTCTCGAGGCCGAAGCAGGCTTGCAGCGCGTCTATCGCGAGATAGAAATGCCGGTGCTCGAAGTGCTGCTGGCCATGGAGCGCAACGGTGTGCTGATCGATACCTTCCTGCTGGCGCAGCAAAGCACCGAGCTTGGCCAGCGCATGATGGAAATCGAAGCCGAGGCATTTGTCGTTGCCGGCCAGCCGTTCAATCTGGGAAGCCCGAAGCAGATCCAGGAGCTGTTGTTCGAGCGCGACAAGCTACCCGTCCTCAAGAAAACGCCTACCGGTGCGCCCTCGACGGACGAAGAAGTGCTGGCGCAGCTTGCGCTCGATTACCCGTTACCTAAACTGATTCTCGAGCACCGCAGTTTCTCCAAGCTCAAGAGCACCTACACCGACAAGCTGCCGCGTTCGGTCAATGCAAAGACGGGGCGCGTGCACACCAGCTTCTCGCAAACCGGCGCTGTGACGGGGCGCCTCGCCAGCTCCGAGCCCAACCTGCAGAACATCCCCGTGCGCACCGAAGAAGGCCGCCGCATTCGCGCCGCCTTCATCGCGCCGCGCGGTAGCCACATCGTCTCCGCCGACTACTCGCAGATCGAGCTGCGCATCATGGCGCACCTCTCCGACGACGAAGGCTTGCTCAGCGCTTTCGCCAAGGGCGAGGACGTGCACCGTGCCACGGCTGCGGAAGTGTTCGGCGCCACGGTTGCCGATGTCACCAGCGAGCAGCGTCGCTACGCCAAGGCCATCAACTTCGGCCTCATCTACGGCATGAGTGCGCACGGTCTGGCCAAGCAGATCGGCGTCGAGCGCAGCGCAGCGCAGCTCTACATCGACCGTTACTTCGCACGCTATCCTGGCGTGGCGCGCTACATGGAAGAGACCCGCGCACTGGCGCGCGAAAACGGCTATGTCGAAACCGTCTTCGGGCGACGTCTGTATCTGCCAGAGATCAAATCTTCCAACGCCGGGCGCCGCCAGGGCGCGGAGCGTGCAGCCATCAACGCGCCGATGCAGGGCACGGCGGCCGACATCGTCAAGCTCGCCATGCGTGCGGTGTACGACTGGCTGCCGCGCGAAGGTCTACAAAGCAAACTGCTCCTGCAAGTCCATGACGAACTCATACTCGAAGTGCCGGATGCAGAGCTCGAACGCGTACGCGTCGAGCTGCCGCAGGTCATGAGCGGTGTTGCACATCTGAAAGTGCCCCTGCTGGTCGAGGCCGGGGCCGGCGCCAATTGGGATGAGGCGCACTGAGTCGGCAATCATCCGTAGCTGAAGGAAAATGACCATGGAATACCGTCGTCTGGGCCGATCCGGACTTAAGGTCAGCGCATTGTCATTCGGTTCATGGGTGACCTATTCGAATCAGCTGGATACGAAACTGGCGCGCGAATGCATGGCCGCGGCACGCGATGCGGGCGTGAATTTTTTCGACAATGCCGAGGTATATGCCCAGGGTGAGTCTGAGCGAATCATGGGTCAGGCGCTACGTGAGCTGGGTTGGGCACGTGAGCACTACATCGTTTCCAGCAAGTTCTTCTGGGGCCTGACGGATGACCCCAACGTCAAGCAGACGCTCAACCGCAAATACCTGCTTGGCGCAGTCGACGGCTCGTTGCGACGCTTCGGCCTCGACTATATCGACCTGATCTATTGTCATCGGCCCGATCCGAATACACCGATTGAAGAAACCGTATGGGCCATGCATGACATCATCAGCCGCGGCAAGGCGCTCTACTGGGGTACTTCGGAATGGGCTGCTGACGAAATACGCGCCGCCTGGGAGATCGCCGAGCGCCATCATCTGCATAAGCCGGTTGTGGAGCAGCCGCAGTACAACCTGTTTGCCCGCAAGCGTGTCGAACAGGAGTATCAGCGGCTGTACGAGGACATGGGCCTTGGCTTGACTACCTGGAGCCCGCTTGCCTCGGGATTGCTGACGGGCAAATATCTGCATGGCATTCCGGCTGGAACGCGTGGCACGGTGCCAGGGTATGAGTGGCTGCAAGAGCGCATGAATGACGAGGCCAAGAAGCGAGCGATAAGCAAGTTGTTGCCCATTGCTCAGGAGCTGGGCTGCACCCTGGCCCAGTTGTCGCTAGCCTGGTGTTTGCGCAACCCGCGCGTGTCTACGGTGATTACCGGTGCTTCACGGCCAGCGCAGGTCGTTGAGAATATGCAGGCCCTGACGGTGCTGCCACAGCTTGGCGATCAGATTGTTGCCCTGATGGACGCAGCATGTGCGGATGTGAGTGCCTAAAATGAAGAAACTGGTACTTGCTTCCAACAACGCAGGGAAAGTGCGTGAATTCCAGGCGCTGCTTCAGCCTCTCGGCTGGGATGTCATCCCGCAAAGCATGCTCGGCGTGAGCGAGGCTGAAGAGCCGCATGAGACGTTTGTAGAGAATGCCCTGGCGAAAGCGCGGCACGCGGCTTTGCATGCGGGTTTGCCCGCTTTGGCTGACGACTCCGGCATTTGTCTTGCTGCGTTAGGAGGGGAGCCAGGCGTGCATTCCGCGCGTTTTGCGGGAGAGCCGCGATCGGATGCTCGCAACAACGCGTTGATGCTTGAGAAATTGGCAGGCATTGGGGATCGCAGAGCGCACTATGTGTGCGTGCTGGTTTTCGTGCGTGGCGCTGCAGACCCGCAGCCGCTTATTGCGGAGGGCGAGTGGCATGGAGAGATTGTCGAGAGTCCGCAGGGCGACGGAGGATTCGGCTACGACCCGTATTTCTGGTTGCCGCAGTTCGGTATGACAGCCGCTCAGATGTCTGCGGCCGACAAGAATTTGCACAGCCATCGCGGCCTGGCCTGTGCGAGCCTGCTCGAACGTTTGCGCATCATCGGATGATGGAGAAAAACATGAAGCAGCACATGAAGCGCCACACACAATATCGCATTGCCTTGGGCTGTCTTGTGCTCGGATTGAGCGCAGCGGTGCTGGCTGATACGGTAGTGCCGCCTCCTCCGAAGCTCGAGCCCATCGAGGAGCCACGCGCGCCAGTAACCGCCAACTCGTCTCCGGCGGCAAAGCCGGAGTCCGAAATGACCGTCAAGAAGCACGGTGAGGACAGGATTGAAGAATTCCGTCTGAAGGGGCGCCTCTACATGATCAAGGTCTACCCATCAGTCGGACTGCCATACACCCTGG
This sequence comes from Rhodocyclales bacterium, assembly GCA_028292485.1. Taxonomy (GTDB): domain Bacteria; phylum Pseudomonadota; class Gammaproteobacteria; order Burkholderiales; family Rhodocyclaceae; genus Viridibacterium. The sequence continues at coordinate 17,880 of JAQGMG010000027.1, read as the reverse complement.
TGGATGACCGGGGTGATGGCGTCTTCAATCGCTATGATCCACGCGGCATTCCGAACAAGAATGCGCAATGGAACGTCCTGTCCTGGTAAGCCCCCTTATAGAGGGCGGTAGCGAATTTCCCAGCGCAGGGTGATCGGCGCTGAGAACGACGCTTCATCGCGTTCGCAGCGAATCAGCGTCTTCATTTGACCCATCGGCGCGCGATACGTCTCGGAAGCTGCGACATTTTCCGAAGAAAGACGTGTAAATCCTTCTGCGTCGAACGTTAACGCATCACCTACGGCAAATGAGAAACCCTTCTCCGTGCGAGCGACATCTTCGCCGAAGCTTGCAAACTCCATGTCGATCTTGACGTTCTTCAGCGGAGCGCTTGGCGTATAGACATCCGTGCGGGTCATGACGCCGGAATCAAACGTGTAGGTGATCTTGACGCCCACACGGCTGTCCTTGATGGTTTCGGACTCGCCCAGACGGTTCAGTTCCGTCTGATGATAGGTAAGCGTCATGGCGCTGCCATTCTGCTCAGTCTGTATGTCGCGAAGGAACGACGTCGCAATCAGTTGCGAGCCGTCTTCGAGCGTGAAACGAGGTAGCAGTTGTGGGTAGCCGTCGTCTGGCGTGCCTTGCACCAGGCCATTCGAGAACGGCAATGGAAAATATGGATTCGTCATGTGCAGCGTAACCCCGCCATTGATCAGTGGCAGACTGATGACGCGCATTCCGTCGCGGATGGTCAGCAAAGCCCGATCATATTCACCCTTGGCGTACCAGGTGAGGGTAAATCGCGGCAGCGTGCCCAGCCACTCTTCAAAGCGCGGCGAGGGTTGCTTGCCGCGATAGTCGAGTTCGTTCCAGATGTTGTTGGTGTAGATGTATTGATGCAGAAGACTGAGGTTTTCGCCGAGGATACGGTGCTTTCCGCGATAGGCATCAGTGCGACGGCCCTTGTCCCAAAGATTGACCGAATGCATCTCGGTGTCGAACCAGAAGTCGACATATTTCTGCGTGGCGCGTACCGCAAATGTATAGGCCATGTCGCGCTCTTCAGCGGTGAGCACATCGAGTGCCGCCGCCGCAGACAAGACTTCGAGCAGTGCCGAGTCGCCATAAGCGCCAATCGACCGGCCAAATTCAAAACCATCGCCCTTCGGGTTCAGGCGAACCAGAATGACATCAACCGATTTGCGCAGCCAGTCTTTCAACTGAGCCGTTACTTCCATCCCGGTTTCAATGAAGCGCTGACAGATCTCGCCAATCAGCAAGATGCTGTAGCGATCGAAACGGCCTTCACCATCGGTCTCGTCCGAGAAACCGTACTGGCCTGAATATGTGCTGTAGTGCGTGAGCATCCGATCGAGCAGGATCTCACTCGCGCTGATGTCTTCCCAGCCGAGCAGATAGCGCAGCCGCGCAATACTGAAAGCGACGCCATAGTAATTTGTCGGCAGATTGATCAGCGAGAACTCAGGCTGCTTGACGAAACCACGCCAATCCAGTTTTTCCTTCAGGCGTTCAAGCGTCGCCGGGCTGATTGCCTGAGCCAGCAAACCAGTTTCACGCAGTTTGTTGAGTGCAGAGACGTAGTAGTAAATCCCCCAGCTATCGACGTCTTCGTCGATAGTCATATCCGCAATCTGGCGATAACCAGCAAGATACTGCGAGAACCTTGGGTCCGTGCGCGGCGTGTTGAGCAACAGATAGCTCATGCCGATAGCCACCTTCCCGGTCAGGAACCTGTCCTTGCCGGTGAATGCCTTGGTGCCATCGAGCACGAGGTCCTTCTTTTCTGAAAGAAGGCGCTCAAAGAAATGTGTGAGTTGTGGCAGCAGTTCGCGGCTGACGATCTGGTCAAGCGACGAAGCGGCAGTTTGCGCCGGAATTATATTGCTCTGGGACATCAGGATACCTCCTCCGGCAAACGGACGAACATGCACTGTTGTGCTCCGTACGGACGCAATGCCGCACGGTGTCTCGAAAAAGTGGGTTTTATGAACTGGCTGGAAAACCGCAATGGGCGAAATGGGTGCGAAAGCATAGGAGATTTGAGCTGCGGTATCAAGTAAGGTTATTGACCCCTGCCTAATCGTGGGATCCATTGACCGGATTAACATTCAAGCGGGTAGTCGCGAGTTAACTAACGGCTAAAAGCGTACTTTCTGTAGCGCGCGGGCTGCAGGAGAAGCTGGATAGGCGCTAGATATATCGATTGCGAGCGCGGCGCGCTTTTCCAAGATCTACGGGCATCGTGAGCAGGTCTTGCCAGGCAGCGCCCATATCCAGAGTTCGCTATTTTCAATTCATTGGATGTCGGCATGCGAATCGCGAGCCAAAAGCAGTGGGCCCGAAGAGCAGAATCTGCTCTTCGGGCCCACTGGACTATTTGCTGTTTAACGCAAAAAGCCGGTTCTTATTTTGCTGCGAAGAACCACTCTTGCGGCAATGCTGGTCCCGGATTCGGATAGGTCCAGCTCACAAGCATCTTCTCATAGACGTTGTGCAGCTTCAGGCTGTGGATCGCGGTGTCGCTTGGGGAACGGATCACACCGATAACCTCAAACTCGTCTGCAGCGATATTGAGAAGCTCCTTGAACAGCGTGTCGGCTTCCGCAGGGGTGCGGGCGGTCTGCCACTTTTCGTAGAGCTCCATGCGCTTCTTCATGCTCGCTGGCGGCTCTTCGCCTTGCTTACCATTGGACAGGAACCAACGTGTCCAAGGCAGGCTCATGCGGGATTCCAGCGGATGAATGGCCAGTACGGCGCGTGGGTTTTGCGTGATATCCATGCCGCCTGGAATGATGTCGACGCTGATGTCGTAGTCATTGTTTGAAGCGCGGTCATAGAACAGCGAGCGCTCGGAGCCTTGGATAATCATTTCGATACCAACGCGAGCCAATTGCTTGCGGATCAACTCAAGCGCATCGATCTGTTGCGTTTGTGCAACCGAAACAATGGTGCTCATCGACACGCGACCGCCTTCGGCATAGAGCCTGAAGCCGTCTGCATCGCGTTTGGTCAGGCCCAACTTATCGAGCAAGCTGTTTGCATTTGCCAGATCCTGATTCAGGTACTGGGTGCCGAGGCGCTCGTTATACCACTTGGATTGCTTCAGCGGCCCGATCTGCCAAGGCTGACCTTGTCCCAGATAGACGATATCGTTGATTTCCTTGCGGTCGATTGCCTGCGAAATCGCGATACGGAAATCCTTGCTGCGGATCAAAGGGCGCAGCTTGGCGTTCTTCGTCGAATGGTTCAACCACATGCCTACGGAGTTCGCGCCGGTACCAGACAAGGCCATCATCTTGTAGCCAGCCTTGGCGGCGTTTTCCGACAGCACTGGACGATTCTGGATGCCGAAAATGTGACGATGCTGGTAGTCGAGCTGGCCATTGATAGCTGTCAGCACAATGGTTTCGACTTCCGAAATCATCTGCAATTGCAAGCGATCAATGTAGGGAAGCTGTTGACCTGCATTGTCGACCTGCCAGAAGTACGGATTGCGTTCGAGAATAACGCGCGTTGCATTACCGCGGTAAGGCTCGACAACGACCCAAGGATCCAGAGTCGGACGCTCGACATTACCCCAACGCGATGGAACCTCGATATCGCCACACTTCAGGCGCATCAACGAGCCCCAGTCCTTGGCGTTCTCGCGCGTCAGGACGTCGTTGATTTTCGTGTTGAAGCCAGGGTGGAATTGTGAGCAATATTTCTTCTGGTACATCGTAGGGTGTTGGCCCAACGGTGTCGCCAGCTGGTCGGTGAAGGAAAGGTTAGGGCCGGCGAACTTGAACGACACGGTGTAGTCGTCCACCTTCGTAACTTTGGCGCCCTGATCTTTCGCCACGTATTGCTCTGGCGTCACATTGAAGAACTGCTTGTTGTAGACCAGGTCGTTCATTGCGAACACCACGTCGTCCGCAGTAAACGCCGAGCCGTCAGACCAGCGTGTTCCGCGACGCAGTTTGAATGTGTATTCCGAAGCGTCCGGGCTGATCACCCAGCTTTCGGCAAGATTCGGAACGACCTTGTTGAAATCCATGGACCAGCGAACCAGCCCCTGCGCGCCCACAAGACGCGTGATGCTGTTTTGGTCGGCATTGCTCCGCATCGCGGTGCGCAGGGTGCCGCCATAAACACCCTTGCGTTCGATGGGAACGATGATTTCAGGGCTGTCCGGCAAGCGTTTTGCAATAGGGGGCAGCTTATTTGCCTTGACGAGCGCATCAAGCGAGGGTGCCTGTGTCCAGTTCTGTGTGGCAGCTTGGGCAAGCGGCGCACACATTGCGGACACGGCAAACGCAGCGACTAGAGCGCCACGTGCAGTGCTTTGAAACTTCATAGTTTGGTCTCCTGGTTCGAGGTGGGCCAGACTGGCCGGGTGTCTTCGTCCATCCCGCAACGAAACGTTCCGTACCAAGGGTCTGCTGCCTAATGGAAAATAAAACGTTTAACTTGCTCTGTCAACCAACGATGGAGTAGACAGGTGCCTTGCAGAACGGTTTCAACTGCGAAACAAGCGGTCAAAAAAAGAGGGCCACCGGCGGTGGCCCTGCAATAAGACGTTTCAGGAGAGACAAACTACTGCGTAAAGGCCGTGTAACTTGAGGATTACCTGGTCGAGACCAACAGCGACCCAGAACCGAATGGCCAATGCTGCCGGGGGCAACGACGTGCCGAATTCGTCATTCAGTAGGCAGCGCAACGAATGCCCGCCCCTCTTCACGCTGGACCAGAAGCAGCAGTTTGCCGCTTTTGGCGTTTGTGATCTGCTGGCGTAGGCCCTCGACGGTTGTGACCGGCTGGCCGTTTGCCATGAGGATCACATCGCCCTCGCGTAGCCCTGCCTTGGCAGCCGCACCGCTCGCGTCCTCGAGCACAAGACCGCCATCCACGTCCAGACGACGTGCCTCTTCCGGTTGCAAAGGTCTTGCAGACAAACCAAGCTTGCCAGGAAGCTTTTCAGTACTTCCACTGCCAGGCTTGCTGTTCTTGGCGCTGCTCGCATTGGCCGGTGCGGTCCCGAGAGTTGCCTTGATATTCAGTAGCGATTTGTTGCGCCATACCTTCAGCGTTACGGTATCACCCGGCGGTCTCTCGCCAATCATGCGGGGCAGGTCGCTCGGGTCATCGATTTTCGTGCCGTCAACTTGCAGAATGACATCGCCCACTTTCAGACCGGCCTTGTCGGCGCCGGAGCCCTTGGTCACATTTGTGACGGCAGACCCTTCCGCCTTCTCCAGACCAAGCGATTTGGCAAGATCGGCGTCGACCGGCTGGAAAGTGATACCAAGAATGCCTCGAATGACCTTGCCGGTTTTGAGCAGTTGATCCTTCACCTTCATGGCGACATCGATCGGTATTGCAAGTGAAATACCCGCGTATGAGGCGGCGCCGGAATTATTGATGAGGCGCGAGTTGATCGCTATCACCTCTCCATTCATATTGAACAGCGGGCCACCTGAATTGCCGGGATTGATGGCTACGTCAGTCTGGATGAAAGGAACGAAGCTTCCGTCAGGCAAGCGTCGGGCCTTCGCGCTGATGATGCCGGCTGTAACCGTGTTGTCGAGTCCGAGCGGCGAGCCGACAGCAATCACCCATTCTCCGACGCGCGACTTGTCGGGATCACCCATCTTCAAAAAAGGCAGGCCGGTCGCATCGATCTTGATCAAGGCGACATCGGTGCGTTCGTCCGAGCCAATGACCTTCGCTTTGAACTCACGCTTGTCGGTAAGCTTGACAATCACTTCGTCAGCGCCTTCGACCACGTGGTGATTGGTCATCACGTAGCCATCGCTACTGACGATGAATCCTGAGCCAACGCCACGTTGAACGCGATCAGGACGACTGCGTTGCTGCGGCATGCCCTGGAATCGACGGATGAAGTCATAGAACGGATCGTCGGCAAAGGCATCGTCACCGCCTTTCTGAACGCTCGTAACGCTGATATTCACTACGGCTGGCCCGACCTGTTCTACCAGGCTGGCGAAATTTGGAAGCGCCACGCCTGTCGGCACATTTGGCGCTACGACGGCAGATGCCAGCACAGCCGGCGGCGCGCTGCCAGCGTGGGAACTCTTGATGCCAGAATCCTGCAGGCAGCCAGCAAATGCCACGGCGGCAATACTCGCGACCAACACACTGCGGGAAAACGTCCACTGCATTTGGATCTCCTTCTTTGTGCAAAGCGAACAAAAGTCCATGCAGGCATGGATTTGGAAGATGCAGACAGGTTCCAAGGCCTTACAAACGCTTACAAACTGGGGGCGGCTGCTCCACTTTCAAGCTGTTACGAATTTCGCGAGTCAGAGTTAGGCCCTGACCAACCTTTGAACGATGCAAACACTACAATCAAACATCCTCGAGCGCACTGGCCTCCTCATTGCCGCTCGATAACTGTGTGGAGCTCGCCATCATGACTCTGACTGATTTGCGTTACATCGTCGCGCTGGCGCAGGAGCGGCATTTTGGACGGGCCGCCGAAAAGTGCCATGTCAGCCAGCCGACCCTGTCCATTGCTGTAAAAAAACTCGAAGATCAATTGGGCATAACGCTTTTCGAACGTAGCGCAGCAGACGTGCAGGTTACCGAGGTTGGTCGCCAGATCGTCGCTCAGGCAGAAAACGTGTTGCGCGAAGCCAATCAGGTTCGTGATATCGCAGAGGCCGGCAAGGATCCGTTGTCGGGGCCGTTACGGTTGGGCGTTATCTACACTATCGGCCCCTATCTGCTGCCCGCGCTTATTCCTTTGCTCACCGAGCGTGCGCCGCGCATGCCCCTGGTGATTCAGGAAAATTACACGGCCAGGCTTGCCGAAGCACTCAAGCGTGGCGAAATAGATGTCGCAATCATTGCGTTGCCTTTCGACGAATCAGGCATCGTTGTTCAGCAGATTTACGACGAACCATTCCGTGTAGTGCTTCCTGCCGCCCACGCATGGGTTGATGCCAAACAGATATCGGCGGAGCGGTTACAGGAAGAGCCGTTGTTATTGCTTGGCGCTGGCAATTGCTTCCGCGATCAGGTTTTGGCGGCTTGTCCGCTGTGTAGTCATGGCACGGGTTTGCAGAAGACACTCGAAGGCAGCTCGCTCGAAACGATTCGTCATATGGTTGCGACAGGCTTGGGCATTACCGTCTTGCCCAGCACAGCCGCAGACCCGCTGGCGGAAACTCAACGACTGGTCGCGGTACGCCATTTCTCGGCACCGGAGCCCTATCGCCGCGTTGCGCTGGCCTGGCGCGTCACCTACCCGCGCACCAAAGTCATTGATCTCTTGCGCAGCGCCATCATCGATAGCCATCTCCCCGGGGTGACTGTTCTGGGAGGAGCCCAGGAGGCTGCAACGCGGGCGTCATAGGATGCGCTCGTGTTTTTCTATGGGTACATCAATAGAATTGAAGAGTGAGCCTGGCCGTCTAAACATTGGATTAGGAAGGTTTTTGCACAAACTGTTTTTCTTTAAACGGTTGTTTTAGTTGAGTTAATTTGATGGGCCCGTGCCGTTTTCAATGTTGTTTGATGCAGTGCAAAATTTTCTTATGACTTGATCAGACACTCCAATTGGTAAGCACGTCTTCGGATCGCTAGCATTCAATCACGGCGCAGAAATAAGCGCCTTTGCATGAATGGCAGCAGTTAGAGAGAGGTGATTATCATGACTCCAAGTTTTGAATTTTTTGATGTGGCATCCAGCCGCCGCGCATATTTCAGTGCCGCGGACCAAGAGCGCGCAGGCTACATGGCCGAAATAACTCACGGGTCCGGCGTTCAGCAGCCCAGCTATGACAATGGCGTTGAACTCGGCTCGGAAAGCGCATCTTCCCGCTTCGTGATCATCGGAGTGAGCTGACGGTCAGCTGTGATCGCAAGGCTGCATTCTTCAAGCATGAATGCGGAAAAAGGCCATATCGGCGACACTCGCCGATATGGCCTTTTTTTCTGGGCCTTCGCTGTGATCAGATGCCAGACCGGTGTTCGTGTTCGTCAATTATTCGACGGTCTGGAAGGGTGATTCGAACAAACGGCCTGCCCTTTCTTCCCGGCGCGGAACGGATCGAACCACAGCTCCTTACGTTGCAACGGCGTTTGCGGCGTCAGGAATGGGTTGGGTATGGGAAAGATACGTCGAGAGCAAAATTCCGCCTGCTTGATAAGGTCGCGGTGAAATTCCATGAAAAGCCGATCGAATGTGCCGTCCTTGATGATCATTTCGAAACCGGCTTCAATCCGCTTGGCAAGCTGCGGATGTGCTGGCGATACGAAGAAATAACGCGGCAGCGGGAAATACAGCGCAATTGATTTTTCTACGGCGATATTCGGCGCACTGTCTTTGCGGCCAAGCTGTTCCGGAATCGCTTCATAGATGGCGCGCGGGAAATAATCGAAGCGCCGCGCCAGCAGCATGGAAAACAAGCCTTCGTAGTTGTTTCCCGTTTCAAGATTGAAGCCGTTGGCTACATGAATGGCATATGTTGACCACGCGCGATCTATGCCCAGGCGTTTTGCCTTGAGTTGATCGAGGCTTGTAATTGCCGAAAAAGCTGGCTGATCTTCCTGGTTGATAAGGAAGATGCGGTAGGAGGCGATCCCTTTATCAACTGGGAGGCGAATCACTGGCAGCTCGGTTTCCCACTCGGGCTGCGACGGTTGTACCGTGACGTTCACCACTTCGCCGCGCTTCATCTCGAGTAGCAAGCGTGGGCGCTGCTCGATACGCACATCGGAGTACTGAAGCTCGTAAGGACCAAACTTGGTCTTGGTACGCTCAAGAATTTCCCGTAGCAATTGCATCGGGTATTCCTTGCGGGAATCGATGGCAGAACTGGGTTGATCGAAAATGATCCGATCCAGCGCTTGCGACGATCCGGCAAAAGCGAGGCAACAGATCATCGCCAGTCCTCTGCCCAAGCACCGACGCGACAATGCGGTATATCGCGAAGTAAAACGCTGTGTCGTAGTTGTTGTCATATCGATCGCCAGATGCTCCTAGAAAACGCGACTTTGTCGCTGTCAGTCTTTCCGACGTCTACGAATTTGACCATGGAGCATGCAGAGCGCTCGATCAGCAAGGCAACGCAGCATGCCGTGGAGCGGGCGAAGGGAATCGAACCCTCGGCTCTTGCTTGGGAAGCAAGGGTATTGCCATTATACGACGCCCGCTTCGTGGTTCGATTGTACGGAACTCCCATCATGCTCTCAACCGCGGCTTACCCCGATGTCGGCAATCGCTGTTGCCGTATTCTTGCTGGCGAAAAGATTCCGATACAGCCTCTTCATCAGCATAACGGCAGTTTCTGAACTGCGATTGAGGGTGCTGGTGAACTTCCGTACAATTCAAGACGCCACGTGAGTTTGGCGATCTGGCTTCGTCGCCTCCAGCGATAGCTTCTCGTGACCCCAACCTCCTGAATTCCATGCGGTGGCACCGCACCTGACCATAAATGCCGTGATTTTCATGACCATGAATGACGTCTCAGCCGGCCCTTTGCCAATGACACGAACAGAATGCTGCAATTGACGATAAACGGCGAGAGCCGACAGTTTGTGAGTGTGACCAGTATCAGCGATCTGCTCATTGAGCTATCGCTGATTGGCAAGCGCGTGGCAGTAGAACGCAACGGTGAAATTGTCCCGCGCGGTATGCATGCGGCAACGGCTCTGGATAGTGGCGATCAATTGGAAATCGTCGTCGCCGTCGGTGGCGGCTGAGCCTGCATCAACTCCCGTTTCATCAACCGGTTTCAGGAAATATCATGAATGACCCGCTCGTCATTGCAGGCAAGGCCTATAACTCGCGTTTGCTGGTAGGCACCGGAAAGTACAAGGATTTCGACGAGACGCGGCGCGCGGTCGTGGCATCGGGGGCCCAGATCGTGACGGTGGCGATTCGCCGGACCAACATCGGGCAAGATACCAAGGCGCCCAGCTTGCTCGATGCATTGCCGATGTCGGAATTCACGTATCTGCCAAATACAGCCATGTGTTACACGGCAGATGAGGCGGTGCGTACTCTGCGTCTGGCGCGTGAGCTGCTCGACGGCCACGATCTGGTGAAGCTCGAAGTGCTCGGTGATCCCCACACCTTGTTTCCCAATATGCCGGAGACGCTCAAAGCCGCGGAGATTCTCGTGAAGGACGGCTTCAAGGTCATGGTGTACTGTTCGGATGACCCCATCCAGGCAAGGATGCTGGAAGAAATCGGCGTGGTGGCCGTCATGCCTTTGGCATCGTTGATCGGCTCCGGAATGGGTATTCTCAATCCATGGAATCTCAAACTGATCATTGATCAGGCGAAGGTGCCCGTCATGGTTGATGCAGGCGTCGGCACCGCATCCGACGCAGCCATCGCTTTGGAGCTTGGCTGTGATGGCGTGCTGATGAATACGGCCATCGCCTCAGCGCAGAATCCCGTGTTGATGGCAGGCGCAATGAAGAAAGCCGTCGAAGCCGGCCGTGAAGCATTTCTCGCCGGCCGTATGCCAAAGAAGTATTATTCGGCGACGCCGAGTTCGCCCGCTTCGGGCATGATTGGCAGTTGAGCCCGTCTTGTGTCGTCAGGTCCGGAAATTGAAGCGCTGCGGCTGGAAATCGATGCCATCGATGCGCGCATCGTCGCATTGATCGGCGAGCGTTTTGCCTGCACCGACAAGGTCGGTCATCTCAAATGTATACACCAGCTGCCTGCAGTCGACACCGCACGTGAGGTGCGGCAGATGGCGCGCTTTGAGACGCTTGCTCGTGAGCACGGAGTAGCGCCGGAGCTAATACAGCGGGTTTTTCGTCTTATCGTCGATGAGGTCGTCGATAAGCATAAGCAATTCGGCGCCTCTGCCGACTAGAGCGCGTCGGCGATTCTGTTGTCGGCTGCGCGCCACTTTCAGTTTTCTTTGTACCTGCCATGACCGAACTGTTATGACCGAACCAATTCCGCGTTTCTCCAACCAGCCCATTCGCAGTTTCGTATTGCGCCAGGGGCGCATGTCTGACGCGCAGAAACGCTACATTGATGAATTGCTGCCGCGTTTCGGCATCACCTATCGCGCCGCGCTGCTCGACTACACAGCAGCCTTTGGCCGCAGTGCGCCGGTTGTGCTGGAGATAGGTTGTGGCATGGGTGATACGACTGCAAAGATTGCAGCGGCGCGGCCAGATACCGATTTCATTGGCATCGAAGTACACGGCCCCGGCGTGGGTAATCTGTGCAAGCTGATCGAGGAACAGGGTCTGACAAATCTGCGGGTCATGCAGCACGACGCAACGGAAGTCGTGCGCGACATGATTGCGCCGGATTCACTGGCAGGTGTGCACATATTCTTCCCCGATCCCTGGCCGAAGAAGCGCCATCACAAACGCCGTATCCTGCAGCCTGGCTTTGTCACGCAACTGGCGAAGCGTCTTGCGCCAGGCGGTTATCTTCACTGCGCGACCGACTGGGAAGAATATGCCGCATACATGCTTGAGATCTTGTCGGCAGAGCCGCTGCTTGAGAACACTTCAGCCGACTACGCGCCACGCCCGGACTATCGGCCAGTGACCAAGTTCGAAACGCGTGGTTTGCGGCTTGGACATGGCGTGTGGGATCTGATTTTCAGGCGTCGCGCGTAACGGGCGCTGTAATTCACTTTACAGAGGCAGACCGCGCGGCTTGCGTTTGGCACCTGCCAGCAGCCTGTCGAAAATCCAGTTGGGCAGTCGTGCCATCACCCTGGCAACGATACTCATTTGCCATGGAATCGTTGTCTGCGAGCAACCCCTGGCAATGGCGCGTGCAAAGCGTCGTGCGGCTTCATCAGGTTGGAGAATGAAGGGCATGGCGTAAGGATTGACGGCCGTCATGGGTGTAGCGATGTAACCGGGGCGTATGTCGATTACCTGCACACCGCTGCCGCGCATTTCGATACGCAGGCTTTCCAGATAACGGCTGATGGCAGCCTTCGATGCGGAATATGCACCGGCGCCCGGCAGACCGCGCACGCCTGCCACGGAAGAAATACCAACCAGCTTGCCGCTGCCGCGCCTGCGCATGGCACGGGCGAAAGGCATGAAGGTTCGCACAGCTCCAAGAACATTTGTATCCAGCACCGCTTCGAAGACTTTCAGATCGGAGGATTCGTCGGTCAGCGAGCCGGTAGAGATACCGGCATTGGCAATGACGATGTCTGGCAGGCCGAAGCGTGCCATGTACTGCTGTGCGGCGGCACGCATGGATTCGGCATCGGTCACGCTGGCGATCAACGTCATGTGCGCTGCGGTGCCGCCGGGCAGGGATGAACACAGCGACGCCAGCAGATCACCGCGTCTTGCGACGAGCCCGATATTGGCGCCTTGCGCGGCATAGTGTCGCGCAAGTGCCTCACCAATACCGCTGGAAGCGCCCGTCAAAAAGACGCGCAGCGGAACAGTGGTGGGGCTCACTGCCTCGTTTATTTTTTGGATTTTTCTGCCCGTACTTTGGCGACGAGCTGTTCGGCGTTGGCAAGAATGCGCGTATGACCTGCGTCTTCACCAGTAACCCCGCTATCGGTTGGTACATAGCGGCCGTCAATGATCAGGGTCGGCACGCTTTGAACTCGATAAGCTTCCACCATCTGCTCAGCGCGTTTGTTTTTTGTTTCAATGCCAAAAGAGCGCCAGGTGTCATTGAATTTCTTGACGTCTACACCGACCGAGGTAAGCCAGTCGTTGCGGATCTTCTCGTTCTCGAGTTTGAGATAGCTCTTGTGGATAGCTTCGAACACCTTGCTATCCAGCTTGTCGGACAGCCCCATGGTGTTGAGCGTCAGGTAAAGGCGCCCGAGTACTCCCCATTCGGCGCGGCCGAAGCCGACCGGCACGCGCCGAAAAACCACGTCCTTGCCTTGCTCGGAACGCCACTTGGACAGCTTGGGATCAAACGCGCTGCAATGCGGGCAAGCGTAGGAGAAAAATTCGATGACTTCGATCTGGCCATTGCTGCCGCCAGGCTGGGCCGGCTGCAGTACGGTGTAGTCCTTGCCAAGGTCCAGTGCGAAGCTCAGCGGGGCCATCGCAGCAAGGGACGAGGCAATGATTAGTTTGAACAGACTGCGGCGAAGCATGCGTGATCTCCTGTCTTTGTTATTCACTTGTCATTTCGGTTATGGCTGCTTGCGGGCTTTGACGCGTACCACCACCGTTTCGATGCCTTCCTGCGCAAGTTTGGCGTGCGCAGCGTCGGCATCGCTCTGGGCCGGAAACGGTCCAACGCGTACGCGATTCAGCACACCTTTGTCGGCGGTGTCCACCTTCTGCACACCAGCCTCCAGTCCCATTAACGCAAGACGCGCCTTGAGGTTGTCAGCTTCTGCCGGGTCCTGGAATGCACCGGCCTGCAGGTAGAGCTTGTCAGGCGTTACAGGTTCCCCGCCAGGTGAAGAAACAGGGGCAGATGCTGAATCGCCGCCGGGAAGAATCTTGTAGAAGTCGTAGCTTGGCTTGTCGGCGCTCTTGTCAGCTGGCGATGCTACGGGCTTGTCGCCTGGCTTGCCGGGCAATGCGATTGGCTCGCCAGACGGTGGTGAAGTCGACGTGCCGGGGGAAGTTGTCACGGCGGACTTGCTGTCGTCTTTCTGCGCAAACGGCTTCGGGCCGAAATTGATGTACAGCGCAATGCCGACAGCGATGATTACGCCGATCAAGAGACCGACGGCGACACCGACCACCGTGTTGCCAGACTGGCGAGCGTGGCAGGAAAGGCTCATACGCGTGTTCCGTTATTGGCTGATAGCGAGGGCGAGTATAACTGCGGCACAAGCGCAACTGTCGCCGTCAGCGATCAAATGCGCGCCGTCAGGCTAAGGATGGCCTCGGTATAGCATTCCAGTGCCTCGGACTCCTGCGAGACGCTGGCGTTCAGATCGCTGAGCAGACCGTCGGCGACGCCGTAGATCCAGCCGTGCACGGTGACTTCCTGACCGCGCGCCCACGCATCGCGCAGCACGGTGGTTTCACTTACGTTGAGTACCTGCTCGACGACGTTGAGTTCGCACAGGTAGTCCAGGCGCGTCTTGAAGTCATCGACCTTGTCCAGCTGCAGGCGGAACTTGTCGCGCACGTCTTGCACATGACGCAACCAGTTATCGACCAGCCCGTGACGCTGGTTCAGCAAGGCTGCCTGCACACCGCCGCATCCATAGTGACCCACCACCAGGATGTGTTTGACCTTGAGCACGTCGACCGCGAATTGCATGACAGACAGACAGTTCAGGTCGCTGTGCACGACGACGTTGGCGATATTGCGATGAACGAAGACCTCGCCCGGCGCCAGGCCGGTAATTTCGTTGGCCGGCACACGGCTATCGGAGCAGCCGATCCACAGGTACTCCGGCGTCTGCTGTGTGACCAGACGTGAGAAAAACTCGGGGTCACGGTCGACCGCGTTGCGCGCCCATGCGCGGTTGTTGGCAAGCAGACTGTTGAGTGGATTATTCATGATGAAGGAGCCAATTGAATGCCGGGCAAGTGCCAAAGGGCCTGATTCATTGCATCTTACCGCAGTGCGGCATGGCTACGGAAAGAGAGGCGTTCCCTGCCAGTCATGCTCCGTCTGCCGGACGTAGCGCGTACGGTCGTGGAGTCGGAAAGGTTTGGCTTCCCAGAATTCGATGACCGACGGCACGATGCGAAACCCGGACCAGAAGCTGGGGCGCGGAATGGCGCCAATATTGAAGCGCAGCGCTTTTTCCGCAACGCGTTTTTCCAGCTCGAAGCGCCCCTGCATGGGTTGCGACTGTTTCGATGCCCAGGCGCCGATGCGCGAGTCGCGTGCGCGACTGGCGAAGTAGGCGTCGGCTTCGACGTCGGTCACGGGCTGTACCTGACCTTGCACCCGCACCTGGCGCTGCAGGCTCTTCCAGTGAAAACACATGGCAGCCTGGGGATTTGCCGTGAGTTCATGTGCTTTCTGGCTGCCCAGATTCGTGTAGAAGACGAAGCCTTCGGTGTCGGCATGTTTGAGCAGCACCATGCGCACCGAGGGCATGCCGCTGGCATCCGCGGTGGCCAGCGACATGGCAGTGGGATCGTTGATCTCAGTCTTCTCTGCTTCCACCAGCCATTGCTGGAATCGCTCGATCAGTGCTGCGGTCGTTGCTTGCTCAGACATTGCGCTGTTCATCAAAGCAGCACGCGTTCGATACCGCCGTTGTTGGCGCGAGCGACATACTCGGGCATCCAGTCCTCGCCAAGCAGACGGCGCGCGATCTCGATGACGATGTAATCGGCATCGAGGCCGCCCTTGATGTCGTCATCAAAGCGCTGCAGGCCCTGCAGGCAAGCCGGGCATGAGGTCAGGATCTTGACCTCGCCTTCGAAGCCATCAGCACGCAGTTTCTCTTCGCCCAGCTTGAGCGAAGCTTCCTTTGAATAGCGGACCTGTGTCGAGATGTCTGGCCGTGCAACCGCCAGCGTGCCTGCTTCGCCACAGCACCGGTCAGATTTGGCGATCTTCGTGCCGTCGTCGGTGGTGATCAGCTGATTGACCGTCTTTGTCGGGTCCTGCAGCTTCATCGGCGAATGGCAAGGGTCGTGATACATGTAGCGCGTACCGCTGACGCCTTCCAGCTTCACGCCTTTCTCAAGCAGGAATTCGTGGATGTCGATGAGTCGGCAGCCGGGGAATATCTTCTCGAATTCGTACATCGCCAGCTGGTCGTAACACGTGCCGCAGCTCACCACCACGGTCTTGATGTCGAGGTAGTTGAGCGTGTTGGCAACGCGATGGAACAGCACACGATTGTCGGTGCTGATCTTCTCGGCCTTGTCGTATTGACCGGCTCCTCGCTGCGGATAGCCGCAGCACAGGTAGCCCGGCGGCAGGACCGTCTGTACGCCGACGTGATAGAGCATCGCCTGTGTGGCGAGCCCGACCTGCGAGAACAGCCGCTCCGAACCGCAGCCGGGGAAGTAGAAGACGGCTTCCGAATCGGCACGGGTTCTCTGCGGGTCGCGAATCACCGGCACGATTTCCGCGTCCTCGATATCCAGCAGCGCACGTGCCGTCTTGTTGGGCAGCTTGCCGGGCATCTTCTTGTTGATGAAGTGGATTACCTGTGCCTTCATTTCGGGCTTGCCGAGCGAGGCGGGAGGGTGCGCGGTCTGACGCTTGGCAAAGCCCGAGAGCACGCGGTTACCCAGACGCTGCGCCTTGTATGCCCACTGGATACTGACTTTGCGCAGCAGCTTGATGCGCTCTGGCGAAGTCGTATTCAGGAAGGCCATGGCCACGGTTTTCGCCGGGTTGAAGCTCTGCTTGCCCATCTTGCGCAACAGATTGCGCATGTTCATCGATACGTCGCCGAAATCGATGTCCACCGGGCAGGGGCTGTAGCACTTGTGGCACACCGTGCAGTGGTCGGCGACGTCTTCGAACTCTTCCCAATGCTTGATCGATACACCGCGCCGGGTCTGCTCTTCGTAGAGAAAAGCCTCGGTCAGCAGCGAGGTAGCGAGGATCTTGTTGCGTGGCGAGTAGTGCAGATTGGCGCGTGGCACGTGCGTGGCGCAAACCGGTTTGCACTTGCCGCAGCGCAGGCAATCCTTGATCGAATCCTGGATGTCGATGAGGTCGCTCTGCTGCATGATCAGCGACTCGTGGCCCATCAGGTTGAAGCTCGGCGTGTAGGCATAGGTCAAATCGCCGCCGGGCATCAGCTTGCCCTTGTTGAAACGCCCTTCCGGGTCGACCTTGTTCTTGTAGGCACGGAATGGCGCGACTTCTTCCTCGGTCAGGAACTCCAGCTTGGTGATGCCGATGCCATGTTCGCCCGAGATCACGCCGCCGAGCGAGCGCGCGAGCGCCATGATGCGCACGACAGCGGCGTTGGCTTCCTGCAGCATTTCGTAGTGATCGGAATTCACCGGCAGATTGGTGTGCACATTGCCGTCACCGGCGTGCATGTGTAACGCAACGAAGACGCGACCGCGCAGCACTTCCTTCTGGATGGCTTCGAGTTTCTCGATCAGCGGGCGGTAGAGATTGCCTTCGAATATCTCTTCGTTGGCGAGCTTGAGCTCTGTTTTCCACGAAATGCGTACGGAATAATCCTGTACCCGATGGAAAAGTTTCGGTGCGGCCGCACGATTGGTCAGTTCGCCAGCCTCGATGCCCAGCTCCGCAAACTGAGCTTCGGCCTGCGCAAGCGGCGTATCGAGATTGTCGAGTATCCACTGCCAGCGGCGACGCACCAGCGAGACCGTTTCCAAAGCGCGTGCGCGACGGTCACCAATGAGTACTTCCTTTTCGATATTGGAGTCATCGACGCGCAATGGCAGATCGCCATCGAGGAACTGCGCGATGGCCTCGGCGAGCTTGAGCTTGTTCTTGATCGATAGCTCGATGTTGATGCGCTCGATGCCATCGCAATAGTCGCCCATGCGCGGCAGCGGAATCACCACGTCTTCATTGATCTTGAAGGCGTTGGTGTGGCGCGAAATGGCGGCCGTGCGTTTGCGGTCCAGCCAGAATTTTTTGCGGGCGTCCGGGCTGATGGCGATAAAACCTTCACCACGGCGCGAATTGGCAATCCGCACGACCTCGCTGGTCGCGCGTGCCACCACGTCGGCGTCGTCGCCGGCAATGTCGCCAAACAAGACCATTTTCGGCAGGCCGCCGTGGGTCTTGGACTTGGTCGCATAACCAACCGCCTTCAGGTAACGGTCGTCCAGGTGCTCCAGGCCCGCGAGGATGGCGCCGCCGCGCTTTTGCTCGGCAAACATGAAGTCCTTGATCTCGACGATGCTGGGCACCGCGTCCTTCGCGTTGCCGAAGAATTCGAGGCACACGGTGCGCGTGTGCGCGGGCATCTTGTGCACCACCCAGCGGCAGCTGGTGATGAGGCCGTCGCAGCCTTCCTTCTGGAT